>NZ_KV813675.1:39821-40224 GCF_001813675.1 Streptococcus sp. HMSC078D09
CCCTAAATTTGCAATTAGAGAGATTTTAGGGATTAATAAATTTTCTTGAATAAGATCACTGTTTTTGGTGATATTATTTAAGAAATCTGAATGGTTACGGTTGTCAATTTGGTTAAATTCACGCGATAAATAATGTAATAAGAGACGCCTTTTTAGATCTAAAATAACTTTTTTTACATATTGGTTTTTAAGATAGGAATAGGAACAAGAAATCAAGAACCACAGTAAAATCGAACTTACACAAATAGTGATATGAAAGAGTAATCCACTATTTGAATTAGATATACTATCAAGTATTCTTCCTAATTGGAGAGAGAAGAATGTCATTAAAAGAGCACTTGTCAGACTTAATAAAATAATCAAGAAATATAGTAATTTATATTGTTTCATAATCTGGTTCATA
>NZ_KV813675.1:40324-69208 GCF_001813675.1 Streptococcus sp. HMSC078D09
ATATTATAATCCAAATATGAAAATCAGAAATAAACTTCCCGCATTTGGGACGCAATGAATAGTTTACACTAAATATAAAAAAATTATAAAATAATTATTTTTTAAAATAAGAGGAGAACTCATATTTTTATTTATACTCAATGAAAATCAAAGAGCAAACTAGTAAACTAGCCGCAGGTTGCTCAAAACACTGTTTTAAGGTTGAAATGGAACTGACGTAGTCAGTATCCTAAATTAGAACGACTGGAATTGGGCTAAAAATTTCAAAACAAATTGTTGATTTGCATCAGGGCTCTATTTCGTTTGCTAGTGTCCAAAATGAATTCTTTGAAAGTATCATTTCACTTCCGATTTTCAACATTACCAATTAGATAAAAAAATGGAGAAGAACCATTAGAGTCTTCTCCATTTTATTCATCTTTTCTTCCACTTATACCCTGTCTAGAAAAAATAATACACTATTATTATTTTACATTAACAATATCACTGTTCAACAGGTAAGAAATTCCCTACAATAATCCCTACAATTCTAGGATCTTCATCATACGAAAGAAAAATATCTCGATATTTTGGATTGATAGAAACTAACCGTAAGCCCTGTTCTTCCTGATAAACTCTTTTAATGTATGTCTGATTGTTGCAGACTACGGCATAAACTGCACCATCATAATCAAATCCTGTCTCACGAATGAGAGCCACAGAACCATTTTGATATTTGGGTTCCATTGAGTCACCAGAAATCCATGAGGCGAAATCGTGGGCTAGTTCTTCATCAAAATAGACAGTATCATAGTTTTGATCGTTATACACCGATGAACCGATACCAGCAGACATTTGTTCGTAAACATGGTATTCGTATAGTTTTTCTGACATTGAAATAATGTTCTTACATTTTTCTTTTTGAACTAGGCCTCTGACATAACTAAGTGCATTATTCTTACCTTCATCCGATAAAGTATTATATAGTCGGACGATTTCGATCTCTGTAAAAAAACCTTTCGGTACGTTTAGAATCTGCTCTAGTTGTTGCACTTTTTCTCTAGATGGTTGTTTTACTCCACGTTCCCATGCGGAATAGGCTTGATAGCTGACTCCCAACTGATCAGCAATATCTTTTTGAGTCATTTTTAGCTCTTTTCTTCGAGCCTTTAGTTTTTCTGGTTGATACATCACTTACCTCACATTAACAGTAGTTTCAATTCAGCTTTTTGTTTTGCTTCTTTGTCTGTTAGCTTATTTTTATCCCAAACATAAGCTATAGATTTTCCTTTATCATAGATGAGCCATACTTTTAGATTGTCATGACAATTCTTAATTGTCTTCCAATTATCCTGATTTAAAAGTTCAGGTAACTCTTGGCTAGTAACGAAGCCTTTTTTAATTACTGATTGCTCAATCTTATTGATTAGAGAAGTCTGATAGTTGTTGAATTCCTTTATAATCTGATCTTTGACACCGTGAAACAAAAGGAGTAGTGTGGCATTTTGTCCATCAATATAAGCATCGATAGCCTGCCTAATGGTATTTTCTTTTTCAGGATAATATTCTCTAAGAAGATCTAAAAGGCGAAAGAACAATGCCTGTTTTGAGACATTGAGGCTACTTTGAATGTGTTGAAAGGTGTCGCAACTATAATAAATCTTTGACAACAAAACAATGTCAGGCATTAATACTACAGCAGAAAAAATATTCGCTTCTCGCTCTAGTAGGTTCTCCTGATTATCAATAGATTCAGTAAAATAATTTCCTTCATGCTCTAGGATAAAATGTCCCAGTTCATGACATAGAGTAAAATTTTGCTTTACAATTGGATTATCCTTTTCATAGGAAAAACTAATTCCTAATTCATCGATAACAGTTAATCCTTCAATCTTACGATTAGAGAAGTGGTGACTAATCACTTGAATCTGATATTCTTGAATACAGTGTTGAAAGAAGTAGTTGAAATTATAATTTAGTAATGAAATGTCATGATCTTTCATATACTGGTATAACACATGTTTTGTAGACTTACTTATTCTTGTATACAATTCATCCAAAGAATGATACCTCCTTTAAGTATTATTTACAAAACTAAACCGAATGGGTTGAGTTTATTATATAAAAATAGTGGACAGATGTCCACTAAAAGTTTTATTAAGAAAAAAAAAATAAAAATAGAATCTCAGACTGTGTTTTCAGAATTCACTGTGAGTACCTCTTTATAAAAAAATTCAACAAAAGGCGTTACATTCAAATCTTTTTTAAAAGTATTTTCAATTATATATTGGTTTTCATTATTTACACTTTTTTCCTGAATACCAAAATAATTTTTTAAAACACCAAAGTTTTTTTCTTTGTTTTTAATGTCACTATTAAATATTTTTATTATATTTAATTTATCATTCTTATAATTTAAAATTTCACCTTGTAATAAAGAAAAAGCGACTTCTGGAATGTTTTCTATTTTTTGTGAAGTATTTATATAGCCCAATAAATCTTCTCTAATTGTTGAAAATGGTATGTTATCAGAAAATATACGATATTTTACGTAAAAATAACATCTTTTGGAAATATCTATTTCTTTTGTAACATCAATCCAAAATACATCATTATTTTTGTTATTCCTATCTCTAGATAATATCATATTTATCTTATTTACAACTATTGAAGCTATATCCTGAAATTTTTGATCTGTTATTTTTAATAAAATACTGTGTAACAAAGTTTTAAGGTTTTCCAACTCTATATCAGTTTGGTTTATGTATTCTAAAAATTCTTCCGTATTTTCACCTAAACTATTTATAATCTCAATATCCTCGTACATTTTTATCAATTTATCTTCAGCTTCCTTGACGGATAAATTTTCTATATTATCATTTATAAAATACGATACTGGTCCTTGATCGAATCCTAAAGGTACACAACGTCCACCTCGAGCTTCAAAGAGAACTTTATTTATATTCTTATATTTTGTTTCATCTTTTTCATAAAATCCTTTCATTCTTACTTTCTTACTATTGCTATCGTAATTATTACGTAATTCATTATAATTTTGATAATCAAACAAGTACAAATATATGATTACTATTTGTTGACTTAATCTCACCCTCCCTTCTTTTTTTGAAATTTCGCTATCTAACAGGCTCTTAAATTGATTAATTTCTCTCAGTGTCAAATTACTATTTAAAAAATCTTTATCTAGAAAGTCATCTATATAAATATCATTAAAACTGTGATAATAATATTTATCTACAGTTCTTAACTGTTCTTTTAACGATGAAATATAATTTTTTAATACATTTTTAGAGTTTATAGCAACTGGAAGTTCAACTCTTTTATCAATTATTTTATTTAAAAATCTTAAAGATCTATCACTATCGATAGTTATTTTATCAAGATCTCCAACAAAAATAATTGGAATTTTCCCATGAATTATATTGAATAATTTATAAGCCTCTTTTTGCCTTTCAGAAGAGACTCTATCAAAATCATCGACTACTAAAACTACTTTTTTCTTTTTTTTACGTAACTTTCTATTAAATAAAAATATATAAAAACTATCAGATTTTAATTTCAATAACTCAAATGTTGATACTGTTAATGCCACAATTGTAAAAACTGATTTTAAGATAGGAATAAAGATATATTCTAAAAATTTAGATAATTCTTGAGATTTAATACAAGATGATATAAGATTATGAACTATTTTGGATAATCCCAAATTGAAGGTAGGGGTTAAAAGTAATGAGATCACAATAGAAATTATTACAAAAAACCATGCAAAAAAATTATACTTCGGAAATAGGACAGCAAAAGCTAATTCAAAAACGGATCTATCATTTTTTATTTCCCATAACTTTAAATATCTTACTTTCCATCTATTCTTTTTTAAATTTCCCTCGGAATCTTTCTCCGTATCTTTTAAAAAAGTTGTTTTCCCACTTCCCCAAATGCCATTAAGAAAAAATGTTTTATAATTTTTATTTTCATCCTTTTCAACAATCATATTACTAAATTGTTTTGTGGCAATAGAGGTGTCTATGTGATCGATTTTTGAATTCTTTTCTTTCATTTACTTGCTAATTCCTAAACGCTTTCTTTCGTTCTTCCATAAACTCAATCAATTCTTTTTTAAAGACGGTTTTTTCCTCATCAGTTAGACCTTTTGAATTCATACGGAATAACAATTCAATATTATCTAGTTCATCTGATTTTTCTTCTGAGTTCCCAACTAGATAATCAATTGATACATCAAGAATTTGTGCAATCTTGACTAAATTATCTTGTGTTGGTTTTTTAGCTCCACGTTCCCATGAAGCATAAGCTGGTTGCGAAATTCCTAGTTTTTCAGCTACATCGACTTGTGTAAGATGTGCTTGTTTTCTAAGGTTTTTTAATCGTTCCGAAAATTCCATTTTAAACCTCTAAAATTTTTTTGTATTAATTTCAAATAATCTCTTGACAAATATAACCAATGGTTATATAATATAAAATATAGCCGGAAGTTATATTGGTTTTAAAAATAATAACGCCTAACTATCGGCATTATGATCATTGACAATTAAATAAAAAGTGCGTCTGACAACCAGAGGACTGACTATCAAACTACACTAAACTTCGTACCTTTATTGTAATCTATTTGATAGGTAAAGTCAAGTCCGTTTTATGGTTGAAGTGAAGATATAAAACAAGTATTTGTGGGCTTCCACGCATTTCGGACTTTCGCACTTTTCCGAATAGTAAAGTGAACTGGCTTCGCCAAAGGGCGTAAGAGAATCCCTTGGGTATGATCATGACTACCTGAAGAGATTGGCTGGGAAAGCGATGGTAATTGACGCAAAGCACCTTGCTAAACGTTGCCACCGTGGAAAGAGGGATCTTTCCAACCAAATAACTTTTCTTTACTGCTGTCTATCTAATCAGATAGACCTACTCTCAAGCTACTAAGTTCTTTCCTTTTTTCACTTAGTAGCTTTTTTACTTATTACAATAAAGGAGAATGATATGACAAACTTTTTTCGCACTACAATGTAAACGACTATATGATAACTATGAATTTACCTATGGTATGTTTAGTGAATCTGATAAACTACAGGCTAAACTCTATGCTCAAGCCCAAATTGATTTAGACCATCTCGCAGATGCTGCTCGTAGAAATGGCTATGCTCATGGGGATATTCAATTCTATAGTCGTATGTTTAAACGCAAACTTTTTACACACTATTACTCAAGAGTGAAGCAACTAGCTTAACTCTTTTTATTTTACACTCAGAAAGGAAAATCTTATGATCTCAGAAACACTTAAAATGAAACCAGAATTTATTGGCCCTGCTTACTACGAACGTTTAGGAGATGCTCCTAAATTTATTTTTAGAAAAGAAGGCAAATACCAACGTCACATTCTAAACAGCGCAGAGCACGGAGCTTTCCATGTCATTACACCAGCCTCTACAACAGTCTTTCCAGAAGATTCTCTAGTAGAAGCGGTTAACCCAATCTTTTTCCCAGACACTGCTTTAAATGGTAATACTGTTGCACCTTATCTCAATGTCTTTGCGGAAAAATTGGTACTTAAAAAATAAGAAATTAAAGGAGAAAATCACATGGCTAAAATTGGATTAAACTACGGAGAAAAACTACAAATTGCGGATAAGACTTATCGTGTTATTACAGATGGCTTAGATGTCCCAGCAGTCCTTGGAAAACTGACTTTCCGAGGCATTGAAGGTCCTGATATCATCTTTGAAGTGGATCGCTCACAACGAAATCCTGATGGATCATTTGTACAAGTCAATACAGGTGAGATCCGAGGTATTGTTGTAGGGATTCATTCTTCTGTCCAGCACGAAACCCTCTTTTTCACTATCGCAGATATGTCTGAGTCTGAAATTGAAGACTTGGGGATTAAATACCGAGAAGAGATTGAACTAGAAGATATTGTTATCACCCATACCCACGTCAATCGTAATGATATCTATAAGCTCTTTGCTTCTAAAATCAAGAAAAAAGCTGGAGGTGCACCAACCAAAGAAAACAAACCGGTAGAAAATAAGAAGGAAAACTAGGAGGTGATGCAGGATGAAACTCTTTACCTATCGAGGAAAAAGAGTTCGAGTTTTTCATCGTAAACTAAAGGGAATCACATGGTTTGTCTGGTGGTTTCCTTTTTTGTTGGCTATTAGTTACTACAGCTACTTACATCTAGAAGAATTAAAAGTCCATCCCTTACCTCAAGGATATTTTCTAGGAGCTGGGCTTCTCTTTTCTTTAATCTTCTCTTGGTTTATCAATCGGGTTTGCTACAGGAAGATGCTCTTTTTTCAAAAGTTAAATAGCCTTCGAATTCTTTCTCGCTTTTTACTAGAGAATAACCTCTATCTAGTTAAAAAGGTGAGACGTGAAAACAAGATCATTGAAAAAATCACCTTACCTCAAGTGTATATCAAACAGTCTCGCTACAAGATTGAAATAAGTTTCATTCTAGAAGGCAATAAATTTCAAGATCGCTTTCTCAACCTTGGAGCTACGCTTGAAGTCATGTTTAACGGAGACTTTCGTAATAAAACCTTTGATAACCGCTTTATCAAATATGAAATTGCTATTAATCGGATTGATAGTCGGATCACTATTGATGAAGTAAAAGTCAAGGGATCAAAACTCCAGCTCATGAAAGATGTTTCTTGGGATTATATTGAAGAACCTCATCTTCTCATCGGTGGTGGAACAGGTGGAGGAAAAACAGTTGTTCTCATGACCATAATCTATGCACTAGCTAAAGTCGGCTTTGTCGATATCTGTGACCCAAAGAATTCGGACCTTGCTGGATTAAAGAAAATTCCAGTCTTCCATGGTCGGGTTTACACTAGTAAGGAAGATATCATTAACTGTTTTAAAGAGAATGTAGAGTTCATGGAAAAACGCTATGAACGGATGTCTACTTCGCCAAAATTCCAAGCTGGAAAGAATTTTACTCATTATGACATGAAACCAAAATTCATTCTTGTGGACGAGTGGGCAGCTCTTATGGCAAAGATTGATCGAGATTATAGCCAACAGTCGGAGCTCATGGAATATCTCTCACAATTAGTTCTAGAAGGTCGTCAAGCAGGTGTATTTATCATCTTTGCTATGCAACGGCCCGATGGAGAATTTATCAAAACAGCTCTTCGGGATAACTTTATGAAGCGTCTTTCCGTCGGTCATTTAGAATCAACAGGATATGACATGATGTTTGGAGATGCTAATAAAACCAAAGAGTTCAAAAAGCTGGATGAAATTAATGGTGTCAAAATCAAAGGACGGGGCTATATCGCAAACAATGGCGAGCTGGCTGGTGAGTTTTTCTCTCCTTATGTACCGCTTGATCAAGGATTTTCTTTCTATGATGCCTACTCTAACATTCCGATCATGGAGTTTGAAGGTCAAGAATTCTCAGTATTTGAAGAATATAAACCACCGGTTGAAACAATTGATCCTATAGAGGAAGAGGAGTCTATAGAAAACGAACCAAACAAACGACCACTCAAGGAATTTGCGGACGAACAAAATCTTAAAATGCCAACCTTACGCAAGATTATCTATCTCTTAACAGAACAAGGGATCATCTTTGAACGGACTGTATCCGCTATTCTAGTGGATCCTTTTCAAGAAAAACTTCTTCTTGAAATCCTCGCTCAATTTGAAGAGGGAGGACGCAGGTCTTATCCAAAAGCAGTTGAAGCGACGATTGTTCATCATGGGCTAGGACAAGGGCAAGGGCAAGCCTGACCGCAGGTCAGGCGCAGACCGTAGCCCGAAGTCTCTAGGCCATGATGAAACTTCAACCCCCGTTTTCTAATAGGGGGGTTACATTTGGCAAAAACGCCAAGTCCACCCGTCCTCATTCCTTATGGGAGTTGGGTTTTCAATTTTTATGAAGTGTGTCACTTTCGTCAAAAAAGTGTGTCACTTTGTTAGAAAGAGGTGTTGCGATGAATGGACAAAATTAGTCCTTTTCATATTAAGAATTTCAGAAAACAAACGGGACTCAGTCAAAAAGCATTTGCACAAGCTGTTGATCTCCCTACAAGAACCTATCGCTCTTATGAAACAGGCGAAAGAGGACTAATGATTGATAAGTTCAGAGAACTCAAAGAAAGGCTCGGTTACTATCAAGATTGCGATAAAAACAGTCTTCGAGCTCAGATCGACTATCTCCGATTGACCTTTCCTAGATTGAAGGATTTAGATGCTTTCTGTGAAAACTTCCTTCACTGTCATCTAAGCGAATTTACAGACCAAGAAACCCGTCTTATGAACTATACCCACTTATGGCAACGTGGAAATATCTGGATTTTTGATTTCTTTGATAAGTCTGTGACCAATGACTACCAAACTTGTCTTCAACTATCCGGGCAAGGATGCCGTGAGCTGGAATTACTTCTAGAAGACAAGGGAATTACTTGGCAGACCTTTCTTCAAAACATTCTTTATTCCTATGAAGATGTTCGGGTGAAGCGACTCGATATCGCTCTCGATGAACTCTATAAAGGGTATGGTCACGAGGACGAACAAATTCAAATTCCCAAATTGATTGATAAACTCTATTCCAAAGAGATTGTTCTAGATACGATCAAGAAATGGAATATCACGGGTGGTGGATCTTTCACAGATAATGAAGACATGGAAGCTAATCACGGCTTGTCCATTTATTTTGGAAGTCGTCAAAGTCAACTCTACTTCAACTTTTATGAAAAGCGCTATGAAATAGCTCGAATGGAAAACATCTCCTTGGACGAATCTTTGGAGATTTTTGGTATCTGGAATCGCTATGAACTCCGCTTTTCAGATCAGAAAGCTCAAGGTATTGTGGAGGAATATATCAACGGTGTAGATCTCGGAGAAATCGCACGAGGCATCATAAACAAAGAAATCCAAGTCTATGATGGTCTCACTCGATTTGGAGCCTATAAACCCGATGAAAAATGGCAACGTCTCTTTGGGGGTGTCGAACCCTTAAAACTCTCAACCAACCCACAACCATACAGTATTGAGCGAACGATTCGCTGGCTTACCTATCAAGTTGCTAACTCTCTTGCACTAGTCACTGAAGCGGACAAGATCCTCCAAACAGAATACATGAAAATGATTCAGAATAGCGGAGAGATCACTGATCGAGGAAAAGCCATGTTACGACTTCTCAAAGCCAATAAACACTATGAACACTAGAAAGGAAAAACTATATGGAATACAAAGTTCAAATCAATTCACTAGAAAACTTTAAAGCTTGGTCTGGTGGACTAACCACCTTGAACACTGTCCGTGAACGTGGTGGAGTAGATACTCTAACCGTCATTTGTGAAGATATCTTCTCTGGCGATACTCCAACAGAAGGACAAATCAATGACTGGCTCTGGTTTGATTCAGATTTTATCTACCAAGCTCTAGGTTACGATGATCTGCTTGAGGCTTCTTGAGATGTTAAAGAAGATTTATCAAGCAGACTTTCTGCTTCTTCCAGAACAAGAATTCTGGCATATGTACATTCTCTTACGAAAAGGCAAAGACTTCTACTATGAATGCGCTGGAAGATCTACCGAAAAAACACCAGATGCGAAAGGTTTCTATGACTATGAACATGCCTGTTTCACGCTAGATGGTCAAGTGTTGAGCGTAAATAAAAAAATGCGCCCCTCACTCATTACTTATATCCAAAAGACCATCAAAGACAATCAAGAAACATTTAGAAAGGAAATTGAAATGGCTACTAAAACTATTTTTGAAAGGAAAGTCTCTCAAGTCACGAATGAACTGGGAGAATTACTTAAAAAGAAAGATCACAGAGAGGCTTGGACCAAGGCTGGAGAATTAAATAGTCTCCTAAAAAAAGAAGAAGCCAAAGACCTAAAGCCTGACCTGATCGAAAAACTCCAAACTGAGCTACGAGGCTACTATTACATTAATGGCGAGATCGAAAAAGCCAATAAGCGCCTTTATGCAAAAGGATCAAAGCTCATTGAGCTTGCTGGTCTCTAAAGGAGGATCTATGGATAAAGCTAAACGCTACTTGCTTCAAGCGAAAGAATATCTTTCACACTTTAAAAAGGTGGAGAAAAAAGGAGGACCACCAAAGCTAAAAGTCACCAATAAAAAGACCGTCAATATCGCAGTCATAGGAGGAATTTCTTTCCTCCTTTTTGTTGGTTTCTTGGGATCTATCCGTGCTATCACACTCTCAAATAAGGTAAGTACACTACAAGTCCAAGTAGAATCCACCCAAAAGCAACAGACACAGCCTATGGAGTCGAGTAGAAAATATGACTATAAACTCCAGTATTACTTGAATGACTACGTCTATGCCTATTTCACTCTTCCACAAGAAAGCGATAAACAAAAAGCTCAAGTTGACTACTTAAATAAATTTTACAACTACATCCCTGATGTAAAATCTCAAGGACAAGTTCGAAATCCAAGCTCACTTGTCTATTCTCAGTTAGTGACTGTAGAAGGGAAAGTTGCGACCTATAAGGTTAAATACAAGGAAAGCATCCATCGGGATAACAACACAGAAGAAAAAGAAATTGTGACAGGCTTCAATATTCCTTTTGATGAAAAAGATGGAAAATATTACGTTTCTGGCCTTCCTTGGTTTTCTGCCATTGAATCCTCACAAGCTGGACACTTTAGCGAAGACGATCAGCTCCAACTAACCGCGAATGATCACTTTTCAGATGGTCAGCGTAAGAAAGTTGAAAAGTTCCTCAAGGTCTTCTTTACCAACTATACTACTAACCAAGACAACCTCAATCTGATTGCTAAGGATGTGGATATCATCGCAAATAGCACTTTCAAAACGATCGACTACACTTATCTCAAACAGGACGGTGATGATTTAATCGCTTATGTCCAAGCTACCTTTGAAGTTGGAGGGACCACTCACTCGGAAAACTTCACCTTTACTCTCTCAGAAAAAGAAAAGACCTACTATGTCTCAAAACTAGAACACACCATTCCACTGAATTATGCAAATGATAAAGAATAGGAGAACTCTATGAATACAAACAATCTACGAACCTTCCTTCAGGGTGATGGAATTTGGATCCTGACAGCTATTGCTGTGCTCTTAGCGATCAAGTCTTGGCGGAACAGCTCTTGGCTTCAACTCTTCTCTGTCGTTGGTTTCTATGCCGTTATTGTTTCAATTGCGAAAGGACAAGATATCCTAAAAGCAGTCGGCTGGTTCCTGCGACTCTTCGGTATTGAATCAGGACTCTAAGTATGAATGAAGAAAGACTTTATGATTACAGTAAGGGCCTAAATGCTCCTTATTGGATCCAAGAAATCAAGACAAAAAAGGGCACTCGACTATGGTACTTTGCGACACCCATGCAGTTGTCCTTTTTCATTGTTTTTATCATCGTCTTTGTGGCCATGTTACTCTTTGGAGGTTTTATCTTTGTGCCACTCGCAAAAATCACTCACTCAATTTCTCTCTTGCTCTATTGGTATCTCCCTTACAAATTGGCCAAGTTCTATACTGAATACGAGCCTCACGGTAAAAAGATGCACGTCTTTATTGGAGATTACCTGATTTACTTTTGGGACTTTAAGATCAATAAAAAAGCTATCTACCATGAAGATCGAATAGAGCCTGTAGAAGAAATTGTCTTTGAAAAAACAAATCTATAGAAAAGGAGGGCCTATGAGTATTACTTTAACTTATCCTATAAGGGAAACACATGAAAATCTAGCTCTCAAAAAAGATCAAACAGTCGTTGCTTATTATCGTATTCCAAACACTCCCATCACAATTACAGATGATGAAAAAAAGGGCAAACATAAAATTACGGTTGCTCAAATGATGAAGAAGCTCCAGAAAAACAAGTTCTTTGAAATATCTCTGATCCCTAAAGACTATCTCTTAGAAGAGAAAATGAGAGACTTTTCAGATGCTCTAGCAGATGACAGTCGTGAACTAGGAGAAGAACTTCTTCTCTACACAGTGGATCGCCTAACAGATGAAATGGAAATCCCTTATCAGTTTGACTGGGTCGTAGGAGTGACTTTACGCAAACAAAATCATGGAGCTACAGTAAAAGACTTGGCCTATGAGAGCTTTAATGAGTTCACTGAAAAGATCGCAAAGGGTCTTGGCTATGAATATGAATTATGTCCCACCTGGTATGAAGACTATAAAAGTGATGAATTCACCATTTTCCAAGCCTTCTCAGTTCTTCGGGCAAAGCGTTTATCCAATGAAGAACTCTTTTATTACCAGCGGATGCAATACCTTCGCTATATCCCTCACTACAAGAAGGAGGTGCTCGCTAATCGTGCTCAATTCAATATCACAGACACCTTGATCAAAGTCCTAAAAGGTGGCTTTCTTAAGCTAGAAAGCCCCTATGGTTCATCTTTTGTGACGATTCTTCCTGTAGGTAAATTTCCTGTTCAATTCAACGGTTTTCATCTTGGCGAATTTATCCAACGTTTGAACTTCCCCGTTGAACTACGAATCAAGGCAGAATTCATTGATACCGGTAAGATCAAAGGTCGAATGGGACGATCGAATACACGTTACAGAAACATCATGGAAGAGGCAGAAAATACTGATACTGTTCAACAAGACGAGATCATCATGGGTTCCATCTCCCTAAAGGACTTAATGAAGAAAGTCGGAAACAAGGAAGATATCATCGAATATGGAGCCTATCTGATTGTTTCTGCTTCTAGTGTGAACCAACTACGACAAAGACGGCAAGTAGTTTTGAATTACTTTGATGATATGGGCGTTGAAATCAGTGAAGCCTCTCAAGACGGACCTTATCTCTTTCAAGCTCTGCTTTATGGAGAAAACCTCCAAAAGAAAACTCGCACCTGGACACATATGGTCACAGCTCGTGGATTTTCAGAACTCATGCCCTTCACCAATACCTCTTCTGGAAATCGTATCGGTTGGTATATCGGCCGAGTAGATAACTGGACAGGCCGTTGGGACAATATTGCAAAAGCTATTGATTCCTCAAAGAACATTGTCCTCTACAATGCGACAGTCGGAAATAAAGAAGATATCGCTGGAAAGATCACCAAGAACCCACACATCATTATTACGGGGGCAACAGGTCAAGGAAAATCCTTCCTTGCTCAGATCATCTTTTTAAGTGTGGCTTTACAAAATGTTAAAACCCTTTATATCGACCCTAAACGTGAACTTAGAAATCACTACCAAGAAGTGATCAACTCACCTGAATTTGCACGTCTCTATCCTGAACGCAAGAAACAGATTGAGAACTTTAACTTTGTGACACTGGATAGCTCACTACCATCAAACCACGGAGTCTTAGATCCTATTGTTGTTCTAGATAAAGAACAAGCTGTAGAAGTCGCAAAAAACATGCTTGAGTTTCTACTACAAGCTGTAGATGATGTCACGATGGATCAAAAAACAGCTATCACAGAAGCTATTAGTGCGATTGTAGAAAAACGAGTCGCTGGTGAGAAGGTCGGATTTAAACACGTCCTAAAAGTTCTGAGAGACTCTACTTCCTCTGAAATTGCTTCGGTTGGTCGTTATCTGACCTCAATTGTCACAAACTCTATCTTGGAACTAGCCTTTTCAGATGGAACCACTCAAGGACTTAACTACGAGTCACGAGTGACCATCCTAGAGGTCAATAACCTCAAACTACCAAAAGACGATTCCACAAAAATTTCAGATCATGAACGCAATTCTATTGCCCTCATGTTTGCGCTGGGTGCCTTCTGTACCCACTTTGGAGAACGAAATGAAAATGAGGATACCATTGAGTTCTTTGATGAAGCATGGATTCTTATGAAGTCCGCAGAAGGAAAAGCCGTTATCAAAAATATGCGTCGGATTGGACGCTCCAAAAACAATACCTTGGCACTGATTACTCAATCTGTACATGATGCAGAAAATGACGATGATACAACTGGATTTGGGACTATCTTTGCTTTCTATGAAAAGTCAGAACGAGAAGATATCCTAAAACACGTCAATCTTGAAGTCACTGAAAGCAATCTCGAATGGATTGATAATATGATCTCTGGCCAATGCCTGTACTATGACGTGTATGGCAATCTCAATATGATTTCCGTACACAACATCTTTGAAGATATTGATATGCTTCTAAAACCAATGAAAGCTACGGTATCATCAAGCCTTGAAAATAAATACGCTAGTTAGGAGGTGGATCCATGCAAGAAGCTTTTGACAAACTAAGAGGAGTCGATATCTTCTCTCTCAAGTCCTATATGGAGCCTACTGGGTTCGCTTCTTTTAACGGGGCTTGGGTTCTGATTAATGAGCTTTTCGTCAACTTCTTCTTTTTCATTCTAAATGCAGTGGTAGGCTTCTTTTCTTTGCTGATTCGGATTCTTGAAAAGATTGATCTCTACTCCAACTACAAGAACTATGTCTTTAATGGAGCCATGAATATCTGGAAAGGATTCATCGGTTCAAGCTCTGGTGGAGTCGCCAAACAATCACTCGTTTCGATGTTGCTTCTGATTCTAGCGTTCTATCTCTTTTATCAGTTTTTCTTTTCTAAGGGAGCTTTTTCAAGGACTCTCCTTCATGTCTTTCTAGTTCTCATCCTTGGTTTTGGTTACTTTGGAACAGTTGCAGGGACCTCTGGTGGTCTTTATCTGCTTGATACAATCAATAATGTCTCTAAAGAGGTCACTAAAAATATCACTCATATTAAAGTAGAATATGGAAAAAATAAGACGATCAAAATCGGTGATTCTATGGCAGATAGCTATATAGCAGAAACATCTTATAAAGCCTATGTCTTTGTCAATACTGGCCAAGAAAATGGTAAATATAAGAATAGCCAAAATGGAAAACAAGAAACTTTTGACGATAGTAAGGTATTAGGAACAGGCGATAAAAATGGAAACTTTACAGCGGTTAAATCCAAAGATCGCAATAAATATCTGGATGAACTAGGCAATGGAGCTAATGAAGATGGCGAAAAGAACCGTTGGGTTTCGGCAATGCCTGATTTCATCTTTACTCGTATGTTTTATGTCATTTTTAAAATTTTTGACGCTTTTGTATTAGCAATACCAGTTATTTTGATTCAAATGTTAAATGTCATTGCTCAGACACTCGTTCTGATGATGATCCTGCTCTTTCCAATTGTGCTATTAATGTCTTTTGTGCCAAGAATGCAGGATCTGATTTTTGGAGTCTTGAAAGTCATGTTTGGTGGGCTTCTTTTTCCAGCTATCACGAGTCTATTAACTCTGTTAGTCTTCTATATTGAGAAAATGATTGAAAATATTGTCATTACTGGCTTTGATAGTATCCTTAAAACACTTCCATCCTTGATCATCTTTGGTCTGGTCTTTAAACTACTCATTTCGGTTGTCTCAAAAGGACTTGTATACTTCCTTCTATGGAAATACAAAGCTGAGTTGATCCAATTCATTCTTGGCTCTAAAGCACGAATGGTGGCGAGTGACATTGGAAACAAAGTTGAAAAAGGAGTCACAAAGACCAGAGAGGTGGCTTCACAAGTACCATCGAGAAGTCTTTCATCTGCTCAACACCTTGGAAACTTTGCCTTAGCAGGTGCTGGATTTGGAGCTGGGATGATGATGAATGCCAAGAGTCACTTCCAAAATGTTGGTTCTTTCTTTACCAATAAGGGTTCAGAGCACCAACTTGATGAAGTGCTCCCAACGGAAACACTTGAGACTCCAGTAACTCCAGATGCTCCAGAACCAAGCATTCCGAAAACAAAGGCAACGCTTGAAAGTGTTAAACCAGTTGAAGAAAAAACACCAACTCCTTCAATGGGAACCCCAATCACGGTGGAGCCAACACCAAGTTCAAACGAAGAATTAAAGACACTAAAAGAAGAATGGATTTCTCCATTTAAACAACTCCGCATTAATAGTATTGAGCACAAATTAGAGGAATATAAAGATCCTCAAGCCATGTATAAAGCCCAAGGATCGAATGCCTTCACTCGTGCTTATAGGAAAACCATGACACGAGATGATAAATTGAGAACCAATATTGAACGAAGAGACCGATTAACAGAACGCTTAAGACAACTTAGAGGAGAATGATATGAATACCAAGATACGCTCAAGAACTGCTTTTCCAAGAGTTCTTGAAGAAACTCTTTATCAAGCCTACCAAGAAGGAAAACGCTCAGTCGATTTCCTTCTTTTGTTTCCAGTATCAGAACAAGAAAGAGACAAAATCATCTTACAGGCTAAGTCCTATTCAGTCGTTTTAGATGCAAAATGGCGTTTTGGGACTGTTCTGTTCACTGCTTATATAAGACATTAACTAGAAAGGAGATTCGATGAAAAAACTAAAATGGTTTCTATTAGCTGGTCTCATTCCTCTCTTTCTACCGGTCCTCATTATCATTATCCTTATGGGGGCTGTCGGAGGGGGCGGAACAAATGGCTCACCCCAATCCCAAAATGGAGTGACTTATGCGGATCACTGGTCAGATGGAGATCCCTATACTCATAACTTACTTGTTCATCGCTTCGGTATCACGGCAGAGCAATTAGACGGCTTTTTAGATACGTTAGGAATCTCCTATGATAAGAACCGAATTAATGGAAAAAAGCTTCTCGAATGGGAAGCTAAATCAAATCTTGATGTCCGTGGAATCGTTGCGATCGCACTAAATGAAAGCTCTCTTGGAACTGCTGGGGTGGCCACCAATCCTGGAGCCAATATGTTTGGGTTTGGAGCCTATGACTCCAATCCAGAATATGCCAATAACTTCAATGATGAAATTGCTGTTGTCGGACTAACCCAGCAAACCATCATTGGGAATAAAAACCAAACCTTCAAAATTCAAGATGATAAGGCTAAAAAGTTTGCGAATGGAACACTCAATCCAGCAACTGATGGTGGGGTCTATTTCACAGATACCACCGGATCAGGAAAAAGACGTGCAGAAACCATGCAAAAACTGGATGCCTTCATTGATGAACATGGAGGAACACCAAAAGCACCTGAACAAACGACAGGAAAAACTAGAGATGGTGGCGGAGTAACTTCAAATGATATACCTGTAGGTTATAGTTTGACAACAGCTATTGATACCACAGGATATATCACTAGTACCTATCCTTGGGGACAATGTACCTGGTATGTCTTCAACCGTGGAAAACAAGTCGGAGTCAACTTTGATCCATTTATGGGAAATGGTGGCCAATGGATGAATAAGCCAGGATTCACAATAACCCATACACCAACAGAACACTCTGCTCTATCATTTAGCCCTGGACAAGCTGGAGCTGATCCAATATACGGACATATTTCATTTGTGGAACAAGTTAAATCAGACGGCTCAATTCTCGTCTCAGAATGTAATGTGAAAGGATTAGGGATCATTAGTTATCGTACATTTGATGCGGAAACTGCAAAACAATTTACCTATGTTATTGGACATTAGAAAGGAATAGATATAGATGATTCAAGTTGTAGATAAAAATGATTTAATGGAATTGATTGGATATTCTGAAACACAAGCTAGTAAATTAATACGAAAGGCTAAAAGCCAGCTTGTACAAGAAGGATTTGAATGGTATAAGAATAAACGTATTGGACGTGTACCAATTATTACAGTTGAATCCATTCTTGGTTTTCAAATACAATTAAAAAATGATATAATTGAGGGGAACCTTCAAAGCGCTGTCATGACTGAAGGAGAAAAATAGCATGGCGGTAATTAAACAGGACGATGGACTGTGGCTAGTTGATATTAGTGATGGTAAAAGTTCCTTAACTGGCAAACGTATACGACACCGCAAATCTAATTTTTTAACGAAAAAAGAAGCAGAGGAATATGAGGCTTATTACCGTATCCATAAGTTAAATCAGATACAGAATACACAAAAACTCACCATTTCCTCTCTTTATGTAATGTTAAAAGAAGAAGATGAGCTTCGTGGAAATAAAAGAGGTACAGTAGATACCCAGAACTCATACTATACCCAATATGTATCGCGATTCTTTGAAAATGCTGATATGTCTTCAGTTACCATTCAAGATGTAAAAAAATATCGAGATTGGTTAATCGAACAGCCTAGTGTAAAAGGTGGCACACTTACAGCAACGCATATTAACCAACAAATGATTTTTGTTCACAAGTTGTTTGATATCGCTATTTCAAAAGGTTTTAGACAGGATAATCCATGTGATGCTATTCGGAAACTTCCAGAAAAGCATAAAGAAATGTCTTACTATACTCCTGAACAATTCAAGGAGTTTGAGTCCTATTTCGAAGAAAGTGAATATCCTTTTAAACTTCTATATCGTGTACTCATGTTTACGGGAATTCGTATGGGGGAGGCACTTGCCTTAACTTGGAGAGATGTTTTTCTTGATGAGGGATATATCAAGATCCGTAAGTCGGCCTATTATCGTAATGGAAAAACACATATTGGATCTGTAAAGACAACTCAATCAAATAGAGAGATCTACATCCATAAAGCTTTTGTGGATGAGTTGAGAACATGGAAATCAATTCAAAGTCAGAAGCTGGCTAAGCTAACTGATTCAACAGATGATTTACAGATTTTCCAATTTTCAGGGGAGCCTATGACTGCTCCAAATGTCTCTAACTTTAGAGCATCATTCAAGAAACGATTGCCAGAAGAATTCAAATTGATTCGAAACCATGATTTTAGGCATTCGCATGTTGCCTTTTTAATTAATCAGGGATTGAGGAGAGGAGAAGGAAAGGATTATATCTTTTTCACTCTGATGAAACGACTAGGACATAGTTCTATCAATACAACAATAAATATCTACTCACATTTGTTCCCATCACAACAAAAAGAAGTCGCTAATGCATTTGACGATTTTTAGAAAAATGGGCAGAAGTGGGCAGTAAAAATTAAGCAACAGGGTCTAAACCCTTGATACGAAAGGAATCTAGAAAACATTATGATGAATATGCAAAATATGATGAAGCAAGCTCAAAAATTGCAAAAGCAAATGGAGCAAAGCCAAGCGGAGCTAGCTGCAACTCAATTTGTCGGAAAATCTGCTCAAGATTTGGTTGTCGCGACTCTTACAGGTGATAAGAAGGTCTTCTCCATTGATTTCAATGTTGCAGTGGTCGATCCTGAAGATACAGAAACTCTTTCTGATATGACGGTTCAAGCCATCAATGCTGCCATTGAAGAAATTGATGCTGCAACCAAGAAAAAACTCGGTGCTTTCGCAGGGAAATTGCCATTTTAAGCTAAGGAAGTTTTCATTAACTCAAAAGAGGCTGGGACAAAAGTCCTAGCCTCTTAATTGATTTTTGGATTGTTGAGTAGGACGCAGTGGTTGAGTAGGCTCTACTACGCTGATTTCATCAGCTTTTACAGCCCTACTCAACTGTGCGGAGGTGGGACGACGAAATCGAATTCTAACGAATGACCGATTTCTGTCTCACTCTCTTTTTTTATTCATCAAAAAATCCGGATAAGTCCAAGCCTCCGAATGGGTTGGTGGAGAAGTTTTCTTGCTCTTCAAGGAGGGTACGGCCTTGATCAAATTCGAGGAATTGTTCGTAGACAAGGGCTGTCATGCGGGCATCCTCTAAGCTATCGTGTGATTTTCCTGCAACTCCCAAAAATTCTGCAACAGTGTGGAGTTGGAGATTTTTAATGCCGTGGAGGTCAGATGGACGGCGTTCGAAAGCCTCGTCAAAGACATCGACAGCGTACTGGTCTTCTAAATCCAAGCCATTTTCAAGTAGGATGGGTAGGTCGCTCTTTTTGGCATTGTATCCGATCAAGGGCCGGTCTCCTACAAAGGCCTTGAATTCGCTGAGGACCTGTTCTAGTTGTGGGGCATTTTGGATCTTGTCCTGGGTAATGCCAGTCAGGCCGTTAATAAAGCTTTTTAGGGGCTTATCGGTGTAGACGTAGGAGTCGTAGTGATCGACTTCTTTACCGTCCGTAAAACGTACTGCAGACACCTGGATGATCTGATAGGCGCCTTCGTATTGGTTAAATTCGAGGTCAAAGGCGATATAATCTTCTAATGCTTTCATGGGAAATCTCCTGTGGTAGAAAAGAAAAGGGACTGGTAGGATCCAGCCCCGGATTATCGACGGAAAACGCGTGCCCAGAAACCTTTGCTTTCTTGCTCTTGAACTTTTTCGTTGGCTTGTTCGAGTTCAAGTTTCAAGGTATCGCGGTCGTTCATTGCTTGTAAAGTCAATTGTTGTTGTTGGTCCAATTGCTTGTCTTTTTCAGCAATTTGAACGTCTTTCACGCGCAACTGTTCATCTTTCTTAGCGAGTTGCTCGTCTTTGGCTTTGAGTTGCTCGTAGAGACGGACGATTTCAGCATTTTTTTCATCTACTAAAATTTCCATCAATTCGCGTTGCTTCACATCATCGCTGACTGGCTCATCTTCAAAAATAGTTTTTTTGTAGATTTCTTCGAGCTTGATCAAGCCACTACGGGTTACAACGGTAACCCCTTTTTCGTTTTTTTGGGTATCTTCTGGAGCCAGCGCCTTGACACGGTTATTGACCGCCTGGCGGCTGACTCCTAAAATTTCAGCAATTTCGCTGACAGTTTTTTCAATCGCCATAACTTCCTCTAATATCTTTTTCTATGAAATACTCTATTAGATAGTAACATAAGTAGGCTAAGCTGTCAAATGAAGCAAAGAAAGGCTAAGCCTTGATACCACGATTAGTGGGCCTCTGTCATTTCAGGAAGATGGAGGCTTGATTGTGCTAAGTCAATGGTGAGTTGGTAATCGGTTTGATCACGCACAGTGATTTCAAAGTCCGTCGTGTAGAGGACCAAGCGAAGAGTTGCACCTTTTTCGAGCTTGTAGATGGTTGGTTGGAGATCAAAGTCAAATTCCATCCACTCGCCTGGTGTTACGGCCTCAACCTCTAAGAGGTCATGCCGGTTTTGGAGGTTGAGATAACCTTTCGAAATGACCCGTTGGCCCGCTTCCTTGAATGGCAACTCGGTCAAGTTGTCTAGCATATGGTAGCGACCGTTATCCAGTGTACGGACCGATAAGACTGCAGGATAGGGTTGGAGGTATTTCTTGCTTCCAAGCTCTAAGAGTTGGGCTGAGAGAAGGCCTTTATTGGTGCTTGATTGGACCCGTAGGTGAAGGCGAGCTTTCCCGTTGAGGTGCAGGTCTTCTTCTATTGGAAGATCGATGGTCACCTGCTGGGCCTTGTCTTGATAGAGATCGCTTAAGAAGGTCGGATAAGCCTTGCCATAGCGCTCGTAATCTTTTGTCTCGTAGCGGTTTTGGATGACTTTTTCACCATCTCCGAGTAGGAAGGTCCGCTGACTTGTTTGGTTGCCAAAATCATCCAAGGAAGTCCAACTTTGTTCTCCTGTATTGTCCTGCCAAATGATAGTTGGCAACTCATAGCTTGAATCGTAGCCCAGCAATTTTTTAGAGAGGAGGGCGTTCATGCTCTCACGGAAGTCAATGGACTGCCAGTTGTTGAGGTAGACATGGGCACCATTGTGGTAGAAGAGGTGTTTCTTGATGCTTGCTGGAAGGGCTTGGAACATGTTAAAGACGTGAAGCGGTTTGACGTTCCAGTCTTGGGAGCCATGGGTAAAGACCACCTCTGCCTTGACCCGATTTGCGTTTAAGAGATAATTGCGGTCGTGCCAGAATTGGTTGTAGTCCCCAGAAGCGCGGTCCAGCTCTTTTTTGACGCGATCAAGATCGGCTTGGTGGGCCGCATTGTGGTGTAAATAATCTCCACCTAGAAGGTTGCGTGAATAGGTCAATTCGGCAAGGGAATCAAAATCTTCGCCTGGATAGCCGCCAGGACTTGTCACGAGACCATTTTCGCGGTAATAGTTGTACCAAGAAGAGATCCCAGCCTCTGCAATGATGACTTCCAGACCATCCACGCCTGTGGTCGCAAGGCCGTTAGACATGGTTCCAAGGTAAGAGATCCCGGTGGTTGCGACCTTTCCATTAGACCAATCAGCTTTGACCTGGCGCTTGCGTGTATGATCTGTAAAGGCCCGGCAACGGCCATTGAGCCAGTCGATGACGTTCTTGTAGGCTTCGATTTGTTGGTAATTTCCATTGGTCATCAGCCCTTGCGAATCTTTTGTCCCCACTCCAGATACGTAGAGATTAGCGTAGCCGCGTGGAAGCAGGTAGTCATTGAGGGTATAGCTAGAGTTGATATGGGTTAGGAGCTCTTCGGCCTCCTCCACCTCTTCAGCTTGACCGACAGGTTCGACTACTGTTAATTGAGGTTCTTCTAGTTGAATGGTATGAGATTCTTTGACTTCCAGGTCGACATTCATATTGTAGAGGGCCTTGTCGCTGGCCTTGTCGTTAGTTCCTTGGTGGTAAGGACTTGCGGTCATTACAGCTGGAATCTTGCCTTCATAGCGAGGACGGATGATGCTGACCTTGACCAAGTCTGGCAGGCCATCCTTGTCGGTATCGACCCGGCTTTCGACATAAACGACCTCACGGATAGCATCATGGCTTGTAAAGGTCGCGAGGCTCTTGCCATTAAAATAGTGATACTGGTTGGTCTCAGGAATCAAACCATCGCTGACCAACTGATCGATCAAGATATTGCCTCGTTTGGTGCGAGTGTTCAGGAGTTGGTAGAGGTTTTCTAGGAGAGAGCCATATATGATGGGGAAAGCCGTCTCCTTGCGAAAGACTTCACTATCATCAAAGTCGACAAAAAAACTAAAGCCCAGTAATTGGAAGGCAACTGTATAAAAAACATCTTCTCTTAAGGGTTTTTCAGAGTTGAAAAAAGCCAGCAAATCGGTTTCTTTATCTGCCACAAGAGTCGATAAGGCATAGTCTGTGTCCTTATATTGGAAAGAAACTTGGCGGACAAAGGCTTCCAACATTTTTTTCGGATCGCTCTCTTCTTGGAAGCTAAAGCCCAAAAGAGCCAACTCTTCCTTCATCGTGTCATTGGCTGTAGGGATATAGCTAAATTGATTAAATTTCATGGTGGATTCTCCTATCTTGTTCACATCTCGAATTGAGTGAGCAGTCGCATCAGCGCTGTCATCGTTCCAATTTCTATTATACTGAATCAAAAAGGGATTGTCTAAAGAAAATAGGGAAAGCGTTTGTCGATAGAGTTTTTCATAAATCTGCGCAAAATTTCTTGTAAAAAGCCAGAAAATCTTTTACAATAAAAAGTGCTTGGAGGAAAGTATGACAGCAAATCAGATCGTAAGAGTGATCCCAGTCTTGAAAGTGAATAACCGAAATGTCAATCAACGCTTTTATGAAGAGACATTGGGAATGAAAGTATTAGTGGAAGAAGGAGCTCTCCTATCTTTAGGAGATGCCTCAAAAGTAGAAAAAATCGTCTTAGAAGAGTCACCGAGTATGCGTTCGCGTAAGGTCGAAGGTCCAAAGAAATTGGGTCGCATCGTGGTGAAAGTGGCACAAGCTCAAGAAATTGATTATTTGTTGGCCCGCCAGCCAGAAACAAGCGCCCTTTACCAAGGAGCTAATGGTCGCGCCTTTGAAGTTGTGTCTCCTCAAGGAGATACCATTTTCGTGCATGCTGAAGAAAATCTTGAAAGCCTAGAACCTTTGGAGAAAGCGCCTCTTGTTGACGTGCCAGAAGATTTCAAAGGTTTGACGAGCTTTGATGTGGACTTTCTTGAGGTTAATGTGGCCGATTTTGCTGAGGCTGAGAAGTTCTATAGCAGCTTACCAGATCTTGCCCGCTTTATCCATTTGCAGGAAGCCCAAGGAGAAGATCTCCAAGTGGAGAACAAGGTGACCTGGGATTTGAGCATGATCAAGGTCGAATTGGCACCTTTTGATGTGGAAGTTCTGAAAGAAAGCTTAGGAGAAACTGTCGATTTTGTGCACCGTAAGGGAACTTTCTTGATTGCCAAGGATCTGAGCCAGATCGAACTCTGGTTTGAAGCCAATCAAGATCAGGTCCATATTTCTTATGAAGAATAAGAATGGAGTGATGAGCGTGAAGGCAATCATCGAAAAAATTACCGAACAAATCCAAGAAGGCATCTATCCAGGTGCCTCTCTTGCGCTTTACCGCAAGGGTCAATGGAGTGAGCACTATCTAGGACTTGCGGATCCTGAAAAAGGAGAGCCCGTAGTGGCTGATCTGGTCTATGATTTGGCCAGTGTCAGCAAGGTCGTCGGAGTCGCTACCATCTGTGCCTTTTTGTATGCGAAAGGAGAGCTTCCGCTCGATCGCCCCTTTAAAGAGCTTTACCCACGTTTTGCTCATGACAAGACGACCATCCGGGAACTCTTGACCCATACTTCTGGTCTCGATCCTTTTATCCCCAATCGGGATCAATTGGATGCGAGACAGTTGAAAACAGCCCTTGAAAATTTGCAGTTAAAAGAAGACAAGAGTTTTCATTACACTGACGTCAATTTTCTTCTGCTGGCCTTTTGGTTAGAAGACAGGTTTCACCAGCCCTTGGATCGCTTATTTGAAGAGCTGATCTTTACACCTTGGAAGATGACGGAGACACGGTTTGGACCGGTCGAAAAGGCGGTGCCAACGGTCCGTGGAGTGGCTTCTGGAAGTGTCCATGATCCCAAAGCGAGAGTTCTGGGCCGTCATGCGGGAAGTGCTGGACTTTTTTCAACTGTTGCTGATCTAGAGCGCTTCTTAGAGCATTATCTGAAGGATGATTTTGCGCGAGACTTGTCTCAGAATTTTGCGCGTGAAGAGGGCAAGACCCGCGCTCTTGGATGGAATCTAGAGGTGGACTGGTTGGATCATACGGGCTATACAGGAACCTTCATCATGTACAATCGAAAGAGGCAGGAAGCTGTGATCTTTTTGTCCAACCGGACCTATGAGAAGGACGAACGGGCCCAATGGATCCTGGACCGCAACTCCTTGATGGACCTAATCAAACAAGAATGTGAAAAATAGAAATGGAAGGCTAGGATGATGGATCCTAGCCCTTTGCTATCTGTCAGATAAAACTCAACTCCGTCTTAGGTTGGATTTCCTTCAAAAGCATCGCTTTTTTGGCTGATTTATATTAAAATAGTAATGACCTTAATAGAGCGAGATGAATATGAACAAAGAGATAGGCGTCGGAAGGGCGCATAGTAAAATTATCTTAATTGGAGAGCATGCGGTGGTTTATGGTTATCCGGCTATTGCTTTGCCACTCCATCATATCGAAGTGATCTGCCAGATCGTCCCAGCAGACAGTCCATGGATTTTGTTTGAAGATGACACCTTGTCCATGGCAGTTTTTGCGTCTCTTGAGCACCTCGGGATTCGCGAGGCCCGGATTCGCTGTCGCATTCAGTCCATGGTGCCGGAAAAACGGGGGATGGGATCATCTGCAGCGGTGAGTATCGCAGCTATTCGTGCAGTCTTTGACTATTATCAAGAGGAGCTGGACGATGAGACCTTGGAAATCCTGGTCAATCGAGCAGAAACCATTGCCCATATGAATCCAAGTGGGCTCGATGCCAAGACTTGTTTGAGTGATCAAGCCATTAAATTCATACGGAATGTCGGCTTTTACCCGCTGGAGCTGGGTATAAAAGCTAGCTTGGTAATTGCAGATACGGGGATTCACGGCAATACCCGTGAGGCGATTCAAAAGGTTGAAGCCAGGGGGCAGGAAGTTTTGTCCCATTTCCATGAGATTGGTCAGTTGACCCAGCAGGTAGAAGAGGCTCTGAAAATGAATGATCTAACGAACCTAGGACAGGCTTTGACTACTTGCCATGAGCACTTGAGAGCCGTAGGTGTCAGCTGTGAAAAAGCAGACCACCTGGTCGCCGTTGCCCTTGAAAATGGGGCCTTAGGCGCTAAAATGAGCGGAGGCGGTCTTGGTGGCTGTGTGATTGCCCTCGTCAAGGATTCTCGTGAAGCAGCAACCATTGCCCATGCATTAGAAAAAGAAGGAGCGCACCATACATGGATCGAAAACCTGTAAAGGCTAAGTCCTATGCCAATATCGCGATTATCAAATACTGGGGAAAAGAAGATGCCAAACAGATGGTCCCTTCGACCAGTTCGATTTCGTTGACCTTAGAGAATATGTATACAGAGACGAGTCTCTCTCCCTTGCCAGCAGATGCGACTGCGCATGAATTTTACATCGATGGGGAATTCCAAAATCCAGCTGAGCAAGCCAAAATTGGAGCTGTGATTGATGGCTTGAAGCCAGTAAATGAAGCGGGATTTGTTCGGGTGGATACCAGCAACAACATGCCAACCGCAGCAGGCTTGTCCTCTAGCTCGAGCGGGCTCTCTGC
This sequence comes from Streptococcus sp. HMSC078D09, assembly GCF_001813675.1. Taxonomy (GTDB): domain Bacteria; phylum Bacillota; class Bacilli; order Lactobacillales; family Streptococcaceae; genus Streptococcus. The sequence continues at coordinate 66,561 of NZ_KV813675.1, forward strand.
TCTCGTCAAGGCTTGCAATCAGTACTATGATTTGGGCTTGAGCCAGGAGGAATTAGCTCAAAAGGCCAAGTTTGCTTCGGGTTCTTCTTCACGGTCTTTATTTGGTCCCTTAGCAGCCTGGGACAAAGAAAGTGGAGAAATTTATAAGGTCAAGACAGACCTGAAATTAGCAATGATCATGTTGGTCCTCAATGACAAGCAAAAGCCCGTTTCCAGCCGGGAAGGGATGAAACGCTGCATGGAGACTTCGACTAATTTCAAAGAATGGATCGAAGAGTCTCGGCAAGATTACAAGGACATGCTGGGCTATCTAGCCGGCAATGATTTTGAACAGGTCGGTCAGCTGACAGAGCGCAATGCCCTTGCTATGCATGCGACGACTAGAACAGCCACTCCAGCCTTTAGCTACTTGACAGAAGAAAGCCACAAAGCTATGGAATTTGTCCGTGAGCTTCGCGTTGCAGGCCATGCTTGTTACTTTACTATGGATGCAGGGCCAAACGTTAAGGTTCTCTGTTTAGAAGAAGACTTGGATCAGCTGGTGCCTTTATTTGATGCCCGCTATCGGACCATCGTATCTAAGACAAAGGACCCTCAAGATGAAGACTAAGTATCAGGTACAGACTGGAGGCAAGCTCTATCTAGCTGGAGAATACGCGGTGCTAACACCTGGCTATGGGGCAGTGATTCAGTTTATCCCCATTTATCTATCAGCTACCATCCAAGAAGCAACAGCTTACCAGTTAGCCTCAGATCTCTTTGGTTACCAGGTGGATTTAACCCCAAATAAGGACTACGTCTTGATTCAAGAGACCATTCAGCTCATGGAAGAGTGGCTGAAAGATCAGGGGATAGCCCCTAAACCGTTTGATCTTCACCTTAGAGGAACACTGGGCGAAGAGGGGAAAAAGTATGGGATTGGTTCCAGCGGAAGTGTGGTCTTGCTCGTGATCAAGGCCATGGCCGCTCTGTATGAACTAGACCTACATCCGGACCTGCTCTTTCGACTAGCAGCAGTAGTCTTGGTGCAAAGAGGGGACAATGGTTCCATGGGCGATTTGGCTTGTATCGCTTACGAGGACTTGATTTATTACCAATCCTTTGATCGGGCTTGGTTGCATGAAGTCTTGACTTCTCAGCCTCTTTCACAAGTTTTAGACCTGGATTGGGACTACCAGATCTGCTCGATCCAGCCAGCCATCTCTTATGATTTTCTGGTTGGTTGGACCAAGGAACCAGCGATTTCAAGTGATTTGATCCGCCAGGTCAAGGGGGCGATCAAGGAAGATTTTCTTCAGGAGAGCCAGAGAGCAGTGAAGAATCTTGAAAAAGGCCTCCGTGAAGGGAACCAAAAAGAAATTGAGACCAGTATCAAACGTGCGGATCAGAACCTAAAGTCTTTGAACCCTTTGATCTATACCCCAGCTCTGAAAGTTTTGCAAAAAGCGACAGAGGGCCTTTCTGCCTGTGCCAAATCCAGTGGTGCTGGAGGAGGCGACTGTGGAATCGCCCTTAGTTTTGACCCAGTTGAGACTCAGACCTTGATAGACCGCTGGAAGGAAAAGAATATTGAAGTCATTTACCAAGAAAGGATGGGAGATTCGTGAGCGAAAATCGAAAAGACCAGCATATTCGCTATGCCTTGGAGCAAAGCTCCTCCTATAATAGCTTTGATGAGATCGAGCTGATTCACCGATCCCTCCCCCTTGTGGATCTAGCGGAGATTGATTTGACAACCCATTTCGCAGGGCGTGATTGGGAGGTTCCTTTTTATATCAATGCCATGACAGGCGGGAGTAAACGGGCTAAAGAGATCAATCAAAAGTTGGCAGCAGTAGCCGAAGCTTGTGGGATTCTCTTTGTGACTGGCTCTTACAGTGCAGGGCTGAAGGATCCGAGCGATCAATCGTATGCGGTCAAAAAAGACCATCCTCTTCTTCTTTTAGCAACCAATATTGGCATCGATAAAGAGCCTGATTTGGGCTTACGAACAGTGGAAGAGCTACACCCTCTCTTTCTTCAAGTCCATGTGAATCTGATGCAAGAGTTGCTCATGCCCGAAGGGGAGCGGATTTTCCACACTTGGAAAGACCATCTCAAGAGCTATGGGCAGGGCTTTCCAGTGCCTGTAGTCCTGAAGGAAGTTGGCTTTGGTATGGATCCCAAAACAGTTCAGGCAGCGCTAGAGGCTGGGATTAAAACCGTTGATATTTCTGGACGTGGTGGTACTAGTTTTGCCTATATTGAGAATCGTCGTGGTGGCAATCGCGCTTATCTGGATGATTGGGGACAGTCAACTGCGCAGTGTCTCTTACAGTTACAGGATCAGATAGATCAGGTTGAGGTCCTAGCAAGTGGGGGCATCCGTCATCCCCTTGATATGGTCAAGGCCTTGGTCCTTGGAGCACGTGGCGTAGGACTTTCCCGCGTTTTTCTTGAGATGGTAGAGACTAAGAGCATTGAAGAAGTGATCGTCCTTGTCCAAGGATGGAAAGAAGACCTCAGATTGCTCCTTTGTGCGCTCGGTTGTCAGAACCTGAAAGAGCTCCGTGAAGTCGACTATCTCCTCTATGGAAAATTGTGGCAAGCGAATCAACAGAAAAAATGAAGAAAAATCATTTTAGAAACTTTCCTTAGGTGAGTACGGA
>NZ_KV813675.1:69308-72124 GCF_001813675.1 Streptococcus sp. HMSC078D09
TCAGGCACTTTTCTCACGGCGGAAAGTTTTCGTATATTATGATTCATTTTGAAAATTAGAACTCTTTTATAGTTTTTTGAAGAATCACTTAACTTATTTTACTTAAAAATTAGTTCCTATTCGTTTAGGATTGGCAAAATAAGCCAATCCTTTCTTTTTTGAAAAAGTGTTTCACCTCAAAAATTCTGATAGTTTACGAATCGTTTACGGTTGCTGGAATCGCTTGCAAAACAACCTTGTAAAAGAGTATACTAAATAAGGAAAAACATTTTTAAAAAGGAGTTTAGGATGAAGAAGCACTATTTTCGATCAGCTGTAGCAGCCTTGCTTCCGCTTTTGTTGATTGCTCAACCTGTTGAGGCTTGTACAGGGTTCATCATCGGGAAGAAACTGACTGCCGACGGTTCAACCTTGGTAGGGCGTACCGAAGATTTAGAGCCCAACCATAATAAAAATTTTGTGGTCAGAGAGCGTGTCTACAATAAAAAAGGAGCCATCTTTGAAGATGCTGCCAACGGTTTTCAATATCCCTTGCCAGAGATTAGCTATAAGTATACAGCGGTCCCAGATGTCACCCCTGATCAGGGGATTTTTGACGAAGCAGGATTCAACGAATATGGGGTTTCCATTTCTGCCACTGTATCTGCTTCAGCAAATGACAAGATCCAAAAAGTGGATCCCTATGTTAAGGATGGCCTCGCAGAATCGGGCTTGACCAGTATCGTTCTCCCAAGTGTGAAAACCGCAAGAGAAGGGGTTGAACTCATTGCTAAAATCGTCGAAGAAAAAGGCGCTGCAGAAGGAAATATTGTGACTATTGCCGATAAAGAAGGCGTCTGGTATATGGAAATCCTATCTGGCCATCAATATGCGGCGATTCTCTTCCCAGAGGATCGGTTTGCGGTCTTTCCAAATACCTTCTTCTTAGGGCATGTCGATCTGTCAGATACCGAACGCACGATCGCCTCAAAAGATCTTGAAAAAGTCGCCAAAGAAGCCAATAGCTATAAGGAAGTGGACGGAAAATTCCACGTTTCTCAATCCTATAATCCGCCTTTGCAAGAGGCAGATCGCTCTCGGGTTTGGTCGGGAATCAAATCTCTAGACCCAAGCTCTCCTGTTAAATATGACGATGCGTCCTTTGACCTTCTTCATACAACCGATCGAAAATTAACCCTCCGCGATGCTATGAATCTCCAACGCAATCGTTTGGAAGGAACCAAATATAAACCACAGGATCAAATGGAGCTAGATGGAAAAGGCATTCCGAAAAAAGGAGAGTTTGATGAGGTTTATAAATACCCTATTTCCAATCCAAATGTCATGGAGGCCCATATTTTCCAACTGAAAGATGATGTCCCAGCGAGTGCAGGTGGAGGCACCATGTGGCTGTCGATGGGCAGTCCACGAAATGCTCCATACCTACCCTACTATGGCAATATTCTCAACACCTATCAAGCCTACCAAGAATTAGGGGATCATTACAATGATCGCTCTTGGTATTGGACCATTTCAAGAATCAATGACCTTGTGGCCAAGTATCCAGATTTATTCGAAGATGGGGCGATTCGTACTGAAATGGAACGATTGGAGTCTCAGTGGATGGTCGAACAAGATCTGAGTGATCAGGAACAAATCGCTCTTACTTCTCAGCCTGAAGAAGCTAGTGAGAGAGCAACAGAGGAAAGCTTGGCGAGAGCTGAGAAAACCTTCGAACGCTTGCAAGAAATCAGAAAAGAAGCAGAACAAAAGGTAGCAGATGAACACGGAAAAAGTGCCCTGCAAGATCTAGATGACGAAGAAGATGCTGCTTATGAAGAAAAGATTGATCTCGTTGAATTTGACTATGATTACATTCTAGCAGCAGGCTTGTTCGGGGCAACCCTTCTAGCGATTGTGATCTACCTGATTCGCTCAAAGAAACAAAAGGGAGGAAAACAAGATGACTAAAATTCAAAGAGCCTCTATCTATCTTTTTCTACTGTTTGCAGGAATTGGCTTGGAGTTTGAACTCGGTCATCTTTCTCAACAAGAATTTAGCCAGACTGCAGGCAGAGACTTGGTCTTAAACTTGTCTGTTTTAGCTGCTATTATTATCCCCCTCTATCTCTTTTCAAAACGATTGGCCAAGCAGTTGACTGTCCCAACATATCTCTTATGGATTGCCATGTTTGGAGGAGCCTTCGTAGCAGGCTGGTTGAGCTTTTCAGGCAATAGCTTGATTGATATTATAAATAGCCATGTGATCAAGGATGCCACTGTCTTTAACAAGTGGACCGATGCTTTGACGGCCCCATTTTCAGAGGAATTCTTTAAGGCTCTGGTTGCCTTTTGGGTTGTCTTGATGGTTGGCAAGAAAGATCTAAAAGCGATTCTAATTGCAGGCTTGGGCTCTGGCTTTGGTTTTCAAATCATTGAGGATTTAGGATACGTTGCCCGCCAAACCAAAACCAGCCAATTAGCCGCGGTTACTGAGGCTATTAACCGGATCTCTGGTGGATTAGCTTCACACGCCCTCTATACGGCTGTTGTATCCGTTGGTGTCTTCCTCTTGTTGTCTCAAGTAACCCAGCAAAAGGAAAAACTCTTTGGGCTCTGGTGTGTTGTCTCGACAGTAGCCAATCACTTCTTATGGAACTCTCCGTTTTATGAAACAGACCATCGGATTAATCTTCTCGTCGGACTGCTCTTTGCCGTCCAAGTAGGGACCTTTATCGAAGTGGTGCTCTATACCAAGAAACATCCCGAGTTGCCATTTTTAAAACAATAAGAAAAATTTTTCAAACACAAAAGAGAGTGGGACAGAAATCGGTAAT
>NZ_KV813675.1:72224-103704 GCF_001813675.1 Streptococcus sp. HMSC078D09
GGCTAGGACTTTTGTCCCAGCCTCTTTTAGAATGTAAACAAACTGTTTTTTACATAAAACAAGCTAAGTGATGCAGAATAATTAAAACTGATACATCCCAATAGTCTCATTCAAACATACACTGAAACTTTCCGCAGTGAGAAAAGTGCTAGAAATAGGATTGTTTCTAGCACTCGGGAGTTTTGAAACTTTAGGTTCAAAACTAAGTCATGGAACTTCTTCGAAGTTCGCTGACGTCCGTACTCACCTAAGGAAAGTTTCTAAGATGACTTTGTCTTCAATCTGAAAACGAAAACCTTGTCTTAGTTCTTTTATTTTCTCAATTCTTGTAAGAGTGTTTGTGCCTTCTCTAAGTTAAAGGGTTTGTTTTCAAGGAGTTGGCTGACCAATCGGGGAACTTCCTCTTCCTTAGCACCTGCTAGAAGGGCTAGGGAGCGTGCTTGGAGTTTCATATGTCCTGCTTGGATTCCTGTGGTGACAAGGGCTTTGAGGGCTGCGAAATTCTGCGCCAAACCGAGCGAAGCGATGATACCTGCTAATTCAATAGCAGAAGGTTCTCCTAGCAAACGGTGGCTGACTTGAACCGTTGGGTTGAGGCCGATAGAGCCCCCTTTTGTCGCAACTGGCATTGGCAGGGTGATCTCCCCATAGAGTTTTTTCTCTTCTGGCTGACTTGTCCAGTGGCTCAAGCCCTTGTATGAACCACTTTGTGCAGCATAGGCATGGGCTCCTGCTTCGATGGCCCGCCAGTCATTGCCTGTCGCAAGGACCAGGGCATCGATCCCGTTAAAAATTCCCTTGTTATGTGTGGCTGCACGGTAAGGATCCGCTTGAGCCAGTTGGCTAGCTAGCTCCATCCGGTGGGCAATCTCAATGGCTTCCTCAGGATTTCGACTCAGTGCTTTAAAATCGATCGCACACCGTGCACTCACCAAAGAGCGAGTGGCCAAGTTGGATAAAATTGCCATCAAGGCCTGACCACCAGAGAGTTCCTGGATGCGATCAGTCAGAGCTTCTAACATGGTATTGAGCATATTGGCTCCCATGGCTTCTTTAGGATCGACAGCCAAGTAGACAATAAGAAAGTCTCCCTTGTTTTCGACCCAAAGATCTCTCGCTCCACCTCCACGCTTAACGATAGAAGGATAGGCTTCATTAGCCAGCTGAAGAAGGCTTTCCCTGTCATCTAGGATGCGTTTGCTCGCAATTTCCCAATCCTTAACATCCGTCAGAGCAATCTCACCGATCATTTGGCGCTGGTGCACCTGGGTGGTGAAACCGCCCGAACGTTGGATGAGCTTGGCTGCAAAGCTGGCAGCCGCGACCACGGATGGTTCTTCTGTGACCATGGGAAGGACATAGTCACGACCATTGATCAGGAAATAAGGAGCGAGGCTAAAAGGCAAGTCAAAAGTCGACAAGACATTTTCCGTCAGTTGATCTGCAATAGAAAGGGGGAGTCCCTTTTGTTCTTTTAAGATCTGTGCTTCATCCCAAGTTAAGAGGCCTTCCTTCAGTAAGGCCTCTATGCGTTCTGTGGGAGAAAGTTTTGCAAAACCTGGTAATCGTGCCATTATTTTTCTACTTTCTGGTAAGTGCGTTGGTGTTCCTTGATCTCTGTCAAAGCAAAAGTTTGATGAGTAGCAGGCTCAAACACTTGATTGCCACTAGGATCTAGATCTACTTCCTCATAAAAGAGTCGTTCGTAGTCAGCAACACTAAGAACCGTCCGTTGGTCCAGTTTTTCCATGCGTTTGTGATCTAAGAGTTGCTCAAAACCAGGAACGAGATTGGCACTAAAGATCTCAGAAACCGCTCCACTTCCATAGCTAAAGAGGGCGATTCGGTCTCCAGCTTTGAGTTGGGGGTCATTTTCCAGTAGTGACAGCAAGCCTAGGAAAAGAGATCCAGTGTAGATATTTCCCACGCGTTGGCTGTATAGAATCGATTGATCAAAGTTGTATTGTAATTGATCTTTTTTCTCTTCTGACACTGACTTATCCAGGATTTTTTTCAAGCCCTTGAGAGCTAATTTCGGATAAGGCAAGTGGAAGCAGACGGCCGCAAAGTCTGTCAAGGCAAGGCCAGTCCGTTTCTGGTATTCCGCCCAGGTTGTTTTTAGAGAATCTAGATATTGTTGCGTTGAATAAATCCCATTCACGAAGGGAGTTGTCGCGTAATTTGGACGCCAAAAATCCATGACATCGCGTGTTTGGGCAACATTATCATCGTTAAAAGATAGAATACGAGGATTTTGGCTGATTAGCATGGCAACCGCTCCAGCCCCCTGTGTTGGTTCACCAGGAGTCCCAATTCCGTATTTAGCAATGTCACTGGCAATGACCAAAACCTTACTCTGTGGGAATTTTTCAACATGGAGTTTAGCATAATCCAAAGCAGCAGTTGCAGCATAGCAAGCTTCTTTCATCTCAAAAGAGCGAGCGAAAGGCTGGATGTCTAGTAAGCCATGGACAAACACAGCAGCGGCCTTACTCTGGTCGATTCCAGATTCTGTCGCAAGAATCACCATGTCGATCGCTTCTTTATCTTCGTCTGTTAAAATATCATCTGCTGCAGTAGCAGCCAATGTGACGATGTCTTCTGTGATCGGTGCAACACTTTGTTCTTTTAAGAGAAGACCCTTGCTCAGTTTTTCGGGATCAGTATCACGAGCAGCAGCCAAATCTTCTAAACGCAAGACATAAGGGCTCGTCGCAAAACCAATCTTATCAATCCCAATTGTCATTCTTAACCTCTTTTTTATTTGATATCTACTAGTATATTTCGTTACTATTTTACCATATTTAAGGGTAAAACTCCTTTGAAAAAGCTAGATCAGCAAGGAAATCATTCTCGGGACCGATTTTGCAATGTTTCAAAGAAAAATAGAGAATCTATAAGAAAAAGCCATCCTTAGATGGCTTTTCAACTCTTATCCTTGCTTATTTTTTTTAGGATTACTCATGATTCGTATGAAGAGTTCTTTGCATTTGTCTCTTAGAACTTTTTCGTAGAAGACGATTAAAGCGATGTACACAATCGTAAAGTTCAAGGTCAGATAGAACAAGTCAAATGAATTGCGGGCATAATCAGTTGCTAATAGATAGGAGGAGAGGGTTCCTAGGATCATCCAAGGAAGATACTTGATATACTTGCTTATCATCATACAGCACCTCGCATACTTTAAAGGATTTGTTTTTTCACTTTAATTGTAGTCCTTTTAAGTAAAAATGCAAGCGATTACACTTAGAGAAATTGAAAAACGAATATTATTTTGCATTAGTTTGAATGGAGAAAAACTATTTTAAGATAAGTGAAGCGATTACTTTAGTAACAAAAAAATTTTTTGAGCTAATCATTGTCAATTATGTACTTTATTTAAGCAAACTAATGACAAAATCATCGATTAATCAATTCCTCAATTTCCTTTACCCCTTCAAACTCTCCAACACTTTCGAAAAGTTCTATAGCTCGTTTGAAATGTCTATTGGATAATTCCGTATCTTCCAAGGCTAAATAGATTTCACCTAACCCTCTATAGCTACAAGCTTGAGAAATCACATCATCAGTCTCTAAAGATTGTTCCAGTGACAGATTCATGAATGTAAGAGCTTCATTAAGATTGTTTAATTTCAATCTCAAATAGCCTTGTTCGTAGTTATTCACAGCTTTCTTTAGATTATCATTGGGGAAATGCTCTTCAATTATCTCCTCTTCATTTTCAATGAGTTTTAAAGCCTTATGAAAATTCCCCTGCTCTCTGTAGATCATTGCTAATTGATGTAATCCAATGTGTTCATGTTCTTTATCTTCATTTTGTTGAGCTAATAAAATGTATTTCTCAAAGATATGGGTACACGAGGCATAGTCTTTTTCTGCCAATAATAAATACCCCATCAGATTTAAAAGGCTAAAATCTGTACAGGTATCAATGGAAAAATCTTGTTCAACCAACTTTTTAGCTTCTGATGTTTTTCCCTCCAGAAACAAGTCCCAAGCCACATCAATTTTAGAAACCATCTATTTTCCCCCTTACCTATAAACAACCTTCATAAAATAAAATCACTCAATAAGAATATGCTAAATCCTATCTTTATAAATTTAATCCACTATGCTAAAGTATAGCAAAAAGCCCAAATAACTACTATTTGGGCAAAATGTTACTTAGTTTCTTTTTAAACGAGCAATGAGTAACTTAATAAGATAAGCTAGAACTACAAGTGCTACTACGCGTGATAATAGATAGAAAATAGAATAAACAAAATAGATTTGCATATCTGACACCTCCCAAATAAAAGAGATTAACCATCTTGTCCTCAATATTATTGTACTCCCGTTTGAAAGCGGTGTCAAATGTTGTGATAAATAGTATAGACATCTGGAATAAATTTAAAGCCTATAAAAATCAAAATAAATCAATCTGTTTCATTTTGAAATCCTTTAACGATTGTAAAATATATCCTATTTTAGAAGAGGTACGTATGAAGTTATCAATTTAGATAATGTCAAAGCAAGAGAGAAATATAATGAGTAAACATAAATACAATATTTTTTACATTTTTTAATATACTTTTATTAGTATAATTGATAAAATCTTAATTAACAAAAATTATGGCTTATCTAATATTCCAATTACCTTACAACACAGGTTCATTGAATAGGATTAGATAATCGAAGCAATGTTGAAACGAATGGAGGGGGTTAATATTAAGAATTTAATAAGTGATCAAATGTCTAATAGACAAATCATCAAAGACTTTATTAGTAGTTTTATTAGTTCTTTAAGTGGAAAAGCTTTTAATTTTGCTTTAGGATTAATGTTACTGGACCAAACAAAATCGGCAATGAGTTTTGGAATCAATATGATCATCTATCCTTTAGTTAGTTTGATTTTCTTGGTTCCAATCGGTAATTTAGTAGACCGATACCGTCATAAAAAGATATTAATTTATAATTTTATTTTTAGACTTATAATCTTTCTTCTGTTTTATGCATTTTATTTTTTAACGAATTCATCTACTATCTTATATTTAGTAATTCCGTTTGTCATACTTCACTCTGTCACAGTTAACATCAATGATACTTGTTATTCAGCCTCTATCCACGAGTTAGTAAATGATACAAAAATTCAACGATTAAGCTCTGTTACACAAACCGCCATTGCTATCGCAACCATGCTTTCCCCAGCTATTGGAGTCATTCTTTATAATTGGTTAGGCTTCTCAGGCTTTATTCTTATAGAAATCATTGCAAATATCCTTTCTTTAGGTGTCTTACTTACCATGAAATTCTTCTATGAACATGAAGAGCAAGAAGCTAAAATTAAACAGAATGAAAAGCATCAACATGGGGTCAAAGAAATTATCCAATTCTTAAAAGAAAATCAGATTGTCAAATATATTATTCTTGTTAGTGTTGTACTGAATTTTTTCTATACTTCCATTAGTATTGGAGTACCATTTGTAGTCAAAGAGCAACTCTTATTAGATAATGCAACAGTAGGTATCCTAGAAACTATGTCTGCAGTTGGAATGTTATTAGCCAGTGTGTCTATGTCGATACTGCCAGACAAAAAAGAAACCAACACACTTCTCACTAATAGAATCCGCATCCCGCTTTTTCTTCTAACTATCGCTATCATTGGTTTGGGTATTACATTTGCAATTACTAACACCCAAGTGATTATTTCTTCCGTTGGCGGTTTATTTATGGGAATTATCGCATTCACTCTTGTTATTCTAAATATTGTCGTCATGACCTATCTTCAAAGTAGTATTGAAACAAATTATTTAGGAAGAGTAATGAGTACTTTGTTCACACTAAATACGTCTATCATGCCGATCGGTACCATTGTATTTACTTATCTATTTCAAAAAGAAATAAACGGAGGTCTAATATTCGTATTTGGAGGAGTTTCTCTCCTGATCTATACGATGATAATGTTACCTCGAATCTATAGAATACTCAAAAAAGAACACATTTATTGATATTGAAACAAAAGCAGTATTAAAACGTAAAACGAAAAAGACAAGGATAAAACACCTTGTCTTTTTTTAAATTCTATTACTATTACTGCCTAAAAACATCAGGTAAATTACTATTAATTACCCTGAGGCCATCGTTTATATATTGACCCAAAACGTCAAATCCGTTATAAATTCCGTTATAAATAAAGAGTCCTAAAATTATAGATGAAATAATAATACTTGCACAAATAAAATATGTACGATTTTTTTCATTCATAAGGTCAATCCTCCTTTTTATTTGTATTCGCTTACATTTTATCGTATACTACTAATGTAGTAAAGGAAGAAGGTGTTCTTATGCTAAAAAAATATTTTTCAAAATATAAATGGACTGATTTATTTTGGATTCTATTTGTGATTTTGACATGCATCTATATAGGAAACCGTGATTTGCTTCCTCTTAATCATCAAGAATTTTCTCTTCGTGGTAGTTTCTGGGGATTTGTACTTGCATTATATCACTTACTATTCATTGATAAATTTGTTATCTCTAATCGGAAGTGAAACGATACTAGGTAAAAACTCAATTTCAGGAGAAAATAAAGTAAATCTCCCCACAATAAAACGCATAGTATCAAGGTTTTTCAAAACCTAATATTATGCGTTTTTTGATCCTAAAGACTTTTCCCTATTCTTGTTTATTTTGATGTATAGTCCAGATAAATACAATTCAAATTAGATTACGTCTATCTATTTATTTTCTCTTTTATTTGCTTTAATTCCTTTATCTCTTTTAGAATACTAAAAATATAGAAACTAAATAGAACTACACATAAAAAAGATAAAACAAAGAAACCAAACGGAAGTTTTCTTCCCATACCAGCTACTATTCCAAGGGATAAAATACCGGTAGCCATTATGGAAATTATGACGATAAACCACAAGTAAATCATGTAAAACTTATAAAGATAGCAAAAGGACTTATTTTTTTGTTTAGGCTTATCCTTCCATTTTAAATAAAAGAAATAAGGTGTATTAATAATTAAAATAAATAAAAATCTCATCTCTAGCACAACTTTTTACTTTCTATTTTGGATTTCCCACAAGATCTCCCAACTTCCAAATACCAAGCCAAAAAGAAATTGTTAGCATGATAAAGAATGCAAGGAACATATTATCGACTAGATTTTTACTCATCAAGCATAGTTCTCTAGCTATGTAAGGAGACACGGGGAACAAAATGCACTGTATTATAGTAATTATTTTTTTCATGATTCATTAATAATACTGTCACATATGATACAGTATACTCCTTTCTAGGAAGATTTCTTTTTATCCCTATATTTATTATAGGCCTACAGCAATTTAGATTCAATTTTTAATATGTGAAAGTAGTTTCAGAATAATTTACAAAAAAAAATAAAGTACACTTTTTAAAGAATGTACTTTATGCATCTAATTCAGTTAAATCAATGGTTTAGCTTTAGTTTAGTCAATTGTACATAAACTTTTAGTTTTCTTCAAAAAATAAAAATGAGTTCCAATTGTTAAAATGAATCAAGAAAATACAAAAACTTTCCGCCGTGAGAAAAGTGCTAGAAACACTATTGTTTCTAGCACTCGGGAGTTTTGGACCTAAGGAAAGTTTTTAAGAAGACTTTGTCACCAACATGACAAATGCTAGTTGGCATTGGTCATTTTTCTTTTTTGATGGCGTTGGTAAGAATGGTAGAGTTTCAAGACAACGGAGCCGCTAGCCATCCCGATGGAGATCACCAAGGCCAGAATAACCACCAGGGTCACGCTGGTCACTGCTTGGCGATATTGGCCACTGACAAAGAAGGAAGTAGTCCGATAGGAAATATATCCAGGAACCAAGGGTGCGAGAATGGACAACATAAAGACCACAACAGGCGTCTTGAGAATGATACTTAAAATCTGACTGATACAGGAGCCGACAATGGCTGCAATAAAGGTTGCAACGATGACATTGGTAGGCCCTTTCAGGATATAGTAAAGTAGCCAGATGCCCATACCGAGGATTCCTCCAGGAATCAACATGGAGCGTTGCACATTTAGGACGATTAAAAAGGTGATGATGGCAATCAAACTGGCCACCGCTTGGATTAAAAATTCAGTTAGGTTCATGATTTTATTTCATAAGGACGAGGGCAACGGTTGTACCGGCACCAAGTGCAAGAGTAATGAGGAGAGTCTCAAAGAGTTTGCTCATCCCAGAGTTGAGGTGGTAATTCATCAGATCTCGGACGGCATTGGTCATGGCGATTCCAGGAACGAAGGGCATGACACAGCCTGCGATAATGAGATCGGTATTGGAAGGAAAACCACTATAGCGCGTCCAGATATGGGCCAAAAAACCAAAGACAAAGGCGGCTGCAAAGGCAGTGGCAAAAGGAATGCGAACGTATTTCTCAACGACAAGAGAAAAAGCAAAGGCAAAGACAGTCGCAATACCTGCTCCAATCGCATCATAGAAATTTCCTCCAAACATGATGGAGAAGAAAGGAGCACTGAGGGTTGCCGCAATGGTCAACTGGAGATTGGTATAAGGAACGCGCTTCATTTTCAACTCGCTCAGGGCTTGGTAGGCTTGCTCGAGATCGATCTCTCCAGAGACGAGTTGACGAGAGATCTGATTGACATCACAGACCTTTTCAATATTATAATTAGTCCGCAAGATCCGTTTCATGCGCGTGACATTGGCATTCTCGATTGAAAAGAAAATAGCGACTGGCATCGCTAAAACATTGCAATCGACGATTCCTTGTGAATGGGCGATCCGGATCATGGTATCTTCGACCCGGTGAATCTCAGAACCGCTCTCGATCAGGAGGGTTCCAGCTAACATCAGGACGTCGATCACTTGGTTGATCTGTTTTGACTCTTCCATAATTTCCTTCTTACTAAATAATCTGTTTCTATTATAGCAAAAAAGGACGAGAGACAGAACTAAAATTTGACAATTCTAGTTTGTTTCTTATCCTTTCTGAATTCGTTTAGAATAGCTATTGTTTAGGCTTATCATTCTTTAACTCGGGTGGTGGTGCTGCACGGTGCTATCCTGGACGAGAAGGGTTGCTAAAAAGATCAGTGCAATCAGGATAAAGAGCCAAATAATAGCGAAAATAAATGTTAAAAACATAGGATCACCCCTTCTATATTATTTACAGCTCTACTATAACACTTGGAGAAAACGCTGTCAAACTCTATATAGTAGGCTCTTAAACTCTTTCAAAATTCAGAATACTCTTGCGATGGGGATGAAAAAACCAGCCGTTTCCGACTGGTTTTTAAGACCTATTTGAATCTTAGTTCAAGGCATCATCCATTGAAAGAACTTCGTGGAAGACACGTTGTGTCAATTCAGTTTTTTGTTCTGGAGTGAGGTATTTAGTGTTTACACAGTATCCAGAGATACGAACGATAACGTCTTCACCTGACATGATCTTTTCGTAAACATCGTTCAAGTCCATAACGTTCAAGTTACAGTGTTGTCCACCGTTTTCGAAGTATCCATCAAGGATGGTTACCAAGTTATCCACTTGTTCATCACGAGTCTTACCCAGAGCACGTGGAGATACTTGAGTTGTCAATGAGATACCATCAGCTGCGTAACCAAAGTCAAGGCTAGCAAGTGAGTTCAAGTTTTGCAACCATCCACCTTTAGCTTTGTTAGATGGGTTAGCCCCTGGTGAGAAGAATTCCAATTTAGACAAGTTCACAGAACCATCTTCGTTGAGGTATACCCCTTTGTGGACTGGTGAGTTACCAGTTTGTTTAGAGTAAGCAACGTTAGAAGTGATGGTAAGAAGTGAAACAGTTGCTTCAGCGTTCTTGTAAAGTTTGTGGCTGCGAAGACGAGTAGTGTAAGCTTCGATCAACCATTCTGCCAATTCGTTAGAACGTGGGTCATCTTCACCCCAACGTGGGTATTCACCGATTGTTTCGTAATCGTAGATGTAGCCATCTTCGTCACGGATTGGTTTAACAGTAGCGTATTTGATTGCTGACAAAGTATCAACAGTGTTAGCGAATCCACAGATACCGAATCCCATGTTAGCGCGTTGGTGAGTTGGCAAGAAGGCCATTTGAACAGCTTCGTAGTTGTACTTATCAGTCATGTAGTGGATGATGTTCAAAGCATCTACGTAAGTGTCTGTCAACCAGTCAAGAGATTTTTCGAAGTTTGCTTTAACAGATTCGAATTCAAGAACTTCGTCACGGATTGGATCGATGTCAAATACTTTATAGTCTTTATGAACATCGTCGTAACCACCGTTCAAACCAGTAAGAAGAGCTTTAAGAACGTTAACACGAGCACCGAAGTATTGGATGTTGTGGCGTTGTTCTTCGTTTTCTGGGTCAAGTGGAGATACACAACATGAGATACAGCTCATTTCACCGTATCCGTCTTTCGCCATTGTTGTTACACCTTCGTATTGGATAGAAGAGTGTTTATGGCTCATGTGCATACAGTAGCGACGGAAGTTGTATGGCAATTTGTCAGTCCAAAGAACTGTCAAGTTTGGTTCTGGAGAGTTACCGATGTTGTCCAAAGTGTTCAAGAAACGGTAGTCCATCTTAGTAACACGGTGACGACCGTCGTTACCCATACCAGCCATTGATGTTGTGATGAAGGTTGGGTCACCTGAGTACAATTCGTCGTAAGCTTTTGTACGAGCAAATTTAACAGTACGCAATTTCATAACGAAATCATCAACGAATTCTTGGATTTCTGATTCAGTGTAAGTACCACGAGCCAAGTCACGTTCAGCGTAGATATCCAAAACGATTGGCACACGTCCAAGAGAAGTAGCAGCACCGTTGATCACACGGCAGACAGCCATGAAGGCGATGTTTGTCCATTGGATCGCTTCTTTTGTATCGAAGGCAGGACGACGTACGTCTACACCATAAAGGTCACCCAATTTAACAACTTCTTGAAGTGCTTGGTATTGAAGGTTTACTTCTTCACGAAGACGGATTGATTCTTCATCGATTTCAGTAATAGAGTTCCAGTCGTTTGCTTTTTCAGCCATCAAGTAGTCAGCACCGTAAAGAGCCAAACGAGCATAAACCCCGATGATACGTCCACGAGAGTAAGCGTCTGGAAGACCAGTTACAGTGTGAGCGTGACGAGCGCGACGGATGTTAGAAGTGTAAGCACGGAAGATACCATCGTTTACAGTTGTAACGTATTTTGTGAAGATTTCATGAACTGCTGGATCTGGTTCGTATCCATTTTCTTTCAAAGTAGTTTCCGCCATACGGATACCACCACGAGGCATGAAGTTCAATTTGAACAACTCATCATTTTGGATACCGAAGATGACTTCGTTTTCTTTGTCGATATATCCAGCTGCGATATCAGCGATAGATGTTGGACGGTTATCGTATGGGAAACGAGTTTCTTCGTAATGAGCTTTTGTTTCTTCAACAATCTTCTTGATGTGAAGAGAACGTTCAGTTGGACCAGCTAGGAAGCTTTCATCTCCATCATAAGGTGTGTAGTTAGCTTGAACGAAGCGAGAAACGCTTGCTTTTTCTTTCCAATCTTCACCTTTGAAGCCTTCCCAGGCTTTGTCAAAAATATCTTGTGCTTCAACGACTGTTTTAACAACCATTTTTATTTTCCTCTATTGTCTTTCTAGCAACTATATCTGTTGCACTTACAATAGTAGTATACCATACAGAAACCGGTTACACAAAGACAAATTGCGAAAAATAGCAGATTCTTTTATAATACAGTTTCAACTCTTCTGTGATACTGTACTACATTTTTGAAAATGAACACGAATTTCCATCAATTTTCATGTTTTTAGGAAGGGCCGATTTTTGCAATTCTAAAATTTTCTTCTTATAATAGAAAAAAAGGAGGGTAAAAATGCTGATATTTCCATTGGTGAATGATACGAGTCGCAAGATTATTCATATTGATATGGATGCATTTTTTGCTGCCGTCGAAGAAAGAGACAACCCTAGTTTAAAGGGGAAGCCTGTCGTAATTGGCCAGGACCCTCGTCAATCGGGAGGGAGAGGTGTGGTCTCGACCTGTAACTATGAAGCACGGAAATATGGCATTCATTCGGCCATGAGTTCCAAAGAAGCGCTGGACCTTTGTCCTCAAGCGATTTTTATCTCTGGAAATTATGAAAAATACCGAGAAGTGGGCGAGCAGGTTCGTGAGATTTTCAAGCGCTATACAGATCTGATCGAGCCTATGAGTATTGATGAAGCCTATCTAGATGTGACGGAAAATAAAATCCAGAGCAAATCAGCTGTCAAAATCGCTCGCTTGATTCAGCATGCGATCTGGGAAGAGCTGCATCTCACAGCTTCAGCGGGTGTCTCTTATAATAAGTTTTTGGCCAAGATGGCAAGTGACTACCAAAAACCCCGTGGCCTAACGGTGGTCTTGCCGGAGGATGCTGAGGATTTCCTGAGCCAGATGGACATTGCCAAATTTCACGGGGTAGGAAAGAAGACAGTGGAGCGGCTGCATGAGATGGGGGTCTATACTGGCGCGGATCTTTTAGCCATTCCGGAGATGACCTTGATCGATCGATTTGGGCGCTTTGGCTATGATCTCTTTCGTAAGGCGCGAGGGATTCACAATAGCCCTGTCAAGAGCCATCGTATCCGCAAGTCGATCGGGAAAGAGCGGACCTACCGCAAGCTCCTTTATGCTGAGGATGATATTTTAGAAGAAATTGCCAATCTGTCCAGTAAGGTGGCCCAATCGCTGGAAAAACACGGCAAGCAAGGAAAGACCTTGGTCTTAAAAGTGCGCTATGGAGACTTCACCACCCTGACCAAGCGGATCACACTAACAGAGCCAACACGAGAGGCTGAGCGGATCAATCGTTCCGCTCGCCAAATTTTTCAAGAAATCGAATCGACAAATACTGGAATCCGCCTCTTGGGTGTCACCATGACCAATTTCGTCGATCATACTGAGTTGCCTTTGGTAGAAGAAAAAGAAAACGACTAGTTTGTTCACTAGTCGTATTTTTTGATGTCAAAAAAGGCTGCAATTTCTTCTTCTGTCAGTCCGATCATAGGAGAGATGGTGTGGAGATTGTCTTCAGTCAGTCGATAGACAGTCGGTTCATCAGGATCAGCCTTCCTTTCAACAGTCCCTTTCGTGCTTCGTGCGGATTCGACTGTAGCAGAAGCGGTGGCAACGGATGAAGAAGAGTCTTTGGTCGCCTCGCCTCCGTCCAGGTCCTTGAAGCGCTCCACCAAGTAGGTCTTGCGCGCAGTACCGGTATTTTTAGTAGCGTAATCAAAGGCGCTGTATTCTCCTAAGAGGATCAGTTTGCTCTTAGAGCGCGTGATGGCAGTATAGATCAAATTGCGCTGCAACATCCGGTGGCTTTGATTGGTAATGGGTAAAATCACTACCGGAAATTCGCTTCCTTGCGATTTGTGAATACTCATCGCATAGGCTAAGCGAACCTTGTACCATTCATTGCGCGGGTAGACGATTTCATTGCCATCAAATTGGATGGTCAATTCATCTTGCTTGGATTCTGTATATTTTCCTGGGAGAAGATCGGTGATGTAGCCGATATCTCCATTAAAGACATTGCTTTCTGCATCATTGACCAGATGGATGATCTTGTCTCCATCGCGGTATTGGCAGTCTGGCGTGTCAAAGACCACCTGATCTTTGACAGCTGGATTGAGAAGGTCTTGCATGAGCGTATTGATATTGTCAATGCCGGCCTGGCCCTTGTACATGGGTGCCAAGACTTGGATATCTCGAGCAGGGATTTGACTACGAAGGGCAGCAGAAGTGATTTGTTCGATCATCTTAGGGATGTGTTCGCTTCCGGCTTCGAAATAAGAGCGGTCGGCTTTTCGTTCTGTGAAATCTTGAGGAAGCTTGCCCTGGCGAATATCTCCTGCTAGTGAGACAATGGTCGAGTCCTCACTCTGTCGGAAAATATGTTCCAGTTTGGTCTGAGGGATGCTCGGAATCTGCAAGAGATCAGCCAAGACCTGACCAGGGCTGACGGAAGGTAATTGGTCGGCATCTCCCACAATCAAGAGTTTCGTATCTGTTGCAATATTGCTGAGTAATTGATTAGCTAGCCAGGTATCGACCATAGAAAACTCGTCCACAATGATAAAGTCTGCGTCCAGATAGTCCTCTAAGTGGCTGGTGTCATCATCTCCTGTCATCCCCAAATGGCGGTGGATGGTGGCGCTCGGAAGTCCTGTCAGCTCATTCATGCGCCTGGCTGCCCGTCCCGTTGGGGCAGCCAAGAGGATCGGCAGGTCTTTTTTCTTCCGAAGATCCAGCTGGTGGAGTTGGGCATAGACACTGATCATCCCATTGATAACGGTGGTCTTTCCTGTCCCCGGTCCCCCGGTGAGGATAAAGACCTTGTTTTGGATAGCTTGGTGAATCGCCTCTTTTTGAATCGCATCGTAGCGAATCCCCAAATCTTTTTCAACCGCCTCAATCGCCTGGTTGATTTTCTCAGGGTCAAATGAAGCTTGCTTTCCTTTTTCTAGGAGGCGACCGATATGAGTGCGAATCCCTTCCTCCGCAAAGAAGAGGCTGTTGTCAAAGATCTTGGTGTCCACGTTTTGGACCTTGTCTTCCTCGATGAGGCGTCCTAATTCTTGGGCGACAGTGGAAGGGTCCAATTCTACTGGACGAGCTGATTCTAGAAGGTCAATGGTATAGCGCAGGAGGTCCTTGGCTTCGATATAGGTATTTCCAGTCTCGATAGAGTAGTTAAAAAGGCTGTGGATCAGACCCGCGCGGAAACGCTCTGGGGCGTCACTTGCAATGCCCAATTCTTCGGCTAGTTGATCCGCAATTTTAAAGCCCATACCTTGGATATCTTCCACCAATCGGTAGGGCTGTTGCTCCACGATCTGGAGGGTTTCTTCTTTATAAAAGTCTTGGATCTGAAAGGCCAATTTATTGGGAATACCATAATTGGCTAGTTGGGCGAGAATGCGCTCCGTTCCGTAATTCTGACGGAGTTTTTCCACAAAAGCCAGGCGGTTTTTCTTGGAGAGACCTGTGATTTCTTCTAATTTTTCAGGAGCCTCCAAAATTTTGTCAATGGTATCGTCCCCATAGAGGTCCACGATTTTTTGGGCTGTTTTGAGACCAATTCCTTTAAAGTGGTCGCTGGAAAAATATTTCACCAAGCCCTTGCTAGAGGGTTTGGCACGTTCATAGCGACTGATTTTGAGCTGCTCTCCGTATTTAGGATGATGGACCAGCTCCCCCCAGAAGGTGTAGTCTTCGCCTTCCATGATATCTGCCATGGTGCCCGTCACAATGATCTCAAAATCATCAAAGTCTTCGGCATCGGTATCGCTAATGTCGAGCAAGAGGATTCGAAAAAAACTGCTAGGATTTTCAAAAATAATGCGCTCAATAGTACCAGAAAAATAATATTCCATCATTTCTTTCCTTTTTATAAAGCGAGGCTGGGACATACTTGTCTCAGCCTCAGTCTGTTAATCTATACTAATAAGTTTTGAAAGGGTAGATCGGCCATAGTCTAAAGACGGCTTGCCCTTTGATTTGTTCTTTCTTGAAAGCTCCGACCTGACGGCTATCTTTTGAAACGATCCGGTCATCTCCAAGTAGGAGGTATTCATCGTCGAGCAACTTCAAGGTAAATTTAGGATTGCCATCCTTGTCTACTGTAAAAGCTTGGGCTGTATTAGCCAATTGGCGGAAGAGTTCTCCATTTTCTTCGAAGCCTTTTCCAGTGTAGGTCGATTGCAATTTATCTTTTTTGAATCGAGCAATGTAGTCTTTCAAATAGGGCTCGTTGGTCTTTTTCCCATTGATGTAGAGGGTATCGTTATCGTACTGGATAGTATCTCCAGGAAGACCGATGACCCGCTTGACAATGTCCTTGGTTTTGCCGTCGTCGTCTTTTTCACTAGCAACGACAATGTCGAAACGATCAATCGAGAGGTGGTTGACCACAAGGAGGTACTCGCTATCAGCCAAGGTTGGATCCATCGAATGGCCATCCACCTTGACCGGAGCCCAAAGGAAGATACGTGAGGCGATGATGAGACCAACGATGATGCTGAAGAGGCCCCATTCTTTAAGGAATCTCACCACTGGTGAGCTAGATGACTGTTTTGAACTTCTTTTTGACATAACTTATCTTTCTAGTAATTTCTTTGCTTTTTCTGTGTTTTTAAAATGGAGTTTGGCACAATAATCCAGAGCCTTCATCCCATAGGTCTGGAGCAATTTAGCAGCGACTTGGTCTGACTTCGCCCCTGCTCCACTAGGGAGATTAAATCCCAGTTCCTTGCCCAGATCTTCCAGATTTTGAAGGAAGAGATTGCGGGCGATGATGGAACTAACCGCAACAGCTAAATACTTACCTTCTGCTTTTTCTTCCAACTCAATGGCTTGAGTGACCTGATTTTTTTCAGCTTTCACGTATTTTTGGTAGTTTTTAGCCGTCGTAAAGGCATCGATCACAATTCGCTCTGCTTGGACTCCTTTACTTAATAGAAGATAGATGGCCTGATTGTGCAGGGCCACTTTGACCGAAACAGCATTATAGCCAGAAGCAATGACTTCATTGTACTTCTTTGGAGACAATAAGAGTGCTTGGTGCTGGATGTTTTCCTCAAGGAGAGGAGCCAATTGCTGAATTTTTCGATCATCCAAGGTCTTTGAATCCCCAACACCGAGCTTTTTGAGCCAGTCGTGCTGGTCAGGAGTGACAAAGGATGCAACGACGGTGAGTCCACCAAAATAAGAGCCGTTTCCGACCTCATCGGTTCCGATCATGGCTAGATCTTGTCGTGCAGATGAAGTAGTAGAACCTTTAGGGTTCCCAGCATCTTGCCCGAAAAAGGCTAGGTAAGGAGTAAGGTCATTGCCTTGAAGCAAGACTTTTCCAGACTTGTAGATCGAAACGGTCGCTCCCTCTAGTCGAAAGAAATAATCTATATGAGGGTTCTTGCTTTGAGAGAGAGAACTGCGATAGGTATGGACAAAATCAAGGATTTGCTCCTGTGTTGGAGTGAGTGTCATACTTTCCATAACCACTATTGTACCACAAATTCAGGGAGAGAGGGAGCAAAAAGAAAGAAAGAATCCACTGGAAAATCCCTGTGAAGAGGGGCTTTGCTACTGACAAAGCTAGCCTTTTTTGGTATAATACCGTGAGGTGATTTTTATGGCGAGCTTAAATAGATATAAATTTACATTTGGAAACAAAGCGCTCACTTTAACAACCAACCATGATAATTTGTTTATGGAAGAAGTCGAACGTGTTGCGAAAGAAAAATACCAAGCAATTAAGGAACAAATGCCAGAGGCAGATGATGAAACCATCGCGATCTTATTGGCAGTAAATAGTTTGTCCATGCAACTGAATCGCGAGATTGAGTTTGATGACAAAGAAAAAGAATTAGATGCTTTTCGTCGCAAGGCTTTAGACGACTTAAAGGATAAATCATCCAAATAAGAGGAGATACATGTTAACTTTCTTAATCTTATTGATTTTGGCATGGAGCTTTTATATTGGCTATGCAAGAGGGATTATCCTCCAGTCCTATTACTTTCTAGTGACCTTAGTGGCCCTCTTGATTGCAGGTGGCAGCTACAAGGGACTGGCCAAGGTGTTGTCTCTATGGGTTCCTTTTTCGAGTCCCACCCAGCAATCGGTGAATTATTTTTATGCCAACCGCTACCTATTTCAATTAGATGACATCTTTTATGCAGGTTTAGCTTATGTGTTGATTTTTGCGATGATCTACCTGACTGGTCGTGTGATCGGGATCTTTATGCACTTGGTACCCCAGCCAGAAAAACTGGAGGATCGCAAGTATCAAATTGGAGCGGGGGTGATCGCCGTCGTGATAACTCTTTTGGTCATTCAAATGGGCTTGACTGTCCTCTCAACGGTTCCCATGGCTTCCATCCAAAATAGACTCAATGCAAGTGGATTGATCCGCTTTATCATCCTTCATACCCCGATCAGTTCCAGTCTGTTCCACAACTTGTGGGTGACTGCGATTATCGGAGCTTAAGGAGCAAAAATGAAGAAAGGAGTGAGACAAGTCCGATTCAAGGAAGGACGCTCACTTTTTTTGTAGGAGAAACATGAATAAAAAAATCTTAGATATTCTGGAGTTTGACAAGGTCAAGCAACTCTTTGAACCCTATCTACAGACAGAACAAGGGGAGATGGAGCTAGCAGCCCTTACTCCAACTGATAAAAAAGAAAGCATCGAAACGGCCTTTATGGAGCTAGAAGATATGGAGCAGATCCTCTTGGAAGAGCCTCGCTTTGCCGTATCGACCATTCAAGATGTCCGTCCAGTGGCCAAGCGTTTGGAGATGGAGGCATCCCTCAATATCGATGAATTACTAGCGCTAAAAGCTGTCCTTCGGGTGACACATGAGCTCAAGGATTTCTACGACAACTTGGAAAATGTCCGTCTGGAAAGGCTCAATCGCCTCTTTGACAACTTGGTGGATCTTCCTCGCCTACAAGGTGGGCTTCAAGCTATCAACGAAGGAGGCTTTGTCGAGTCTTTTGCTAGCGAAAAATTGGCCAAAATTCGTCGTCGAATCCAGGAAAATGAACACCAGGTCAGAGAGATTCTACAAGATCTGCTGAAAAGCAAGGCCGATATGTTGGCGGATGCTGTGATTGCTAGTCGGAATGGCCGCAATGTTCTACCAGTAAAAAACACCTATCGCAACCGCATTGCAGGGGTGGTCCACGATATCTCAGCCAGTGGGAATACTGTTTATATCGAGCCTCGAGCAGTCGTCAATCTTAATGAAGAAATTGCCAACCATCGAGCAGATGAACGGTATGAAATCATTCAGATTCTGGAGGAATTGTCTGACACCCTGCGCCCTCACGCAGCAGAGATTGCTAACAACGCTTGGATTATCGGTCACTTAGACTTGATCAAGGCCAAGTATCGCTTTATGCGCGATTGTAAGGCAGTGGTACCAGAGGTTAGTAACAATCGCTCTATTCAGCTCTTGCAACTACGTCATCCCTTGATTGAAAATGCCGTCGCGAATGACCTGCATTTTACTGAGGACTTGACAGAAATCGTGATTACCGGTCCCAATACAGGGGGGAAAACCATCATGCTAAAAACGCTGGGACTAGCGCAAATTATGGCCCAGTCTGGTCTTCCCATCCTAGCGGATCCAGGTAGTCGTGTGGGCATCTTCTCACAGGTCTTTGCAGATATTGGAGATGAACAATCGATCGAGCAGAGCTTGTCGACCTTCTCCAGTCATATGACCAATATCGTATCTATCTTGAATCAAGTGGATACCGCCTCCTTGATCCTTCTGGATGAGTTGGGGGCTGGAACCGATCCTCAAGAGGGGGCTGGCCTTGCTATTGCCATCCTAGAAGACTTGCGCTTACGTGGAATTAAGACCATGGCAACAACCCACTATCCAGAGCTCAAGGCCTACGGGATTGAGACTGCAGGAGTGCAAAATGCCAGCATGGAGTTTGACACAGCGAGTCTGCGTCCAACCTATCGCTTCATGCAAGGAGTTCCTGGTCGCTCCAATGCCTTTGAAATTGCCCGCCGTTTGGGCTTGTCTGAGACCATTATCCAGGATGCCATGAAGATGACCAATACGGATAATGATGTCAATCAGATTATTGAAAAATTGGAGGCGCAGACCTTAGAAAGTCGCAAGCGCTTGGATACCATTCAAGAGGTCGAACAAGAAAATCTCAAATTCAATCGCGCTCTTCGAAAACTCTATAACGAATTGACCAGAGAGAGAGAAACAGAGCTCAATAAGGCGAGAGAAGAAGCCAAGGAAATTGTGGACATGGCCCTCTCAGAGAGTGACCGTATCCTTCAAGGGCTTCATGCTAAATCCCAGTTAAAACCACATGAGATCATTGAAGCCAAGGCTCAGTTGAAAAAACTAGCGCCTGAAACCGTCGACCTTTCTAAAAACAAGGTCTTGAAAAAAGCCAAAAAGGCGCGTGCTCCTAAGGTGGGAGATGAAATCTTGGTTATCAGCTATGGCCAACGCGGAACCCTGGTCAAGCAACTCAAAGATGGTCGCTGGGAGGCGCAAGTTGGCTTGATCAAGATGACCTTGGAAGAAAAAGAATTCAACCTCATCAAGGCTGAAAAAGAAGCGGCTCAACCTAAGAAACGCCAGGTGAATGTCGTCAAACGATCGAATACGAGTGGGCCAAGAGCGCGTCTGGATCTCCGTGGAAAACGCTATGAAGAGGCCATGCAAGAGCTAGATGGCTTTATCGATCAGGCCCTGCTCAACAACATGGCCCAAGTCGATATCATCCACGGGATTGGGACGGGTGTCATCCGTGAAGGGGTGACCAAATACCTCCGCCGCAACAAACATGTCAAAAGTTTTGAATACGCCCCACAAAATGCAGGTGGAAGCGGCGCAACTATTGTTACGTTTAAAGGCTAAGTTAAGCCCTAGCTTTTCATTAGCTAGGGTATAGAACGTAGACTAAATTTTTAAAAAGAAAAATAAGTTAAGAAATTCTGCAAAGAAATATAAATCTGTCCCATTTTTAGAATAAATTAAGAAAATACCGAAACTTTCCGCCGTGAGAAAAGTGCCTGAAACAGTACAGTTTCAGGCACTCGGAATTATTGAGACCTTAGGCTCAATAATTAGTCATGGAACTTCATAGAAGTTCGCTGACGTCCGTGCTCACCTAAGGAAAGTTTCTAAGATAACTTTTTCTTCAATCTGAATCTAGCTGATAAACAGCTAGGTTTTTTTAAAATTTTCATAATGAACCGGATTAAAAGAAATTGAAAACGATCCGTTTTCAAATTGGATTTTCAGTAGGTCCTGTCTTTTAAAAGTGCTATAATAGAGGCAATGAATGATTTGGGAGGATACGCATGCGTAAACGTGAAAGTGCAGATTCGTGTACAACGATTCTAGTCGGAAAAAATGCTAGCTATGATGGTTCGACCATTGTAGCACGAACAGAGGATTCTCAAAATGGCGTTTTTACGCCTAAGAAATTGATCGTGGTCAAACCAGAAGATCAACCGCGTCATTACAAGTCTATTTTATCATCTTTTGAAATCGACTTGCCAGATAATCCAGTTCGCTATACGGCGGTTCCAGATGCCATTCCTAAAGACGGGATCTGGGGAGAAGCTGGGATCAATATCTATAATGTCGCCATGAGTGAGACAGAGACCATTACGACTAATAGCCGTGTGCTAGGGGCCGATCCTCTTGTAGATAGTGGCATTGGTGAGGAAGACATGCTGACCTTGGTCTTGCCTTATGTTAAGACTGCCCGCGAAGGGGTCTTGCGTCTCGGGAAGATTTTAGAAGAGTATGGAACTTATGAGTCTAACGGGATCGCCATTTCAGATGTGAATGAAATCTGGTGGTTGGAAACCATCGGAGGTCACCACTGGATGGCGCGCCGTGTCCCTGATGATGCCTATGTGACCAACCCGAACCAACTGGGAAGTGATTATTTTGAATTTGGAAATCCAGATGAGTTTCTCTGTGACCCAGATCTTGAACATTTTGTCACAGAGCACCATTTGATTCTGGATCAAGAAGGGAAAGGTTTTAATCCACGCTATGCCTTTGGTAGCCAAAAAGACAAGGACCGCCACTACAATACACCGCGGGCTTGGGCCATCCAGCGTTTCCTCAATCCTGAAATCGAGCAGGATCCACGGAGCTTCGAGATTCCTTGGTGTCAAAAACCTTATCGCAAGGTGACGATTGAAGATGTCAAATATGTCTTGAGCAACCACTACCAAGATACCATCTACGATCCTTATGGTCCTGAAGGCGATCACGTGAGTCAGCGGACCTTCCGGACGATCGGGATCAACCGGACCAGCCAGACAGCGATTCTGCAATTGCGTCCCAATAAACCACAAGAAACGACAGGTATCCAATGGATTTCTTATGGCTCCATGCCTTACAATACAGCCGTTCCTTTCTTTACCCAAGTGGACACAACGCCAGACTACTTTGCCAATACGACGGCTAAGGTGACAACGGATTCCTTCTACTGGGCCAACCGGATTATTGCAGGACTAGCAGATCCTCACTATGCTCACCATGTTGGTGATTTGGACGATTACCAAGAAACGACAATGGCCTGGGGACATGCGCGCATCAATAAAGTCGATCGTGCACTTGCAGCAGGTGAAACCGTTGATTTTGAGGCGGAAAACCAAGCTATGAGTGATCAAATCCAGGAAGCGACAGATCAACTCTTGGACAAGATTTTGCTCGATGCTAGCAACCTCATGACCAATCACTTCTCCTTGAGTGATTAAAAAGCGTAAATTTTCAGGTGGTTTACAAGATATTTTCAGAAATGATTGACAAACTTTTGAAAATCGATTAAAATAGAGAAAATTACATACGACCGAATGAAGTTTGCAGGAGCGTGAGTGACTGTGAATGGACGGAACTCTGGAGAGACCAGAAATGGCACCGAAGGGGCAAGGTAGAGGATGCATCTACTCAAACTCTCAGGTAAAAGGACAGAGCGAAAGATAGGGGAAGTCCCCTATTTTAAGCAGGACCAGAGTACATGTTTGACATGTGCTCTTTCTTTTTCTCTTTTCTGTCGAGCGGTCGATAAAAAGGAGACAGAGAATGGATCATGTATTGCAGTTTTTTCAGCAACTCGATAATTTAGTATGGGGCGCCCCACTTTTGGTGCTCTTGGTAGGGACAGGGATCTACCTGACCCTTCGTTTGGGCTTGCTTCAGATACGCTATCTTCCAAAAGCCTTTCGCTTGAT
The DNA here is from genome assembly GCF_001813675.1 of Streptococcus sp. HMSC078D09. Lineage (GTDB taxonomy): Bacteria > Bacillota > Bacilli > Lactobacillales > Streptococcaceae > Streptococcus. The sequence goes on from NZ_KV813675.1 coordinate 95,009, forward strand.
CTTTACAGAAGATGAGGGGCATGGGGATATCTCAAGCTTTGGAGCCCTTGCGACGGCTCTAGCTGCCACAGTGGGAACAGGCAATATTGTAGGGGTAGCGACAGCGATTCAGACAGGTGGCCCAGGGGCCCTCTTTTGGATGTGGATGGCGGCCTTCTTTGGGATGGCGACCAAGTATGCAGAAGGGCTCTTAGCCATTCGTTATCGGACCAAGGATGACAATGGCCACATCTCGGGTGGTCCGATGTACTACATTCTTCACGGGATGGGGGAGAAGTGGCGACCACTAGCTGTTTTCTTTGCAGTTGCAGGTGTTCTGGTGGCCCTCTTTGGGATTGGAACTATGACCCAGGTCAATTCCATTACGGGATCTCTTCAAGCGAGTTTTGGAACAGCTCCAGAAGTGGCTAGCGTAGTGATTGCTCTGGTGGTTTCGACCATCATCTTTGGTGGGATTCACTGGATTTCGAAAGTCTCCGAAAAAGTGGTTCCTTTTATGGCTGCTGCCTATATCTTTGCGACGGTTGCAATTATTGTTTTGCATCTGGATCAATTGCTTCCAGCCTTAAAATCGGTCTTTTCAGGTGCCTTCACAGGGACTGCAGCCATGGGAGGTTTTGCAGGAGCAACGGTCAAAATGGCCATCCAAAAAGGGGTGGCGCGTGGGGTTTTCTCCAATGAATCGGGTCTCGGATCGGCCCCCATTGCAGCAGCAGCAGCGAAGACCAATGAACCTGTCGAGCAGGGCTTGATCTCGATGACAGGAACCTTTATTGATACCATTATCATCTGTAGTTTGACAGGACTTTCGCTCTTGGTTTCAGGTGAGTGGATGGCTAGGGGCAGCACGAGCACCTTGACTCAGGATACGTTTACAGGTGTCTTTGGCCCAGTTGGAGGCATTATCTTAACGCTGTGCTTGGTGCTTTTTGCGACAACGACCATTCTTGGATGGTCTTATTATGGAGAACGGTGTTTCGAATTCCTATTTGGTGTCAAACATATCAACCTCTACCGGGCTTTCTTTGTCTTAATGGTTGGACTAGGTGGTTTCCTAAAATTAGATCTGGTCTGGGTGATTGCAGATATCGTCAATGGGCTTATGGCTCTACCCAACTTGATTGCGCTCTTGGCCCTCTCACCAGTCATTATCAAAGAAAGTAAACGCTACTTTAAGAAATAAGAAAACCCAGATCGCGAGGTCTGGGTTTTCTTGTCTATTTGAGATAGGATCTTTTAATAGCGTTTTTCCTTTGGCCAGCTGCTCATTTCAGCGATGGCAGTGAAGAGCACATCTGTCGAAGAGTTGAGGGCTGTTTCACAAGAGTCTTGAATGACCCCGATGATAAAGCCGACACTGACGACTTGCATGGCCAAATCATTGGTGATGCCAAAGAGGCTACAAGCAACAGGGATGAGAAGGAGAGATCCTCCCGCAACTCCAGATGCTCCACAAGCAGAGATAGCCGCTACGACACTCAGAATGAGCGCCGTTCCAAAGTCAACCTGAATGTGTAAGGTATTGGCAGCAGCTAGCGTCAAAATATTGATCGTCACGGCTGCGCCTGCCATGTTAATGGTTGAACCAAGCGGAATGGAGACAGAATAGGTATCTGGATTCAGCCCCAATTCTTCACAGAGACGCATGTTGACAGGGATGTTGGCTGCAGAACTTCTGGTGAAGAAGGCTGTTACCCCACTGACACGAAGGCATTTAAAAACAAGGGGATAAGGGTTCTTGCGAATCATGAAAAAGACGATCAATGGATTGATGACCAGGGCTACAAAAGCCATGGTACCAACCAAAACAAGTAAGAGAATCCCGTAGTTACTAAGGGCACTGAGTCCTTGGCCAGCGATGGTCGTGAAGACCAAGCCTAAGATCCCAAATGGAGCTAGGTTGATAATCCACTCGACAATTTTTGAAGTGATGTCTGCTAGGGTTTGCAGGAGGTCTTTACTATGTTCGCTCGCCTCTCTCATGGCAATTCCAAAGACGGTTGCCCAAGAAAGGATCCCAATGTAGTTGGCTTGCTGCAAGGCGTTGACCGGGTTGTCGACAATCTTGAGCAAGAGGTTACTAATCACTTCGCCAATCCCGTTTGGAGAGGATCCTTCAGCGGCCTTTCCAGTCAGGGTAATGGTGATCGGGAAGATGTAATTGACCAAAACAGCAACGAAGGCAGCAGCAAAGGTTCCTAGGAGATAGAGGATGGTGACCTTTTTCATATTGGTCTCTGTCCCTTTTTGGTGTTGGGAGAGGGCATTTGCGACGAGCGCAAAGACCAGAAGAGGTGCGATCGCACGGAGCCCCCCAACAAAGAACTGACCTAAGAGTCCAATGCCAGTTGCTTTCGGGAAGATAAGTGCTAGGATAACACCAAGTACAATCCCGATTGCGATCCTTTTCATAAGGTTGGTTTTATTCCAAGTGGTAACCAAACGATGAATCATGTAGGACCTCCTTAAAAAATAATTAAGGAATATTATACGATAGTTAGGGGGGAAAAGCAATGAAATTTTTAAAAAATAGCCTTATTTCCGAATATTTGATATAATCATACTATTCTTTGTTAGAAAGGCCCGAATAAATGAGTCAAGCTTTCCAACGTTATTTCAGTAAAATAGACTGGACGAAGATTTTTGATGATCTGATATCAAAATGTATCTCTCTGATTTTTGTCTTTCTCTTATTTTTTATCGCTAAAAAGGTCATCCATAGCCTGGTCAAGAGGATCTTAACCCCTTCCTTTAAGTATACGGTGCAGGATGAAGCCCGTAAAAATACGATTCTCCGTTTGGTTGAGAGCCTCTTAAACTATTGTTTGTATTTCATCTTGATCTACTGGATTTTGTCGATTCTGGGTCTTCCAGTCTCTAGTCTCTTGGCTGGTGCTGGGATTGCTGGGGTGGCGATTGGGATGGGAGCTCAGGGCTTCCTTTCCGATTTGGTCAATGGTTTCTTCATCCTTTTAGAACGCCAGCTGGACGTGGGTGACAATGTTCGTCTCACGAATGGGTCAATTAATATTGCCGGAATCGTCAGTAGTGTCGGGATTCGAACGACCCAGGTGCGGGACTTTGATGGGACTCTCCACTTTGTTCCGAATCGCAATATCACCGTCGTCAGCAATCTCTCACGTGGCGATATGCGCGTGCTAATCGATATTCCACTAGATGCAAATACCGATCTCGACAAGATCTATCAGGTGATTGCTCAGGTCAATCAGTCTGAACAAGATAAACACCCAGAGGTGTTGACAGGTCCTACGATTTTAGGCCCACAGATCGAAAAAAATGGTCGTTATTCCTTCCGCATCGCTATGACTGCGCAAAATGGAACCCAGACGACTGTCTATCATACCTACTATAAACTCTACCATGATGCCTTGATGGAAGCAGGGATTAGCCTACCGACAGGAAAGAACGGGATCATGTAACACAAAAAAGAGGCTGGGACAAAAGTCCTAGCCTCTCAATTGATTTTGGATTGTCGAGCAAGACGCAGTGGTTGAGTAGGCTCTCTACGCTGATTTCATCAGCTTTTACAGCCCTACTCAACTGTGCGGAGGTGGGACGACGAAATCGAATTCTAACGAATGACCGATTTCTGTCTCACTCTCTTTTTGGGTCTATTTTAAGTGGCAGTATTTGAAATCCAGCTTTTTAATTTGGTCCCAATTTTTTCGAGCCTCTGGTGGTAAGACGATGAGTTGCTTGCGCAGCATAGTCGTGATTTCAAGATTTAAGGATTCGATGGGGAGGGCAATGGCTACGGAACTTTTTGCCCTTTGGATCTTATCCATGCAATATTCAATATGATGGCAAGCTGCGCCGGTCTGTGATTGACGGCTAGCTGCGATTTCTTGTCGCATAGTGGAGAGTAATTGGACCAATTCAGACTTAAGGAATTCGATCGTATCTGATTTTTCTTGAGCTAAAAGAAACATAAGCACACCTCCTTTTGCTATAGTTTAATACTAATTTATTAAAAATGCAAGGGGGTAAAGTAAAAAAAATAAAATTTTTTTAAAAAAAGATACAGAAAAATAGATGGCTCAAATCTTCTCACTACAGAAGGTCGAGCCCCTTGTCTTAAAAATGGCTTTTCTCCCTTGGTCGGGTTGACTTGATAGAGGTCGGTAGCTACAAAAAAAACTCCTGAAACATACTGGTCTCAGGAGTTGAGAGGCTTTGACCCGAAGGTCTCAAAGAAAAATATCGATTGATTATACAAGACCTTGTGCAATCATCGCGTTTGCGACATTTTCAAAGGCAGCGATGTTGGCACCTGCAAGGTAATCTTTACCAAGACCGTAAGTTTCTGCAGTTGTTTTAGCGGTGTTGAAGATATTGGTCATGATGTCTTTCAAACGTCCGTCCACTTCTTCGCGTGTCCATGAAAGACGTTGGCTGTTTTGGCTCATTTCAAGAGCAGATACAGCAACCCCACCAGCATTGGCTGCTTTAGCAGGTCCGTAAAGGATACCATTTTCTTTGTATACGTTGATGGCATCGATGTTACTTGGCATGTTTGCTCCTTCAGAGACAACTTTTACACCTTGAGCGACCAAACGTTTTGCAGCATCGCCATCGATTTCATTTTGAGTTGCACATGGAAGAGCGATGTCATAGTTACCAGCATAAGTCCATACAGAACCTTCGTAGTATTTAGCAGTTGGTTTTTCTGCAGCGTATTCAGTCAAACGTGCACGACGTTTTTCTTTGACGTCTGTAAGAAGGTCGAAGTCAATACCGTTTTCGTCGATCACGTAACCGTTTGAGTCAGATACAGAGATAACAGTTGCACCAAGTTCAGTTGCTTTTTGAAGAGCGTATTGAGCAACGTTACCAGAACCTGAGATCACGACTTTCTTACCAGCAAAGCTGTCGCCGTTGGCTTTGAGCATTTCTTCAGTGTAGTAAACCAAACCATAACCAGTTGCTTCTGGACGGATCAAGCTACCGCCGAAACCAAGAGGTTTACCAGTCAAGACACCAGCATCAAATTGGCGAAGGCGTTTGTATTGACCGTAAAGGTATCCGATTTCACGTCCACCAACCCCGATATCACCAGCTGGAACATCAAGAGAAGGACCGATGTGTTTTTGCAATTCAGTCATGAAGCTTTGGCAGAAACGCATTACTTCAGCGTCTGTTTTTCCTTTAGGATCGAAGTCAGATCCACCTTTACCACCACCGATAGGAAGACCAGTCAAGACGTTTTTGAAGATTTGTTCAAAACCGAGGAATTTCAAGATCCCTTGGTTAACAGTTGGGTGGAAACGAAGACCACCTTTGTAAGGACCTACAGCAGAGTTGAATTGAACACGGTAACCACGGTTTACTTGGATGTTTCCTTCACGGTCAACCCAAGGAACACGGAAAGAAATCACGCGTTCAGGTTCTGTAATACGAGCCAAGATATTTTCTTCGATGTATTCAGGATGTTTTTCAAAAACAGGTTCCAAAGTGCTGAGGAACTCTTCAACAGCTTGAAGGAATTCAGCTTCGTGGCCGTTACGAGCTTTTACAGTTTCGAAAGTGCTTTGGATATATTCTTTAGCAGTTGTCATGTTAATTCTCCTTTGTGAATGAAACGAAAACCAGTAAACCCGCTAGGGGAGTGGTTTTGAGACAGTTGATAAACAATGTCATGTTTTATTACATGGATCATTATAGCAGACTTTTTTTGGCTTGTAAAGAAAAAAGTTGAATTTTCTGAAAATTTTATCACGACTAGGAAAATCCGAATGTTTGGAAGAATTTTTAGCTTTGATTGTCCGGAAGCTTCCAAGTGATGGTATAATGAAAGAAGAAAATAGAGAGCATCCCGAATGATTCTGTTGGTGGTGTTTCAAAAAAGGAGTACAAGATGGTATCGACAAAAACGCAAATTGCTGGTTTTGAATTTGACAACTGCTTGATGAATGCGGCAGGTGTAGCCTGTATGACCACTGAGGAATTAGAAGAAGTGAAGAACTCAGCTGCGGGGACCTTTGTGACCAAGACAGCGACCTTAGAATTCCGTGCTGGTAATCCAGAGCCACGCTACCAAGATGTGCCGCTTGGTTCGATCAATTCGATGGGGCTACCTAACCAAGGGTTGGACTATTATTTGAATTACTTATTGGAGTTGCAAGAAACGGATCCAGATCGGACCTTTTTCCTATCTCTCGTCGGCATGTCTCCTGAAGAAACTCATACCATCTTGAAAAAGGTGCAAGACAGTGACTTTAAAGGCTTGACAGAGTTGAACTTATCCTGTCCCAATGTCCCTGGGAAACCTCAGATCGCCTATGATTTTGATACGACAGATCGGATCTTGTCTGAGGTCTTTGCCTATTTCACCAAACCTCTAGGGATCAAGTTGCCACCTTATTTTGATATCGTTCATTTTGATCAGGCGGCAGCGATCTTTAACAAATACCCGCTCAAGTTTGTCAATTGCGTCAATTCGATCGGAAATGGCCTCTACATCGAGGATGAATCTGTGGTGATTCGTCCTAAGAACGGCTTTGGTGGGATTGGTGGAGAATACATCAAACCAACGGCTCTTGCCAATGTCCATGCTTTTTACCAACGTCTGAATCCAGAAATTCAGATTGTGGGGACTGGGGGCGTCTTGACTGGTCGCGATGCCTTTGAACATATCCTCTGTGGGGCTAGTATGGTGCAAATCGGAACGACACTCCATAAAGAAGGAGTTGGAGCGTTTGAACGCATCACTGCGGAGCTCAAAGCCATCATGGAAGAAAAAGGCTACCAAAGCCTAGAAGACTTCCGTGGGAAATTGCACTACATTGACTAATCTTTCGAAAAAAACTTCCTCAAGTGGAAACTTGGGGAAGTTTTTTATGAGAGTGGGACAGAAATCGGTAATTCGTGAGAATTCGATTTCGTCGTCCCACCTCCGCACAGTTGAGTAGGGCTGTAAAAGCTGATGAAATCAGCGTAGTAGAGCCCACTCAACCACTGCGTCTTGCTCAACAATCCAAAAATAATTGAGAGGCTAGGACTTTTGTCTCAACCTCATTCTGTTCCTAGTTTTAGGAATTTTCCATTTTTATAAAGAGAAAAAGGTGTACAATGGAGGTGAAAAGGAAGGTGGTTTCTATGGAAGAAAGGGACGTGATTCAAGAGGCAAGAACGATGGTCAGTCTTCTTCAAACAGCCTTTTTGAAAGAATGCACCCCCAGTCCAGATGCCCTTCGATTTCGGGGAAATCTAGATCAGATGTTGAAAGGTTTACGAAAGGCTAGGCGGGTAGACAATCGTCAGTTGATTGAGTTAGAAAAGTTTTATCAGACCGCCAGTCTATTGATTGGTCTGGGTGGGCTAGCTTTGTACGAAGAGGCCTTTCAAGCTTGGCGAGCTTATGATCATTGGCATTACGAGGTTGTGAAGCCTCGGTTACAGGTCTATGGACCGACGGTGGTTTTGTAGTTGATGTGCCTGGTGCTTGTCCACAGATATTCAGAGGAGGTGTTGGTCATGGTAGTCCTTCATGATTTTCTACATCAGTTAATCCTATCGTTTTGGAACTTCTATTACTCGCTCTTTTTCTTATTTGAAAAATAAGAAGGATTGAATCCCTTTTACTAGTATAGTAGAAGGGATTTTTGATGCAGAATCCTTGAAAATTTGAGGCTCTTGGATTATGATGGAGCTAATAGATGTCAAGCGTTCCTTGTGGGGAATGCAGGAAGCGAGGAAAAAAGATGACAGAGATTTATCTAGCAGGTGGCTGTTTTTGGGGCTTGGAGGAGTATTTTTCACGGATCCCCGGTGTAGAAGAGACGACGGTAGGCTATGCCAATGGCCAGGTAGAGACGACCAATTACCAACTGATCAAGGAAACGGATCATGCAGAGACTGTACAAGTTATCTACGATCCAGACAAGATCACCCTACGAGAGATTCTGCTCTACTATTTCCGGGTGATCGATCCCTTATCCATTAACAAACAGGGAAATGATCGAGGCCGCCAATATCGGACGGGTGTCTATTATACAGACGAAGCAGACCGCGAAGTGATTGCCCACCTGTTTGCGGAAGAAGAGAAGCAATTGGGCCGCAAAATCGCGGTTGAGTTGGAACCCTTGCGCCACTATATCTTGGCTGAGGACTACCACCAAGACTACCTTAAGAAGAATCCTGGAGGCTATTGCCATATCGATGTGACAGATGCTGAGCAGCCCTTGATTGATCCAGCAGCTTATCAGAAGCCAGATCAAGAAATCCTAAAGGCGAAACTGACAGCAGAGCAGTACCAAGTCACTCAAGAAAGTGCGACGGAGCGTCCTTTCCACAATGCCTATGATCAGACCTTTGAAGAGGGCATCTATGTGGATATTACGACGGGGGAACCTCTCTTTTTTGCCAAGGATAAGTTTGCTTCTGGCTGTGGATGGCCAAGTTTCTCCCGTCCCATTGCCAAAGATGTTGTCCACTATTACCAGGATCATAGACACGGGATGGAGCGGATCGAAGTTCGATCCCGCTCAGGCAATGCCCATCTCGGCCATGTCTTCACCGATGGACCAAAAGACCAGGGTGGTCTTCGCTATTGTATCAATTCGGCCTCTCTGCGCTTTATTCCAAAAGAAGAGATGGAGCAAGAAGGATATGGTTATTTGTTAAAAGCTTTGAGATAATAGAAAAAGCATCTTAGAAACTTTCCTTAGGTGAGTACG
>NZ_KV813675.1:103804-115295 GCF_001813675.1 Streptococcus sp. HMSC078D09
TTTTCTCACAGCGGAAAGTTTCAGTAGATGCTTGCATCAGTTGAAAATCGTGATGATGTTTTCTGCTTTGAAGAAACCATTCTTTTAATATCAAATCATTTAGAAGTTCTGTTTTGCAGAACTTTTATTCTCCTCTGGAAATTTGTGATACAATGAAGAGAAAGTATTTCAATGACAGCTCAATCTGTTGAGGTAGGAAGAAGAGGTAGGAATGTTAGAGAAGTGGGAGAATGTGAAAGGGACCATCAAGACGATGGGAAAAGAGCTATCGGCGGCCTTTGATTGGGCTTTTGATCGCCTCTTTTCAAGGATTCAGCTGACGAATGAACAGTTTGTCTATGTGCTCTTGTCCGTCGTTTTTATCGTGGCCAATGCCATCTTGTGGGTGCAAAAGTTCCAAGGCTTTCCGATCACCGCAACCGAACGGCCAGAGGTTGTGTACAAGGCAAAAACACCGGCTGATCAGATTCCTCATACAGCTCGAATCATGGCGAATGGAGACCAGCTCTATCATGATCTGGTCTATATGAGTGCACAAAAGGAAGACGGAAGCTATGATTTTCATGAAAATTATGAGTATGTCAAACCCTGGCTACAAAAAGCGGATCTAGCCTTGGGTGATTTTGAGGGAACTATTAACCCCAATTATTATTTGTCAGGTTATCCCCTCTTTAATGCGCCGAGCGAAGTCGTACCAGCCATCAAGGATGCTGGTTATGATGTCATGGATTTGGGACACAACCATATCCTGGATTCAGGTCTAGAAGGGGTCTATTCGACAGCCAAGGCCTTTGAAGATGCCGGCATCACACCTGTCGGTGTCTATACGCATGAAAAGAGAGGCCAGGCCCCCTTGGTGATCAAGGAAGTGAATGGCATCAAGATTGCTATTCTAGCCTACGCTTATGGGTTTAATGGAATGGAAACGACCCTTACTCCAGAAGAGCAAGCAGATGTCTTGTCTGATCTGGATGAAGAACGGATGAAGGCGGAGATCCAAAAGGCGGAGCAAGAGGCCGATATCACCATTGTCATGCCCCAGATGGGAATCGAGTACCAATTGGAGCCGACAGAAGAGCAAAAAGAGCTCTATCATAAGATGGTTTCTTGGGGAGCTGATATCGTCTTTGGTGGGCATCCCCATGTTGTGGAGCCTGCTGAAGTGGTCAATAAAGATGGTCAAAACAAGCTCATCATCTACTCGATGGGGAATTTCCTTTCTAATCAGCGTCTGGAAACCATGGGGGACGTGGAGACTGCCCAGTGGACAGAACGAGGAGTCTTGATGGATGTGACCATCGAAAAGATTGGCCGCAAGACACGGATTAAGACGGCTACTGCTCATCCAACCTGGGTTAGTCGGACTCCGAAGGGAACCTATTCTCCTGAAGGCTATGACTTGTACAAGTACCAGACCTATATTTTGGAAGATTTTATCCAGGGTGGCAAATACCGCGACAAGCTGGATGAGGAGACCAAGGAGAGAGTGGACACGGCATACCGAGAAATGAAGGAACATGTCCACTTGGACTGGCCTCAGAGTGGAAAGGAATAGAGCATGGAAGGAAATGTGAACTGGATCCCGCTTGGGATCCTAGGATTGATCGTGGTGATTTGGGCAACCAAATTTCTTACAGCCATCCGCCTCAAGCAAAAGCTGAAGAAGGCTTGGGATGGAGCGCCTTTCTTTCGCAAGAAAGACACAGAAGAAAGTTTGATAGATAGTCTGGCTTATCCAGCTAAGGGAAAGACGATCGATAGCCAAGTGGATGATCAGACCTGGCATGATTTGGCTTTGGATGCGGTCTTTGATCAGCTCAACTATACCCAATCGAGCCTTGGAGCAGAGGCTCTCTATCAAAAGATGCGCCTGCTGGAATTCCAGCCTCAGGACCAGCTTCATGACTTAGAAGCCTTCTTTGAAGAGCATCCTGATTTGCGCCTCAAGGTCCAGGTCATTTTCAACCAACTGGGCAAGAAAAACCACAACATGGCGCGGAGCATTGTCGCAAATCCCGGCAAGCATTATGCAGGTTTACCCCTCTATCTAGCCTTAGCCTGTCTTCCCATTGTCTGCCTCTTTGCCATTCCCTTTGAACCAGTTGGGGCGATCACCCTCTTGATTATCAGTGTGGTCTTTAATATCGTCTTTTCGAGTTTGCGCAATTGGTCCAACAAAATTCGTCTGGACAATGTTAGCTATTTGGTCCGCATCTTTGCTTCGGCAGAACGCTTGAGCCATCTAGCCTTGCCACAACAAGAAGAATTGAAGCAAGCGGTCAAACCCTTTAAGAAAACGCGGATCCTTGCCAGTGTCTTGCAGAGTCCAACGGGGACATCTGAGATGGAAATTATTCTCCTCTACCTCAACGTCCTCTTTTTACTCCCGCAGATCGCTCAGGTTTATATTTACAATCAGGTGAAGGCTTATCAAAAAGAGGCCCAGAAGCTTCTGGATCTCCTTGGAGAGATGGAAGTTGCTATTAGCCTCTTGCGCCACAAGCGGGATCTAGAAGTGGTCTGCCAGCCAGTCTTTACGGAAACGGGTGGCATTGAGGGAGAGACGCTCTATCATCCCTTGCTGTCTAATCCGATTGCCAATGATGTGCATTTTCAAAAAAATATGGTCATCAGTGGAGACAATGCGTCTGGAAAATCGACCTATCTGAAAACGGTCGCCATAAATGCTATTCTGGCTCAAGGACTGGGCTTCGCCTATGGAGAAACATTGGCCCTCCCTTATGGTCATGTTTTAACGGCTATGGATGTGAGCGATGATATTGAAGTTGGAGATAGCTACTTTATAACGGAGAGCAAAGCTATTTTACGCATGATTCAGCATCTCAAAGAGCCTGGCTTTCATTATTTTTTTATTGACGAGCTCTTTAAGGGGACCAATACCATCGAGCGGATCGGGTCTGGCCTTGGGATTGTCCGCTGGTTGGCTTCCCAAAACTGCCTCTACATGATCTCCAGCCATGATATTGAGTTGGTCGCAGCCTCTGGTGAGGTTAATGATAATTACCATTTTGATAGCCGCTATGTGGAGGGCAAGATCGTCTTTGACTACCAGATCAAGCCAGGGTCAGCCGTGACTAAAAATGCGGTCAATACCCTAGAAAGCCTACATTATCCAGAGGAGATCACGCAAACAGCCAAGGACTTGATTGACCAGTATGAAGAGACGGGACGTTGGTCTTTGAAAGAAATTGAAAAAGAATGAAAAATGAATGAAGGAGTTTGTAAATGATCGGTTTGGGGACCTTCTATAATGCCTTAGGGGTCGTATTTGGTGGGCTTTTAGGATTGCTCATCGGTCAACGTTTGTCAGAAGATTTTCATGAGACCCTTCTGAAAGTGACAGGAGTTGCTGTCTTTGTCTTGGGCATCGCGGGGACCTTGGAAAAGATGCTGGTGGTGCATGGAAGTCATGTGGAAAGCCATGGCAGTATGATGTTGATCCTGAGTCTAGTGCTTGGGACGGTGCTTGGGGAGCTCTTGAAAATTGAGGAGGGCTTGGAGCACCTCGGGATCTGGCTGAAGGAAAAGACAGGCAACCAAGGTGATACCAGCTTTGTCGATGCCTTTATGACCACGGCCTTGACCATCTGTATCGGGGCTATGGCGGTGGTTGGAGCTGTCCAGGATGGCTTGACAGGCGACACGTCGACCTTATTGGCTAAGGCTATACTGGATATGGTCATCGTTCTGGTCTTGACTGTTTCAAAAGGAAAGGGCGCGATCTTTGCGGTGGTCCCACTCGTAATCCTTCAGGGCTTGATCACACTTTTGGCTCATTTGATCGCACCGATCATGACCCCACAAGCCCTGTCCAATCTCTCACTGGTTGGCTCCAGCCTTATTCTCTGTGTGGGGATCAACCTCATCTGGGGCAAACGCATCAAGGTTGCCAATCTCCTGCCAGCAGTGCTGATTGCCATTATTTGGGCCTTTCGATGGATTTATTGATAAAACAAAAGTGTTATTTGAATTTGTTGAATTTAGCAAGGTATAAATTTCTATGAAATGAAACCTACAAAACTTGTACGGATATTGTAGGGTAAGAAAAGAAATCTTCCTCTATACTAAAATAAACTGAAGGAAAGGGGGAATCGAAATGAATATTATCAAGTCGTTTAACGATACGATTGATTATCTTGAAACAGTTCTTGATGATGAAATTGATGAAAAGAAAGTAACTCAGTTATCCGGATATTCGTATTCAATGTTCAGTCGCTTGTTTTCTATTCTGACTGAAACAACGCTTTCAGAATATTTAAGAAGCAGAAGATTGACGGAAGCAGCCGTTATATTAAGAAATACGGATGAAAAAATTATTGACGTTGCTTTCAAATTCGGATACGAGTCATCGGATTCATTTGGGACTGCTTTTAAGAATTTTCATGGATTTACTCCTTCTGAGGTGAGAAATGGGAAACCATTCAAATTAGTTTCACGGGTGCAATTAGCACTCAGTGTAAGAGGAGGAAGAAGCATGAATATTACAATTCAAAAGAAACAAGCATTTACAGTTGCAGGGGTAAATGAACAAAGCATCAATTCATCATTATGTCCAAGTGTCTGGGATAAGCTGTATGAAAAATATAGCCACGATGAACTTGCAAGTTTGGGAAACGGTCAAAGTGTTGGCGTTTGCCATGATGTGGAAAATCCAAGCACAATAAACTATATGGCTGGTTATATCGTTAATGATGTAGATAAAGCCACAAGTATGGGCCTAGATGTTTTGGAAGTGGAAGAAGCAGAGTATGCTGTTGTAGAATTAGTAGGAAGTGTTCCGGAGTGCATTCATAACGGGTGGAAATATGCAATGGAAGTATTCTTCCCTGAGCATGGCTATATTCATTCAGGAAAATCTGACTTTGAATATTACTATGAAGGTGATATGCACAGCAAAGACTACAAAATGGAACTTTGGATTCCGATAACTAAAGCTTAAAAACCATATTGAGATATAGCGTAAAGTAGCGGGAAATATTATGCCAAGACCAAGAACAAAAGAAGATTTAATGATTGCAGCGAAAGAAAACTATGATAAGTTGAACGTATTAATTGCTAAGCTATCTGACGAAGAATTAAACACACCTCTTGACTTTTCAAGTGATGAAAAAAAGAAAGAGGCTCATTGGAAAAGAGACAAAAATTTAAGAGATATTTTGATTCATTTATATGAATGGCACCAACTTCTTTTGAATTGGGTAGATACAAATTTAAAGGGAGTGGCAAAACCTTTTATTCCAGCTCCATATAATTGGAAAACTTATGGAGATATGAATGTCGAGTTTTGGAAAAAACATCAAAATACTTCTCTTGAAGATGCAAAAGAAATGTTTCATAAATCCCATAAAGATATTTTAGAATTAGCTGAGAGATTTACAAATGAAGAATTGTTTTCAAAAGATGTCTATAAGTGGGTAGGAGGAAGTGTACTTGGTTCGTATTTTGTAAGTGCTACTTCAAGTCATTATGATTGGGCGATGAAGAAATTAAAAGCACATCAAAAAAATTGTAAGAAAAAATAAGCAGATATGGTATCTTTTTGGTAGCTAAACAGACAAAATATCTTGTTTTTTGCAAATAATACTTAAAAAGAATGTTGATTTATCAGCATTCTTTTTCATTTCAAATCAATTCTCGGAATTAGAAAAAGAGGGACATTATCTTTTTGCAAATATGGGAAGTAATTTATGGAAACCCTGATTTTTGGTATGATAGTCGTAATTTCGAATAGGGAGGTTGGAGTTGCCATGAGTGATTTGAATCAGACAGTTGAATTTATTAAAGAAATCGAGAAATTAAAGTCGGTAACAAGGTTTAATAGAACCCTTGATGGACGGTTTGAAAATAGTGCCGAGCATTCCTGGCAGGGTGCGATAGCTGCGATGGTTTTGCAAGATTATTATCCTGAAAAATTGAATATAGAAAAGGTCATGTTTCTGTTATTGATTCATGATTTAGGTGAGATTTATGCCGGAGATACTTGGGTGTTTGATGATGAAAAAAAGGTTCATGCTCATGATAGAGAGCTGGCATCTATAGAAAAAACAATGAGCCTCCTTCCAGAAGCAACCTATTTGAATATGAAAAATTCGTGGTTGGAGTTTGAAAAAGGGCAGAGTCCTGAGGCAAGATATGCAAGAGTGATTGATGCATTGGTACCACTGATCAATCACTTGGAAGTATCAGAAGTCAATTATAATCCTGATCATATCCGTTCAGAGATGGTATTAGAAAAGAAAAAATTTATAAAAAGTGAATCGGAAGAATTATGGAAACTGACGGAAGAGTTGGTTCATGAAAGTGTAGAAAAGGGCTTATATTTATAAGATCCTTTGGCCATCAGTAACAACTTTCAGCCCAAGAGGAAGCCACCTGTTTTCACGGGTGGTTTTGACTTGCTTGATCTGTGGTATAATGGGAACAGATAGTTTGCACCCTATGAAAGGGAAAAGGTTAGATTGTATGATTAAGTTGATTGCAACAGATATGGATGGAACCTTATTAGATGAACGAGGAGAGGTGGATCTTCCGCGTCTGGAAAGGCTGTTGGACCACTTGGATCAAAAAGGGATTCGCTTTGTCATTGCGACGGGAAATGAAATCCATCGCATGCGCCAGCTCTTGGGTCCCTTGGTCAAGCGGGTGACTCTGGTCGTCGCCAACGGAGCTCGGATTTTTGAGAATGACCAGATGGTTCTAGGAAAATTCTGGGATCGGGAATTGGTGGAGGCGGTTCTTGCTTATTTTAGGGGCCGGGAAATTTCAGATCAATTGGTTGTATCAGCTGTCAATGGTGGCTTTGCCAAGGAAGGCACGGTCTTTACAGAAGTTGAAAAATTCATGCAGCCGGAAGTGATTGAAGCCTTGTACAAGCGAATGAAGTTTGTTCCGGAACTGACAGCCGATTTGTTTGACCAGGTGCTTAAAATGAGCTTGGTGGTTGGCTTGGATCGTCTTGATCAAGTGAGTCGGGAAGTCCAACAGGCTTTTGGAGATCAGCTCATGGCGGTTTCGAGCGGTTTCGGGAGCATGGATCTCTTACAAGCAGGTATTCACAAGGCTTGGGGACTGGCTCAATTAATGGAGAAATGGCAGCTCGATGCTAGTCAGGTCATGGCCTTTGGGGATAGCGGAAACGACATCGAAATGCTTGAAATGGCTGGTCACTCCTATGCTGTGGCCAATGCAGAAGAAGCTGTCAAGGCTGTTGCCAAACACCTAGCGCCGAGCCATCAAGAAGGCGGTGTCTACCAGGTGATCGAAGAGTATCTAGGATTGACCCCCTGGGAACAAGTGAAAGGAAAGAATTAGATGGCAGTACAACTGTTAGAAGACTGGCTCATAAAGGAGCAGGAGAAGATCGTAACAACCTATCGGGAACTCAATCAAGCCCCTCTGAAGGAGCCTGGTTTGATCTTTATCGGAGATTCCATCGTGGAGTATTTCCCCATTCATGAACTATTACAAAGTCCGAAGCACATGGTCAATCGGGGAGTGCGAGGCTATAAGACAGATCTCCTTCGTGAACATCTAGACGCCCATGTCTTTGGAACGGCGGTGGATCAGATCTTTCTCTTGATCGGGACCAATGATATCGGAAAAGAAATTCCTCAAAAGGAAACCCTAGACAATGTAGAAGCGGTCTTACAAGCAATTATGCGGGATTTTCCGCTAACTCACATCAACCTGATCTCGGTTCTACCGGTGAGTCAAGAAGAGCGCTACAAGCAAAAGGTCTATGTGAGGACCAATGAAAAAATTCAATCCCTTAACCAGGCCTATCGCGAATTGGCCCAAGCCTACCACCAGGTCAGCTATATTGATGTGTATTCGTCTTTATTGGATGAAAAGAGGCAGTTAGCAGAAGCCTATACGACAGATGGTCTCCATTTAAGTGTGGCTGGTTACCGAGTTCTAGCCCAAGCTCTGCAGGAGACATTATAGAGACAAAATAGGGAGCGAAAAAGCCCAACTAGACAAATCTTCAAAGAAAAATTTCAGATTGAAGATAAAGTCTTCTTAAAAACTTTCCTTAGGTGAGTACGGACGTCAGCGAACTTCTACGAAGTTCCATGACTTAGTTTTGGACCTAAGGTTCCAAAACTCCCGAGTGCTAGAAACAATAGTGTTTCTAGCACTTTTCTCACGGCGGAAAGTTTCAGGAAATATTTGAATGGTTCTTATAATTGAAATCAATTCTATTTCTTTTTAGATTTCTTTAGATGATTTTTTGTAAAAACAGATTGTCTACCTTCCTCTATTTCCAAGAGGAAATTTTTTTGTCTTTTTGGTTGACAAATGTAAATCTTAGGTGTAAAATAACATCATAAGGTTTACGAATGTAGATCGTGAAAGGAGGAGCCATGCAAATTTCTAATGCGGAATGGCGCATCATGAAGATTATCTGGATGGAAGGCAAGCAGACCAGCACGGATTTGATCGCCGTCTTGTCCGAGCGCTTTGACTGGTCGAAGTCGACCATCAAGACCCTCTTGACGCGCTTGGTGGAGAAAGGCTGTCTGACCAGAGAAAAATCTGGCAAAGCCTTTGTCTACTCGGCTTTGTTGAAGCAGGACCAGGGGTTAGACTTGGTGGTTGAGGATGTGAAAGACAAGGTTTGCTCAAAAAGAATTGTCCAGGTGCTTGAAAACTTGATTCAGGCGAGTGACTTTACGCTTGCAGATCTTAATCAGCTGCAGCAGGTCCTGGAAGAAAAGAAAGCTGAGGCTGTCGAAACAGTCCCTTGCAATTGTATGTAATAGAAAGAAGGAATTTCCATGTTTGGATTGTTAATTAGTATTGTTTGTTTACTTGGGGTTGCTTTTATTGCTTGGTGGTTCTTTGCAGAGCATGAAAAGGTAAGCGGCCACGCTCGTCAGAAATCAGGTTATCAAGAAATTGAAGTCGAAGTCATGGGGGGGTATTCGCCTGAAACCATTGTCCTGAAAAAGAATGTTCCTGCCCGGATTATCTTTAATCGCAAGGATCCATCTTCATGTCTGGCTCAAGTGATCTTTCCAGATTTTGGCGTTCATGAAGATTTGCCTTTAGGTGAAAAACATGTCATTGAAATTACGCCAGAAAAAGCGGGCGAATATGGGTTTTCATGTGGAATGAACATGATGCATGGTCAAATGATTGTGGAATAAAGGAGTAGGTATGGTAGAAAAACAAAAAGCAGTTGTGGAAAACGGAGTGCAAAAGATCCGTATTACAGCAGAAAAGGGCTATAGTCCCAAAGAATTTCAACTTCAAAAAGGGATCCCTGCTGAAATCACCTTCCATCGGGTCAATCCTTCCGGCTGTTACAAGGAAATTTTGTTTGAAGATCAGGGGATTTTAGAGCCTTTGGAAGTCGGTGTGGATAAAGTGATATCCTTTACCCCGACAGAAACAGGGGACTTTGAGTTTTCATGTGGAATGAAGATGCAAAAGGGTTCCTACACGGTTGTGGAAAAACGCCGTCGTGTCTTAAGTTTACGGGATCGCTTTTGGATTACTAGTATCTTTACCCTTCCTTTATTAATCTTGATGATCGGGATGTGGGCAGGACTTGTCTCCCATCCAGTCAATCGCTGGGGAAACTTTCTAGCGACAACGCCGATCATGTTGGTAGCAGGAGTTCCTTTTATCAAGAGTGCCTGGGCCTCATTTAAGAAGCACCATTCCAATATGGATACCTTGGTAGCTCTTGGAACCCTGGTAGCCTATGTCTATAGTGTATTTGCCCTTTTTACTGGTCAGCCAGTATACTTTGAGGCTGCGGGTTTTATCATCTTCTTTATCCTCTTAGGGCAAATCTTTGAAGAACGGATGCGTAACAATGCCTCCGAGGCTGTGGAAAAATTGTTGGATTTGCAGGCAAAAACGGCTCAAGTTCTCCGTGATGGGAACTATGTCGAGGTGGCGGCAGAAGATATCCAAATTGGTGACTTGATTCGGGTCCGTCCTGGGGAAAAGATCGCAGTTGATGGGACGATTGTAGAAGGAAGTACGACCATTGATGAGTCGATGGTGACAGGTGAAAGCCTTCCTGTGGAAAAGTCGGTTGGTGATGCAGTGATTGGCTCCACTATCAACAGCAATGGGACCATTCTCTTTAAGGCTGAAAAAGTCGGTAGTGAGACCCTCTTATCTCAAATTGTGGACTTTGTCAAAATGGCCCAATCCAGTCGTGCTCCTATTCAAGATTTGACGGATAAGATTTCAGGTATCTTTGTTCCAGTGGTGACGATTTTGGCCATTGCGACTTTCTGGGTTTGGTCCGTGCTTCTGGGCGCGTCGCTTCAAGAGGCCATGCTCTATGCAGTCTCTGTCCTCATTATTGCCTGTCCTTGTGCCCTTGGTTTAGCAACCCCAACAGCCCTGATGGTCGGAACCGGCCGTAGTGCCAAGATGGGGGTTCTGATTAAAAATGGAACAGTTCTTCAAGAAGTGCAAAAGATTCAAACCGTTGTATTTGATAAGACAGGGACTATTACCATTGGCCAACCACTTGTAACCGATGTTGTAGGAGATGAAGCGCGTGTCTTGACACTGGCTGCTAGTCTTGAAACTTTTTCAGAACATCCACTAGCCCAAGCGGTGTTATCCCAAGCAGAAGAAAAAGGTTTGGTGTTATCCCCTGTGGAAAACTTCCAAGCGATTGAAGGAAAAGGGGTCCAAGGTCAGATCGACCAGCAGTTGGTGACCTTGGGAAATGGCAAACTTCATGACGGGACAGCGATGGATCCGGAGCTTGAAAAACGGATGGTAGAGTTGCAAGAGCAGGCCAAAACAGTGATCAGTTTGTCTGTGGATGGGCAAGTGATTGGCTTGATTGCCATTCAAGATGCTCCGAAGGCCAGCTCAAAAGAAGCGATCAAAAAGCTCAAAGAACGGGGCTTGAAAACGGTCATGTTAACGGGTGATAATGAACGGGTGGCCCAAGCTATTGCTAAGCAAGTGGGAATTGACACCGTCATTGCTGATGTCCTTCCTCAAGAAAAAGCTAGCGCCATCCAAAAACTGCAAGAAGATAGCAAGGTCGCCTTTGTTGGAGATGGGATCAATGATGCTCCAGCTCTCTCGATCGCGGATGTGGGGATCGCTATGGGATCTGGAACGGATATTGCGATCGAGTCCGGTGGCATCGTGCTCACGCAAAATGATTTGCTTGGCGTTGTGCGCGCCTTTGACATGAGTCAAAAGACCTTCCGCAGGATTTTACTCAATCTCTTCTGGGCCTCTATCTACAATCTCCTTGGGCTTCCAATTGCTGCTGGAGTCTTTGTAGGACTGGGATTGACCCTCAATCCAGAACTAGCAGGTCTTGCCATGGCCCTTAGTTCTTTGTCTGTTTTGATTAGCTCTCTGCTTCTCAATGTTGCGAAGATTGATTAATGGGAAGAAAAAGTGATACACATATCACGTAGAGTGAAGATAAAATCTTTCCTGAGATTTTCCTTAGGTGAGTACGGACGTCAGCGAA
>NZ_KV813675.1:115395-180904 GCF_001813675.1 Streptococcus sp. HMSC078D09
TTTTGGACCTAAGGTTCCAAAACTCCCGAGCGCTAGAAACACAGTTGTTTCTAGCGCTTTTCTCACGGCGGAAATTCTCAGGATATATTTAAATAATGAAAACAATAGGGAAGTACTTTTTTTTACAGAGTTTTCTTATTTTATATTATTTTATATAAAAAATCATTTTTATACGTTCGGAGTGCTACAGCATGCTGTAGCACTTTTTTATCTTTCCTTACAGCTCTATGGGAAAAGAGGGGTGCATGCAAATTATAATAAAATATCCTATTCTACTATAGTTTGTGAATTTTTCTCAAAAGGAGCATCTGTTATGTAATAGGGATTGAGCATCTCTGAGCAGATTCTTATACATGTGACTCTCTTTGTGATAAATTAATACTGTAATCGTTTTGTAAATCGTTTTCATGAGAAATGTCAGAAAAAACTCATTTTCAAAACGAAACCTGATCGCAAAGATGGAGTAGAAGCGCTATGCTACATTTTTAAAGGATCAATATAGATTTAAAGGAGAGTTAGAATGACTCAAGGGAAAATTACTGCATCTGCAGCAATGCTTAACGTATTGAAAACATGGGGCGTAGACACGATCTACGGGATCCCATCAGGAACACTCAGCTCATTGATGGACGCTTTGGCTGAAGACAAAGATATCCGTTTCTTGCAAGTTCGCCACGAAGAAACAGGTGCTCTTGCAGCGGTTATGCAGGCTAAATTTGGCGGTTCTATCGGTGTTGCAGTTGGTTCAGGTGGACCTGGTGCAACTCACTTGATCAACGGTGTTTACGATGCAGCTATGGATAACACTCCATTCCTTGCGATCCTTGGATCACGTCCAGTTAACGAATTGAACATGGATGCCTTCCAAGAATTGAACCAAAACCCAATGTACAACGGTATAGCTGTTTACAACAAACGTGTAGCTTACGCAGAGCAATTGCCAAAAGTGATTGACGAAGCTTGCCGTGCTGCCGTTTCTAAAAAAGGTCCAGCTGTCGTTGAAATTCCAGTAAACTTCGGTTTCCAAGAAATCGACGAAAACTCATACTACGGTTCAGGTTCATACGAACGTTCATTCATCGCTCCTGCCTTGAACGAAGCTGAAATCGACAAAGCTGTTGAAATCTTGAACAATGCTGAACGTCCAGTTATCTATGCTGGTTACGGTGGTGTGAAAGCTGGTGAAGTGATCACTGAATTGTCACGTAAAATCAAAGCACCAATCATCACAACTGGTAAAAACTTTGAAGCGTTCGAATGGAACTATGAAGGTTTGACAGGTTCTGCTTACCGTGTTGGTTGGAAACCAGCCAACGAAGTGGTCTTTGAAGCAGACACAGTTCTTTTCCTTGGTTCAAACTTCCCATTTGCTGAAGTTTACGAAGCATTCAAAAACACTGAAAAATTCATCCAAGTCGATATCGACCCTTACAAACTTGGTAAACGTCACGCCCTTGACGCTTCAATCCTTGGTGACGCAGGTCAAGCAGCGAAAGCTATCCTTGACAAAGTGAACCCAGTTGAGTCTACTCCGTGGTGGCGTGCAAACGTGAAGAACAACCAAAACTGGCGTGATTACATGAACAAACTCGAAGGTAAAACTGAGGGTGATTTGCAATTGTACCAAGTCTACAATGCAATCAACAAACATGCTGATCAAGACGCTATCTACTCAATCGACGTAGGTGACACTACTCAAACATCTACTCGTCACCTTCACATGACACCTAAGAACATGTGGCGTACATCTCCACTCTTTGCGACAATGGGTATTGCCCTTCCTGGTGGTATCGCTGCTAAGAAAGACAATCCAAATCGCCAAGTATGGAACATCATGGGTGACGGTGCATTCAACATGTGCTACCCAGACGTTATCACAAACGTTCAATACGACCTTCCAGTTATCAACGTTGTCTTCTCAAATGGTAAATATGCCTTCATCAAGGACAAATACGAAGACACAAACAAACACTTGTTTGGTTGTGACTTCCCTAATGCTGACTATGCGAAAATCGCTGAAGCTCAAGGAGCTATTGGATTTACAGTTGACCGTATCGAAGACATCGACGCAGTCGTTGCTGAAGCTGTTAAATTGAACAAAGAAGGTAAAACTGTTGTTATCGATGCTCACATCACTCCACATCGTCCACTTCCAGTAGAAGTACTTGAATTGGATCCAAAACAACACTCAGAAGAAGCTATTAAAGCCTTCAAAGAAAAATACGAAGCTGAAGAGCTTGTACCATTCCGTCTCTTCTTGGAAGAAGAAGGGTTGCAATCACGCGCAATCAAATAATTCTGCTCGTCGAAAATCAAATGTAAATATTGTAGACTTCTTTATTAGGTTACTGCCGACGATTCCATCATTGAAACCTTAATTTTCAATGATGGAATCTAGTGCGGAGCCTAGAAAAAGTCCCAAAGGATTTTTCGTAGTTTGATGAGCAAAGTTTTACCATCAAACTTGGTTCCGCCTTGTTTATTCATTGATTTTCATAGAGACGAACTTAAAAGATCGGAGCAATCCGGTCTTTTTCTGGAGGATAGTAAATGAATTTAAATCAATTAGATATTATCGTTTCAAATGTTCCTCAAGTCTGTGCTAGCTTGGAACGTATCTTGGACAAAAAGGCGGACTATGTTGACCAAAATTTTGCTCAGTTCACGATTGGCAGTCACTGTCTCATGTTATCCCAAAACCATTTGATACCTTTGGAAAATTTCCAGTCAGGAATCATTCTTCATGTCGAGGTTGAGGATGTAGACCAGAACTACAAACGATTGAAAGAGCTTGGTATCCAGGTTTTAAACGGTCCAGTTGTAACCGATTGGGGAACAGAATCTCTGCTAGTTAAAGGCCCTGCTGGTCTAGTGATTGATTTTTATCGTATGAAATAGGTAATTCTATTATCAAAAAATTTAAACGTTCTTGGAGTGGAACTTAAAAAGGTCGGAGCAATCCGGTCTTTTTTCTTGTATGAGAGTAGCAAATACCTTAGAATAGTATCAGTTTTTCATAGGATCTTGTAGGATTTTTTGGAAAGAGAAGGGTATAATAGAACTATCAAATCAAGTGAGGCAGAGAGATGACCGACAAACTTCAATTTCCAGATGGTTTCCTTTGGGGTGGTGCGACGGCTGCTAACCAGTGTGAGGGAGCTTATAATGAAGATGGCCGTGGCTTGGCTAATGTGGATGTGGTGCCGATTGGGCCTGATCGGCATGCTATTATTACGGGTCAGAAAAAGATGTTCGACTTTGAAGAGGGCTATTTTTATCCGGCTAAAGATGGCATTGATATGTACCATCGCTACAAGGAAGACATTGCCCTCTTTGGGGAAATGGGCTTTAAAACCTATCGTTTGTCCATTGCCTGGTCTCGGATCTTCCCTAAAGGAGATGAACTAGAGCCGAATGAAGCAGGGCTACAGTTCTATGAAGACCTCTTTAAGGAGTGCCACAAGTATGGCATTGAACCCTTGGTGACCATTACCCACTTTGACTGTCCCATGCATTTGATTACCGAGTATGGAGGTTGGCGCAGTCGTAAGATGTTGGAATGTTATGAACGTCTCTGTCGGACCCTCTTCACTCGCTACAAGGGCTTGGTCAAATACTGGCTAACCTTTAATGAGATCAATATGATCCTCCATGCGCCTTTTATGGGAGCGGGTCTCTGCTTTGAAGAAGGGGAGAATGAGGAGCAAGTCAAATACCAGGCGGCTCACCATGAATTGGTCGCTTCAGCCATTGCTACCAAGCTAGCCCATGAGATTGATCCTAACAATAAGGTCGGCTGTATGCTAGCAGCGGGTCAAAACTATCCGCATACCTGTGCTCCGCGGGATGTATGGGCTGGTCTAGAAGAAGATCGTAAGAACTATTTCTTTATCGATGTGCAGGCGCGTGGGGAATACCCTAACTATGCCAAGAAAGAGTGGGAGCGTCAGGGGATCACGGTCGAGATGACGGAACAGGACCTTCAATTGTTGAAAGACCATACAGTTGACTTTATTTCCTTCTCCTACTATGCCAGTCGGGTCGCTTCAGGGGATCCAGCTGAAAGGGAAAAAACAGCGGGCAATATCTTTGCCTCTCTGAAGAATCCCTACCTAGAAAGCTCAGAATGGGGTTGGCAGATTGACCCTCTTGGTCTCCGCATTACGCTGAACACCATCTGGGATCGTTATCAAAAACCTCTCTTTATCGTAGAAAATGGACTAGGTGCCGTTGATACCCCAAATGAAGCCGGGGAGATTGAGGATGACTACCGGATTGATTACCTGGCTGCCCACATCAAGGCCATGCGGGAGGCCATCCATGAAGATGGTGTTGTCCTCTGGGGCTATACGACTTGGGGCTGTATTGACCTCGTCTCTGCCGGGACAGGAGAAATGAAGAAGCGCTACGGTTTTATCTATGTCGACCGGGACAACGAAGGCAAGGGAAGCTTGGCCCGCTCACGTAAGAAATCCTTCTATTGGTACAAAGAAGTCATTGCGACCAATGGGGCTTCTGTTGAATAAAAGTTTTCGGTACTTGCTGGCCGACTTTCTCCTCTCAACGAAAAAGCTTAGAATCCCAACCACAAGCTGGGGTCCTAAGCTTTTTGTATGTAGTTTAGCCAAGTCATTACGGATTTACTGGTCGTAATCTAAGACATTGTTCTCGATGACAAACTTAGATTCAGCGGAAATGTTGGCTGCTCCTAGTTGCAACTGAGAACTTCCGTCTGGCTTCATGATGTGCCACTGACCGTCCTTGTGGGCAAAGATAGCCTGAAATGTGACGTTATCACTCTTGTCTCGAATAGGTAGAACAAATGCTTGATCAGTATTCTCTAAGAGAATCTCTTCTTTTTTTTCAAAGTTATAGATATAAAATTGCCCAGTTCTTTGTCCCAAACCATGGAGTTCATCGACTTTTTGCCAATTCTCAAACTTATTCCGAACAAGGGATTCATTATAAATCTTGTTGAAGGTTTCGTTGCGTTTCTTCGTTTCTTCCTCGTCTAGTGTTTTCTGAAACTCTGCAACCTTTTTAGTCGTTTGAATGGTTTGTCTGTTTTGCTCCCTGATTTGCTGGCGGTGGATGACTCGCATCATTCTTGCAGCAACGCCCAGGATGACAAGGATGGATACAAGACTGATTTTAGTTTTAGCATTATTTTTCATAGATGAGTCTCCCTATTGTGTCATTGGTCCTATTATACCCTTTGAAAGAAAAGATCGTCAAGTTCATCTTGTGATGATCTAACATGCAGATCTAGCTGGGTACAATAGAATTTTATCAGATTTTCATTGACGAAGGTCCCTTTATTTGATAGGCTAGGGGAATAGAACTGATTTCGCAAGAAAAGAAAAAAGGAGCGAGGCAAGTGACACGGATTTTATTAATCGAGGATAATAATGATATCCAAGAAATTTTATACAGTCTCTTAAGTGAAGATCATGAGGTCCTTCAGGCTTTTTCAGGTACAGAAGGGCTGCGGCTCTTCCAGCAAGAAGCCGTTGATTTGGTCCTTCTGGATATCATGCTTCCAGGGAAAAATGGGGATCAGGTCCTTGAGGAGATCCGTTTGCAGAGTCAGACACCGGTTATCATGATGACCGCTCTGGGAGACAAACACCTCATTAGCCAGTATCTCCTTGCAGGTGCCAATGATTATATTGTCAAGCCCTTTAATCTGGACGAAGTGGCGGCTCGGGTGACGGTGCAGTTGAGAAATCAACCGACGGTAGCACAGGAATCTCAAGCGTCGCAAAAGCGATCCTTTAAGAATTTGGTCTTAAATCCAGAAACCTTTGAACTGGAGTCCGGCGAACAGACGCTTCGATTGGGCAAAAAAGAATTTCAAATTTTTGAGACCTTGCTGGCGCATCCAAAGAAGATTTTCACCAAAGAAGAATTGTATGAAGCTGTCTGGGAAGAAGTCTATCTGCCTGGAGACAATACCCTCAATGCCCAATTAAGCAATCTTCGAAAGAAAATTGCCCAGCTTGACCCAGATGAGGACTATATTGAAACGGTCTGGGGCTTGGGTGTTCGCTTGAAAGGAGACAAGTAATGTGGGTTTTAGTTCTAATTCTTGTCGTCCTTGTCCTTCTCTTGGGACTGGGCTACCTTCGCCTACTCTCTGCTCTCAAAGATTTGCAGGAGCAGATTCAACAGAAGCTCCAAAATGGGAGTGGAGTACGGTTAACGTCACGTGTTTCAAAAAAAGAATTGGTCGCCTTGACCAAGCAGGTCAGTGATCTCTTTGATCAGATCGAGCGGACCAATCGGATTGCCTTTCAAGAGAAAAAGACCTTGGATATGGCCATTAGTAATATTGCCCACGATATCCGGACGCCTTTGACCATTGCATCGGGCTATACCCAACAAATCATCAAGGGTGGGACGCAGGAAGAGGAAAAGCTGAAGAAAATTGCTTCCAATCTTCAAGTCGTCTCAAAACGTTTGGAATCTCTCTTGGAATACAGACGCTTGATGGAGGGAGCCATTCAGCCTCGGATTTCAGACGTCGATCTCAGCCAAGTCCTGACTCAGCAGTTGTTCCAGTATTATGACAGCCTGTCTGAGGCGGGGATTGCCTTAGAGGTAGAGCTAGAAGAGCATCTTCATTATGCTACGGATCCTGAGCTTTGGGAGCGCCTCTTGCAAAATATGCTCAGCAATGTCCTCAAGCATGGAAAGGAGCAGGCCCGTTTGACCTTGACCTCAGACGCGGACACGATTCGGGTCGAGCTGCGCAATATTGTGCAACAACCGATCCAGCACTTAGACCAATTGGCTAGTCGATTCTACTCTGAAAATCTCTCGGATACAGAGGAGTCTTCTGGCTTGGGTCTCTACATTATTCAAAATTTTGTAGAGATCTTAGGCGGAGACTTGCAACTGGCGACGGAGGCAGATTGGTTTGTTTTGACCATTACACTAAGAGAAAAGGCTTGAGCATTGCTCAAGCCTTTTTGTTATAAATCTTTGTGTTTAAAAGTAGCGAGTCCTAGGAAGCCGAAAACAAGGATGAATCCAAGGGCGATTGAGAGGGTGTTGGTTGTTGCTGTGGTGCTCTGTACCAAGGAATATTGGAACTCCAAGTTTAGATAGTGGAGAATGTCAATATCTTTAAAGAAAAGCGCAGGTAGACTTAAGAGGATATTTCCAATAAAGTAGCCAACGAAGGCCAAGGTGATGGATTGGCTAGCATAGAGAAGGAAGGAAATGATGCTGACCCAAGCCAAGGTGCAGAGGAATTGAATCAGCACGGTCAGTCCAAAATGAGCAAGGAAGTGCTCTGGCATGGTGCCAAGTCCATTGTAGAGGGTCGCGATCAAGAAGACGAGACCATAAGAAACAAGAAATTGAAAGAGAGCAATGGTCAGGACAACAGCGCTTTTGGCAAAGTAGTAGCTAGTGCGCGAAACGCCATAGGCCAGACTATTCTTGTATAAGTTTTGTGTTAAGTCTGTTCCCAGAACCAAGGTGATGACAATAATGGTAAAGAGGATAGTCACACTGATGCTGGAAGAGTAGTTGGTCAAGGCTTTAAAGCCTGTCCAAACTTCGGTTGCTTGGGGTAATTTGGATTCCGTATTGACGCCGACGTGGCCGGTAGCTCCAAAGATGACTCCAGACAGGATGTTGAGTACGAGAATGGCTTCTGTAATCCAAAAACCTTTGGAGCGAAAAAGTCTGTAAAAATCTGCTTGAATGGTATGCAACATGATAAATCTCCTAAATGAAATATGTGGGATAAGTAATACGAGACGGTGGTTTGACTAGTCGACCAAGTCCGTAAAGAATTTCTCTAAATCTTGGCGGGCATAGTAGATTTCATCCACGTCAATATCCGCTTGAACGAGGGCTTTGACAATGACTTTAATATCATGAGTCTGTCCGAAGATATGGATTTCGCCGTCCTTATCGATGACCTTGATGCGGTGATGGAGCTGATCCTGAATCAGTTGACTCGCAAGGGCTAGCTGGCTAGTCTTGAGGATGATGTAATCTTCTCCTTGTTCTTCGAATTCAGCCTTGCTAATTTCTTTGATCAGGCGTCCTTGGTCGACAATGCCAAAGCGATTGGCAACCAGATAGAGTTCGGAGAGGATGTGGCTGGAAATGAGGATGGTCATTCCAAGTTCATCGTTGAGGCGCTTGATCATCTGACGGAATTCCTTGATTCCGACTGGATCGAGACCATTGATGGGTTCGTCCAAAATGAGGAAGTCGGGTTTGGCAATGAGCGCAATCGCAATTCCCAACCGTTGTTTCATCCCGAGTGAAAAATCACGGAATTTCTTCTTACCCGTATTATTCAGGCCGACATAGTTCAAGGTTTCTTTGATGACCTGGTCGGGATTGGGGATATGGCGAGCCTTGCAATAGTAGACCAGATTTTGATAAGCGGTCATATGCTTATGGGCCACGGGACTCTCAATGACGGAACCAACCCGTTTTAGGGCTTGCGTCCACTGGGAGCGATTTGTAGAAGAGAAGAGTGAGACGCTTCCGTCAGTTTCCTGAATTAGCTGGGTGATGACCTTGATGAGGGTGGTTTTCCCAGCACCGTTCTTACCGATCAGGCCGTAGACGTCGCCTTTACGAATGGTGAGATTCACATCATTTAAGGCGTATTGATGACCAAATTTTTTACTCAAATGGGAAATTTCTAATACTTTTTCCATGGTTTTCTCCTTCGTCCAAATGACTAGTTGTTTTCTTTACACTCTTAGTATACAGCTTGCTTTTCAAATAACTATCAAGCAATTCTCAAATATTTCTAAAAAAAGAGAGTGGAACAGAAATCGGTAATTCGTTAGAATTCGATTTCGTCGTCCCACCTCCGCACAGTTGAGTAGGGCTGTAAAAGCTGATGAAATCAGCGTAGTAGAGCCCACTCAACCACTGCGTCTTGCTCAACAATCCAAAAATAATTGAGAGGCTAGGACTTTTGTCCCCAGCCTCTTCATTTTAAAATTCAGCGACAAACTCCTTGATGGCTTGGGCCAGTTCATAGGGTTTCTCGGTATTGAGTAGATGGCCTCCGTCTGCGATTTCTTGATAGCGGCCTTTGGGCAGGAGCTTGGCCAATTTTTTAGAAGAAGATTGATTGGCCCAATCTTTGCCACCACAAACAACCAAGCTAGGAAGAGGGCAAGCTTTAACGGTATCGGTTAAATTGAGCCCTTTTAATTCGGTCAAGATTTGAAGCATCTGTTGTTTATTGGCATCTTGTTTTTCAAAGACATGCTTGGGAAGCAGACGAAAAAGGAGAATCTGGAGCCGATAGAGGGGATTGGTGTTGAGTTTGTATTGAGTTCCCGCAAGGACCAAGCCCTTGAGTTGCGGGAAGTCTTGTCTTGAGAGATCAAGAGCGAGCACGCCACCTAGTGAGAGTCCTACCAGAATAAAGGATTCGCTTTCTTGCTGGAGGCGCTCCATCAACCTTTCTTTGACTTCCTGATAGCTTTCTTTTGGATGGGAGAAAATATCAAAAGTTTTGGAGTGCAAGGGTGAAAGTGCAAATTGGACTCCTTGCCAAGAGAGGACATCTTGCCCTAGTCCATGTAAAAAAATTAGTTTCATCAGGAATCCTTTCTTTGAAAATCGAGTTCGTAGAGACCACGAAGAGCATTGCAGGCATAAATACGATCAGCGTCTGTTAAATCGTTCAGAGTTAAGAGTTTTTCTTCAACTTGCTGGGTCTCAAGAAGATGGCGCCGATAAATGCCATCGAGTAAGGGGAGGTGAGCTGGTGGGGTATAGCGTTGTCCCTCTATCTCCAGCACCAGATTGCCAATCGTCGTCTCCAGTAAGGTTCCATCTGGCAGATGGAAAATTTGCTCGTGATTTGACTGGCTGAGATGGTCTCTCTGACTCGTTTTGAAATAAGTAAATGGCGTCGCTAAATCAAGCTTCTGTTCTGTCAGTTGGGCCTGTAGATAGCTAGCTGGCAAGTCTGTCAGCTCCGTGATCACTAGGTGGAAGGTCCCGTTTTTTTGCAAGGCAATCCGACAACGATAGTCAAGGTTGGACTCCAAATGAGCAAGCTCTTCTTGAAGTTCTTTCAGGAGTTTTTGCTCATCATAAGGATAGGCAAAGTAGCGACTAGCCTCTCTCAAACGGGTTAGGTGTTGCTCCAGGAAAGTCAACTCTCCTTGGTGGATGCGGCCAGTCGTTAGGAGCTCAAAGCGAGGCTCTTGCCGGTAAAGAACAGCCGATTTTTGCTTGGTTTCCTGGTATTCACTTTCCCACTTACTGTCCCAAGTTATGCCTCCTCCTACGCCATAGATGGCTTGATTTCCTTGCATTTGAAGGGTCCGGATGGCTACATTAAAAATCCGTTTCCCTTTTGGAAGAAGGATGCCGATCGTACCACAGTAGACACCTCGAGGAGTCTTCTCTGTCTTGTGGATGATTTCCATAGTGGAGATCTTCGGTGCTCCTGTAATCGAGCCACAAGGAAAGAGAGCTCGGAAGGTTTGGACCAGGTCGACCTCAGCTTGTAAGCGACTTTCAATGGTCGAGGTCATCTGCCAAACAGTGGAGTATTGCTCGACTTGGCAAAGACGGGTCACCTGCTCACTTCCAATCTCCGAAATCCGGTTCATGTCATTGCGAAGGAGGTCGACGATCATCATGTTTTCTGCTCGATTTTTCGGATCGGCTTCTAACCAAGCAGCCTCTTGAAGATCCTCTTGGTTAGTGAGACCACGGCGCGTCGTTCCCTTCATAGGGCGCGTGGTCAGTAGCCGGTCGTCTTGCTCAAAAAAGAGCTCAGGACTGATGGAGAGGATGGAGACATCATCGTGCTGGATGAAGGCATTGTAATGGGCCTTTTGCTCAACCACTAAGCGATTGTAGATGGCCAAAGGGTCAGACTTTAGCTCTTGAGAAAGCTTGACGGTGTAGTTGACCTGGTAGGTATCTCCTTGGCGGATATGGTGATGGATGGTCTCGATGGCTTCTTGATAAGCAGGCGCCTCTACCTCTTCCTTCCAATTGGCTGGAAGATCCACAGCTTCATAGTCCTCTGGAATAGGAAGGGTTTCTGCTTTCTCGTGGATGGTGAAATAAAGGAGGTATTCTCCCATGAGAGGTGCTGGATGGACAGCAAACTTCTTCTCAAAAGCAGGAGCAGCCTCGTAGCTGACATAGCCAACAGCATAAAAGCCTTTCTCTTGGTAGGCTTCGACTTCTCTAAGAAGATCCTCTACCTGGTCGAGGTTTCTAGTTTTTAATTCCTTTATGGGCTTGGTGAAAAGGTGGCGCAAACCAAGCTCTTTAAAATCAATAATCGTTTGTTTATGCATGCTTTGAGTATATCAAAAATAGAGGAAAAAAGGTAGATAAGGATGTAAGATTCCTTGCTTGGCCTTCCCTTTCATGCTAAAATAACCATAGAAACTGCTTTTGGGCAAGGAGTAGGACCATGCAAAAGAATCCCCTCTATAACACCTCTAGTATCAGCTTTTTTCAATACCTCTTTGCGATTGCAGTGATTTTGGTGCATAGTGGTCGCTTGACCTCTTATGAGCCACTGCATTTTGGTCTTAAGAGTATGCTCGGCCGGCTAGCGGTGCCATTTTTTATCGTCTGTGCCAGCTTTTTCCTCAAACACTCCCTAGGAAATTCTCAGAAAATGAAGACCTATCTGGCCAAAATTGTAAAAACCTATTTATTTTGGAGTTTTGTTTACCTTCCTTATGCCTGGCTCTTTTTCTCAAGTCTCCATCTTCCTGTCTATCTTTTTCCAGCAGGTGTTCTCATTGCACTGATCTATCTGGGAATGTGCTACCAACTCTGGTATATCCCTGCTTTTTTGCTGGGCTTGTTTTTGGTCAATCAATTGGTCAAACGCCTAGGCATGGTTTGGACGGGGTTGATCACCTTTCTTCTCTATGGCTGGGGCTTGATCGAGACCTATTCGGCTTATCTGGACACCACAAGTCTTCTCAAAGGTTACCAGCTCTACAGCAATTTATTTTTTACAGCGCGAAATGGTCTCTTTTACACGCCCATTTTTATTTATATGGGTTATTATCTGTATGACCATTTTCATGCACAAACTTTTAGAATTCACCGTTGGCAAAAGCTAGCACTTGCCTTTGGTTTGCTCTGCCTCGAAGGCATCATCATTTTTCAACACCAAGGAATTGATAAGAACTTTTTCTTTCTCCTTCCCTTTGTGACTGTTTATTTTGTCAATGCCTGCCTGCGATCGTCCTTTTTGAAAAGCTATGATTTGCAGTATTTAAAGCAGCTGAGTATAGCTCTTTACTTTTCGCATCCGATCTTTATCGAGTGGGCTCGCTATGGCTTTAGCAGCCTCCCTCTCTCTTATCCAGGTAGGGGCAAGCTGATTTTTGTGACCGCCTTGTTTGGCAGCCACCTTTTTGGACTAGCCATGCTATGGGTACGAGATAAGAAGAAAAATCAAAAAACTTCACCAATCTAGGATAAGGTGAAGTCTTTTTTATGACTTAGTAAGGGCAATTTCCTCTAGCTTTGTGGAGCTTTTTTAATTCCCGAACGTTTTCAAAAAAAATTCAGAAAATTCTTGACTTCTATGAAAATCGGAGTATGATTAGTTGTGAACTGTTGAACAATCATTTTCAAGAAAATCCCTGATGTCGACTAAGGGATCTGTGAAAGGAGAAGCGGTTCAAATCGAAAATCTATAGAGCGTTGCGTCCGAAAGTCTAAACAGACACGGCTCTTTAAAAACAAAAGGAGAAGATTATGAAAACAGAACCGATTCATCGTACCAGTATGTGGAAATTTAAGTTAAGTGCTGCCACCATGACTTTGATTCCCGCTGCCGTGGGGATTAACTATGTTGCCAAAGCCTTGGCGGAGGGGTTAAAGTTGCCCGTTTGGCTGGGGTCTTTGGGAACCTTTCTTGCCAGCATGTTGGCTGGGCCGGTTGCCGGTGCCATCAGTGGTTTCATCAACAACGTGATCTATGGGCTGACCTTATCGCCAATTTCAACCGTGTATGCGATTACCAGCATCGGAATTGGGATTGCTGTCGGAGTTTTGCACGCCAATGGGTGGTTCTCGTCAGCGCGACGAGTATTTGTTTCTGCTATTATTATTGCCATCGTTTCAGCTGTCATTTCAACGCCACTCAACGTCATCTTTTGGGGTGGTCAGACCGGTATCGCTTGGGGTGACTCATTGTTTGCGGTAATGGTCGCCAATCATGCACCAGTGTGGCTGGCCTCATTTACCGATGAGTTTGTCTTGGATATTTTGGATAAAGTCTGCGTGGCCT
The DNA here is from genome assembly GCF_001813675.1 of Streptococcus sp. HMSC078D09. Lineage (GTDB taxonomy): Bacteria > Bacillota > Bacilli > Lactobacillales > Streptococcaceae > Streptococcus. The sequence goes on from NZ_KV813675.1 coordinate 128,678, forward strand.
ACCTGGCATTCTTCATCTATCGTCAGTTGCCGAAGCGGATGGTGCACTTCTTTAGCGGTGATAAATGATGACTGATCAAACATTGATTTCTGGAGCGCCACGGGTCAAGCTCAAGTGGTACCAGGTGATCGATCCGATTACTAAGCTCTTGTTCATCTTGGACATGACGTTGTTGAGCTTTGCCAGTATGAATTTATTGCTTCAGGTCGGATTAATTCTTGTCGCAACACTGCTATTGTTATTTTCCAAATTGAGTTCTACCACCTTTAAGGCGCTAGGATTCAGCCTGTTTCTGATTTGCACTATGCTGATCATCCAAGGGTTATTTTACAGTCGGAATCAAACTGTGCTGTTTTCTGTGCTTGGGGTATCGTTCTACAAAGAAGGCCTGATTTACGCCACCACTCTGGGTTGTCGAGTATTGGTGATTATTTTGACCAGTGGCTTTTTTATGGTGACCACGAGTATTTCAGAAAACGCGGCCTATTTGGAACTGTCCGGATTGTCTTATAAAACCGTCTACGTTCTGATGTCGGTCTGTTATATTTTGCCGGAAATGATGCGCAATATGCGGAAAATCCAGCAGGCACAAAAAGTTCGCGGAACCAATCCGCAAAAAACGTTGATTCAGAAATTAAAGTCAGTCCTGCCGGTTCTAATTCCATTGGTGATTAAGACCTTGGATCAATCGATGGCGCGGTCGATTTCTCTCCAGCTGAGAGGTTTTGATAATCTCAACCGGACTGTCAGAACCTCCCAGCGCGAGTATCGCCTGTCGCGGACGCTGCACATTGGTCTGACTGGATTGGCAATTTTATTGATTGGGTGGAAGATATGGACGAAGATAAACGGATTGTAATTGAAAATTTGACCACCCGTTATCCGGGTACTGAGCAACCACAACTGCGTCAGATTAACGCGGAGGTTCATACCGGCCAGGTGGTTGGGATTATCGGGAATAGCCACTCCGGCAAATCGACTTTGTGCCATGTGCTGGCAGGGGTCATTCCCAAAATGGTATCTGCTGAGATTGAGGGCGACTGGCACATGTTTGGCCAGCGAGTGTCCGACAATTGGCCCGTTTATAATGCCATGAATGGAGTTGTACTGCAAAATCCAGCTGGCCAACTAAGCGGGTTGGCAGACACGGTTGCCGATGAAATTGCCTTTGACTTGATTAATCAGGGAATGGCTGAAGGACTGATTCAAAAACGGGTTGAAGAAGTTGCCACGCAAATGGGGCTGATTGAACAGCTGAATTTGCGTCCCGAGAGCCTTTCCGGTGGTCAGAGCCAGCGGTTGGCAATTGCCACGGCAATTGTGGCTAACCCGCCTGTTTTGATTATGGATGATCCGACCAGTCAGATGGATCCCCTTGGCCGCCGACAATTTTTCCAATGGCTGGCCCAAGTCAAAGAGACGACTGTCTTCATTGTCACCAGTGAAATTGACGATTTGTGCGAAGTCGCCGACGTTGTGTGGGTGCTGCACGAGGGTCAAATGGTAGCCCAGGGCAGGCCGGGTGAGGTGTTTAATCATTTGGCAGCTGACTGGCAGATTCCAGCCCCGACAATCCAGCAACTTGCTCAAAAAATGGATTGGCACTTGGCTGATGGCCGGTATCCGGTGAATGACGCTGAACTGAAGGAGGTTTTTTATGCCCACAATTGAACTGAACCACCTGACGTTCACTTATCCGGAACGGTCCTTTAGCTTGGATGTTGAAGACAAACTCTTCGCCGATCCGATGGTGGCGATTGTCGGCCAAAATGGTGCCGGCAAATCAACGCTCTTCAAATTGTTGACGGGCTTGCTGACACCACAAACCGGTGTGATTAAGATCGATGGAGAAAATTTTAATGATCTTAAACCAGTCGAAAAGTTACTGAAGGTTGGGATTACTTTTCAGAATCCTGACGATCAGCTTTTCAACCCGACCGTTCAACGAGAGGTGGAGTGGAGTGTCGCGCAGGTCATGGATGACCGCGACACGATTACGAGGCGGGCTTTAGCGGCTCTAAAAAGAGTTGGCTTGGATGATAAAACAGCTGAAAGTCCATATGACCTGTCATTGTCGGAACGCAAGCTGTTAAGCGTTGCCACAGTTTTGGCAGTGGATCCGGCGATTTATTTATTTGATGAGCCGATGATGTCGCTTGATTGGGAAAGCCGGCGCAAGTTGACCGCAATTTTCCATCAGTTGGCTGATTCGGGCCACCAAGTTGTGACCATCACCCATGACATGGATTGGGTCGCCGCCGAGTTTGAGTCGGTGTATGTTATGGAACACGGGAAGTTTGGCTTCGCCGGAAGTCCACGGGAATTGTTCAGCGATCACGAACTTGTCCAGCGAGTGGGATTACTACCACCGCGGATTATGGATATAGCGGAGTCGCTGGGTGATTCACGGACATATTTATCGGTTAATGATTATTACCAGAAAAATCGAGATGTATAGAAAAAGTCACCTCTGCGGGTTTTCCAGGTTGAAGGATTAACTTCAGCTTCTGGCAAGAACTCACATGGGTGACTTTTGTGTTTAATAACGTTTCATGATCATCGGGTGCTTCCTCAGATCACTCGGTTTGGTTTTACTTTGTTTCATGGTCATAATCATATACCATTTCTTTTGGATCTTTTGTTTGACTAATACAAAATAGGTCTTCATAGGTCTTCGCATTTTTAGCGCCCATTAGGATCATCAGTATAATTTTCTGAATTAGGAGACTGTCCCATCACTATTCGAACTTCGTCTCCCAACTTACGCTGTTCCCATTCATCCGTGAATCCTTTAAATCGCAATTCTGGAACTTTCTTTTTAACTGAATCATCTATTTTCGCCATAGTCCCCACCATTTTATTGGTTTTTCTTGATTTACTTTATCAACAGTCTCGTTGGTTGGTACCAATGGAGTAAGGCAGCTAAGAAGGGGTATTAGTGACAATCAACAAATGCAAGAGGTTGGGCATGTTGCCCCACCTCTTTTTATGATATACTAGAGTAGTTTTTGAGACTTGTAAAAAATGGTTTTTTCTAGTTCAAATTTAAACAAGAAAAGGGGAGAACATGGACATCTTTTTGAGGAGTATATCGGGGATTCTCGTCATCCTGGGTATGATTTTAGTGGGCTTTGTCATTGGTGAAAAAGGCTGGTTCGATGACAAGTCGCGTGGCCTACTCGCTAAATTGGTCACTCAAGTTGCTCTTCCCTGCTATATGCTTTACACCATTACGCAGCGCTTCACAGCAGCAGATCTACTTAAAATGTTGCCAGCCTTGCGGTTTCCTGCCCTGTCTATGGTTATTTTGCTTGGCATCGCGACAGGAGTAGCTAGAATCTTTGCGGTGAGACAGGACCGTCGTGGCCTCTTTATTTCCATGTTTTTTAACTCCAATACCATCTTCGTGGGGCTTCCTATTAACCAAGCCCTCTTTGGAGATGCCAGCATTCCCTATGTTTTGATCTATTATATGTGCAATACGACCTTTTTCTGGACCTTGGGGACCTATCTGATTCAGCGAGATGGTGAGGGAGAAGCGCAGTTTGATCTCAAAACGAGTCTGAAGAAAGTCTTTTCTCCGCCCCTGATGGGCTTTCTCTTGGGGCTAGTCATGGTGATGCTGCAGATCAAGATGCCAGCCTTTCTAGCCAGTGATTTGCAGTATCTGGGTAATTTAACAACCCCTTTATCCATGATATTCATCGGCTTGTCGGTGTCTCATGTAGGCGTGAAGCAGTTGGTTCTGGGAAAAGATCAGCTATTGATTCTACTAGGTCGCTTCCTGGTTGCCCCTCTTTTGATGGCGACTATCGTTTACTGGATGCCTCTTCCAAGCCTGATGAAGCAAGTCTTTATCATCCAGTCTGCCATGCCTGTGATGACCAATGCGCCAGTTGTTGCCAGACTCTACGGCGCTGATAGTGACTATGCAGCGGTCATGGTGACAGAGACGACCCTTGCAACCATGGTGGTGATCCCTATTCTTATGCTGTTGATGGCTTAACAAATAGAAAATACAAAAGCTCAAGTTTTTTAAAAACTTGAGCTTTTCTTATAACAAGGCTAACAAGATGGTAAGGACCAGAGCGATGCCCATCCGAATCAGGTGGTGGGCTGGGTGGAACACTTCTTTGCGTTTCCCATTCCAATAGGCCCCGTAGCAAATCAAACAACAGCTGATCAGCCAAAGGACTAGAGCAACAATCGGTAAAAAGAAGTAGAGGATGAGTGATAAGGTCGCAAGGCTACTTCCGATGAGGAGAAATGTATTTCCTAGAGTGTGATTCCCTTTTTAACTTCAGAAAGAGAAGCCAATAAGTGAAGAAGAGCAAAAGCAAGGGCAAAGAAGGCTGTAAAAAAGCCGAGAAGAATGTGGAAGAACATAGGGTTTCCTTTCTAAGATATGATTGCCTGAGTACTATTTTTTATGACTGATTTTATGAAGAATCATAAATGATACTACAAGATTTAAAATAATAACCAATAAGGTAAAAAGAGAGTAACCATAAAGTTTAATTGGATATTCATTTTTGAGATTGCAAAGAGCAAACAAACTCGTTAAAATGCCCGTTAACAACCCAGGCACATATTTTCGAATAACGACTGTCTGAATCAGATGTCCGAACACATGGTAGATATAAGCGATTATGATGCTTGCGTAAATGCTATAGTTGTTAAACTGGTAACTAAGATATAGCGACGTCATTAGGATCAGAAATTGCTCCAAGACAATGGCATTGAAAGCAAAAGGAGTGTAACAAGATGGGATTCGATTATCTGGAAACTGTGCTGATAATTTTTTGACAAAGGATGGCATCCAAATGATTTCTTCAAGTTCGTGAAGCATGAAGAGTGATGGAAATAGAAAGTAAAATTGCACGCTGGTCATTGAAAATACTCCCTTCTAGTTCGAGCCCACTTTTAAAATCTCCAAATAAAATTGGATCACTTCTTGTTCGGTGTAGGACTTGCCTTTTTTCAACCACCAGCTGAGGGTTTCGATGAAATGGCTGACGACCAAGTGTTTGAGGTAAGAGTGAGGGAGAGTTGGATGGGCCTTGATGAGTTCGTCGGCAACCATTGGGTAGACATCGTGTTCTAGTTCTTTTCGCAGTTGCCGGATAAAATAATCGTTTTTAGAGAGCAAGAGACTGGTCACATGATCTTGATTTTTCTTGAAATGCTGAAAGATATGAGCCAGATAGTCTTGTGGTGAGAGGTGTTCAGCACGCTCAAAGAGATGGTGAAAGAGCTTTTGACAGAGTTCATCTAGCAATAATTCCTTACTTTCGTAATGGCTGTAAAAGGTTGATCGCCCCACATCGGCTAAGTCAATGATTTCCTGAACCGTGATGGCCTCGTAGTCTTTTTGGTTGAGTAATTGTAAAAAAGCTTGATAGATAGCTTTTCGAGTTTTGGTGATGCGACGATCCTGTGCTGTCATATGGACACTTAGAACAAACTGTTCAGTAACGGACACCCTAAACAGTTTGCTCCTATCCTTTCTGTTGTGAATGTTAGATAATGATAATGAACATGATGTTCATGAATCTATTATAACAAAGGATTAAGGATTATGAAGACAAAACATGCGGTCTGGATCGCTTTTTTCTTGAATTTGAGTTATGCCATTGTTGAGTTTATTGCAGGAGGGATTTTTGGATCCAGCGCTGTCCTTGCGGATTCGGTCCATGACTTGGGGGATGCGATCGCTATTGGGATCTCCGCCTTTTTGGAGAGCATTTCTAACCGTGAAGAAGACAGCCACTATACCTTGGGCTACAAGCGCTTTAGCCTTTTAGGGGCCATGGTAACGGCAGTGATTCTCATGACAGGGTCCGTTCTGGTTATTTTAGAAAATATAACGAAAATATTTCACCCACAACCTGTCAACGATGAGGGCATTCTCTGGCTTGGAATCATAGCCGTCAGCATCAATGTGCTAGCGAGTCTCGTCATTCGCAAGGGGCAAACCAAGAACGAATCCATTCTCAGCCTGCATTTTCTGGAAGATACTCTGGGCTGGGTGGCTGTCATCCTAATGGCCATTGTCCTCCGATTTACCGACTGGTATATTCTGGATCCGCTCTTATCTCTTGCCATTTCCATCTTTATTCTGTCAAAAGCCATTCCACGTTTTTGGAGCACGCTCAAGATTTTCTTGGATGCCGTGCCAGAAGGAGTAGATATCCAGCAAGTCAAGAGTGATTTGGAGCGGTTGGACCATGTCGCTAGTATCAATCAGCTCAATCTTTGGACCATGGATGGTTTGGAAAAAAACGCCATTGTCCATGTTTGTCTGGAGCATGTCAAGCATATGGAGGTCTGTAAAGAGTCTATCCGCACCTTGCTCAAAGAGAGTGGATTTCAAAATGTTACCATCGAAGTGGATGAAGACTTGGCGACCCACCGCGCCCACAAGCGAAATATCGAAGAACTGGAAGTGGATCAAGGTCATGGGCATGATCATCACCATCATTAATGACGAGTTGGTACGAGCAGAAGCCTAAGAAAAAGTGTATACTGTAGGTAAGTAAGCAATAGAAAGTAGGTTGTTCCTATGAAGAAAACAGTTTATACAAAAGCTGGGCAAGTGGGTCTAGTAGAAGTTGAACGTCCGCAAATCGAAGCGCCGGATGATGTTATTCTCCGCATCGTCCGCACATGTGTCTGTGGATCCGATCTCTGGAGCTACCGTAATCCAGATATTGAAGCAGGGCATCAAAATAGTGGCCATGAAGCTATTGGGATTGTCGAAGAAATCGGAGAAGCCATTACAACGGTCAAACCAGGAGACTTTGTTATCGCGCCTTTCACCCATGGTTGTGGGGAGTGTGATGCTTGTCGTGCTGGCTATGATGGGACGTGTGACCGTCATATCGGCACCAACTGGTCTGATGGGGTGCAAGCGGAGTACATCCGTTTCCACTTTGCTAATTGGGCCCTTGTCAAGATTCCAGGGCAACCGTCTGATTATACAGAAGCTATGCTTAAATCCTTCTTGACGCTGGCAGATGTCATGCCGACGGGCTACCATGCGGCGCGTGTAGCAGACGTGAAGCCTGGTGACAAAGTAGTGGTCATCGGGGACGGTGCCGTTGGTCAATGTGCAGTGATCGCAGCTAAGATGCGGGGAGCGTCACAAATTGTCCTCATGAGTCGCCACGAAGACCGCCAACAGATGGCTTTGGAATTTGGTGCGACAGCAGTCGTAGCGGAGCGTGGTGAAGAAGGCATTGCCAAGGTCCGTGAAATCCTTGGTGGCGGAGCAGATGCGGCCCTTGAATGTGTCGGTACCGCAGCAGCTGTTGATCAAGCCCTTGGGGTGCTTCATAATGGTGGGCGTTTAGGTTTTGTCGGTGTCCCTCATTACAATAATCGTGCCCTTGGTTCGACCTTTGCCCAAAACATTTCGGTGGCAGGTGGGGCAGCCTCTGTTACTACCTATGACAAGCAGTTTTTGCTCAAGGCTGTACTTGATGGCGACATCAACCCAGGTCGCGTCTTTACTCATAGCTATAGCTTGGATGAGATTGATCAAGCCTATAAAGATATGGATGAACGTAAGACGATTAAGGCTATGATTGTACTGGACTAACGAAAAAATTCTAGTAGAAAATATCTACTAGAATTTTTTAATACAATTCCCAATCCGGACTTGAAAATTTCTTGGTTCGGGTCATATAAAAATGGATAAAGTGAACTTCCATTGCTAAAGTCATCACGGTTGCGATGGTAATGACAATGGTTGGATTGGCTGAGAAAAGAAGGGAGAGAACCAGTCCGATAAGGAACATCCCTGCTTGCAAACCATAATAGAGCTTGTCATACTTGAGGTGACTCTTGTTAAAATAGCCATTTGCAAGGATAGCAGCTTGAAAGAGGCCGATACCCGTATAGAAGAAGCCAGTCGCAAAATGGTGATGGACTTCTGGATTGACCAAGAAACTCATAGACACAGTCACCATAATCAAGCCGATGAAAATTGGATAGTGACTATAAATTAGGAAGATTCCCTTATTCTTTCCTTCTTCATCAATGGCATGGTCAAACTTACCAAAGTAATTCATAAAGAGGTTGACCATGATGATAAAGTAAAGGATAGAGTGGATAGAGAAATTTTCAAGTGTAAAAAAATCTGCAAGGCCCATAATCATCTCACCAAAAGTGATGATAACTAAAAGCTAGATGCGTTCAATCAGGTGGGGGAGATTAATCTGAAAAAGACTTGTATGTCGAGTTAAGATAATAGGCATGACGAAGGTCAAGAGAATCCCTAGCATATAGACATAGATACCAAAATCTATCGGAAGAAGTGCAGCTATGTAGATAGCCAAGGTCCTGAGCCCTGTCATCCAAAGAAAGCCCTTGATACTTTTTCGATTGGCTGGAGTAGTAGACTTACGCAAATACTCTACTAAGTATTGGAGAAATAGGGTTAAGGTCAGGGTTCCCACTGTCCAGCAGAAGGTATGAAAGTAGCTCTGCCAGTCATTGGTAATCATGTTTGAGATTAAGAGCAACATTGCCATATTGATGAACATGACGGTCATATTGAAAAGGGAATTCTTTCCATAGCGGTTGGTATAGACGGTCTGAATCATCCAAGAATTGACCAAAACCAGAAGTGTCATCAGGAAACCAAAGATGGCATCTAATGATAAGACTCCATGGTGAAGATGATGGATAAGGGCAGTGGTTTTGGAAATAGCGTAAACAAAGACCAGATCATAAAAGAGTTCACTATTCTCAACCCGTTTGTGTTTGATAAGATTTGACATGGGTTATCCTTTCTGCGATGTTTGAACAATTTATTATATCAGAAAAATGACAGTATATGATGGAAGGAAGGGGAGTAGACCAATCAATTTCATTGTGACGCAAATTGTCATTACATGACAACAGTTGATGTAGCCTATTTACTAGGATACTCCGAAGTGTCTTCCTTCTCACGAGCCTTTAAAAAATGGACCGGACAGACTATTTCAGAGTATCGCGAGTAGATGCAGACAGAAGCTTAACAGCAGAAATTTCCATTATCAACACCAGATGTATTCATCTGGTGTTTTTATTTTTCTGAAAAAAATGAAATTTTCTACTTGACAAGTGAGTGTTCACTCACTATAATAGTCTCATACTTAAAAAGTGAGTAAACACTCACTTAGGAGGACGCATATGAAAACATTGCTACATTTACAAGATTTACAAAAATCTTTTGGTCAACAACTGGTGTTAAACCACGTTGGTTTTGAATTACAGTCTGGGGAAATCATTGGTCTAATCGGTCCTTCTGGTGCTGGTAAATCAACCATGATTAAAACCATGTTAGGAATGGAAAAGGCAGATAGCGGTATCGCTTTAGTCTTAGACCGCACCATGCCCAATCGTCATATTCTGGGAGATATTGGCTATATGGCCCAGTCTGATGCTTTATATGAGGCCTTGTCAGGGCAAGAAAATTTGGAATTTTTCGGTCAGCTAAAAGGCCTTTCCAAAAAAGACTTAACAACAGAAATTGCCCATGTGGCTCAGGTGGTAGATCTGACAGATCACTTAAATAAGGCCGTATCTGGTTATTCCGGAGGGATGAAACGACGCTTGTCGCTGGCGATTGCGCTTTTAGGAAATCCTCAGCTCTTGATTTTGGACGAACCGACGGTTGGAATCGATCCTTCTCTTCGAAAGAAAATCTGGAAGGAATTAATCACACTTAGAGACAAGGGTGTAGGCATTTTGGTCACCACCCATGTCATGGATGAAGCAGAGTTGACAGATAAGGTTGGCCTCTTGTTAGGTGGAAACATCATTGCCTTTGATACACCAAAAAAACTCAAAGAAAATTATGGTGTGTCAAGTATTGAAGAAGTCTTTTTGAAAGCAGAAGGAGAATAAGATGAGAACCCTTGCCATTGCAAAAAAAGTTATCAAAGAATTGCTTCGTGACAAACGAACCCTTGCCATGATGTTTGTGGCTCCAGTCTTTATCATGTGGTTGATGAACCTCATGTTTTCGGCTAGTACAACCGTGAACGTCAAGCTTGCAACACGGGATCTACCAACTAGTTTGGTAAGGAAGATGGATGATATGGACCATGTCAGTGTGAAAACTTACAAAGACATGGATCAAGCCAAAGAAGACTTGGCTGATGAGAAAGTCGACGCCGTCATTTCTTATAAAGACGGGGAGTATCTGGTAGATTATGCCAATACAGATGCTTCGAAAACTGCTATGACCCGTCAAGTATTGCGAACCAGTATCGCCAGTGAAGGCACCAATCAACTATTAACTCGTGTTAAACAGGCCCTTCCTCAATTGAAACTGGATGCAAAATCACCAGAAATTAAGGAATCTTATGAGTATGGGAATGAAGATACAGGCTTCTTTGCCAGTATGATTCCAGTCTTGATTGGATTTGTCGTTTTCTTCTTTGTTTTCTTGATTTCAGGGATGGCGCTGTTGAAAGAACGCACCAGCGGCACCCTAGATCGCTTATTAGCCACTCCAGTTAAACGCTCTGAAATCGTCTATGGTTACATGATGTCTTATGGGATCATCGCTATTCTTCAAACAGCGGTTGTTGTTTTAGCAGCTATCTGGTTGTTGAATATTGAAGTTGTCGGAAGTTTATTAAATGTTATAATAGTTAATGTAGTATTGGCTCTTGTAGCACTCGCCTTCGGAATTCTCTTGTCCACCTTGGCAAAATCAGAATTCCAAATGATGCAATTTATTCCTCTTGTGATTATGCCGCAGCTCTTTTTCTCAGGAATCATTCCTCTTGATTCAATGGGAGAATGGGCAAAAACAATTGGGAAGTTCTTGCCTTTGACCTACTCAGGTGATGCCATGAGTCAGATTATTCTTTACGGACGTAACCTTGGGGATATTTTGCCAAATATCGGTGTTTTACTGCTTTTCCTTGTCGCTTTGACAATGCTGAATATTGTCGGATTGCGTCGGTATCGTAAGGTATAAAAATAATAAGAGGATGTGAGGAAGGACATGAACGAGAGTATTTTTGAGTCGTTTGAAGCGTATCTAGAGGGAGCAGACTATCCCAAAGGAAAGAAGAAAATTATGCAGGCAGCCGTCGATTTGATCTCGACCAAGGGTTATAATGGGACTTCAACTCTTCAAATTGCGGAGCATGCCGGGCTTAGCCAAGCCACACTCTTCAAGTATTTCCAGACCAAAGATGAGTTGCTGACGGCTATTTTACATCCGATCCTTCCTAGTCTTCTGGGAAATTTTCTGGATCAACTCTTAAATTTTCAAACAACAGAGGAAAAAATTCACTATTTCGTTTACGACCGAATGAACTACCTCAAAACCAATCAAGCTCTCTTAAAAATCGTGTTACAGGAGATGTTTTCGAATGAAAAGATCAAGCAGGAGCAAGAACATATTTGGAGTTTCATTCAGGGTAGAATTGGTGACCTTCTTCAAGAACTGAAAGCGGACCCTCGCATCAATTCGGATCTGACTATTTCCCAATTCCTGCGTATTCTGATTGGCCCGCTGCTTGCCTATTTTGGTCAGCTCTATGTCCTTGGGACAGATGGACAAGTGACCGATGAAGATCTTTCCTTGGTCGAAAAGCAAATCTTGGGTGGATTGTGGAAATAGGGGAACTTGAGATAACCAATCCTAAAGATGATTCGTAAAAAAACCATATTCCTATATAAGAAAGGAATATGGTTTTTTTACAAATCTTATTTCAAATCCGACATCACTTGTTTCTTCGTGAAGGTGCGCTCTTGTTTGTTAGCTAAGGCCTTGATGCGCGCGTCAAGGAGAATAGCGCGACCTTCGGCACTTCGGGTATAGACGAGGTCATACTTGCCTATACTCTTTCGGATTTGCTCCACAAAGGCTTGGGCATCCTCTTTTCGTTTGTCAAAGAGGCTTGGTACGGCGAAATATTCTGTTTGATCGGACACTTTTTCCTGTGCTTTCAAGATATAGCGCTGATTTTCAATCGGTGCGAAAAATTCGATCATGGTTTGCGAAAAGACTTCTTTCTCTCGCATGGTTCCGCCTTTCAAATAAATCAGCGTGTTGATGGCATCCTTTCTGTCTCGTGCGACTTGGATGTGGGTCTCCTGGGTTTGAATCTGCCCAGAAAGGAGCAGAGCTTGGTGGATAGCCTGACCAAAGACTTCTAGCCGTTTATAAGGGCTCTTATAAAGATAGTAGCGGAGCCAGGCAAGGAGAGCGAGAACAGCTAGGAAGAATAGAAGAATAAGAGACCCTTTATTCCATCCTCCTCTATGTGAATAGTAAATAAAGTTGGCGAAAGCATCGGTCAAAGTGGCGGCCGTTAGCCAACGAGCTAGCTTCCTGGCGTCAAAAAATAGGGCTAGGGGCAGGAAGTGTTTATCCACTTGAACCTCATTTACAATCTCCATATTCTCCAGAATCGGCAAGGCTTTTTGCCAGCCGTCTCGGAGCTCTTGGCGGTGAGTGGAGCGCTCTAAGGTCTCTTCATTGAGTTTTTGCAACTGTTTTTTTGTATAGCGGATATTGTCAAAAGCCAGACGTTCGATACCGGATTCGATAAAGGGTTCCTTGTAGTGGAGACCTAAAAATTGCTTCATTCGTCTTTCTAAGAGCTCCAGATCAGGACTGTATTCTTTCAGTTGATCAGTGATGGCCTCGATCTCTTCCTTTTCAAGATCGGACTTTTCATACCATTTCTTTAGGGAAAGATTGATGGAGACCAGGTGCCAGATGTTACTGGTCTTGTCTGGATCCTCAGGCCACACTCGGATGGCACGGCCTCGCATTTGGTTACTGAGCATAAAGCTACCGACAAAGCTCGCTAGGATCAGGGAATTAACGCAAGGAGCATCCCAGCCTTCTCCTAGAAGGGACTTAGTTCCAATGACGACTTGGATAAGCCCTTCTTGAAAGAGCTGGGTCACGGCTGTCACCAAATCATGTTGAGAACCAACCAAGCGAACCTTGAGAAAGTCATCAGGAGATAATTGGCCGACACTTTGGTAAGTCAATCGATCCTCTCCTAGAAGGTCTTCTAATCTTGGCTTAGCGACCGTCGGGATGATGACGATACTGCCGGTCAAGACAGCGATGGCAGGAGGAGTTGCTTGCTCTAAGCTTTCCCTGCGAATAGATTCGAAATAAGAGAGCACTCCCAATTGAGTAAATTGGGCGTCCTTATCTCCTAGATGAACTTCAAAATCTTGGCGGATATAGTCTGTTAGGACCAGTTGGCGCAGTCGGCTTCCAAGAGCCTGGTATTCCGCCTTGAAAATTTCTCGGACTGCATTGAGTTTTCCGAGGGATTGATTGAGCAGGAGGTCTTGTTTTTTGTTGCGGACCAGTTTAACTTGTTTTCGATCGATTAAGCTGGCTGCTTTTAGTTCATGGAGGACTTGCTTCTCGTATTCCTCAGGTAGATTGTACCAGTGAGGTACCTGAAAGAGCAGACCTTGCAGGAGAATTTCAAGCCAGTCCAGGGTGAAAGCAGGTAGTTTCTTGGCTCCTAAGAGGTCCTGGAAACGTTTGGGAAAGACGATTCCCTTGCTTCGAAGAAAGATCAGGGTAGCAGAGAGATACTGGGGATCATTGAGCAATTCATCATCGCTGATCTGACCCGATAAGGCTTGGCAGTTTTGGAGGTATTGGCAAAAGAGGGGATCGGAAGTCAGTTGCTGCAAGAAAGCATTCTTTTGTTGGCTAAAGGCGTCCAACTGCTCTTGCTCTTCCTTGGTTGGAAAGGCAAAGTAAACATAGTCTTGATGGGGACAAAGGGTGTCTTCTTTGACCAATTCGGGGACGGTGATTTCCTCATCGATCTCACCACACATGCGGATATAGCGATCCCAAAGGGCAGGATCCCCTTCATAGGGAGGGGTAGCAGTAAGGGAGATCATCTTTAAGTCAGGGAAGGCTTGACGAAAGGCTTCCAAACTCTTCCACCACTCATTACGCAGGTGATGACACTCATCCAAACAAAGGGTTCCGAGTGAGATGGCTTGGAAAGTAGTAAAGATATCAAAGCCTTTGAAATCAAATGTTTCAATCTCTGCCTGGTCATCGGTATCCTCAGCTTGTGATTGACCGACGACTTGGTTCATGGCGCTGTGTAGGGCCTGATAGGTAGCCACTGTAATCAGCTTAGGGTGTTTGAGGTCCTGAGAGATCAATTGCTCCGCTTGGCTTTCATCACTCAAGAATGCCTGGATAATCCGGTCCACCCATTGCTGACGAATGGTGACCGTAGGAGCCAAGATCAGGGTTGGCTGGCCAAAGCGTCTGATAAATTCGATTCCCAGGGTTGTTTTTCCAGAGCCAGGAGCTGCTACCAAATGTAGATGGCCATCCGCCATAAAAGCGTCACTCTTATCGAGAACGCGTTTTTGATAGTGTCTCCATTGGCCTGTAAAGGCTAGTTCTTGTAACATTGGTTTCCTCCCTTGTACTGTCCCCATTATATCATAGCGGAGGACAAGAATCTTTTGTTAGAAATTGAAGATTTCCGCTTTCTAATGAAAATAGCGAAGGGGAAATTTTTAGTGATAAAAAGCCCAATCAATGGATTAGGCTTTTCATGTTAGTCTTTCTTTGTTTTACGAGAGAGGCCAAAGGCAGCACTCATGCTGAGAAGACCAAGGCCAAGAGTTGTCAAGGCAGTTGAGGTCTTGCTTCCTGTATTTGGAAGGCTTGCTTCTTTTTGAGGAAGAGCTGCTGGTGCGATATAAACTTCCGTTTTCACAGGCTCGTTTTTAGCTGGTATGAATACGGTCGGTTTCGCAGGTGTTACAACAGCCGGTTTTTGAGGAGTAGGAGTCGGTGTTGCAGGCGTTTGGATGCTAGGTGTTTGTGGTTTTGTTTTCGCTACACGATGAGTTTTTGAAATCAACTCATACTTGTCTGTTTGGACTTTGAAGACACGACCTTTTTGGACGGTTTCAACGACTTTGTTAGCAAATTGAACGTTCAACAAGTCACCGAAATCTTTGCGGATATCCAAGTAAAGACCATTTGTCCCGTTAACCAATGGATCAAAGTCTTTTTTGTCACCTTTTTCGCCAACTACGGTCAAAGAAATACCAGCATCTTGAAGGGCCTTCAGTGTTGCTTCTTTTGTCGGGAGGGGATTCTTAAATGGAGTATCCATATCGATTGGCTCGTCTGTAATGACGAAAGCAAAGCGATGGTTGTTTGCTCCAGTTCCCCAGTTGTAATCTGCTGAAGTGGCAATATGGTGTAATGGAACAGTAGTATTTTCATAACTACCACCAGTTTTGATAGTGTTCAGAGCGGAAATAAAGCTTTCTGGATCACTTGTGAACTTAGATCCATCGAAATCATGGTATTTAACCTCTTTAGATCTTTCGTATTCAGCTAATCCTATACGAGCTTGAATTTTCTTGGCAGATAGATTGCGAACAAAGGTCTCGATATTCTTCATTGTATCATTGATGTGAGAATTCATCGAACTTGATTTATCAATGACAAAGACGATGTCTGATGTTCCTTGAACTTCTTTTTTATTGACGATATCTGCTTCTTTTGTCACTTCGACTACAGTTGTTTTATTGACAGTTTCTGTAGTTGTCTCAGTGTAGTCAGCTGTTTCTTTGGTTGATGTAGCTGTCTTGGTAGAAGAGACTGGTTTTGAAGTGCCAACAGGTGTGTTTGGATCTGCTAAGCTAGTCGTTTTGATGGTTGCTGTTGAGGTAGTGGTTGTATCTGCACCGTCTGTTTTAGCAGATGGGCCAGTTTTTTTAACGTCCACAGCGATGACATCCCCAGTTTTTGCTTTATCAGCAGGAACAACTGGTGTATTGGCTTTGGCGTTGATTTCTTCTGTTGCAGCAGTGATAGGTGATTTTGCTGCTGTAGTAGCTGCAGGAGCAGCTTGGGTTGTTGCAGGTGCAACGTCATCAGCA
The DNA here is from genome assembly GCF_001813675.1 of Streptococcus sp. HMSC078D09. Lineage (GTDB taxonomy): Bacteria > Bacillota > Bacilli > Lactobacillales > Streptococcaceae > Streptococcus. The sequence continues at coordinate 144,599 of NZ_KV813675.1, forward strand.
GAAGCAATAGTCGTTCCTGTGAAGACCGTTCCTAAAACAACGGAAGCCAAAGTTAAAGTTTGTTTACGTGAAATAGTATATTTTTTCAAAATACGTCCCCTTTTTAATAAACTTTTTTCTATCATACAGGTTTTTGAAAAACTTGTCAACGGTATAATAATCAAGGGTTTTACCGACTTTTATATCCCTAATTATTGATAAAAAGCTGAATGAGAAAAATATACACAAAATAATTTAAATATACAAAGTGTGCAAAAGAAAATAGGATTCCCACAAATTTGCAGGAATCCTTATTTTATCGGCATTTCTACTATATTTTTTAGTCGTAAAAAATACTAGCTAGTCACTTTATTTATGTTTCTGCATTAGCACTAAGAACAAAGACTACGATTAGTTTAGTAATTTTTCAAAGAATTGGATGACCTCTGGTTTGAGATTACTTTCCTTCGGTTCAACTAGTGAAACGTAAAAACTAATCCGTTCACTTTCTGCCATCGGAATCGCGATCAGTTCTTCTTCACCATCTGTTAGTGCAAGATCTGCTAGTAAACTGATCCCCACTTGTTTACGAAGGAGTTGTTTTAGAAGCTGAATATCATCCGTCTGAAAGAAGGGTGTAGCCTCATGGTGATAGCGCTCATTCAACTGTTCAAAGGCTTTTAAATGAACAAAGTGCTCATCTGGAATGATAAAATCTTCATCGATGACGTCTGAAAATTGTAATACTTTTTTGGAGGCTAGTGGATGGTTATGATGAAGGATATAGAAGAGATCTCGTTTGGCTATTTCTCTTACCTGGAAGCGATGATCTTTAATCGGTTCCAAACTCCCTAAAAAACTAGCATCTAGTTCCCCTTTGGAAAGCATTTCTAAAAGTTCGACAGATCCTTCTTGGACAGGATGGATACTTTGAAGAGCTGCAACATTACTGATAAAGGCGGGTTGTTTTCGGACAAGATAGTCAATGATGATTGGTGGGAAACCAACCGTATTGAATTGAGAGAGACTCCGGAGGATCTCTTTTTTGGCCCCTTGAATCTCAGGTAAGACCTTTTGAATATGTCGTAGCAAGATTTCTCCTTGGGGCGTCAATTTGAAAGTACGATGAGAAGGATCGTGCGCGATTAATGGACAGTGAAATTCCTTTTCTAGTCGTTTAATCGCATAGGAAACGGATGGTTGACTGATCCCGTGTTTTTGGGCAACCCCAGTAAAGGATTGCTGTTGACTAAGATCAAGAAAATAATAAAAGTCCTTAAGATTCATTGGGCTCCCTCTTCTAAATAGACAGACATGGATAAGCAAAAATTATCCGTGATAGCTAATTTGACTATATGATTTTTTGTTTGTTACAATCTGAGGTGAGTCAGAGGACAATTAAAGGCTATCTAAAAGATCTTCGAAAATCGTTAGGATCTTCTCCCTTTTTCCAACTGGAAGTTGCTTAATTTTCATATTTACTCTCTTAAGTGAAAGATTGTCGTTAGGATCTGAAGATGATTCAAGTGAATTAAAATTGAAGAATTCTTCAGGCGTTAACTCAAGAGCAGAAATGACTTTTTCAAGACTGTGAATGGTCAGATTCACGTTTTGATTTTCCAATTGATTGATGTATTTTAATCCAAGATCTGCCCGTTCCGATAGCTCCTCTTGACTCATGTTTTGTTTTTTTCGCAAATATTTGACCTTTTGCGCTATATACCGTTGTAAATAATGTTTTGTTTTCATGTAACCAGAATACAAGTTTTAAATGACAAAAATAACACCTTAAACAAAACAAAGTATCTTATAACAAACATATTTTGGATTTATTATCTATGGCTTTTATAGGTATTGATCATCATAAGTAGAAAAAAGAATACCTGAAAACAGTGGATCTTTTGATGAGAATAACCTTCTAAAAGGTGGAAAGGAACAGGCTTTTTTAAGAGATGACTATGACGATCTAGGAAGTGATGGATAAGCCTATTATTTTGTTATCTTTTGAAATCGCATCATTTTCGGTTGTATCGCCTGAACTTTCATTGACTGATTTATTCATATTGTATCATATAGATAACAAAGTGTCATTTAAAGAAAAAGTGTTATAATAGAATAAACTAAATAAGGAGGTCACATGATGACTGCACATGATATTTTAAACAACCCTTTCCTCAATAAAGGAACTGCCTTTACTTTAGAGGAACGTAAGCAACTAGGTCTCATTGGCCTCCTGCCACCTTACGTCCAAACTATTGAAGAACAAGCAGCGCAAACTTATGCGCAAATGCAAACAAAGGTTAATGATTTGGAAAAACGTTTGTTCCTAATGGAAATTTTTAATACAAATCGTACTCTATTTTACTACCTATTTGCTCAACATTTGGAAGAGTTTAATCCAATTGTCTATGATCCAACTATTGCTGATACCATTGAAGGGTATAGCGATCTCTTTGTAGATCCACAATATGCCGCATATCTTGATATCAATCATCCTGAAAATATCGAAGCAACTTTGAAAAATGCAGCAGGGGACCGTGAAATTCGTCTTATTGTTGTGACAGATGCAGAAGGTATTCTCGGTATTGGTGACTGGGGTACAAATGGTGTTGATATTTCTGTTGGGAAATTGATGGTCTATACTGGAGCTGCAGGAATCGATCCTTCAACGGTGCTTCCTTTGGTCATTGATGCAGGTACCAACCGTGAAGAATTGCGTAACAATCCTAATTACTTAGGAAATCGTCACGAACGTGTGCGTGGAGATCGTTATTATGATTTTATCGATCAATTTGTTCAAACTGCAGAACGCCTCTTCCCTAAACTCTATCTGCACTGGGAAGATTTTGGTCGCTTAAATGCTGCTAACATCCTTGAAAAATACCGGAAGCAAATCCCAACCTTTAACGATGATATCCAAGGAACTGGTATTGTTACCCTAGGTGGGATCTTTGGGGCATTGGATATTACAGGTGAAAAATTAACGGATCAAGTTTATCTCTGCTATGGTGGTGGGACTGCTGGTGCAGGGATTGCTTCTCGTGTCCTTCGTGAAATGGTTAGTGAAGGTCTACCTGAAGAAGAAGCTTATAAACGCTTCTTTATGGTCGACAAACAAGGTCTCCTTTTTGATGATATGGATGACTTAACGCCGCAACAAAAACCATTTGCTAAGAAACGTTCTGATTTTGCCAATGCAGATCAGTTGACGGACCTTCTTGAAGTAGTGAAGACGGTTAAACCAACCATTCTTGTGGGAACTTCAACTCAGCCGAATACTTTCACAAAAGAAATTGTAGAAGCTATGTGTGAAAACACTGAACGTCCTATCATTTTCCCATTGTCAAACCCGACCAAACTAGCTGAGGCAAGTGCCAAAGATTTGATCGAATGGTCAGACGGAAAAGCATTTGTTGCAACAGGAATTCCAGCTGGTACAGTTTCCTATAAAGGTGTGGACTACGTGATTGGTCAAGCGAATAATGCCCTGATTTACCCAGGTCTTGGACTTGGTATGCTGGCTTCTGAAGCGAGTCTTTTGACGGATGAAATGATTGGAGCAGCCGCACATTCATTGAGTGGGATTGTCAATCCAGGCGAACCAGGAGCACCAGTCTTACCTCCATTCAAGTATGTAGCTGATGTTTCTATCAAAGTAGCAGAAGCAGTTGCTAAAAAAGCGCAAGAACAAGGTCTTGCGCGTGCTCAAGAAACAGATATGGCTAAAGCGGTACGTGATTTGAAATGGTATCCAGAATATAAATAAGTAAATTTAATGGAGGTGTACGAGTGCGACTGGATGCCTTGTACACCTTTTCTTGTATGTCCTGTTAGATAGAAAGGGAGACTATGGAAATCTTTTTAACGTCAATTCAGAGTATTGTACCCATTATCGTCATCATCATTCTTGGTTATTTCTTGCAAGTCCGAGGTTGGTTTCAAGAGAGTTTTGGAAATGACTTATCTAAACTGATTATGAACGTGGCCATGCCTGTTGCAATTTTTACCTCTGTTCTTAAATATTTAACTTTAGATAAATTGATTAGCTTGTCTGGCGGTTTGTTGTATACGTTTATCGCCTTCATTCTTGGTTACCTAGCGGCCTTTATCGCAGTGAAAGTTTTTAAAGTGCGCCCAGGTCGTCGAGGAACCATGATTAATACCTTTGTTAATGCTAATACCATATTTATTGGTTTGCCTTTAAATATCGCTCTGTTTGGAAATCAAGCCCTTCCTTACTTCTTGGTTTATTATATTACAAATACAGTATCTACTTGGACATTAGGTGTCTATCTGATGACTTCTGATAGTAAAGAAGGGGCTTCAAAACAGGCTCAAAAATTTAATTGGAAGAAGCTTTTCCCAGCTCCTTTATTAGGTTTTCTCGTAGCCCTCGTCTTTTTGGTGTTGCGTATTCCTGTTCCAAGTTTTGCAGAAAGCACCTTGACTTATATTGGTAGTTTAACAACGCCCTTATCTCTTGTCTATATCGGTATCGTCCTAGCTAAGGCAGGCCTTAAGACGATTCGCTTTGATAAAGATACCATTATCACACTGGTTGGTCGTTTTATTCTTGCACCTGTCATCATGCTCTTGGTTCTGAAGTTCTTCTCTCCAAATATGGTGGCACCAGAATTTAGAACCTTTATGATTCAATCAGCAACACCAGCTTTGGCAGTTCTTCCTATTCTTGCCAATCAAGGTAAAGGCGATGTTGAGTTTTCAACGAATGTGGTCACTCTCAGCACAGTCTTATTTGTGATTGTGGTTCCAATTCTGCAGACATTGTTGGGATAGCATTTATATGAAAATGATGTAGTTTTAGTGCTATACATTCGTCAAAAAGGACGTCGGATATTATACTCGACGTCCTTTTTAAACGGATGACTAGATCAACACATAGGTTTCAACCGCATGCCCAGCCCCGTTTTCATTGTTGGTCTTTGTCACGACTGCTGCTCCCTCTTTCACTTCTTGTGGAGCGTTGCCCATAGCGACACCGATGCCTGCTTTTTTGAGCATAGGAAGGTCATTGAAGTTGTCCCCCATGGTGAGGACTTCTTCTAAGCTCAAGTGGTAGTGATTAGCGAGCTCAACCAGAGCATCCTCTTTAGAGACGTGCTTAGCGGTAACTTCTAGGTAGTTGGCTTTGGAGAGATAAAAGGCGGTAGAAGGGAAGTCGTCGGCAGAAATAGCACGATAGAGGGCTTGGATCTCTTCTGGTTCTCCAATTAAGAGCAATTTGTGGAGGGGCTTTGTCGTATCCAGCAAAGGATCCAATAGGGGGAGAATATGAGGTTTTTCCCCTGTAATCCGGGCTTCCTCTTGGCTCCATTGGTCGAGATGATCGGTCATCCAGTCTTTTCCACTATAGAGGTTGATCGAAACTTGAGGGAAGTGTTGGTTGGCCCAATCAATAAATTGACGGGCTTCAATCTTGTCTAAGGGATGCTCAAACAGAACCTGCTCTCCTTTTTGGATTAAGGCTCCATTGTAGCAGGCCATAGGACAGTCCTCTATGCCGAGCTCTTTGGCAATAGGAGCCATCCCTTTTGGAGAGCGAGCAGAGGCCAGCACGAAAGGAATGGTTTCGCGCTTTAAATCCGGGATCAATGATGCCAACTCTGGATCGATCTGATGGTGATCATTTAAAATAGTGCCATCGATATCGCTAATGATGAGACGAATGTGAGACATAAACTTACCTCCTAGTAGAGAATAGTGGTTTCGTTGCCGACTTGTTTAAGGATGTCAGGGCTTGGTTTTTGGTCAGTGATCCAATAGTCAAATTGTTTGAGACGAGCAAGATAATAGTTTCCATTTTTCGTCCATTTAGAACTTTCTGCCACAAGGATCTTGGTGCGAGATCGTTCAAAGACGAGGGATTTGACGGCAACGTCTTCTGCATCTTCAAAGGTGACCTCGCCGTTGGCCAAGCTACCAGCTCCAAAAAAGGCAACATCAAAGCGAAGATTGTCCAGTATTTGTGCTTGGTCCGCAGCATAGTAGAAGCGGTTTTTGGGATAGAATTTTCCTCCTAAGAGATGAAAGTCAACCTGGGAATGGCTACTGAGTTGGATAGCATTGTCAAGGGAGTGCGAATAGACTGTAAGATCTCCATCAAGTAGGCCTGCCAGCAAAGTGATTGAGGTAGAGGCATCGAGAAAGATCACTTGTCCATTTTGGATCCATTGCAGGGCTTTTTGAGCCATGGCAGTCTTTTCCTTGTTAGCCTTTTGACTGCGGTCTAGATAAGAAGGGCCAGGTTCTTTGTTTAAGGGAAGGAGACCACCGTGTGTCCTGCGAACCAGCTGGCGTTGGCTAAGGAGAGCGAAGTCACGACGGATGGTATCTTTTGAGACCTTGAAGTAGTCGACCATTTCTTTGGCCGATAGTTGTTTTCGCTCTTCTAAGAGTTCTAATATTTTTTCGAGTCGCTGTTCCTGATACATTAGCTTACTCCTTATTTCTGTTCTTGCCTTCATTGTACACTATTTTATAAGCGGATGCAAGTTTTATTAAGTGTTTTTAAGTGTTTTTGATCTTTTTTCTTGCAAAACCTTATTCTGACGTTTGTTTTAAAGGGGGAATTCTGCTATAATATGTCAAAATAACGTGGAGGTTTCCTTATGGCCAGTGAATATGAAAAAATGATTGCAGGTGATTTTTATAGACCTGCGGACCCTGAATTACGGGCTTTGGCCCAAGCCTCTCGGGAGAAACAAGAGGCCTTTAACCAAGAGGTAGATCCTAAAAAGGGGGCAGCTATCATCAAAGAGTGGTTTGGTTCAACCGGTGAAAACCTCTATCTTAATCGCCAGGTTCTTGTGGATTATGGGGTCAACATCCATCTGGGAGAAAATTTCTATGCCAATTACAATTTGACCATGTTGGATGTATGTCCCATCACGATTGGAAAGAATGCCATGATTGGTCCTAATTGCCAATTTTTGACGCCCTTGCACCCACTGGATCCAGGCGAGCGCAATTCTGGTCTCGAGTACGGGGCGCCGATTACGATAGGAGATAACTTCTGGGCAGGAGGAGGGGTCACCATCCTTCCTGGTGTCACGCTGGGTGACAATGTGGTCGCTGGCGCAGGAGCAGTGGTCACCAAGTCTTTCGGAGACAATGTGGTCCTTGCAGGAAATCCAGCCCGTGTCATCAAAGAAATACCCGTCAAAAAGGAGAAACGATGATCCATAAACATGAAATTCCTATTTTAGAGTTTGATGACAACCCGCAGGCAGTCATTATGCCGACCCATGAGGGGTTAGACCTGCACCTACCTGAAAAAAGTGTTTATGCTTTCTTGGAAGATGAGATTGATCGCTTTGCGGAAGCTGTTGGAGCCAAACAAGTAGCTAGCTTTGTCTCAGCTACCAAGACTTATCCAGTTTATGTCATGGAACACCAAGGAGAGGAAATCTGCTTGGCCCAGGCGCCAGTTGGATCTGCAGCTGCTGCTCAATTCATGGATTGGTTGATTGGCTATGGAGTGAAGAAGATCATTTCCGCGGGTAGCTGTGGGGTCTTGGTGGATATAGAAGAAAATGCTTTTTTAATCCCGACCAAGGCCTTGCGAGATGAGGGAGCTAGTTACCATTATGTGGCGCCCTCCCGTTATATAGAGGTGGACGGCCGTGCCCTGACTGCTATTGAAACAGTTCTCAAACAAGAGTCCATTCCTTATCAAGAGGTCATGACCTGGTCGACCGATGGCTTTTATCGGGAGACACCTGACAAGGTGGCCTATCGCATCGAAGAAGGGTGTAGTGTGGTGGAGATGGAGTGCGCCTCCCTTGCTGCAGTGGCTCAACTTCGTGGGGCGGTTTGGGGCTTGCTCCTCTTTACCGCAGATTCTCTTGCAGACCTGGAAAATTATGACCAGCGTGACTGGGGCTCTGAAGCATTCGAGAAGGCCTTAGAATTATGCCTAGAAATGGTTCATTACTTGTAGGTCTATTCTCTTTTTATGATACAATGAAGCTATGTTAGTGAAATCATATTTTAAACAATGGCGAGCCAAACTGACTCGCCTGTCTCCGGCAAGGCGGATCTTTCTCAGCTTTGCCTTGGTTATCCTGATGGGCTCGCTCTTACTGAGTTTGCCCTTTGTCCAGCAAGTAAGCTCAACAGCAGGCTATATCGATCACCTCTTTACAGCAGTCTCTATGGTTTGTGTGACGGGGCTTTTTACCCAGTCGGTGGCTTCGACCTATAATGGCTGGGGGCAATTGATTTGTATGCTCTTGATCCAGATTGGGGGATTAGGGATTTTGACCTTTATCGGTCTCTTCTTTATGGAAGGTCGCCAAAAGCTCAGTTACAAGGATCGGCAGACCATTCGGGATAGCTTTAGTTTTAGCAATAACCAGAGTTTGGCCCGTTTTGTCCGCTCCATCTTTATTACCACCTTTACCATCGAAGGACTGGGGGCCTTGCTCCTTATGACGCGCTTTATTCCTCGCTTTGGCTGGGGCCATGGGATCTTTAACTCCATCTTTGTTGCTGTCTCGGCCTTTTGTAATGCGGGCTTTGATAATTTTGGGGGCGATAGTATGATGAGTTTCCAGACCGATTGGTTGGTCAATCTGACCTTGTCTGCTCTGATCATTACCGGAGGCTTGGGCTTCATGGTCTGGTTTGACCTAGCCACCAAGGCCCGCAACCAATCTGGACGCCGGACTCTTCGCTTTCACACCAAGGTGGTTCTCTGGTTAACAGCTGCTATCCTTTTGTTTGGGACAGTAACTAGCCTCTTGACAGAGTTTGATAATCCAGCAACGATTGGCTCCCTGCCATTGGGAGAGAAGATCTTGGTCAGCTTCTTCCAAACGGTCAGCATGCGGACGGCTGGCTTTGCCTCACTGGATTATACAGCAGTTCGACCTGTGACACTCTTTGTCTATATCCTCCAGATGTTCCTAGGTGGGGCACCAGGTGGGACAGCAGGAGGGATGAAGATCACCACCTTCTTGGTCTTGATCCTCTTAGCTCGCAAGGAATTGCTCGGATTGCCTCATACCAACCTAGGCAAACGAACCATCGCACCGGACTTGGTCCAACGTTCTTTGGGCACAGCAGTGATTTTCCAGTTGACCTTTATCCTGGGTCTCTTTGCTCTTTGTCTCGTGACGCCGGACGGTCAACGTTTTCTGTACCTGGTTTTTGAGGTGGTATCGGCTTTAGCGACAGTGGGCGTGACGGCCAATGTGACCTCGACCTTAAATGGAGCAGGTCTTGGGATCATCATGGTGCTCATGTTTATCGGTCGAATCGGCCCCTTGACCCTTATGGTCAGCTTGAACAATTACAAGGCCAAAAAGGCAGACGCCTTGCAGTATGCCAAGGCAGACATCATTATCGGATAGGAGAGACTTATGGCAAATCGAACCATTGGAATTCTGGGATTAGGGATTTTTGGACAGAGTGTCTTAAAAACCCTGCAGGACCAGGATGTGGATATCATTGCAATTGACGATCATGAAGATGTGATCAACCAGTATGAATCTATGATTACAACTGGAATTGTTGGAGATATTACGGAAATGGACCTCTTGGATGCGGCAGATATTGGGAACTGTGACACAGTCGTCATTGCGACGGGAGAAAACTTGGAATCAAGTGTCCTGGCGGTCATGCACTGTAAGGCACTTGGCGTCGAGCACGTCATTGCCAAGGTCAAGAATGAAGTGACCAAGGAAGTCCTTGAGAAGATTGGGGCTGATTTGGTCATCCTACCAGAGGTAGAAGCGGGGATGTCCCTCGCTAAAATGATTCTTTTCCAACACGGGATTGAAGTCTTCCAGTTGGATGAAGCAGTGGTGGTGGCTGAGTTTACGGTTCCAGCTAGCTGGGTAGGAAAAAGCCTTCAGGACTTGGCTGTCAGAGAGGAGCACCATCTCAATATTATCGGCTATCGAGATGCGGAAGACCAACCGCTTCATATTCAGATTGGTCCCGACTTTATCTGGCCTGAAGGGGTGCGTGTGATGGCAGTGACAGACAACCAATATTTAGATAGAATCCAAGATTTGTTAGACTAATAGTGTAATGGAAACGGCCCAAAGGTCGTTTTTTTCTTCTCTAGGTTAACTCTTCTTTAAGCGTTGATTGCTAAAGTAAAAGAAACAAAAATACTTCCATTGTGGGAATAGAAGGATGAAAGATGATATTTTTTAACAGAATACGACCCAAACAGCCCTTAAAAGAACTCAAATGGTTTGATATTGGTATTGTGACAGCCATTCTTTTTGGGCAATTCATTATCCGCTCGACCCAGCTGTTTTTAGCCAGTTTTCAGCCAGTCGCGCAGACTGCAGTAGCCACAAACAGTAGCAATACTGCAAGTGAAGGAGCTGCTTATTCGAGCAATATGACCTTGCAGTTGATCTTACTGGCTCTAGCTCTTCTTTACTTGCTGCTTCGTCGCTTTGATTTTAAACAATTGCCGATCCGCTTTAAGTGGTCCACCTTGATCTGGGTGCCCCTGCTCTTTGCAGCGATGGGACTTTTTGGGGATGTGATTTCAACAGTCTCGGGTGAATACAATTACCTAAGTCCGAGTCTTTGGCCCTATATCGATCCCATGCAGATCCTCCATAAGTTCATGGCTCTGAGTCCCATGGCAATTGCTTATGGTTTGCTCAATGGATTTTATGAAGAATTTTTCTTTTTGGGCTTAATGACTTCGGTAAGTGAGAAGAACAAGTGGAAGGCGCTGGCCTTTTCAACCCTGATCCGCTTTTCTTTCCATACCTATCAAGGGCTTCTCTGGGCCCTTGTGATTGGCGTCATTTATGGACTCTTTTATTACGTCATGTACAAGAAGGTCGTCAAGAATCTCTTGCCATTTTTCCTCATGCATGCCTTGGCAGATATGTTTGGCTCGAGTCTCATGTATCTCTTGATCAATTGGGGAAGTTGATCTTATAAAATTTTAGGAAAGGCTCTGTCAAGTGTTGACAGGCCTTTTTTTGAGTGCTATAGTAAAATCGTAAGCGCTTACCTAGTGAGGCGAAGCAGATGAAAAGAGGGCGAGTCAGATGCCCTATAAAAAGAGGAGGACAGACAAATGGCAGGACCAGTCATAGAGGGAGAAAACTATCGGATCTCCGTATTAACGGAATCTTTGGTGCGCTTGGAATACTCAGAAGATGGTGTTTTTGAAGATGGTCAGACGCAAGTTGTACAAAATCGAGATTTTGGACCTGTTGCCTGCGAGGTTATAGAGACAGAAGAGGTCCTCGATCTTCATACAGAGCATCTCCACCTCCATTTTGAAAAGGGACCTTTTGCCCCGGATCGGCTTTTTATCGAACTCAAGGGTCAGTATGCAGTCTATGGGAGCCGGTGGCATTATGGAGATCAGCCGGAGACCTTAAAGGGGACCAGTCGGACGCTTGACGAGGTCGATGGGGCTATGGAGTTGCAAGATGGGATCTTGAGCAAGGCCGGTTATGCTCTTTTAGACGATTCCGCTTCCTACTTGTATGATGACGAAAGCGGGTTTAGAGCACGGCCCTATCCAGAAGTGGATTTGTATTTCTTCGGTTATGGGCGCGATTATCTAGGTGCCTTAAAAGATTTTTACCATCTGACAGGACAGCCACCACTCTTGCCACGTTATGCTCTGGGAAACTGGTGGAGTCGCTATTGGCCTTATACCAGTCAGGAGTACACAGATTTGATGGATCGATTCAAAGCAGAAGGGGTGCCTCTTGCGGTCAGTGTGATCGATATGGACTGGCACAAGACGGCGATTCCTGCTCGCTTTGGAAGTGGTTGGACTGGCTATAGTTGGAACCGGGATTTGATTCCTGATCCAGCTGCCTTCTTAAATGGCCTGCATGAGCGTGGTTTAAAGGTGACCTTAAATGTCCATCCAGCAGATGGCATTCGCGCCTTCGAAGATGCTTACCCTATGGTCGCAAAACGCTTGGGATTAGATGCGGAAAAAGAAGAAGCGGCAAGCTTTGACTTTTACAGTCCAGCCTTTCGCGAAGCTTATTTCGAAGATGTCCACCATCCCTTGGAAAATCAAGGAGTCGACTTTTGGTGGATTGATTGGCAACAGGGAAGTCATGGCAAGATGGATCCCCTTTGGTTGTTAAATCACTATCATTATCTAGACAATTGCCGAAAAGGCCAAGCTGGTCTCATCTTATCGCGTTATGGGGGTCCTGGTAGCCACCGGTATCCGATCGGTTTTTCAGGGGATACCATTGTGACTTGGGAATCCCTAGCCTTTCAACCCTATTTTACCAGCACAGCTTCAAATATCGGTTATACGTGGTGGAGTCACGATATTGGTGGCCATATGCGGGGTTACTATGATGAAGACTTGGCTCTTCGCTGGTTGCAATTTGGGGTCTTTAGCCCGATCAATCGTCTCCATAGTTCTTGTAATGCCTTTAACAGCAAGGAACCGTGGTTTTACTCGCCTGAGACCTGTCACTTGATGAAACAGTATTTGCGCCTGCGCCATAGCTTACTGCCTTATCTCTACACTATGAATGTGGCGACGCACGAAGAAGGGCTGCCTTTGGTTCAACCCCTCTATTACCACTATCCAAATGAAGAAGAGGCTTATGAAGCGAAGAATCAATATTTCTTTGGTAGTGAACTCATGGTGGCACCAATTACCGAAGCGCTGGATCCTGTCTTTCATAGTGCTTCTGTGAGCGTTTGGTTCCCAGACGGCGTTTGGTACGATTTCTTCCATGATTGGAAGTATGAAGGAAGAGGCAAGCTTACGGTCTTTAGGACCAGCCAGGATATTCCGGTCTTTGCACGTGCAGGAGCCATCATCCCTATGGATGCACAACCACAGACAGGGGTAGACCTTCCAGAAATGCTGGACTGGCATCTTTTCCCAGGTGACAATCGTTCCTTCGTACTCGTTGAAGGAGAAGGAGATAACAAGGTTGAAACCCGCCTAACTGTCAATTGGGATGAAAGAAAGATTAAGCTGGATTTAACAGGTGATCGAACGCTGCTTCCTGAAAAGAGACAGCACCGTTTCTTCCTCCATACCTTTGAGACAGCTCCTATTTTAGTGGATAATCAAAGTCAAGAAATTGCGATGGGTGAGCTGCAATCGCATCCTATTGCCAAAGAAGATCGGATGTTTGAGCTCTTAAAATCTGCCAACCTGGCCTACGATAGGAAAAACGAATTATTTGCGGCTTGTTCAAGAGCGAAGGATTGGAAACAGTTGATGAAGGTCATCACACCTTTGGAGGAAGGCTTGCGCCAACGTCTCTTTGAAGTGATTTATTCCAGTGAAGAGGGAGAAGACTTGTAAACTCTTGCAATTTCACCCCTATTTTTGTATGATGAAAGTGATTTCACAATCATAAAGGAGAAGAAAAAATGGAACAAAAATGGTGGCATAACGCCGTAATTTACCAAGTTTATCCAAAAAGTTTCAAGGATAGTAATGGCGATGGCATCGGGGATCTCAAGGGGATCACGAGCAAGCTAGACTATCTGGAAAAGCTAGGGATTACAGCCATCTGGCTCTCACCAGTCTACAAGAGTCCCATGGATGATAACGGCTATGACATCTCGGATTACGAGGATATTGCCTCCATCTTTGGTACCATGGAAGATATGGAAGAATTGATCGCAGAAGGTCAGAAACGCAAGATCAAAATCATCATGGACTTGGTAGTCAACCATACCTCTGATGAGCATGCTTGGTTTATCGAGGCGCGTGAACATCCAGAAAGTCCAAAGCGGGATTTCTATATTTGGCGCGATGAGCCTAATGGCATTATGTCTGCTTTTAGTGGCTCTGCTTGGGAGTTTGATGAAGCTTCAGGTCAATACTACCTGCATAACTTTAGTAAGAAGCAACCAGATCTCAACTGGGAAAATGAGGAACTCCGTCATCAGATCTATGACATGATGAATTTCTGGATTGACAAGGGAATTGGTGGTTTCCGTATGGATGTGATCGATATGATCGGTAAGATCCCAGATCAGGAAATCATCAGCAATGGTCCCATGCTCCATCCTTACTTGAAGGAAATGAATCAAGCGACCTTTGGCGATAAGGATCTGCTCACAGTGGGAGAAACTTGGGGAGCAACTCCAGAGATTGCCAAGCAATACTCTAATCCAAAAAATCAGGAATTGTCCATGGTTTTCCAATTTGAACACATCGGCCTTCAATACCAACCGGGTCAACCAAAGTGGCACTACGCTAAGGAATTGGATGTGCCTAAATTGAAGGAAATTTTCACCAAGTGGCAGACGGAATTAGGAGAAGAGGAAGGCTGGAATTCCCTCTTTTGGAACAACCACGATTTGCCACGGATTGTGTCAACTTGGGGGGATGATGGGAACTATCGTGTCAAATCTGCCAAGGCTTTAGCGATTCTTCTTCACTTGATGAAGGGAACTCCTTATATCTATCAAGGGGAAGAAATCGGGATGACCAACTATCCATTTAAGAGCCTTGAGGACGTAGAAGATATTGAGTCGATCAACTATGCTCATGAAGCCTTAGAAAAAGGGGTTCCGCTTGAAGTGATCATGGATCAAATCCGCCATATTGGTCGGGACAATGCACGGACACCGATGCAGTGGAATGGTGAAGCAGAAGCTGGCTTTACGACAGGTCGTCCATGGCTTGCGGTCAACCCAAACTACAAAGAGATCAATGTGGAGGCTGCCCTAGCAGATCCAGACTCTATTTTCTATACCTACCAAGCCCTCATTGCTTTGAGAAAAGAGTACCCTTGGCTTGTGACAGCCGATTATGAATTGGTGGACGCAGCAGACAAGGTTTTTGCCTACAAGCGGGTAGAAGGCGAGCAAGCCTATTTGGTGGTTGTCAATCTCTCCGGTCAAGAGCAAGACTTACCGCTCGTAAATGGGGTTAAAGAGGTTCTCGTTGCCAATACCAAGGTAGAACAAGTCCTCGAATCAGGCAAGTTAGCCCCTTGGGATGCCTTCTGTGTCAAACTAGCCTAATAAAAGTAAGAAAAATAGAGGAAATTACTTCCTCGTAGAAGCAGGTCTTTCTCAATAGAGAAGGCCTGTCAGATTGGGAACGACGTCATCTAAAAAACTTTCCTTAGGTGAGTTACGGACGTCAGCGAACTTCTACGAAGTTCCAAGACTAATTATTGAGCCTTAGGTCTCAATAATTCCGAGTGCTAGAAACAATAGTGTTTCTAGCACTTTTCTCACGGCGGAAAGTTTCACTAGATGATAGAATCATTCTAACGAATACATTTTTATATTATTTCTTAGATTTGTAAACAGAAGCAATTTGTTTATGCTTGCACAGGTCTTTCTCGATAGAGAAGGCCTGCTTTGCTTTTTAGGGGCTGTTCTTCTAGCAGAATCCGCTCAAAATCCGTTCAAAAATGGTTTGGGGACCCTTGGGTTATAGGAAATATTTATAAGAAGTCCTAGTTTTTACTTTTAATTTCTGGTCTCAAGGCCCATTAAATCCGTGTTATAGTTTTTGACTATATCAAAATTCGTGTAAAAGCAATTATACAAGACGGCTATCTTCTGATATGATAGTGTCAATTAGAATTTTTGGAGGACACAACATGTCAACTACAATTATCGGTTTCCCACGTTTGGGTGAATTCCGTGAATTAAAATTTACAACTGAAAAATACTTTAGAAAAGAAATCTCAGCAGACGAGCTCTTGGCAGCTGCTAAAGACTTGCGTGCTAAACACTGGAACATTGTTAAAGAACAAGGCATCTCAGAGATTCCTTCAAATGACTTCTCACACTACGACAATTTCCTTGATGCAGCCTTCCTTTTCAACGTCGTGCCTGCATCTGTTCAAAACTTGGATTTGACAGACCTTGAACAATACTTCGCTTTGGCGCGTGGTTACCAAGGTGAAAAAGGGGATGTGCGTGCCCTTCCAATGAAAAAATGGTTCAACACCAACTACCATTACATCGTTCCTAAATTTGAAAAAACAACAGAAGTGAAATTGGCTGGTCACAAGATTTTTGATGAGTACCAAGAAGCCAAAGAATTGGGGATCAACACTCGTCCAGTAGTCGTTGGACCATTCACTTTCCTTCAATTATCTGACTTTGAAGATGGTGTGAAAGCTGAGGACTTCGTCGACAGCTTGGTTGCTGCTTACCAAGAAGTCTTTGCCAAATTGGCCGAGCTTGGTGCGACTCGTATTCAACTCGATGAGCCAGCTCTTGTCAAAGATTTGTCAGCTGAAGAAAAAGCTCTCTTCTTGAACCTCTACAACAAACTCTTGGCTGACAAGAAAGGCCTTGAAGTCTTGATCCAAACTTACTTTGGTGATGTTCGTGATGTCTACAATGACCTTGTAAACTTGCCAGTAGATGGTATCGGTCTTGACTTTGTTGAAGGGAAGAAAACGCTTGAATTGGTGAAAGGTGGCTTCCCAGCTGATAAGACCCTTTATGCTGGTATTGTGAATGGGAAAAACATCTGGCGCAACAACTATGAAAAGAGCTTGGAAATCTTGGATCAAGTTCCAGCTGAAAAGGTTGTCTTGACGACTTCTTGCTCTCTTCTTCATGTGCCATTTACAACAGCTAACGAAGATTTTGAACCAGCTATTTTGAACCATTTCGCCTTTGCGGTTGAAAAATTGGGTGAATTGCGTGACTTGGATGCCATCCGCAATGGTCAAGGGGCAGAAGCTCTTGCTGCCAACAAAGAACTCTTTGCAACTGAACGTGTCGGAGCAAATGCTGAACTTCATGCTCGCATCGCAGCTTTGACAGAAGCAGACTACACTCGTTTGCCAGCCTTTGCAGAACGGGAAGAAATCCAAAAAGAAGCCTTCAAGCTTCCAGCACTTCCAACAACTACCATTGGTTCATTCCCTCAAACCAAGGAAGTACGTGCCAAACGTTTGGCCTTCCGTAAGGGTGAATTGACTCAAGAAGAATACGATGCCTTCCTTGCTGAAACGATCGACGAATGGATCAAATGGCAAGAAGAAGTTGGATTTGACGTGCTTGTACACGGTGAATTCGAGCGGAACGACATGGTTGAGTACTTCGGTCAAAACTTGTCTGGTTACCTCTTCTCTAAGAATGGTTGGGTACAATCATACGGTATGCGTGGGGTGAAACCACCAATCATCTGGGGTGATGTGACTCGTCTTAACCCAATCACTGTGAAATGGTCTAGCTACGCACAAAGTCGTACGGACAAACCTGTTAAAGGGATGTTGACTGGACCTGTTACCATCCTTAACTGGTCATTCCCACGTGAAGATATCTCTATCAAGGATTCTACTCTTCAAATCGCTCTTGCCATCAAGGATGAAGTTCTTGACCTTGAAGCTGCAGGCGTGAAGATCATCCAAATCGACGAGGCTGCTCTTCGTGAAAAATTGCCACTCCGTCGTAGCGACTGGTACGAAGACTACCTTGACTGGGCGATTCCAGCCTTCCGTTTGGTACACTCAACTGTTGCACCAGACACACAAATCCACACTCACATGTGTTACTCAGAATTTACAGATATCATCCCAGCTATCGACAACTTGGATGCAGACGTCATCTCATTTGAAGCTAGCCGTTCAAACCTTGAAATCTTGGATGAGTTGAAAGCCAAAAACTTCCAAACAGAAGTTGGACCTGGGGTTTACGATATCCACTCACCACGTGTCCCACAAGACGGTGAAATTGATCACACTATCGAAGCGATCTTGGCCAAAGTACCAAGTGGCAAAGTTTGGATCAACCCTGACTGTGGTTTGAAGACTCGCGGAATTAAAGAAACAAAAGAAAGCTTGATCAAGCTCGTTAATGCTGCTAAAGAAGCGCGTGAACACTTGTAAGAAATGTTTCGAGGACCTTCTATCATCGTGTAGAGGGTTTTCGAATCGTTCCCTTATCCTAGAAATAGTGGCTCAGAGTTCTTGATCAAAAAAACAAAAGAAAAGGATAGAATATGTCACAACACACACCGTCTCTGTCATTTGAAGTTTTTCCTCCAAATCCTGAAGTAGGCAATGCCAAACTCTTACGTGCTTTGGCAAATATGCAGGAGCTAGCTCCTCACTTTATTAGTGTGACCGCTAGCAATAATAAATACAATATCAAAGAGACGACGGTTGCTTTAGCCAATTACATTCAAAATGAATTGTCTATTCCGACGATTGCTCACTTGCCAGCCGTTTATTTGAGCAAGGAAAAAGTGGCCGATACTCTTCATGAGTTAGATGAAGTAGGGGTTCATCGGATTTTGGCTCTGCGTGGGGATATTATCCCCGGTGTGGAACCTTTAAAAGACTTTCGTTATGCAACAGATCTGATTGAATTTATTAAAACAGAAGCTCCTCATTTTGAGGTGATTGGTGCTTGCTATCCTGAGGGACACCCAGATTCTCCAAACCAAATTTCAGATATTCAAAATCTTAAAAAGAAGGTAGATGCAGGGTGCTCTAGCTTGGTCACTCAACTTTTCTTTGACAATGAGCGTTTCTATGATTTTCAGGATAAGTGTACCTTGGCTGGGATCAATGTTCCTATTCATGCAGGAGTGATGCCGATTCTCAATCGCAATCAGGCCCTTCGTCTCCTTAAGACTTGTGAAAATGTTCATATCCCACGGAAGTTTAAAGCCATTCTGGATAAGTACGAGCATGATCCAGAATCCCTTCGCGCAGCTGGTTTGGCTTATGCAGTCGATCAAATCGTTGATTTGGTCACTCAAGATGTGGCAGGTGTCCACCTTTACACCATGAACAATGAAGATGTCGCTTACCACGTCTACCAAGCAACAAAGGCGTTATTTGATCATCAACCGAATTTTGAAGTGAATTAATCAACACTTTTAGTAGGAAGTGTAGAGATTGAGAAAGAATCGTTCTCAATCTCTTTTTATTTGGATAAATCACTTGCTAAAAGCCAACTTTTTTTTTATAGTATTAATATGAAGTTTTTGGAGGCGCTTGCAATGAAGAAAGATCTCACGTTAAAGTTATTTGGACCCCCTAAGGTTGTTTTCAATCAGAAAGATATTCGGTTTTCTTTTTCGAAGATGGAGGCCTTGTTTTATTACTTGGCGGTCATGGGGCGAGTTAACCGTGATGAAATCGCCGGTATACTTTGGGGAGATAAGGAAAACCAAGTAGCTCGCAAAAACTTACGGAATACGGTTTACCAAGCCAATAAAATCTTTGAAGGAGATATCATTGTCTCACCAAGCCGGAGTAGTTTGGCCCTTAATCCTGACTTGAATCTTTCGCTGGATGTTCAGCTCTTTGAAAGAGATCCACTAAGTGCCTTGGATCTCTATCGGGGAGACTTTCTAGAGGGCTTCTATGTCAAGGATGATGAAGACTTTGACCAGTGGGCTTCTCGCAAACGAGATGCTTATAGGAAGCTCTATGTCGAAAGTTGCTATCAAAAAATTGAGCAGGTCGGTTTTGCAGATCCTAGTATAGAACTCTTGCTCCATCATTTGGTAGAGTTGGATGAATTTGAAGAGAAAAACTACCAGCTCTTGATGGAGTATTATAGCTTCCATCATCAGCTAGGAAAATTTTTCAAGACCTATTATAAGCTAGTCGATTTATTGGATCGCGAGCTCAGTGTGCGTCCCAGTCGAGCGATTGAGGAACTTTATCACTCCGTTTTGGAAGCCAAACGAACTCATAAACTGACCAATCGCTTGAATATCCGTGAACTTTCCTTTTTTGGTCGGAAACAAGAACTCTCGCAACTCGAGGAATACCTTTCCTTAGTCGAGACGGGTGAGGCGGTAGGTCCTTTTCTCGTGATGGGGCAATCTGGAACAGGTAAAAAACGTCTGTTGCGGCAGTTGGTCTTGATGTCCAATCGCAGTTTTAACTTTATCAAGGTGGAAGGAAAAGCTACCAGTCAGCGCTATGAAGGAAGCTGTTGGAATGATCTCAGACAAGCGCTAGAGAAACTGGGGGATGAGATGGGAATTTCCCTTCTGGAAGAGGAGGATGATCTCATTTCGGTAAG
Organism: Streptococcus sp. HMSC078D09; assembly: GCF_001813675.1. Classification (GTDB taxonomy): domain Bacteria; phylum Bacillota; class Bacilli; order Lactobacillales; family Streptococcaceae; genus Streptococcus. The sequence continues at coordinate 164,561 of NZ_KV813675.1, forward strand.
GAATCAGCTTCAGAGCCTTAGCAAAGAAAAACCCCTCCTGATTCTGCTTGAAAACGCCCAGTGGATCGATGCAGTGTCTCTAGAAAAAGTGAAACAACTAGAGGAGCGAAGAAACCAAGAGAAATGGCAACTGATTTTTACAGCGGAAGAGCCTCTGCCAGCTTCCTTTGTCAACTTCTTGGGGAGCTTGAAGGTAGAGAAAAGGCTGTCTCAACTAGAGTTGACCAATTTTGATCCAAGTGAAAGTCGTGCTCTCTTGAAGGGGGAACTGGGGGCGATAGAGCCGGCAGTGATGGAGCAGATGGTCGAATGGAGTGAAGGCAGTCCGTTCTTACTATCCAGCTATATCGAAGAGTGGAAAGAAAATGAAAATTTAGAGCCCTTGCCGGATATCATTCAAGCTTATCTTACTCAGGAGCTTGGGGATATGAGCAGCGAGGAAGAGGCTCTTCTACACTACCTATCTTGTTTTCATAAGCCAATTTCTCTGTCTATCTTGGCAGAATTGACGGCTACAGAGCTTCCTGTTTTGACTGAATTAATCGAGCCTTTATCTGAAAGAGCGATCGTCTCAATCGTAGAAGAAGGAGAGGCTCTCATGGTTCAATTCTGCAAGCAATTGGTAGCTATGTACTTTTACCATCTTCTTTCGCCAGCTAGACGGCGGCTCTTCCACCAACAAATTGCGCAAAAATTGGAAGAAAGCTTAGAAGATTCGACGGACCTTCTTCTTTATAAGGAAATTGCCTACCAATACAAGCAATCCCAAAATCTTTTGCGTTCCTTATCGTTTGAGTTGACCTATTTAGAAGAAATCCTTCAGCTGGAGCATGAACTGTTTCCGATTTATTCCAAGGCAGATGAGGGCATCCTATCAGATGGTACAAATAGCCGTTTGGACATTTTTGGGGAGTTATCTCGTCTACGCCTAGAATTAGATAACCTCTTTTCAAGGCACCAAAGAGATAGAGAATACAAGCATTTACAACTGCGTTACTTGTACCTAGAAGGTCGCTATTTTATTCGGAGTGGGGAGTATCAAAAGGGGATTCATGATATCCAAAAAGTCATCTCCTATGCGCGGGAACTCAAACAGTTAGACTTCCTCTTAGAGGGTTATCGGCAAATTATTTATTATTGCATTCAAACGGAAAATATCTCTGAGATGGCCTATTATACAGATTTAGCTTTGGAAGATGCCATCCAAGCTAATAATCATGAGGTCATCGCGATCCAGTTGCGTTTGAAGGGCTTGTATCACCTGATGGTTGGGGATGAGGAGCAGGCAACCCGGCATCTGTATCGCTCCATTGATTGCTTTAGTTTGACCAATAGCATGCAGGCTAAGTATGCCATTCAAATTGCGGCTTCTTTGGCCTACCTCGCTGAAATCGAGCAAGTGAGAGGTCATTTCCAAGTAGCCGTCACCCACTTAGAAGAGGTTCTGCGTTTAGTGGGGGATCAAGCTGTTGATTCCGTCCGTGTCGTCTTTGATATTGATCTTGGGATCGCCTATTATTGGAAGGGAGATTTGATCCAAGCTCGCCGCTGTTTTGACAGAGCTCAGAAGATTTTGTCCAGTGTTCGTTTCCCTTGGAAGGAAGAATTGCTCGAATTTTACCAATCCTTGATTGCTTGTCAGCAAGGGGATCAGGAGAAGGTTGCGGATTATCTGGCTCGAAAAGAAAGGACGATGAATCCATCTGCTAATTCACGGGATAAGGGGATGGTTCATTATCTATTAGCTTACTTATCTGATCAAAAGGAGAAGGGAGAAGAGCTCGCTCCTGCCTTGAGTACCTTCTTGAAAGAAGATAAGAATTACTACAAGAAGGTGGCAGAACAACACTTGAATCCTTACAGAGATCGCCAGTTTCTTAAGAAATTAAAAGACCTGTAGTGTCTCTTGCCTAAATCATAAGAGAGTGCTAAGCGGCCATGCCTCCTTTCAGGCAAAGATCATTGTGCTGAAAATGAAAAAAGCATAGAAATACCCAAGCAATGAGTGTTTCTATGCTTTTTACGTGTGTAGAAATCTTCTTAGTTCAGTTTTTGTTGCGCCAATATTTGGGTCAAGTAAAAGATAAAGGTCGCAGCAAGATTTGAAGTATGGTTATCAATGTCATGAGGAGGAGAAACTTCCACGACATCAAATCCGACTAGTTTGCCACTAGCAGCAATGTGTTGGAGAAGCAGGAGGGCTAGTTTAGGATCGACACCAAGCGATTGGATGGCGCTAACACCAGGAGCAGAGCCGACCGCAAAGCAATCCATATCAATAGACAGATAGATCGCGGTTTGGTTTTCTAAAAATTGATCGATTCGATCCAGAATGGCTTGGTGGCTCATCTGGAAGAGATCTTGGCCAGTTAAAAAATCAATGCTTGGTGTTTTAGCAACGTAATTAAAGAGGAAGAGGTTATTATTGTGCTCTTGGATCCCCAGGATGAGGTAAGGGAAGTCCTGACCTTTTTCTTTAGCATGATCAGCCATTTGACGAAAACCTGTTCCAGAATTGGGACCGGTTTGGTCGTAAGGTCGCAAATCAAAGTGGGCATCCAGATTGATCACAGCCAGTTGTTCATCTTTATCTAAACTGGATTGAATCCCTAGATAGTGGCCGTAAGCAGTTCCGTGACCGCCTCCTAGGACAATGGGTTGGATCCCTAATTGGTACATGCGCTGGATCGCTTGTGAGAGACTTTCTTGGAGTTCTTCTAGTGAATGGTTAGGCCCGTCAATATTTCCCACATCATACACTGTCACATTGGTTCCCCAGTGCCATGGAAGTTTAGCGATTTGAGAACGGATGGCTGTAGGACCCTCGACTGCTCCTACACGCCCATTATTGATATAGACTCCTTTGTCGCTCTTAAAGCCGATGATCCCAAAGGTCATACCCTCAAATGGAGTGAGGGTCTCGTCGTTTAGGTCTAAAAATTTGGTGACCATTCCCCATTTGGCCGTGTAGGGATTGTCCTCGATGCTACCTTGGTAGTAGCTGTAGGTCATTGGATAGTAGTTTGTGAGCAAGCTTGTCGCCTCCCTTATTTTTCTGAAAGCAGGCAGAGGCTGAGAAGATCGCCAGCCTCTGTTTTGCTTTATTCTTACTGTATCAGTATTGAATGCTTAAGTCAACTGCTTTTTCGATGGTTGCTAAGAATTCTTCGCTTTCGACAACAGCAGATGCTTTATTAAGTTCTTCAAAGATTTCGATATCTTTGTCAAATTCAATGAAGTTCAGTTTTTGACGAATCAGCTCATAAGCTGGTTTTGTACCTTTACCAAGTTCATGATTTTCTGGCTTGAGATCCAAGGCTTGGCAAGCTGCCATGATTTCAGTAGCAACGATGCGACGTGAGTTTTTAAGAATTTCTGCTGCTTTACGAGCGGCAGTCGTTCCCATGCTGACGAAATCTTCTTGGTTTTCACAAGATGGAATAGAATCGACACTAGCAGGGTGAGCCAAAATTTTATTTTCCGATGCAAGGGATGCACAAGCATACTGGGTAATCATGAAGCCTGAGTTGAGTCCAGGGTGTTTGACCAAGAAGGATGGTAATTTACTGAGTTGGCTGTTGACCAAGCGTTCCACCCGACGTTCAGATACGTTCCCAATTTCAGAAAGGGCAATGCCTAAGAAGTCAAATGGTTGCGCCATTGGTTCACCGTGGAAGTTACCTCCTGAGATGACGTGTCCTTCTTTGGTAATGATTGGGTTATCTGTGACAGAGTTGATTTCGATTTCAACTTTTTCTTTTACGTAAGCAATAGAATCCTTGCTGGCTCCATGTATTTGAGGGATACAGCGAAGTGTATAAGGATCTTGTACCCGTTGTTGAGTCGCAACAGTGGTATTCTTGCTTCCTTCAAGAAGGTTACGGATATTTCGAGCAGTTGCCAATTGTCCACTTTGTGGGCGGATGGAATGAAGGTCTTCTTCGAATGGACTGGTAATTCCATTGTGAACTTCCATTGAGAGAGCACCAGCGATATCAGAGAGTTTGAGCAATTGGATACCATCATAAGTCGCAAGAGCACCGATACCCGTTAGGACGGTTGTACCGTTGATCAAGGCAAGCCCTTCTTTGGCAGCCAATTGGATCTTTTCAATTCCAGCACGATCTAGGGCTTCTTGACCACTGAGAAGTTCTCCTTTGTAATAGGCACGTCCAAGACCCAACATTGGTAAAACCATATGAGAAAGAGGAGCAAGGTCTCCAGAAGCTCCGAGAGAGCCTTTTTCAGGGATATAAGGAGTGACTCCTTTGTTGAGCAATTCTAACAGTTTTTCAACGGTTGACAGACGAATGCCAGAATAACCTTTCAATAGTGAGTTAATACGGATCAGCATGATGGCACGAACGGCATCTTCAGGAAGTGGATCACCGAAGCCAGATGAGTGAGTCCGGATCAGGTTTTCTTGCAGCTGAACAGTATCTTCTGGAGAGATGCTGACATTACAGAGGGAACCAAAACCAGTGGTCACACCGTAGACGACTCGTTTTTCGCGGACAATGTCATCAACGATTTTACGGGATGCGATAACGGCTTCTTTGGCTTGTTCATCAAGCTCACATTGGGCACCGTGCCGAGCTACAGCGATGACTTCTTCGAGTGTTAAGCTATTGCCATCTAAATGAATCAATTGAGTCATATAAAACCTCCGATTATGAATAGTTGTTCTGGGGAAGTAGATGTGTTTACTTCAGTTTGAATACCAAACATGAGCCCATTGTCTATTGATCTTAAGAAATTTGAGAAGAGTCTTAGAGAAAAGGGCTCAGGTTTGACATTCGTGGAGTCCTAGATGGGTTAGGGAGCAAAACCGAGCTTCGCTCCCGTCTCTGTTCCCATCTAGTGTGTAAAGAAAATTAGTGAGGAAGGGTTTTCGATTTATGTAGTTTATCGCCGTGGAAAACAAAGTAAAGTCCACTTGCAATCACGAGACCGATGGCCCCCCAAACAAAGTTCATTAGGTTGTCCCCTGCAATCATCAAGATACTGATCACAACGGCTAGAACTGGGATAACGGGACCAAATGGTACTCGGAAGGTAACCTTTTTGTCTGGGTACATTTTTCTGAGTTTGATGGCTGCCAAAGCTGTTGGAATGTATTGGAAGAAACGGAAGACAACACTGAAAGTTGCTAATGATTCGAAAGATCCAGATAACAAGAGTAAGAACGCAAAGGCACCGGAAATGATAATGGCAATGACTGGAGCATTCTTAGAGTTTGTTTTTCCAAGATCTGCTGGCAAGAGTTTTTCATCTGCTAGGGCAGCACCGAAACGAGGAACCATGATAGATTCACCGATGTTGAGACCGGCGATTGAAATGAGGGCACCATAAGAAACAAGAGGAGCTCCGATAGGGCCAATCATTTCGACAAATGCGTCTTGTACCGGTGCACCGGTTTGCATAATGCGACCACCAAGCATGGCGATTGTTCCAGCGATGATCAACATGTAGAGAACAGATACAATACTGATAGAACCTAGAATAGCGCGGGGAACGTTCTTTTCAGGGTTGCGCATTTCCCCTGCAACGATAGACATGGTTTCAAATCCGATGAAACCGTAGAAGATGTAGACGGCTGTACTAGAAATAGAACTGAAGAGACTTGTTCCACTTTCCAATTGAAGGAAAGGTGTGAAGTTGCCCTTGCTTATCCCGCCAGAAATGAAGAAGATGGCAAAGAGTGAGAAGAGGACAATGGGGATTAATTTTGCAACAGTAGCTGTCAGAGTGAACATCTTAGAGGTTTTCAGACCGGCGATGTTCATCAGACTCAAGAGAATCAGCATACCGACACTGATCGGAAGGTTGTAGCCTTCAAATGCTGGGAAGGTAATGATGAAGATCTTAGCAAAGCCGGCTAACATGGCAGCCCAGGCGATAACAGTAACGGCCCAACCGAGAATCCCAACGTTAAAGCCAACGAAATCTCCAAAAGCGGCTTTTGAGTATTGCATAGCTCCACCGTTTTTATCGAAGTAGCCAGCCGTTTCAGCCAGACAGGCTGATAGTAGCATGACGAGAATGGCTACTCCGAACATGACAGCTAGAGAAGCTGGTCCAAGGCCAGAATATATTTTTTGAGGGAGGAGGAAGATACCAGATCCGATTACGGCGTTGATACCGTATAGAGTGGCACCACTAAAGCTGAATTTCGCTTTTTCTTGTTCCTCAATCGACTGTTTATGTGCTCCGTTCATAATGTTTCTCCTTTGTGAACATTATTGTAGTCCAGTCCAGATAGCAATCGGTTGCTCCCCAGACTGATGGGGTAAAAACGTGATTGTCATCTCTTGAAAAGGAGATGCTTGTTCGATCACCAGGAGCTCGTGAGTTTGGAGAGTTTGAGAATGATTGGTTCCCCATTTGAGTGTTAGTGGACAGAGAGCATAGATCAATTGATAGCGACTCTGACTTTTGACACTCTCTTTTGGGGATATAGCACTCATATGCCCCTGATAAGAAGGTTTGTAAATCAAATTAAAGTCTTGACAAGTCCCTTGGCTAGATACAGGATCTCCCCCATCAAAGAAGTAGCTTTGAAAGGGGTTCAAAACCACTTCTTTATGGTGATGGGTGAGCCTAATGGAGGCATTTAAGGGCATCAAGATTCGGTGGTAGCCCGTGAGATCGGTAAAGTTACTTTTTTCAACCTCTACTGTTGCAGTAGAGAGGCGGAAGTCAAATGTCCGATCTGGATAGCTTCCTCCCTCTGGGGAGAGAAAGAGTTGGGTGGTTTGGCCACCGGACCAAGTAGAAATTTGATAATCTGCGGGGGTAAGATGAAGGAGAGTCACCATAGGACGCCTTCTTTCTTAAAAGAGACCAGTGATATTGCCGTGGGCATCGATATCAATCTTTTCACTGGCAGGTGCTTTTGGTAGGCCAGGCATGGTCATAATGGTACCGGTGAGAGCTACGATAAAGCCAGCTCCGGCAGCTACCTTGAGATTACTGATTTTAACAGTGAAGTCTTTAGGTGCTCCCATCTTCTTCGCATCATCTGAGAAGGAGTATTGGGTTTTGGCCATACAGATTGGGTAGTTTGAGAAGCCAAGAGCTTCCAATTCTTTCAGTTCGCGTTTGGCTGCTGGTGTTAAGCTGATGCCTTTACCACCATAGACTTTTGTGACGATCTTGGTCAATTTTGTTTCAATGCTGTCTTCTTCGTCATAGACATAAGAGAAGTGGTTTTCTTCTTGAGCCAGTTGAATGACTTTTTCAGCCAAGTCACGACCACCAGCTCCACCATGTGCCCAGACATCTGAAATGACCACATCTACATGGCGTTTCTTACAAGATTCATAGACAGCTTCTAGTTCGGCTTCTGTATCCAGTGGGAATTTGTTAATGGCAACGACCACAGGTAGTCCATAGACTTCTTGGATGTTGGCCAAGTGTTTGTCTAGGTTTGGTAGACCATCGATAACGGCTTGGACATTTTCAGTAGCCAAGTCTGCTTTGGCAACCCCACCATGCATCTTGAGGGCACGGATGGTTGCGACGAGGACAACGGCAGCAGGTTTGAGCCCGGCCATGCGGCACTTGATATCGATGAATTTTTCAGCACCGAGGTCTGCTCCAAAACCAGCTTCTGTCACGACATAATCAGCATATTTGAGGGCTAGTTTAGTAGCCAGCACACTGTTACAGCCGTGGGCGATATTGGCAAATGGTCCGCCGTGGATGATGGCAGGAGTATGCTCTAAGGTTTGCACCAAATTTGGATGGATGGCATCTTTGAGGACAGCTGCCATGGCCCCTCCAGCCTTGAGGTCTTTGGCTGTGACCGGTTGTCCTTGGTAGTTGTACCCGATAATGATGCGATCAAGACGTTCTTTGAGATCAAGGATATTTTCTGAGAGACAGAGAATGGCCATGATTTCAGAAGCCACGGTGATGTCAAAGCCATCTTCACGAGGAACCCCGTTTGTTTTTCCTTGAAGGCCATCGACAATATGACGGAGCTGACGGTCGTTCATATCGACCACCCGTTTCCAGGTAATGCGACGAGAATCGATGCCCAACTCATTGCCGTGATGGATATGGTTGTCAATCAAGGCTGCAAGGAGGTTGTTGGCAATCCCAATGGCATGGAAGTCTCCGGTAAAGTGAAGGTTGATATCTTCCATTGGAACCACTTGGGCGTACCCGCCACCGGCAGCTCCACCCTTGATCCCAAAGACAGGGCCAAGAGAAGGCTCGCGCAGGGCAATGACGGCTTTTTCACCAATAGCTGAGAGGGCATCGACCAAGCCAACAGAGGTGGTTGTCTTTCCTTCTCCAGCAGGTGTCGGAGAGATGGCTGTCACGAGGATCAGCTTTCCATCTTCTTTATCCTTGAGTTGTTCCAGTTGGTTGCTATCAATTTTTGCCTTGTATTTTCCGTAGAGCGAAATATCGTCTTCGGTCAATCCAAGTTCAGCAGCGATATCGGTGATGGGCTTCATTTGGACAGAATTGGCAATTTCAATATCCGATAAAACCATAGAATCCCTTCTTTCTTTTTGTTTGTTAGGTTTATGATAGACTTTCTAAAATGGTTTGGTAAATGTTGTCTGCAAGATCAGAACCGGTTTGGAGGAGTTTGAGTCCCTTACCGTGGTATTCTTGGACAAAGTCTTGGTCCTTGATTCCTGAAATGTTGATCAAGACATTGAGCCAAGCCCCTTGAAGGCCAGCTTTAAGATTCAGAGCAGCTACCCCTAGGTCACTCGCCGCATTGGTGTTGGACTTGCCAACAGCTTCTTTGGTGGTTTCAAGAGCTTCAACGATGAGCTCCATCATAGAGAAAGGAGATATTGTCGCATGTTTCAAAGCTTTTTGCATGGCTTTACGACGAGCAGCTTTCTCTTCTTCCGTTTCTTTTGGAAGATCAAAGACAGCTGATACGACGTTGAAGGCTTCTGTATCCTTGTCGATGGCTTCTAGTAATTGGTCTTGGAGTTGAGCGCTTTTTTCATGAACCCCTTTGATGTGGTCTTCAAATTCTGCGTATTTTTTCTTTCCAATGGTCAGTTCACAGACCATTTTTGTAAGGGAAATCCCATTTGCAGCGGATAGGGCAGCAGCAGAACCACCACCTGGAGCTGGAGCATCTGAACCAAGGACCTTGGCAAACTCCGTAATACTTAAGTCAACTAGTTTCATAGAACCCCCTTTCTAACCCAACAAGTGATTTTCCAAGACTTGTTTGCTGTAGTCAAAGTCTTCTAATTGCAAGTAGTATTCAGCAGAGTCGATCAAAGCCTTAGCAGGAGCAAGTCCGATGAGTTCTGTTCCGATGATTCGAACCCCGTAGCGTTGTGCTTCGAAACGAACGGTTTCAACGACACGATACAATGGGAATTGTTCCAAGTTGACCATGTTGATAGAGACTTGGGCGATGTTACGATCTTCTAGCATGACACCGATCGCTTTACAGTATTTGTATCCACCGCTTGATCCACGAATGATTTTAGAAATTTTATTGGCAATCTCTAGGTCGTCTGTGTCAAGGTTAATATTGAAAGCAACGAGTGGCATACGGACACCAACGGCTGTAACCCCTGCAGTTGGGTGAATCTTGCGTTCGCCGTAGTCTGGCTTCCAGTCTTCTTCCAACAATTTTTCTGGCATCCCTTCAAATTGTCCTTTGCGCACTTTAGCCAAGTTTTTCCGTTCTGGACGAGTTGCGGCATCTTCGTAAAGGAAGATTGGAATACCTAATTCGCGATTGATGCGTTCGGCCACTTTATTAGCGATTTCAACGCATTCAGCTGTAGTGATATCTTTGACCGGAACGAATGGACAAACGTCTGTTGCCCCCATCCGAGGGTGTTCGCCTTCGTGCTTGGTCATATCGATATTTTCAGATGCATATTTCACCAATTGGAAAGCTACTTCTTGAATGCTTTCTTCATCCCCAACGAGTGTAAAGACGCTGCGGTTGTGGCTAGCATCAGACGAGTAGTCTAATAATGTAACACCTGGGATGCTTTTTGCTGTGGCTACCAATCCGTCGATCACAGCCTGATTGCGTCCTTCAGAAAAGTTTGGAATACACTCAACAATTTTTGCCATATAATTACCTCTTTTTATAGGAGAAGTGGGGAGGAGAAGTCTTTGCATTTTCCTCCCCTTTCTCAGATTTTTATTTTTTGATGTTAAAACAATTTTTGAACAGCTTCTTTGACCAAATCTTCGTCTGCAAGATAAGGAATAGTGATGTGGTCTGTTCCTGCATGGAGACGGTTGTACTCGATCGCTGTTTCAATAGCATGGTTATTTCGTGCCCAGTTCCGACGAGCAACCCCTCCCATGGTATCCCATGAAATAGCAGATTTGATAATTTCGTCGATTCGGTGGCTACCGTCTAGGACGAGACCAAATCCACCATTGATGGCTTTACCGATACCAGTACCACCACCATTGTGGAGAGCGACAAGACTCATACCGCGAGCAGCGTTACCAGCGTAACATTGAACCGCCATATCACAAGTAACGTTTGATCCATCTTTGATGTTTGATGTTTCACGGAATGGAGCATCTGTACCGGATACGTCATGGTGGTCACGTCCGATCATGACCGGTCCAATCTTGCCTTGGCGAATGAGTTCATTGAATTTCAAAGCAATGTTGACACGGCCCATACAATCTTGGTAGAGGATACGAGCTTGGGTACCAACCACCAATTGGTTCTTTTCAGCATCGCGAATCCAGTTGTAGTTGTCGCGGTCTTGGTAGCGACGAGTTGGATCGATGGCTTCCATAGCTGCATGGTCAGTTGCAATCAAGTCTTCGTGTTTACCGCTGAGGCAGACCCAACGGAATGGACCATAACCATAGTCAAAGAGCATAGGTCCCATGATATCTTCCACATAAGATGGCCAAATGAAGCCGTCCTTGTCATCGAGACCATTCTTAGAAATTTCCTTGATGCCTGAGTCGTACACGGATTTCATGAAGGCATTACCGTAGTCGAAGAAGTAAGTACCTTTAGCCGTCAAGGCTTTGATCACTGCAAAGTGACGAGCCAAGGTTTCATCAACCAAACGGCGGAAGGTTTCTTTGTCTTCTGCCAGCAAACGTGTACGCTCTTCAAAACTGATGCCAACTGGGCAATAGCCACCATCATAGACGTTGTGGCAAGAGGTTTGGTCAGACAAGAGATGAACGTGAACTTGGTGTTCATTGACATATTCGAGCAAATCTACGATATTACCATGGTAGGCAATCGAAGTGGATTCACCAGCTTCAAGGGCTGCTTGAGCCAATTTCACAGCTTCTTCGGCACTATCTGTCACTTGGCTAATCCAGCCTTGAGAGTGACGGGTTTCGATCCGAGAGCGGTCCACTTCTGCAACGATGGCAACCGCTTTTGCGATTTCAGCTGCTTTCCCTTGAGCTCCGCTCATTCCACCGAGACCAGATGAAATAAAGAGTTTACCGGTCAAGTCGCCGTCATCAGGCACACCGAGTTTAAGACGACCAGCATTGAGAAGGGTGTTGAAAGTACCGTGAACGATCCCTTGAGGACCGATGTACATCCAGCCACCAGCCGTCATCTGACCGTAGTTGGTTACTCCCATTTCTTCAGCGATTTCCCAGTCGCGCATATTGTCATATTCACCAATCAAGAGACCGTTAGTAATGACGACACGAGGAGCTTCTGGTTTCGATTTGAAGAGGCCTAGAGGGTGACCAGATTCAACCACCAAGGTTTGGTCTTCTGTCATGACTTCCAAGTATTTCTTGATCAAGTTGTACTGCATCCAGTTGGCGCAGACAGATCCTGTTTCCCCATAAGTGACCAATTCATATGGATAAAGGGCAATTTCAAAGCTCAAGTTGTTGTCGATCATGACCTGCATAGCCTTAGCAGCAGTGCATTTTCCTTTGTACTCATCGATTGGTTTTCCGTAGATCCGATCTTTTGGACGGAAGCGATAGCCATAGATCCGACCGCGAGTTTTTAGTTCTTCCAGAAATTCTGGGATCAATTCTTGGTGGAATTTTTTAGGGATGTAACGCAGAGCGTTCTTAAGAGCAATCTCAGTCTGAGCTTGCGTTAAGCGGAAGCCTCTATCAGGTGCACGACGGATGCCTTCTTGAAAAGTTGCCTTTTCAGGAAGGACATCAAAGTCAAGTTTGACAGACATAGCAGCTGCAATTTCTTTCTCGTCTATAAATGACATAGTAGGAACCTCCTTATGTGTAGACTATGAATTTATATTTTCTTTATTGTATCCAAGAAACGTCAATAAAGAGTCAAAAATAAATTTAATTTTTAATAAAGCAAAAAATAATGAGGGAGAAACTTTTTGACTTTTTTTTGACGCTTTTCCTGTAGAATTGTAAAATGAATAACAATGGAAATAGAAAGGAATGTTTTCATATGTCTGCTGATATCCTATTAACCCACTTTAACCAATTGTTTTGTCCGAATGATCTGGGTCATCCTCTCTATGGCAAGGAGATGGCAGAGGCAAAAATTCTTTCCGATGCTTATATCGCCATTAAAGATGGAAAGATTCTTGCAGTTGGGACAGGTCAACCAGACCCTGAACTGATCGATGACCATACGGAAGTGAAATCCTGTGAAGGAAAAGTTGCGACTCCTGGCCTGATTGACTGCCACACCCACTTGGTCTATGGAGGTAGTCGGGAACATGAATTTGCGAAAAAATTAGCGGGTGTTTCTTACTTAGACATCCTCGCCCAAGGCGGTGGAATTCTGAGCACGGTTCGGGCGACACGGGAAGCTTCTTTTGAAAATCTCTATGACAAGTCCAAACGACTGTTGGATTACATGTTGCGTCATGGGGTGACTACTGTCGAAGCCAAGAGTGGCTATGGTTTGGATTGGGAAACTGAAAAACGCCAGTTGGATGTTGTGGCTGCACTGGACCGTGATCATCAAATAGACTTGGTATCAACCTTTATGGCAGCCCATGCGATTCCCATAGAATACAAGGGCCGTTCCCAAGAATATTTAGATCTCATTGTGGAGCAAATGCTTCCCAAAGTGAAGGAAGAAAAGCTAGCTGAGTTCTGTGATATCTTCTGTGAAAAAGGTGTCTTTACAGCAGATGAATCTCGCTATCTTCTTTCAAAAGCTAAGGAGATGGGCTTCAAGCTGCGGATCCATGCCGATGAAATCGAATCCATTGGTGGCGTGGATGTGGCGGCCGAATTGGAATCTACTAGTGCAGAACACTTGATGGTGATTACCGATGAAGGCATTCAAAAATTAGCTGCAGCAAAAGTGATTGGAAATCTTTTGCCAGCTACAACCTTCAGCCTCATGGAAGATACCTATGCACCGGCTCGTAAGATGTTGGACGCTGGCATGGCCATCACCCTGACAACAGATAGCAACCCAGGGTCTTGTCCAACAGCCAATCTCCAGTTTGCCATGCATCTGGGTTGCTTCATGATGCGCCTAACTCCAGTAGAAATTCTCAATGCAGTGACCATAAATGCGGCCTATTCAGTTGATCGTGCTAAAACAATCGGCTCTTTCGATGTTGGCAAACAGGCAGACATCACGATTTACGATGCACCTAATCTAGATTATCTCTTCTATTTCTTTGCGACAAATCTCGTGACAGATGTCTACAAGAAAGGTCAAAAAGTCATTTAACCTCCTCCATTTCATTTGGGACTTTGCTCGTTTGCAAAAATCAGCAAAGTCTTTTTTTAAAACCTATCCCTGTAGGGAATGGAACCACTTTAGTGGGAAATTAAAATTTGACGTTCAAAGAATATTTTTCTTACTTTCTGATGTACAAAAAGGGAAATTCTTGATAGAATAGAAGTAATATTGAATATTTTCTTCAATATCATCTGTTTGTCGTGAAAACAGATTGTTTAAACTATTGATCAAACGAACAGGTTGTTCAACAGACCTGTCTAGAAATTGTGAGGAGACAAGATGACTGTCGATTATAACAGCAAAGCTTACTTGGATAAAGTAGACGCTTGGTGGCGTGCAGCCAACTACATTTCAGCTGCTCAAATGTACTTGAAAGATAACCCATTGTTGAAGCGCAAAGTCGTTGAAAATGACTTGAAGGCTCACCCAATCGGACACTGGGGAACTGTACCAGGGCAAAACTTTATCTATGCTCACTTGAACCGTGCCATCAACAAATACGACTTGGATATGTTCTACATTGAAGGACCAGGTCACGGTGGACAAGTAATGGTATCGAACTCTTACTTAGATGGTTCTTATACTGAATTGAATCCAAACATCCCACAAAATGAAGAAGGTTTCAAACACTTGTGTAAGATCTTCTCATTCCCAGGAGGAATCGCTTCTCACGCGGCGCCTGAAACACCAGGATCTATCCACGAAGGTGGAGAACTTGGTTATGCCCTTTCTCACGCTGCAGGTGCTGTATTGGATAATCCAGATGTGATTGCTGCTACAGTTATCGGTGACGGTGAAGGAGAAACAGGTCCATTGATGGCTGGTTGGTTGTCAAATACCTTCTTGAACCCAGTCAACGATGGGGCGATCCTTCCAATCTTCTACCTCAATGGTGGAAAGATCCACAACCCAACCATCTTCGAACGCAAAACAGACGAAGAATTGGCCCTCTTCTTTGAAGGTCTTGGATGGAAACCAATCTTTGCAGACGTAACCGCTATTTCTGACGACCACGAAGCAGCTCATGCTTTGTTTGCAGAAAAATTAGACGAAGCAATTGAAGAAATCAAGAAAGTCCAAGCAGAAGCTCGTAAAGGTTCTGCTGAAGAAGCAACTCAACCAGTTTACCCTGTCTTGATTGCTCGTATTCCTAAAGGTTGGACTGGTCCAAAAGCATGGGAAGGAACACCTATCGAGGGTGGATTCCGTGCGCACCAAGTTCCAATCCCAGTAGATGCTCACCACATGGAGCATGTCGATGCCCTTCTTTCATGGTTGGAATCTTACCGTCCAGCTGAATTGTTTGACGAAACTGGTAAACTAGTTCCGGAAATTGCTGAAATTGCACCAAAAGGTGACCGTCGCATGGCGATGAACCCAATCACAAATGCTGGTGTGATCAAACCAATGAACACAGCTGATTGGAAGAAACATGCCCTTCAATTTAACACACCAGGTGAAATCATGGCTCAAGACATGATCGAATTTGGTAAGTATGCGGCAGACTTGGTAGATGCGAACCCAGATAACTTCCGTATCTTCGGTCCAGACGAAACCAAATCAAACCGTCTTCAAGAAGTCTTCACTCGTACAAGCCGTCAATGGTTAGGACGTATGAAACCAGACTACGATGAAGCCTTGAGCCCTGCTGGTCGTGTCATTGACTCTCAATTGTCAGAGCACCAAGCAGAAGGAATGCTTGAAGGATATGTCTTGACAGGTCGTCATGGATTCTTCGCCTCTTACGAATCCTTCCTTCGTGTTGTGGATTCTATGATCACTCAACACTTCAAATGGTTGCGTAAGTCTAAGACACATACAACATGGCGTAAAAACTACCCAGCCTTGAACTTGATTGCAACTTCAACGGTCTTCCAACAAGACCACAATGGCTACACTCACCAAGATCCAGGTATCTTGACTCACTTGGCTGAGAAAACTCCTGAATACATCCGTGAGTACTTGCCAGCAGATACCAATAGCTTGCTTGCGGTAATGGATGAAGCCTTCAAGGGAGAAGATGTGATCAACTTGATCGTTTCTTCTAAACACCCACGTCCTCAATTCTACTCAGCAGCTGAAGCAGAAGAATTGGTTCGTGAAGGATACAAGGTGATCGATTGGGCATCAACTGTTTCAGCAGATGAAGAGCCAGATCTTGTTATTGCTGCTGCAGGTACAGAGCCAAACTTAGAAGCTCTTGCTGCTATTACAATCTTGCACAAAGCCTTCCCAGAATTGAAGATCCGCTTTGTCAACGTTATCGACATCTTGAAATTGCGTTACCCATCCGTTGATGCGCGTGGGCTTTCAGATGAAGAATTTGACAAAGTCTTCACAACTGATAAACCAGTCATCTTTGCCTTCCATGGTTACGAAGGCATGATCCGTGATATCTTCTTCAACCGTCACAACCATAACTTGCGCGTGCATGGTTACCGTGAAAACGGGGATATCACCACACCATTTGATATGCGTGTGATGTCTGAGTTGGATCGCTTCCACTTGGCACAAGATGCAGCTAATGCAGCTCTTGGAGCAGAAGCAGCTGAATTCGCAGCTCAAATGGATGAAACAATCGCCTTCCACCATGACTACATCCGTGAAAACGGAGACGACATTCCAGAAGTTCAAAACTGGAAATGGGAAAACGTGAATAAATAAGAAAAGAGAGTGGGACAGAAATCGGT
>NZ_KV813675.1:181004-208458 GCF_001813675.1 Streptococcus sp. HMSC078D09
GGCTAGGACTTTTGTCCCAGCCTCTTTTGTGAGGAACAGCAAGTAACAAAAGGAAGAGACTGAAAATAGATGTTCGGAAATCAAGCGTTTTCCAATAAAATTGTAAGAGTTTCCAGGAAAATATTGAAGTAAAAACGAAAAAATAGTAAAATGGAAGAGCTGATTGCAGCAAATCAACTGTTCTGCGTTCTCCTTTTTGGAGAAGTATCCTACATTAGAAAATGGAGTATTCTATGAAGAAAAAAATTATCTTGAAAAGCAGTATCCTAGCGGTCGCTGCGGGTCTTAGTGTTTTTGCGATCAATAGCGTTTTTGCAGACGAATTGCCCGTGCAGTTTATGGGCGTCAATGACTTCCACGGTGCCTTGGAACAAACAGGGACAGCTCGTTTAGAAGGTGAAACTGTGAAAAACGCAGGAACAGCCCCACTTTTGGCAACCTATTTGAACGATTCGCAAAAAGACTTTGAAACAGAGAATGCAGGAACGCCTAATGCCAGCATCCGTGTGCAAGCGGGAGATATGGTCGGCGCTAGTCCAGCTAACTCTGCCCTCCTTCAAGATGAACCAACTGTAAAAGTCTTCAATGAAATGAACTTTGAATACGGAACCCTTGGTAATCACGAGTTTGACGAAGGACTTGGTGAATTCAACCGGATCATGAAGGGAGAAGCCCCAACACCTGGTCAATTCAATAAGATCGTAGATGAGTATCCTCATGAAGCTTCCAAACAAGAAGTCGTCATTGCCAACTTGGTTGACAAAGATACCAATAAAATCCCATTTGACTGGAAACCTTATACCATCAAAGAAATCCCAGTCAATGACAAGACCGTTAAGGTCGGATTTATCGGGGTTGTTACGACAGAATTCCCAAATCTTGTTTTGCGTAAAAATCATGAACAATACCGTGTTTTGGATGAAGCAGAATCGATTGCTAAATATGCGCGTGAATTAAATGACCAAGGTGTGCATGCTATCGCTGTCTTGGCTCACGTTGCTGCCACTAGTAAGAATGGTGTAGCAGAAGGTCCGGCTGCAGACATGATCAAAAAATTAAATCAAATCTATCCTGAAAACTCAGTGGATATCGTCTTTGCAGGTCATAACCACCAATATACAAACGGGATGGTTGGAAATACCTTGATTGTTCAAGGTACGTCTCAAGGGAAAGCTTACTCGGATGTCCGTGGGGTCCTAGATACGGATACAGCTGACTTTGTCAAAGCTCCAACTGCTAAGATTATTGCGGTAGATCCATCGAAAGGCAAAGCAAAAGATGCCAAGGTTCAAGCGATCATCGATGATGCCAATGCGACGGTTAAAAAAGTAACAGAAGCAAAAATCGGTACAGCAGACAAAGCTGAAAATATTACCCGTGAATTGAATGCGCAAAAAGAAAGTGCTGTTGGAGATTTGGTCACAGCAGCGCAACTAGATATTGCCAAAAAATCAGGTTATCCAGATGTTGACTTTGCCTTCACTAATAATGGGGGGATTCGTGCAGACCTCGTGGTGAAACCAGATGGAACTGTAACCTGGGGTGCAGCTCAAGCCGTGCAACCATTTGGAAATATCCTTCAAGTAGTCGAAATTACCGGAGACCAAATTTATAAAGCTTTGGACCAACAGTATGATGAGAAAGAACTTTACTTCTTGCAAATGGCAGGGATCAAGTACACCTATACCAAACCAGCCGATGCAACGGAAGAAAATCCTTATAAGGTCGTGAAAGCTTACAAGGCAGACGGAACTGAAATTGATCGCAACAAGACCTACAAGGCGATTATCAACGACTTCTTGTATGGTGGCGGAGATGGCTTCTCAGTCTTCCGCGATACAAAATTGATCGGTGCGATTAATCCAGATACTGAAGTCTTTATCCAATACATCGAAGATGTGAATAAGGCAGGGAAGAAGTTGTCTGCTTCAATCTTGGGCAACAAGACATTTGTGGAAAAAGTGGAAGAAGAAACACCTACTCCAGAACCACAACCTCAACCAACTCCACAACCACAACCACAACCACAGCCAGCGCCAGTTGATCCAGTAAGTCCAGTAAATCCAGTCCATCCTGTGGCTCCAGTCTCTCCTGTTACCCCAACTCCTCAACCTGAAAGCCCAGTAACTCCAGCTCAACCAGCTGCAATCGAAACAAAAGAAGTGGCAACAAACAAACCAGTCGCTGTTACCTATCATACAGGTGGCCAAGCAGAAGCAACAGCTACACCAGTAACTGGTCTTCCAAAAACAGGTCAAGATGAATTGGCTTCAACCGTCCTTAGCCTCTTTGGCATGACCTCACTAGCTTTAGCGGGATTTGTAGCCAGCAAAAAACGTGAAGGTTAAGTTCTTCATCCGTTAACTTACCCTAAAAAACGTCCGTTCTTTTAAGAAACGGACGTTTTTGATCTTAGGCTGTTTTCTCCACCCAGACACTGCGGACAAAGAAGAGGCTGATCAGAGCTAGTGCTAGAAAGGCAACTCCAAGGTAATAATAGGGTTGATCCATTGTGGTAGATCGACCAGAGAGGTTGACAATCCCTCGGTAGAGGGCTCCGGCTGTTAGGGTAGCCACTCCTGAATTCCAAAGATTGAGACTCAGTCGAGAGAAGCCTTTCACCATCAACTGTAGAGCCACTAGTAGGGCGCCACCGATCAAAGGAATCAAGAAGAGGTAGTGCATGAAGGCAGAGGTTTCGCCAAAACTAAAGTGTTCATAGATGCGACTTCCGACAAAGAAGAAAGCTGAAATCAGAGTGTACCAGAGAATCGTTTTTTTCAACCGTTGTTTGATAGGATTAGTAACCGATGTAGACAATGTCACTCACCGCCCTTTCTGAGATAGTACCATTTGTTGTTGGTTTATTAATAACTTGGCCATTGAAGTAAAGGGTAGAAGATCCACCCCCGTCCAGGTTGTAGGCTGTTTTAACGCCATAAGACTTCATCACTTCGGCTAATTGGTAGAGAGACAGGCCTTGGCTTTCTGAAGTCCGTCCATCTGACACGACGATAATGTAGTGATTTTCATCGATGATTCCAATCGCTGTCCGTGGATTAGACGCCATAGATTGCCCGACCTCTGAGTTGGTATCGACGGTAATTTCTCCATTTTCAACTAAGGAAGGACCGAAAGCGAGGAGATTGACGACCCCGTCTTTGACCAATTGATCCGCTGAGATCTCATCTTCATAGATAATTTTGAAGGATCCATCCTTGTAAATGGCTAGGTCACCATTGCTTGAATCTTCCCGAACGGTATCGCGGTAGACCACTCCATTTCGGATGACGTATCCTGTACTGTTAGCCCCGTAATAGTCACCATTCACTGCTAGAATGGCACTGTTGTTGGCAGCTGTGACAGAGGTCTTAGCAGTCACGTTGGTTCCGTAAGTGTTTTGTGCAAAGGCTGTTTTGAGGTAGTCAGATGAGCTGACTGTGATATCTGCAATGTAAACCTGGGTATTTTCAACCGTTTTTTCTGTGAGGCTCACCTGGATATTGTCATCTGAATAGCTAGTATCGGTCGTTGTAGCCGATGCAGCTGCTTTTTTGGCTGCCTTGGTGTCCGTAGTCGTAGCTTTTACGGTTTGGATAGCATCGGATAAGACAAAGGTTTTGAGCATCGAGTAGCTAAAACTGCTGGTCAAAAGAAGGCCAAAGCAGGCAGCATAGGTATAGGATTTTTTAAAGAATTTCATGGTGGGGAGCAGTCCTTTCTTTGAAGATCACTTTTTTCTGGATCACCCATGAGACCAGAAAGAGGAGGAAGCCGACGACAATCTTACTGATCAGGAGATTGAGTCCGAAAGCAGTATAGAAGAGTCGAATTAAGAGCGTATCGAGAATAAAGAGGCCGAGGGCTAGGCCAAAGTAGCCACTTCCAGTTTTAGCGACGCTGTCTTTGTTCTTAAAGACTAGGTGCTTATTGGTCGAGTAGTTAAAGATGGAACTCGTCACACGAGCGATCCCATTCGCTAGGAGAATACGTAGACTAATGGGCACGGCCATCATCACGAAGAGGAAGAAGGCGTAGACCAGATAGTCAACGATAAAACTACTCAGAGAGGAGAGGGCAAACTTGAACATGTCCTTGTAGATCATGAGGCCATCCCGAATAGGTCGGAAATGGGAGCCTTCGTTGTCATTGATGTAGACCGTCTCGATGGGAACTTCCACGATGGGGAAGGACTTGCTTGCTGCGAGGAGCACATTCATTTCGTACTCATACCGTTGTCCTTCAACCTCAAGCATGAAAGGCAAGAGATTCGTAGTGAAAGCCCGTAAGCCCGTTTGGGTATCGCTGACCGCCACCCCTGTTTGTTGCTTAAACAAGAAGCGGGTCAATTTATTCCCGAAAGCAGAACGCAAAGGAACTTTTCCAGAGAAGGCGCGTGCTCCTAGAATAAGTGTTCCAGGATGCTCTTGAGATTGGTTAACAACCCTGAAAATATCCCAAATTTTGTGCTGACCGTCTGCATCAGCTGTAACAATGCTTCCATAGGTACCTCTTTCTAGGATGTAGGCATAAGCAGTCTTGAGAGATTGTCCTTTTCCTTGGTTGTGCTCGTGGGTCAGGACTGTTGCAAGACCGTCCAATTTGTCAAAAATCGCTTTCTTGTCAGCGTCACTCCCATCGTCGACCACGATGATGTGGAGATCGCTCTTAGCATGGACCAAGCGAACCAGTTTGACAAGATTCAGATCCGGTTGATAGGCGGGGATGATAAGATAATTCATAATCGTTCCTTGTTTCTTGAGATTTGTTGTAGCTAGTATAAAGACTCAAGCTTAAAGCTAACTGATATCAGTTTTCTTTAAGGAAAGAGGAGAAAGAAGGGGAGGGGTTTCTTCTATAAAATGTCATTTTTTAGGACATTTCTTTCTTTTTTCTCGAAGGGGACGTCCAGAATCATTTTTTAAATCCTAAAGATAATTCTTGCCTTTGTTCCAAAAGTCTGGTATAATAGTTTCTTGTGAGTAAACCTCACTTACCCCTTGCAAAGACAGGGGGTCATTAGTCCAAAAGGAGGAACATTATCAATGGCTAAATACGAAATTCTTTATATTATTCGTCCAAACATTGAAGAAGAAGCTAAAAACGCTTTGGTAGCACGTTTCGATTCTATCTTGACTGACAACGGTGCAACTGTTGTTGAATCAAAAGATTGGGAAAAACGTCGTCTTGCATACGAAATCCAAGATTTCCGTGAAGGACTTTACCACATCGTAAACGTTGAAGCGAACGACGCTGTAGCTCTTAACGAGTTCGACCGTCTTTCAAAAATCAACGGTGACATTCTTCGTCACATGATCGTAAAAGTTGACGCGTAAGAAATCATCAGAGGTGACTTATGATTAACAATGTTGTACTTGTCGGTCGTATGACCCGTGATGCTGAACTTCGCTACACTCCAAGCAATCAAGCAGTTGCTACTTTCAGCCTAGCTGTCAACCGCAACTTCAAGAGTCAAAATGGAGAACGCGAAGCCGATTTCATCAACTGTGTGATCTGGCGTCAGCAAGCAGAAAACTTAGCCAACTGGGCTAAGAAAGGTGCTTTGATTGGGATTACCGGTCGCATTCAAACACGTAATTACGAAAACCAGCAAGGTCAACGTGTTTATGTCACTGAAGTCGTAGCAGACAGCTTCCAACTATTGGAAAGCCGTGCAGCACGCGAAGGGCATGCAGGTGGTGGTTATTCATCAGGCAACGGTGGTTTTGCTGGAAATGCAACCCCAAGCTTTGGTGGATCTGAACCAAGCAATGCAGCGCCAAACTTTGGTCGTGAAGAAAATCCATTTGGAGCGAATCCAATGGATATCTCAGACGACGATCTTCCATTCTAAGAATGGGTTTAACGAATTAAAACTATAAAGGAGAATTAAACATGGCTCAACAACGTCGTGGCGGATTCAAACGCCGTAAAAAAGTTGATTACATCGCAGCAAACAAAATCGAATATGTCGATTACAAAGATACTGAGCTTCTTAGCCGTTTCGTTTCAGAACGTGGGAAAATCCTTCCTCGTCGTGTAACTGGAACTTCAGCGAAGAACCAACGTAAAGTAACAACAGCTATCAAACGCGCTCGCGTAATGGCTTTGATGCCTTTCGTAAACGAAGATTAAAAAAAAGACCCGTTAGGGTCTTTTTTTCATGAGCTTGAAGACAAGAGAGCGAATTAAGACCCTAACGGATCTTTTTTCACGAGCCTAGAAATGTAAGAGCGAGTTGAGGTCCAGTGGACCTCTTTTTCAGACCCTTTTGGATCTTTTTTGCGAGCATAGAAATATGATAGTGAGTTAGGTCCGTGTGAAGCTCTTTGACCTTTCCCAAGCTCTAATTATGCTATAATGATGGGGAGAAAGGTATCAAGGAGCGCAACATGAAGGAAGGTGTAATCATCAGGAGGATGATAAAGGCAGATATTGAGCACATCTCTCAAGCCTTTATCCACCAAGGGTGGCCAGGTAGAGAGGATATCTTGACTAGCTATTTTCAAGAGCAGGAGAATAGAGAGAGGGACGTATTAGTAGCTGAGTCGGATGGATTTGTGGCAGGCTATATCACTATATTGCCTGCTGCCAAGCACGGCCCTTTCGTGGGAGTCTATCCTGAACTATCTGATTTTAATGTTTTTGAACCATTTAGAAATCGAGGGATTGGGAATCAACTCTTAGAGGAGGCAGAAAAAAGAGTCCGGCTACTATCAGAGATTGTTACTTTAGGGGTTGGTTTACACTCGGGTTATGGCCCAGCTCAAAGACTGTATGTCAAACGGGGCTATATCCCAGATGGATCTGGGGTTTGGTTTAGTGATCACCCCTTAGCCCCTTACAGTTCTTGTGAAAACAATGATGACTTAGTCCTCTATTTTTCAAAAAGATTGAACAGGGAAATACAGTAAAACAAAAACGGATGAAAACTTCATCCGTTTCTTTTTAGCGTCGAGTTGTGGGTGCTGTGCTCGAACTTTTAATATTAAAGCGTTTCTTGAGATAGAAGCGAAGGACAAGTGCTAGAGCTCCTAAAATGATGGCAAAAACATCTGGAATAGTTGGGTTGAGAACCTGTGGGAGTAGGGAAGTAAAGGACAAGACAATGACCCAAAGGAACATGACTCCAACAAGAATCGGCATGGATTTCCAAAGAGAAGGACGCTCGCTACGATCTTTGGTGCCATCCATATACTGATAGAAGAAGTAGTACATAAGGTATAAGAGCAAAGCCCCTGTCAAACTTCCAAGGATCAAGGTGATCAAACCATAGCCAGTACGACGCGGTGCGACCAAGTTCATAAAGGCGCTAATCGCAGCAAAAACACCAAAGATAAAGAGGAAGGAATCCAAAATCATAAGAGAGGGAGCATCGTTTAATTTCGGATGCTCTTTTTCATAGCGTTCTTTCTCGCTGAAAGAATTCGCCCAAACAGTTGGAGCTCCAAAAAGAGTCCGTGCCGGAATCCCTTTTCCTTGGTTTTCATGGATAGCTGGAAGGATTTCTTGGATGAGGCTTTCTGCTTCTTCCTCTGATTTCCCGTTTTCAAGCAATTGGTGTTTGGCGATGCGGATAAATTCTTGGTTTTTCTTGCTGAGTTGATTCAAATCAAATTGAGACATAAATACTCCTTAGTGTTATTAGTAGGTGTTAGAACCATTTTTTATGGATGAGGTAGACGACGAGAGACCCGGTCAGGGCAAAGGCGATGAAAATGATGAGCCAGAAGGCGTTTGGTTCTCCATTGAGCGGTAATTCATTGTCTTTGAAGTTCATCCCATAGGCAGAGAAAATCATGGTTGGGATGGACATGACGATGGTCACCATGGCCAAGGTCTTCATGATGTTATTCTGGTTGTTGGAGATGATCGATGCGAAGGTATCGGTCATGGAGTGCAGGATATTTCCATAAATATCTGCCATCTCGATGGCCTGCTGGGTTTCGATCAAGGTATCTTCCAACAGATCCTCGTCTTCTAGGTATTTCTTGATGTTGCTAGTGGCACTGGTCAATTTCTTGATCACGCGCTCATTGGTTTTCAGAGAGGCCTTAAAGTAGACGATGGTTTTTTCCAACTCCATCAACTCAATCAGCTCTTCATTACGCGTTGATTTGTGCAATTGACTTTCAATCTGCTCGCTTTTGCGATCCAAGGTACGAAGCGCTGACAAGTAGAGTTCGGCGTTACGGTAGAGGATCTGAAAGATAAAGCGTGACCGCATAAAGGTATAGAAATTCCGCAAGCGTCGGTTGATAAAGATATCTAGAAGCGGCAATTTCTCCAAGCAAGTCGTGATAATAGCCTCTTCTGTTAGGATAATCCCTAGAGGAATCGTCACGTAGTAGGTCTGATTGTTCCGCTCTTCCTTGATGGGAACGTCGACGATGATCAAGGTATACTCATCTTCGATGGTCATACGGGACATTTCTTCCGCATCGAGTGGTGCCCGTAAGTCTGCAATATCGATATTAAAAGCAGAGGCGATTTCCATCGATTCACTTTGGGAAGGGTTCACAAGGTTGATCCAGCTACCGGGTTCCAGCGTCTCTATTTCTTTAAATTCAGTCGTTGTCGATAAAAAGACCTGTTTCATGGTGCCTCCCCTTGTTTTTTTACACCTTAACATTATATCAGAAAAAGGACAGTTTTGGATAAAAGAATACTAAAAAATTTGTTATAATGGAGGTTAACAAAAAGGTGATTAGAGTAAGAATATGCAAGATAAAATTGTCATTCATGGGGCACGCGCCCATAATTTAAAAAATATAGACGTGGAAATTCCACGGGACAAATTAGTCGTGGTGACGGGTTTGTCTGGTTCTGGAAAGTCCAGTCTGGCCTTTGATACTCTCTATGCAGAAGGTCAGCGCCGCTATGTGGAGAGCTTATCGGCCTATGCTCGGCAATTCTTGGGAAATATGGAAAAACCAGATGTCGACTCTATTGACGGCTTGAGTCCAGCCATTTCCATCGACCAAAAAACGACCAGTAAAAACCCACGTTCTACAGTGGGGACGGCAACAGAGATCAATGACTACCTGCGCCTGCTCTATGCGCGTGTAGGGACGCCTTATTGTATCAATGGACATGGGGCTATTACCGCTTCTTCGGTTGAGCAAATTGTCGATCAAGTCTTGGAATTACCAGAGCGCCAACGCCTGCAAATTCTAGCTCCCATTATCCGCAAGAAAAAAGGCCAGCACAAGAATATCATTGAAAAAGTCCAAAAAGACGGCTATGTTCGGGTTCGAGTTGACGGTGAGATCTATGATGTGACAGAGGTTCCAGAACTGTCTAAAAGCAAACAGCACACGATTGAAGTGGTGGTGGACCGAATCGTGATCAAAGAGGGCATCCGCTCGCGTCTCTTTGATTCGATTGAGGCAGCCCTTCGGATAGCGGACGGTTATGTGGTGATTGATACCATGGATGGAAAGGAACTGCTCTTTTCGGAGCATTATGCTTGTCCAGTCTGTGGCTTTACCGTTCCTGAATTAGAGCCCCGTCTCTTTTCTTTCAATGCGCCTTTTGGATCTTGTCCAGACTGTGATGGGCTGGGTATTAAG
Organism: Streptococcus sp. HMSC078D09; assembly: GCF_001813675.1. Classification (GTDB taxonomy): domain Bacteria; phylum Bacillota; class Bacilli; order Lactobacillales; family Streptococcaceae; genus Streptococcus. Next base: position 190,577 of record NZ_KV813675.1, read on the forward strand.
CTAGAGGTGGACTTGGATTTGGTGGTGCCAGATGATCGCTTAAGCCTTCGCGAAGGAGCTCTTGCTCCTTGGAATCCGATCTCTTCTAACTACTATCCTCAGATGTTGGAGCAGGCCATGATCCATTTTGGTATTGATATGGATCAGCCTTTCTCAGATCTCTCTCAAGAAGAAAAGGACTTGGTTCTCTATGGTTCAAATGGCAAGGAATTCCACTTTCACTATGAAAATGAGTTTGGTGGGGTTCGGGATATCGAGATTCCTTTTGAAGGGGTCGTAAACAACATTCACCGTCGTTTCCGTGAGACCAATAGTGATTTCACCCGCAACCAAATGCGCTCTTATATGAACGAATTGACCTGTGCGACCTGCCATGGCTACCGTCTCAATGACCAAGCTCTCTCTGTTCGTGTCGGAGGAGAAAAGGGGATGCATATCGGGGAAGTGTCAGATCTATCAATTGCGGACCACTTAAAAGCTGTGGATCAGTTGGTTTTAACGGACAATGAAGCTACGATTGCAAGACCGATCCTAAAAGAGATTAAAGATCGCTTGACCTTCTTAAATAATGTTGGCCTCAATTACTTGACCTTGTCGCGATCAGCTGGGACCTTATCAGGTGGGGAAAGTCAGCGCATTCGTTTGGCAACCCAGATCGGTTCCAACCTCTCTGGTGTCCTTTATATCTTGGATGAGCCGTCTATAGGCCTCCATCAAAGGGACAATGACCGCTTGATTGCCAGTCTCAAGAAGATGCGCGATTTAGGCAACACCTTGATCGTCGTCGAACATGATGAAGATACCATGAGAGAGGCAGACTACCTGATCGACGTCGGCCCAGGTGCGGGTGTCTTTGGGGGAGAGATCGTTGCAGCAGGGACTCCAAAGCAGGTAGCGCGCAACAGTAAATCTATCACTGGCCAGTACTTGTCCGGCAAGCGCAAGATTCCGGTTCCAACAGAGCGCCGTTCAGGAAATGGTCGCTCTATTGAAATAACAGGAGCAAGTGAGAATAACTTACAAGATATCACAGCGCGCTTTCCTCTGGGCAAATTCATCGCAGTCACTGGAGTTTCCGGTTCTGGAAAATCGACCTTGATCAATGGCATCTTGAAAAAAGCCATCGCTCAAAAGCTCAACCGCAATTCGGAAAAACCAGGGAAATACAAGACGATTCAGGGGATTGAGCATATCGATCGCTTGATCGACATTGATCAAAGCCCGATTGGTCGGACTCCTCGTTCCAATCCAGCGACCTATACAGGCGTCTTCGATGACATTCGCGATCTCTTTGCTCAGACCAATGAAGCCAAAATTCGGGGCTATAAAAAAGGCCGCTTTAGTTTCAATGTTAAGGGCGGGCGTTGTGAAGCCTGCTCAGGAGATGGGATCATCAAGATTGAAATGCACTTCTTGCCGGATGTCTTTGTTCCTTGTGAGGTCTGCCATGGACGTCGTTACAATAGTGAGACCCTCGAAGTCCACTACAAGGAAAAAAATATTGCAGAAGTGCTGGATATGACGGTCAATAAGGCAGTTGAATTCTTCAAGCACATTCCAAAAATTGAACGCAAACTCAAGACCATCCAAGATGTGGGCTTGGGCTATGTAACGCTGGGGCAACCAGCGACCACCCTTTCAGGTGGGGAAGCGCAGCGGATGAAGTTGGCTTCTGAATTGCACAAGCGCTCTACAGGAAAATCCTTCTATATCTTGGATGAACCAACGACTGGACTCCATACCGAAGATATTTCTCGCTTGATCAAAGTCTTAGAGCGATTTGTGGATGATGGCAATACAGTCCTTGTGATTGAGCACAATTTGGATGTCATTAAGACAGCAGATCATATCATCGATTTAGGACCCGAAGGCGGTGTCGGTGGCGGAACCATTATTGCGACCGGAACACCAGAAGAAGTAGCAGCAAATCCTGCTAGCTACACAGGACAATATTTGAAAGGAAAATTACAATGAATCAACGGATCAGCAACTTAAGAAACAAAATGAAAGCCCAAAACCTCAAAGCGGTATTGATTAACAATTTGAAAAATGTTTATTATTTGACCAATTTCTGGGGTTCAAACGGGACCGCTTTGGTGACAGAAGAACGCGTGGTCCTCTTTACAGATTCGCGCTACACCATCCATGCCCATGCGACTTGTTTCCCCTTTGTAGAGATTGTGGAAACCCGCGATGAGTTGACTGCAGCTGCAGAGATCGTTAAGGACCTTGGAATCAAAGAACTTGGTTTTGAGGATGAAGTGACGGTAGCCTACCATGCCCGCATGGCTTCTGTTTTCAGCGGCATCAGCCTTCAATCCCTAGCGAATTTTGTCATGGAATTGCGCTTGATTAAGGATGAAACTGAGATTGCGGCCATTAAAAAAGCTTGTAGCATCTCTGACCAAGCCTTCCATGATATTTTGGACTATATCAAGGTTGGAAAAACGACAGAGTTGGAAGCAGCGACTTTCCTCGACTTTAGAATGCGGGAGTTGGGGGCTTCTGGTGTATCTTTTGATATTATCTCAGCAGCTGGTGAACGCTCGGCTATGCCTCATGCGACTCCAAGTGATCGGGTGATTTCAACAGGAGATGCTTTGACCCTTGATTTTGGTTGCTTGTATGGCCACTATGTCAGCGATATGACACGGACTATCTATGCAGGACATGTCAGCGACAAGGAAAGAGAAATTTACGAAACCGTTTTGAAAGCTAATCAAGCCTTGATTGATGCTGCTAAAGATGGACTTGGCTTCCGTGATTTTGATAAAATCCCACGTGATGTGATCGAGGCAGCCGGCTATGGTCAATACTTTACTCATGGAATCGGTCATGGAATTGGGCTAGATATCCACGAAGAACCATACTTCAGCCAAACGTCTAAAGAAGTGATTCAAGCAGGGATGGTCTTGACAGATGAGCCAGGGATTTATATCGAAGGCCTCTCTGGTGTGCGGATCGAAGATGACCTCTTGATCACAGAAACAGGCTGTGAAGTCTTGACTCTTGCTCCTAAAGAATTGATTGTCCTATAAAATAGACAGTATTTTCTTAACCCCTGTGTAACAAACAAAGATAAGAAAAGAGGCCTATGAAAAAACGAAGTGTAATAGTTGGAATTCTTCTAGTAGTCCTGCTATTTGTATTTGCTCCTTCTGCCCATGCTGGTGTTGGTAATACAGATAGTGGTGGCAGTAGCTTGATTGATTCAGGTGGTGGTAGCAGTTGGTCCGATAGTGGCAGTAGCTGGTCCGATGGCGGAAGTAGTTGGTCTGGTGGCAGCAGCTGGTCTGGTGGATCCAGTAGCTACAGTTCTAGTTCTGGAACAGACTCTGGTGGTGTAGTGGCAGTTTTTGCTATCGTTGGATTGATTGGATTTATCTATAATATTGCAAAAGAGGCTAATGATAGTGATGAATCATTCTCTTCAAATAGTGGTCCAAAACGGACAACCGAAGAGCGGGCCGGTCGACCAATTGAAAACAACTATGAAGCGATTCGCCGCATCCGTAAACTGGATCCAATGTTTGATGAAGACCGCTTCTTGTCGCAAGTCAAGCTGGTTTATCTTCAATTGCAGTCTGCTTGGACAGAAAAAGATTGGAATTCCGTACGGAATTTAGAAAGTACGAGTCTTTATGAGCAGCACTTGACGCAGTTACAAGAACATATTCGTGCCAAAACAACCAATGTTCTAGAGCGCGTGCGTGTGGAAGATTCAAAGATCAAAGACTTTATCGAAAATCCAGAAGGTAATGACCGCATCGAAGTCATTCTGTCATCGACGATGAGAGATTACATCCGAAATGATGAAACGGGCCGTGTGATCGAAGGGGATCCAACCAAAGATCTCTTTACCGTTTACCGCATGGTCTTCCTCCGTGAACATGGAGCTCAGACAGAGATCATTAAGAATTCAGAAGTCGTTAGTGATCATTGTCCGAACTGTGGTGCGCCATTGACGATTGATTCAATCGACAAGTGTGAATATTGCCAAGCATCCTTGAAGCACAATCCAAAAGATTGGGTCTTGGATGTCTACGAAGTTGTGGATGAAATTGAATTCTACAGATAGGAGAATGTATGGGATTTATTAAAGCAGCCCTTTCAGCGGGCATTTCAAGTTTTCAAGATAGTAAATTTAAGGAAGCCATTACCTTGCCAGAAGCTGTTCCAGCAACAGCTTTGGCCATTAAGGGACAGCTCTTGACCAAAGATCCAGATGGGCGCTCTCGCCAGAGCAACCAAAATACAGGTCTATTGACAGATGGCTCTGTTGTCATTGTTCCTCAAGGCTATGTTGCTCTCTTGGTCAATAATGGAACTTTTCTAGGAGACCTTCTAGAAGCAGGAAGCCACGAATGGCAAGCCGGTGAAAATGCCTGGTTGTTTGAAAAGGGGGGCGTTAAAGGAACGTGGGATCAGTTCAAGAATCGTTTCTCATTTGGAGGCCAAGTGGTCACCCAACAAGAAATTATTTTTGTGCGGATGCAACCTTTTACAGGAAATAAATTTGGCACTCAAAATCCAGTCGAGTACTTTAGCGACCGTTACCAACAACTTCTTAGCATTCGTTTTTATGGTCTTTATGATGTTAAAGTAGCAGATCCTGTACTCTTTTACATCAGTGCAGTTAGTCGCCAAATCACTGCAGATAAGCCGTTTACCTTGGAAGATGTGGCTCAGGGCACCTTGCGCCAAAATCTGGCACCAAAAATTGCAGTGGCCATTTCAAAATATACGGCTGAAAATAAGGCGGATATTTACAATATCAATGCGGACCAAGACGTCTTCAATGAAGTAGCAAAACGCGAAGTCAATAAAACGTGGACAGAATTATATGGTATCGAATTAACCAATGTCCTCATCGAAGATTTGAGCTACGATGCAGACAGTATGGCCAAGGTCAATAAACTGGACAGTGAATTGGCAGCGATGAAGTACAATACCATTGAAATCGAAGAACGTCGTGCTCGCAATGAAGCCTTGGTGGCAGCTGCTAAAAATGAAGGTGGCAATGGCATGAACATGATCATGGGGATGAACTTGGGTCAAGCCCTTGGCAGTGACCTTCAAAAACAAGCCTCTCCAGCTCAAGACAAGCCTCATACCTTCTACATTGAAGTAGATGGAAAGTATGTCCATGTCACCAAAGATGCTGATGGCAATATTGTGCCTGTGGACCAATAAGGAATAGTGAAGATGGAGTTATAGAGATTCTAAGGACTCGTTCCTGCAATCGCTCTCCACCTTCTAGCCTTCCTAAAAAGAGAAAATTGCTGTTTGAGAAAAATCAAATAGTGTGTTACAATAAAGAGTAATCTATTTTTAAAAAAGAGGTAATAAAACATGATCGAAGCAAGTAAATTGAAAGCTGGTATGACTTTTGAAACAGCTGACGGAAAATTGATCCGCGTTTTGGAAGCTAGCCACCACAAACCAGGTAAAGGAAACACTATCATGCGTATGAAATTGCGTGATGTCCGTACTGGTTCAACATTTGATACAAGCTACCGTCCAGAAGAAAAATTTGAACAAGCAATTATCGAAACTGTCCCAGCTCAATACTTGTACAAAATGGATGATACAGCCTACTTCATGAACACTGAAACATATGACCAATATGAAATTCCAGTTGTGAATGTAGAACAAGAATTGCTTTATATCCTTGAAAACTCAGAAGTAAAAATTCAATTCTACGGAAGCGAAGTCATCGGTGTAACAGTTCCTACAACTGTTGAATTGACTGTTGCAGAAACTCAACCATCTATCAAAGGTGCTACAGTGACTGGTTCTGGAAAACCTGCTACAATGGAAACTGGTTTGGTCGTAAACGTTCCTGACTTCATCGAAGCTGGACAAAAATTGGTCATTAACACTACTGAAGGAACTTACGTTTCTCGTGCATAAGAGACATCTCAGGGTGTCAAATAGAAAGGAACTTCTATGGCAACTGAACAATTTGGTGACATCGTTATTGCACCACGTGTATTAGAAAAAATTATTGCGATTGCGACAGCAAAAGTAGAGGGTGTCTATTCGCTTGAAAACAAGAGTGTTTCAGATAGCTTATCCAAACGCTCCCTTGGACGTGGCGTCTACCTTCATACAGAAGAAGATGGTCAAGTTTCAGTAGACATCTATCTCTATTTAGAATACGGAGTGGCTGTACCATCTGTCGCTGTAGCCATTCAAAAAGCGGTCAAGTCAGCAGTTTATGATATGGCAGATGTAACCTTGGATGCTGTCAACATTCACGTTGTCGGTATCGCAACGGAAAAATCTCCAAAACCAGACTTGAAAGACTTGTTTAATGAGGACTTCCTCAATGACTGATGAAATTTTATTAGAATCACGTCGAGATTTGCGTGAGCGCGCCTTCCAAGCCTTGATGGCCTTGGAATACGATGGAGACATTGTTGAAGCTTGTCGCTTTGCTTATCTACATGACAAGGACCTAGCAGAAGACAAAGAAGTCGATCTTCCTGCCTTTCTCATGAATCTCGTGACGGGTGTCTATCAGTCAAAAGATCAACTAGACCAACAAATCGGTCAACATTTGAAAACCGGCTGGACTGTTGAGCGCTTGACCTTGGTAGAGAAAAATATCCTTCGTCTGGGAATTTATGAAATGACAGAGTTTGATACACCACAGATCGTCGCAGTCAATGAAGCGGTGGAATTGGCCAAGGCCTTTTCGGATGAAACCTCTTCACGATTTGTCAATGGTGTCCTCAGTCAATTTGTGACAGAAGAATAAGTAAAAAGGGAGTGGGAAAGAACTCCAACTAGTTAAAAGAGTTCGTTTTCCCACCCCCGCACAGTTGATTAGGTCATCTTTGGAGCTTAAAAGGCGAACAAAGATGCCAATCAACCACTGCGTCATACAGTTATTTCTATTAAATATAAAAGGCTAGACAGTTTTTGTCCAGCCTTTTTTTGACGAATAACAACCCCTACAGTAATAGAACTGTAGGGGTCGTTTTAGACACTTTTTCCAGAGTGGAGACTAACGGGCAAGAAATAACCGGTAGTCGCTACTTTTTTTCCTTCGATCTTTTGGAGTAAAAGATCCACCATGAGGATAGCAATGTCTTTGAGGGGTTGTTGGATGGTTGTCAGTTCAGGTGTATAGGTCTCGATGAACTGGGTTCCATCATAACCAATCACTTTCAAATCCTGAGGAATCTGAATATCTAATTCTCTAGCGACTTTCATGATCAAGATCGCCGTCAAATCATCGGAGGCAAAGATAGCATCTGGTTTTTGCTGGGTTAAGATCTGTTTGATTTCCATTTCTTTGCGAATAGGGGAGAAATCACTGGAAACATTGATGATCATGGACTCAGGTAAAACTGATGCAAATCCCGCATGACGCAAGCCAGTTGGGGAGTTAGAGTTGTCATTACCTGTGATCATGATGATCTTTTTAGCACCACTTTTGACCAGGGTTTCTGCTGCTAAAACTCCACCAGCGTAGTTGTCTGAAGAAACAACCGGAATTTCTGGGGAGAGGTTGCGGTCAAAAGCAATGATAGGAGCAGTTACCCGGTTGTAATCTTCAATGCCCAAATTATGACTTCCTGAAATGATGCCATCTACCTGGTTGGCCTCCAACATTTCAATGTATTCGCGCTCTTTCTCGGAGTCGTGCTCACTATTGCAGATGATGGTTTTATAGCCATGTTTGAAGAGTTGGTGCTCTAGTTTGTCGATTAATTCAGCATAGAAAACATTGCTGATGTTGGGAAAGATCAAGCCGACTAACTTGGCTGATTTTCCTTGGAGGCTACGAGCAACATTGTTAGGTTTATAGCCCAATTCTCGCATGGCTTCTTGGACTTTTTGGATTGTTTTTTCAGACAGGTATCCTTTTTTATTGATAACCCGTGAGACAGTAGTAGGGCTGACACCGGCGAGTTTAGCGACATCAGTTAGCTTTGCGACCATAATCAAGTTCGTAGTAAGTTCCAGTAGGGGTTCCAGACTTGATCAAGATTCCATTTTGATCTGCATGTGGGTAGACCCGACCAGAAAATACTTTTTCTCCTTTATTAATAAAGATTTCAAAAATCGAATTGTCAATGAAAATATTAGCGGTTGTCGCTTGGTTAGCGATTGGGCAGCTACGGCTCGTACCGAATTCTTGGGCATATTGCTCACCAACCTGGCTACGATCCACTGTGACCAATCCTTTAGCCAGATCAAATGTGAGAACTAAGCCCTTTCCTTCTGCGTCTGCAAAGAGGACGATTTCGTTCTGGCTATCCTTTTCAAACTGCAATTCCAATTCATAGCAGTTATTGGTTTGTGCCTTGTTGGCAAATGCCTCACTCTCAGCGCGCAAGTCCTTAACGGCTTCAACTGGGTATTGGTAGAGCTTGCCATCTTTGATGGTTAATTCTTTGACCAGTGAGAGAGCTCCTTGGTAGTCATAGGAATCTGTTGGATAAGAAACGTCTGGAAGACCTAGCCAACTAACAGTATAGGCACGTCCATCGGGTGCATTAAATCCTTGAGTCGCATAGGCTTCAAAACCATAGTCGAGATTATGCAATTCAGATACACCAACCATTTTGGCCTTTTCTGGGTCAAAGCTTGCCCCGATCTTGTACATATTTGGATAGATATTGTCATAATCGAGGACCGATTTATCTAAGCCTTGAGGACAGTAGAGGAGAACGGGTTGGTCTCCAACAAAGACTAGGTTGGGACATTCCATCATATAAGCTGTCCGATCGTTTGCAAAATCCAAGTCACCGACTGCAACCCAGTTGGTATAGTCGTTATCTACAGCCTTGTAGAGACGGATGAATCCTTTCTTCTCAAGGTCTTGCCCGCCAACGATGGCGTAGTATTGATCTTTAAAGATAAAAATCTGTGGGTCACGGAAGTGATCAGTGGAGTCAGCCGGTTGATCAATCAAGATTTTGTCAATTTTTTCAATATTTCCTTCTTTGTCCATCAAAGCACCGACTTGGTAGGGATGACGGACCCATTCAGCATCACGAACATTTCCAGTATAGAATAAGAAAAGTTTGTCATCAAACTGCATAGCAGAACCAGAATAAGTTCCGTGGCTATCCAGATCTGTGTCTGGAAGAAGCGTTACCCCAGTTTCTTTGAAATGAACCAAGTCTTCACTTTCTGTTTGTACCCATGATTTTAACCCATGGGCTGCACCAAATGGGAAATTTTGGTAAAACAAGATCCATTTTCCATCAAAGTAGGAAAAACCGTTAGGATCATTTAAGAGACCAGCTTTTGGCTCAACATGATAGTGTGTATGCCAAGGAGATTTCGCCATAAGATCTTGGATGGCTTGCTTTTCCTCCCTTGTCCAGTCTTCGTAACGTCGGTAACGACGTTCAGTTGTCCATTCCATTTTATTCCTCCGAATTTTTTCTTACTTCCATAGTACAGATTTCCCATTAAAAATGCAAGTGATAAATGGAAAAAACAGCTAAAAATATCAAACGCTTGACACCTGCAAGAAGGAGTTTTAAAGAGGATTAAAAATGAAAACGAATGAAAATATGAAAGTTTTTGAAAGTGAAAAAACTAGGAAGGACCCTTTGATAGCGCCACTAAAGCGATTATGTGAATGAAAATTCTTACATCCTATCAAAAGCTGTCAAAATAGTTTAAAAAGTTTCAAAAAAATCCTGCAAAACGCTTGACATATTTTCAATACGTGGTACAATTAAAAACGTAGAAACGATTTAACCGTTTACATTACAAAAAATAAGGAGATTTTTGCAAAATGTCAAATACAGAAATTGCAAAGCAGGTCATCGATGCAATCGGTGGGGTTGAGAACGTTAGCAGTGTTGCTCACTGTGCGACTCGTCTTCGCGTGATGGTAAAAGATGAATCAAAAATCAACAAAGATGTTGTTGAGAATATCGAAAAAGTACAAGGTGCTTTCTTTAACTCAGGTCAATACCAAATTATCTTTGGTACTGGTACTGTAAACAAGATTTACGATGAAGTCGTAGCTCTTGGATTACCAACCTCAACTAAGGCTGAGATGAAAGCTGAAGCAGCTAAACAAGGGAATTGGTTCCAACGCGCGATCCGTACTTTCGGTGATGTCTTTGTACCAATTATTCCAGTTATTGTTGCGACTGGTCTTTTCATGGGTGTCCGTGGTTTAGTGAATGCCCTTGGTGTGACTCTTCCAGAAGATATCACAACTTACACCCAAATTTTAACAGATACAGCCTTTATTATCTTGCCTGGTCTTGTTGTTTGGTCAACTTTCCGTGTATTTGGTGGAAATCCGGCAGTGGGTATTGTACTTGGTATGATGCTTGTTTCGGGTTCACTTCCAAATGCTTGGGCTGTTGCTAGTGGTGGTGAAGTGACTGCCATGAAATTCTTTGGCTTCGTTCCGGTTGTAGGTTTGCAAGGGTCTGTTCTTCCAGCCTTCATTATCGGGGTTCTTGGTGCAAAATTTGAAAAATCACTTCGAAAAGTAGTTCCGGATGTATTAGATCTTTTGGTGACTCCTTTTGTGACACTCTTCGTGATGTCAATTCTTGGATTATTCGTTATTGGACCAGTTTTCCACGTAGTTGAAACGTATATCTTAATTGGTACAAAAGCAATTCTTAACTTGCCATTTGGTCTTGGTGGATTGCTCATTGGTGGAGTTCACCAATTGATTGTCGTATCTGGTGTCCACCATATCTTTAACTTGCTTGAAGTTCAATTGTTAGCAGCCGATCATGCTAATCCGTTTAATGCGATCATTACTGCAGCAATGACAGCCCAAGGTGCTGCGACAGTTGCAGTAGCTGTGAAAACTAAAAATGCAAAATTGAAAGCTTTAGCTTTCCCAGCAGCACTTTCTGCCTTCCTCGGTATCACTGAGCCTGCTATCTTCGGGGTTAACTTGCGTTTCCGTAAACCATTCTTCCTTTCATTGATCGCAGGTGCAATCGGTGGTGGATTGGCATCTCTCCTTGGACTTGCTGGAACAGGTAATGGTATCACTATCATTCCTGGTACAATGCTTTATATTGGTAATGGTCAACTTGCTCAATATTTGCTTATGGTAGCAGTTTCATTTGCGCTTGGATTTGCATTGACTTACATGTTTGGTTATGAAGATGAAGCTCCTGTGGTTGCTTCTGAAAATGCGACAACTGAACGTCTGGTTGAAGAAGAAACAACTGGAAATGTTCCTGCATCTCTTCAAGATGAAACGATCATCTCACCTATCGTTGGTAGTGCTGTAGCGCTTGCTGATGTGAATGATCCTGTCTTCTCAAGTGGAGCGATGGGACAAGGGATTGCTATCAAACCAACTGAAGGCGTTGTCTATGCACCAGCAGATGCGGAAGTAACTATTGCTTTTGCGACTGGACATGCTTACGGTTTGAAAACAGCTAATGGTGCTGAAATCTTGATCCACGTTGGGATTGATACAGTATCAATGAATGGTGAAGGATTTGATCAAAAAGTAGCTCAAGGCGATAAAGTCAAAGCTGGTGAAGTCCTTGGTACATTTGATGCAGCGAAAATTGCCGCAGCTGGTCTTGAAGACACAACTATGGTGATCGTCACTAACACAGCTGACTTTGCTTCTGTCACACCTGTTGCAACTGGATCTGTTGCGAAGGGTGATGCGATCATCGAAGTCAAAGCTTAATCGAAAAATAAGTTCTCAAGGACTGGTCTATCATCTCCAGTCCTTGAATTTTATTTCTCAAAAAAAGTGTGTTTTTTCTTTAGAGAAGAGAAAAAGATTGACTACAAAATATGCTATAATAAATACAGGATATTTTTCATAATAAAAAAGGAGCCAACATGACAAAATTATATGGAAGTTTGGAAGCTGGCGGTACAAAATTTGTTTGTGCAGTTGGTGATGAAAACTATAATGTTGTGGAAAAAGTACAATTTCCAACAACCAAGCCAATTGAGACGATTGATAAGTGTATTGAATTTTTCTCAAAATTTGAGGATCTAGTTGGGCTTGCGATTGGATCATTTGGACCAATTGATATCGATCCAAATTCAAACACTTATGGTTTCATCACAACGACTCCAAAACCAAATTGGGCCAATGTAGATATCGTTGGAGCTTTCCGTCGTGCCTTGAATGTACCTATCTATTTCACGACAGATGTGAATAGCTCTGCCTATGGAGAAGTGGTGGCGCGCAATAACGCGGGTGGCCACATCGAAAACTTGGTTTACTATACAATCGGAACTGGGATCGGAGCTGGTGTCATCCAACGTGGTGAGTTTATCGGGGGAGCTGGACACCCAGAAATGGGACACTACTATGTGGCTCAACACCCAATGGATGTGGAAAAAGAATTCAAGGGTGTTTGTCCTTTCCACAATGGCTGTTTGGAAGGCTTTGCGGCTGGTCCTAGTCTGGAAGCTCGTACAGGTATTCGTGGGGAAAACATTGAACTCAACAGCAATGTATGGGATATTCAAGCCTACTACATCGCACAAGCAGCAGTGAATGCGACAGTTACCTTCCGCCCAGACGTCGTTGTCTTTGGAGGAGGAGTCATGGCTCAACAACATATGTTAGATCGTGTTCGCACGAAATTTACTGCCCTCTTAAACGGTTACCTCCCTGTACCAGATGTGAGAGATTATATTGTGACACCTGCAGTTGCCGGCAATGGTTCAGCGACCTTGGGGAACTTTGTTCTTGCAAAAGAAGTGAGCGAGAAGCTTAAAAAATAAGAAGCAATTGTCTCTTAGAGTTTAGAAACAAGAGCGAGGAGGCTGGGACAAAAGTCCTAGCCTCTCAATTGATTTTTGGATTGTTGAGTAGGACGCAGTGGTTGAGTAGGCTCTATTACGCTGATTTCATCAGCTTTTACAGCTCTACTCAACTGTGCGGAGGTGGGACGACGAAATCGAATTCTAACGAATGACCGATTTCTGTCTCACTCTCTTCTTTCGTCTATCTATCAAGAAGTGAGGAAGGAATGAAAAAGAATATTGTAAAGGATGTCTTATTCTTGGGTCAAAAGTCAGAAGAAGCGACACCTGAGGATCGCACCTTGGCTTTGGATTTGCAGGACACCTTAAATGCTCATCTCCTTGAGTGTGTTGGTTTAGCGGCAAATATGATCGGGGTGAAAAAACGGGCGATTATCATTCGAATGGGAAATGAAAATCTAGTCATGTTTAATCCTGTTCTCCTTGAAAAGAAAAAGCCTTATCAAACAGAGGAAGGATGTGTATCTTTAGTGGGGAGTCGGCCAACAACTCGTTATGAGGAGATGACAGTGACCTATCGAGATGTGAATTGGAAAGCAAAAACAATTCATTTGACAGGTTTTCCAGCCCAGATCTGTCAGCATGAAATGGATCATCTAGAAGGCATTATTATCTAAAGATGAAGGATGGAGTCGATTCGGCTCCATTTTTTTAGTTCTTATGGAAACTTTTTCTTGACAGGGATCTTTTTTGTGTTAAAATAGTTCTCATAGTAACTTTAAAGTTCTTAAGAGAACTATTTGGAGGAAATGATGGACAAACCTTTACTAGAATTTAAAAAGATCGGCCATCTCATTCACCTCATGGTAGAAAGAGAGGCCAAAAAGCGGGGGCTTGAATTTAGCGCAGGACCCCAAGGTCAGGTATTGAGCTTCTTATCTCATCGTGAAAAAGAGGGAAAAGTGACCTTGATTCGGGATGTTGAGCAGGAACTTCATATCTCAAAATCCGTGACCAGTAACCTGATCAAGCGGATGGAGAAAAATGGCTTTATTTATTTAGAGGCTAGTCCGACCGATAAACGGGCCAAGTATGTCTACCTAACAGACAGTGTGAAAAACAAGTTGAATGACATGAAACAATTCTTTGAGGAAGTGGATCAGAGGATGATGGCTGGTGTATCAGAAGAAGAATTGGCCATCTTTTTCAAGGTCATGCATCAATTTTATGAGAATATGAAAAAAAGGAGCGAGGAATGATCAATATGTTTCGGCGGTTAACCGCCAAAGAATGGGGCATGATTGCCCTTAGTACGGTCTTTATCTGTCTGGCTGTTTGGATGGATTTAAAGACTCCTGAATACTTATCCGATATCACGACCCTCTTAGCTAAGGATGGGACCGAGGTTTCTGATATTATGGATCCGGGAAGCAAGATGTTGCTCTTCTCTTTTGGAAGTTTTTTGATGGCAGTTTTTGTGGGCTTTTTAGCATCAAGAGTCGCTGCCAGCTTTACGACGCGGCTTCGAGGAGAGATTTTTCACCAAGTGATGGATTACTCTGATGCCGAGATCAAGAAATTCTCCGTTCCTTCTCTCTTGACCCGGACGACCAACGATTTGACTCAATTTCAAATCATGATTGTCATGGGGATGCAAGTTGTGACGCGTGGTCCCATTATGGCGATTTGGGCTTTGACCAAGATTTGGGGGAAGAGCAGTGCCTGGACAACTTCTGTTGGGATAGCGGTCTTGATGGTCTTGATTCTTCTCTCTGTTCTGGTTCTTATTGCCTTTCCGCGCCAGCAAAAGGTTCAAGGTTTGACCGATGCCTTGAATGCGACGACGCGGGAGAGTTTGACTGGGGTGCGGGTCGTTCGCGCCTACAATGCGGAAGCTTATCAAAACGAGAAATTCCAGGCTGAAAACAAGGGCTTAACCCGTCTAAATCTCTTTGTTTATCGTTTGATGTCTTTGATGAACCCGGTCATGACAGTGGTATCAAGTGGGTTGACCCTGGCTATCTACTGGATTGGGGCGCACTTGATCAATGATATCGCCATGCCAAAAGATCCTACAAAGATCCTCACCAGTCCTGCATTAGCAGATCGGACCAAGGTCTTCTCCGATATGATCACCTTCTCCTCTTATGCCATGCAGGTCGTGATTGGCTTTATGATGATGGTGGCCATCTTGATTATTCTTCCTCGTGCCTTGGTATCTGCCAAACGAATCAACCAGGTCTTAGCTTTAGAGCCGTCTGTAGCCTTCCCAAGTGAGTCAAAAGAAACAACAGGCCAAGAGGGTACCGTTGAATTTCAAGATGTTTCCTTCCGATATGGACGGACTTCCCGTGCAGTGATTGAACATGTGACCTTCTCAGCTCAGAAAGGACAAACCGTTGCCTTCATCGGATCAACCGGTTCTGGGAAATCCACTTTGGTCAACTTGATTCCGCGCTTTTACGATGCAACAGAAGGAAAGATCTTAGTGGATGGCATCAATGTCAAGAATTATAGCCACCAAGAACTGAATAATAAAGTCGGCTACATTCCCCAAAAAGCAGTGCTCTTTAGCGGCACTATTCGCTCCAATATGGAATTTGGAGAAAGTAGTCAAGGAAAATTAGAGGATGAAGCCATCTGGAAAGCTCTTGAATTGGCCCAAGCCAAAGAGTTTGTGGCCGCAAAAGAAAAAGGTTTGGATACAGAAGTAGCGCAAGGAGGAAGCAACTTCTCTGGAGGACAACGTCAACGTTTGGCCATTGCGCGTGCCCTTGCACGTAAGCCCGAGATCCTCATCTTTGATGATTCCTTCTCAGCCCTGGATTACAAAACGGATCGTATCTTGCGCCAAGCCCTGAAAGAAGAGCTGGCAGATACGACCAAATTGATCGTTGCCCAACGGATTTCGACCATTATGGATGCGGATTTGATTTTGGTCTTGGATCAAGGGAAGGTCGTCGGTCAAGGCACCCACAAAGAATTGCTTGCGACCAATGAAGTTTATCAAGAAATTGCCTATTCACAATTGTCTAAGGAGGAGTTGGAACATGCATAAAACAAAACAAGAATCGTCCCTTTGGAGCCAACTTTCTCCCTATTTGAAGGGCTTCCACCTATTTTTCCTAGTTGCTATCCTCTTTTCGATCGTATCGAGTATTATCACGGTTATTGGACCGGATAAGTTAAAAGAAATCACGGATACCATCACAAAAGGGATGGGAGGAGCCATTGATATTGACAAGATCACTTCGATTGCCCTGACTTTAGCCATCCTTTATGGAGTTGGAGCACTGGTGTCCTACAGCAGTAGTTTCATTATCTCAACGATGATTCAGCGCTTCGCAGAACGCTTGCGCAATGCCATCGCTGAAAAGATCAATCGTGTACCTCTCCAATATTTTGATAGCCATGAACAAGGAGATACCTTGTCTCGTGTGACCAATGACGTGGATTTGATGACTCAATCCTTTAACCAAAGTTTGGTTCAAATGGTCTCCTCTATTGTCTTATTGATTGGCTCCATCTTTATGATGTTTAAGACGGACTGGCATTTAGCTTTGACCGCTATCCTTTCCGTCTTTGCAGGCTTTGCTCTTTCTAGCATCATTATGGTCAAAAGTCAGCCTTTGTTTAAACAGCAACAAGATAATCTTGCCAAAGTTTCAGGCTATGTTGAAGAAATCTATAGTGGACACAATGTCGTCATTTCCTATAATGGCCGTCATCAAGCCAAAGATCATTTTGATGCCATCAACCAAGATTTGTACCATAGCATGTGGAAATCTCAATTCTTCTCTGGAATCATGATGCCCTTGATGCAGTTTGTAGGGAATTTCGGCTATGTCATGGTCTGTATCGTTGGGGCTGTCCTCACCATTAATGGAGACATTACCATCGGGACCATTGTGGCCTTTATGACCTATGTCCGCATCTTTACCCAACCAATTGGTCAAATGGCCCAAGGAATTACCCAATTGCAATCAGCCAGTGCTGCTATGGGGCGTGTCTTTGAATTCTTAGACGAAGAAGAAATGGAAGACGAATCCCAAAAAACACGTCAATTGGAAACACCAAAAGGTCATGTCACCTTTGAGCATGTTCGCTTTGGCTATTCACCAGACAAGACTATTATCCATGACTTTACAGCTGAAGCCAAACCGGGGCAAAAAGTGGCCATTGTTGGTCCGACAGGTGCAGGTAAGACGACCATGGTCAATCTCTTGATGCGTTTTTACGACATTCAAGCTGGTAAAATTACCATCGATGGTGTGGATACTAAGGCCATGAGCCGAGAAGAAGTTCATGATGCCTTTTCGATGGTCTTGCAAGATACCTGGCTATTTGAGGGGACTATTCGAGAAAACCTGGTCTTCAATCAAACGGATATTTCAGACGAAGCGGTGGAAGCAGCAACACGAGCTGTTGGGGTCCATCACTTTATTCGGACCTTGCCGAATGGTTATGACACCGTGCTAGATGATTCTGTCACCTTGTCCGTCGGTCAAAAGCAACTCTTGACCATTGCGCGTGCCCTCTTGAAGGATGCCCCGCTCCTCATCTTGGATGAAGCAACCTCATCTGTCGATACCCGTACAGAAGAGTTGATTCAAAAAGCCATGGACAAACTCATGGAAGGCCGGACCTCCTTTGTCATTGCCCATCGCTTGTCCACTATCCGTAATGCGGATCTGATTCTCGTGATGAAAGATGGAAATATTATCGAGCAGGGTAACCACCAAGAGCTCATGAGCCAAAATGGCTTCTATGCCGATCTCTACAATAGTCAATTCACAGAAGAAGTGGCATGAAATCAAGATACAAAGCCCGTAAAATGCACAGTGAAAATAGGGAGTAGGACAGAAGCTATACGATTGTGGACGCTTCGCCGTCCTACCCCCACAAGGCTGATTAGAATTCTTCCGAGCTTATCAAGCGAGAGAAGAGTTCAATCAGCTACTGTGTCTGGAAGTTAGTGCTAGTATAGTTAGCGTTTTTCACCCAGCATTTAGGGCGTGTTCAATTCGTGTAACGGCAAGCACAATGGTGCCTTGCCGACACGACTCACTAACTCCTCAGGTGGATAATATCGATCCACCTTCGTCCTGTCGCAATTCCGACAAGATACAAAGGGCGTAACATACAAAGTGAAAAAATGAGAGTGGGACAGAAATCGGTAATTC
>NZ_KV813675.1:208558-253621 GCF_001813675.1 Streptococcus sp. HMSC078D09
CTAGGACTTTTGTCCCAGCCTCATTTTTTTATCGATAATAGTAATGGAAAAGACGTTTCTTGGAGACAGAAAAATGATAAATCATCAGATTTTAGTGCTAAATCATGTGAAAAAGAAGAAAGAAAGGATAAAAAAGAAGCCTGGCTTGACAGGCTTTCTTAGGATCGCGTATACTAGTAGTACAAAAATGAGATGATAGACAGGAGTGCCAACATGAAGCCCAATCTTCAAGATTATCCGAAATTTTATCGTTGGCTAACCCTGCCTTTTACGAGAAAGCCACATCGTGTGCAGGTTCTTCAAAGGATGAATCGAATCCTGACTTTCGTGATGCCAGGCATCTACGGCCTGGTCTTTTGTTGGCTGTTTTTAAAGAAAACTTCAATGGGAGAAATCTGGCCTTTTATCTGGATCCCTGCTTCGGGTTTTGTCTTGTTTAGCCTCTTTCGTCATTGGGTCAATGTTCCAAGACCTTATGAAAAATGGGAGATTCAACCCTTATTAGAAAAGAATTCATCTGGTCATTCCTTTCCTAGCCGACATGTATTTTCGGCGACCATTATCTCCATGTGTGTCTGTCAGTTGTCGCTTTCTCTAGGAATGTGCTCCATGCTCCTATCTCTTCTATTAGCCCTTGTCCGAGTTATTGGAGGGGTTCATTATCCCAAGGATGTTCTCGTCGCTTGGGGGCTGGGACTCGTTTGGGGAGGACTCTTTTTGCTGGTTTGAATGAACAAATTGCTGAAAATTGACCTTTGTCTAAGAGCGAGGGATAGTGTATACTGGAAAGTGGACTTAGAATAGGAGAGAAGATGAAGTACAGAAAAGCAGAAAAAGCAGATCTGGATCAGGTGGTTCGAGTAGCCAGTACAGCCTTTGAGGACTATCTATTTTTAAAAGTTATCAAGGATTTGGTTCGGGATCCCAAGCAATACCCAGCCTTTGTTGAGGCAATGATGCGCATCTTGGTGAAGGTTTTTCTTAAGCACCATATTTGCCTTGTGGCAGAAAAAAACGATGAAATTTATGCGGTAGCCTTGTTGCAAAAGGGACCGATTCCTTTTCGGGCCTATCTCTTAAATGGGGGATTTGGTTTGCTCAAGTTTATTTCCTTGAAAAATATGTTGGCCTACTTTAAATTTATGGAGGACACGGATAAGGAATTGGAGCAAAATGTAGACTTTGATTGGTATTTGATGCTTCTCGCAGTCGCCCCTAAACACCAACGGCAGGGCTATGGCAGTCGCTTTATGACAGAAGGAATTGAGCCTTTCTTGGAAGAGATCCAAGGAAAAAAACTAGCCTTTTATACCAATACCAAAGGAAATGTCTATTTTTACACGAAAAATGGTTACAAGGAAGTCTATTCAAGTGAGATTAGCTTTAACCAAGTAGAGATGGGTAGTTGGTATTTCTTGAAGGAACTAAAAAAACACTAAGGATACAACCTTAGTGTTTTTTCATTGTAGCTGTGAATCTGCTTGAACACTGAATTTTTCAAAGAAAGCAGTTCGTTCTTCTATGATGGCATCCGTCGGATGTTTGATATTCCGTAAGAGCTCAACAAGGTCCGGCGTGACTTCACGGAGCAGTTGCCCTAAAGACCAGATAGCCGTTGCAATATGAATCTGATTTTGTGAAGTTTCGATGATGTTCAGGAGCTTAGGAATGGCCGAGCGGTCATTGGCATTGGCTAGTGCGATAATGGCATTGCGCTGGAGGATATTTTTGCCTCGCCAGCTTCCAGCAACGTTCCCGAATTTTTCCTTAAATTGACCGTTGGACAGTTCGATAAAGGGAATCAACTCTGGATGAGCCAGATCAGGATCGATTTCTGTTGCCAAGGGATTATCTAGCCCTTTGTTATAAGGGCAGCTAATCTGACAGATGTCACATCCATAGATGACCGTTTTAATTTTCTTGCGAAATTCTAGGTCCATCATGCCCTTGTCTTGGGTTTGGAAGGACAAACAACGCTTGGCATTCATAGAGCCATCTCCGATTAAACAGGAGGTTGGGCAAGCATCTAAACAACGCCGACAGTCTCCACAACCATAGTCGACTGGCTGATCCGGTTCGATTTCGAGGTTGGTAATCAATTCGCCCAGAAACATGTAAGAACCGTATTCTTTTGAAATGACCAAGCCATTTTTTCCGATAAAGCCAATCCCTGCTCGTTGGGCGACAGCCGTATCAACCAATGCTCCAGTATCGACCATGCCCTTGTATTCAAAATCCTGCGTCATTTCTTCAATCCCAGTAGCTAAGCGGTTGAGCTTGTCTTGAAGGACATAATGGTAGTCTAACCCCCAGCTGTTTGGAGTGAATTTTCCTCTTTTATAGGCTGTTTTTTGAGGTTGTTGCTTGAGTTTGTGGGGGTAGGCGACAGCGATTGAGATGATGGTCTTTGCGGAGGAGAGACTTAATTTGGGTTGGATGCGCTCTTCAATATTCTTATGCTCGAATCCAGAATTCCGTCCTTCCTCAACGGCCAAGCGGAGCGATTTTTCCAAATAAGCAAAGTCATCAGCAGTTGTAAATCCAATTTTTGAAATCCCAATAGAATGCGCCAGTTGGATAATATTTTCTTTTAGTGTCATCCCTTTCATTATACACAAAAATGAAGTTTTTGGCGAGAGAGGAAAATAATGGGAAGGGCTTTCAAAAACTTTCTTTTTTTTGTATAATAGAAACATGAAATGCGAGGAGGATATTATGGGACAACCATTATTTTTACATTCAGTCATGCAGGAAAAAATTTGGGGAGGAACTCGTCTGAAAGAAGAATTTGGTTACGAAATTCCGAGCGACCATGTCGGTGAATTTTGGGCGATTTCAGCCCATCCACATGGTGTTTCTAAAGTAGCCAATGGTCCATACGAAGGAATGGGATTGGATCAGCTCTATCAAGAGCACCGGGAATTATTCAGTAATCGTAAAGAGCCTGTCTTTCCTTTATTAACAAAGATTTTGGATGCCAACGATTGGCTCAGTGTACAGGTGCACCCAGATGATACCTATGCAATGGAACATGAAGGAGAACTTGGAAAAACTGAGTGTTGGTATGTGATTGCGGCTGATGAAGGATCTGAGATTATCTATGGACACAATGCCAAGTCAAAAGAAGAACTCCGTCAGCAAATTGAGGACAAGAACTGGGATGCTTTGCTGACAAAGGTTCCAGTCAAGGCTGGAGATTTCTTCTATGTGCCAAGCGGGACCATGCACGCCATTGGTTCTGGAATTTTGATTCTTGAAACCCAACAGTCGAGTGACACCACCTACCGGGTTTATGATTTTGACCGCAAGGATGCTCAAGGAAACTTGCGGGAGCTTCACTTGGAAAAATCGATTGATGTGTTAAACATCGGTGAGCCGGCAAATAGTCATCCAGATACAGTTGTTGTCGATGATCTTCGAATGACCACCTTGGTTGCAAGTGACTTCTTCACCGTTTATAAGTGGGAACTGACTGGAAAAGCTGATTTTGAAAAGACTGCTGATTACAGCTTGTTAAGCGTCTTAGCCGGAGAAGGAAAATTGACGGTAGATGGAAAGGATTATCCTATTCGAAAAGGAAGTCACTTTATCTTACCGAGCGATGTTGAATCTTGGACTTTGGAAGGGCAAGGTTTAGAATTGATCGTGAGTCATCCATAAAAAAGAAAGGGTTTGAGTTAAAAGTTGTGAAACAACTCAAGCCTTTTTTATCTGAAAACTTTTTTTATGTTAAGCCTTGACTCTGACCTAAGGGGAGGGGTTATACTATCCTTGTAATACTCTTCGAAAATCAAATTCAAACCACGTCAGCGTCGCCTTACCGTATATATGTTACTGACTTCGTCAGTTCTATCTACAACCTCAAAGCAGTGCTTTGAGCAACCTGCGGCTAGCTTCCTAGTTTGCTCTTTGATTTTCATTGAGTACAAGGAGGAAATCATGTACCATATCAAAGAAGCTGCAGAGCTGTCGGGTGTCTCTGTCAAGACCTTGCACCACTATGACAAGATAGGACTTCTCGTTCCTGTGAAATCTGAAAATGGTTATCGGACATACAGTCAAGAAGATTTAGAACGATTACAGGTGATTCTCTACTACAAGTATCTAGGATTTTCCTTAGACCAAATAGCAGAACTCTTAGCTGAAGAAAAAGCTAACTTATTGCCCCATTTGACCAAACAGTTGGACTATTTGACTCAAGAAAGACAACGTCTGGATACCTTGATTTCTACCTTGCAAAAAACCATTCAAGAACAAAAAGGAGAAAGAAAAATGACCATTGAGGAAAAATTCACTGGATTTAGCTATCAAGATACTCAAAAATACCAGCAAGAGGCGGTAGAGAAGTACGGTCAAGAAGTCATGGACCAAGCGCTTGAGCGCCAAAAGGGGCGTGAAGATGAGGCTACGGAAGCCTTCAACCAAGTTTTTCAAACTTTGGCGCAAAATCTCAAAGATGGTCTATCCGTATCCGCAAATGAAAATCAAAATCAGGCAGCTAAACTTTTAGAAGCAATTCGAACGTATGGATTTGACTGCTCTATAGAGGTTTTTGGCCATATCGGCAAAGGCTATGTCTATAACCCAGAATTCAAGGAAAACATCGACAAGTTTGGAGCTGGCACAGCCCAGTACACTTCGGATGTCATTGCCCACTATGTGGCACATCAACCCAAATAAAAAAGAGAGAGTGGGACAGAAATCGGTAATTCGTTAGAATTCGATTTCGTCGTCCCACCTCCGCACAGTTGAGTAGGGCTGTAAAAGCTGATGAAATCAGCGCAGTAGAGCCCACTCAACCACTGCGTCTTGCTCAACAATCCAAAAATAATTGAGAGGCTAGGATTTTTGTCCCTAGCCTCGTTTTTTGCTTGGATCAATTTGAAAAGAAGCTGGCTGATCTAAGAGAGGTTGGATAAATGAACACAATGAAAACTTTACGAAGATTTCACAATTTCAGTTGACAGTCTTGAAAAAAAAGAGTAGAATAACCCCAGTTTTATGAAAAAGAGGCAGGGAATTCCCGGCCTCATGATCTTTTTTCAAGGAGTTTTTTATGTTTTCAACATTGAAAAAATGGTTTATTGGCCGTCCGTTGAAATCTGGTGCAGAAGGTGAAGGCGGATTGCTAGGGAAAATGCAGGCTTTGGCCATGCTCTCTAGTGACGCACTTTCTTCTATTGCCTATGGTCCAGAGCAAGTTATCTTGGTCTTGATGACCGTATCAGCAGGAGCTATTTGGTGGTCCATTCCGATTGGGATTGTGGTCCTGGTTCTCCTAGCCAGTTTAACGATTTCTTATCGCCAGGTCATTCATGCCTACCCTCAAGGGGGAGGGGCCTACATGGTGACTACGGAGAACTTGTCTCCCAAAGCGGGTTTGATCGCTGGTGGTAGTCTCTTGGTTGACTACATGCTGACAGTAGCAGTATCTGTGTCTTCCGGTGCAGATGCCATCACGTCAGCGATTCCATCTCTTCATCCTTATAATCTTCACATTTCCATTTTGTTGGTCTTGATTTTGATGCTGATGAACCTTCGGGGGCTACGCGAATCAGCGACATCGTTGATGATTCCGGTCTACCTTTTCATTGTCAGTACCATTGCCTTGATCGGCTATGGCGTGATCCAAATCTTGACGGGTCACTTGGCCTATAACGCAACTGCTCATGTGGGTCAAACCATTTCAGGGGTTAGTGTCATTCTCTTATTGCGGGCCTTTACGAGTGGATCCGCTTCCCTAACAGGGGTTGAAGCCATCTCCAATTCGGTTCCTTTCTTTAAGAAACCAAAAGCAAAGAATGCAGCCTCTACCTTGACCATCATGGCTTTGATTTTGGGGATTATGTTTGCAGGGATTACCTTCCTCAATTACTGGGTGGGTGTCGTACCAGCAAAAGGGGTAACAACTCTAGCTCAAATGGCCCAAGCTATCTTAGGAAATTCTCCGGTCGGACAAGCCTTCTTCTACGTTTTCCAATTATCAACAGCCTTGATCCTGGCAGTAGCGGCGAATACTGGGTTCTCAGCCTTTCCAATGTTGGCCTTTAACATGGCTAAAAACAAATACATGCCACATATGTATATGGAAAAAGGGGATCGTCTGGGCTATTCCAATGGGATTTTGACCTTGGCGATTGGTGCCATCGTCTTGCTCTTGATCTTTGATGGGCAAACAGAAAGTTTGATTCCGCTTTATACCATTGGGGTCTTCATTCCTTTTGCCCTTTCTCAAACAGGGATGGTGATCCACTGGAAACGCCAATATCAAAAAGGATTTCTCAAGTATTCACTTGCCAATATCCTCGGGGCAGCCATCTGTTATGGGATTGTCTTGATCCTCTTGTTGTTCCGTCTGCGTGAAATCTGGCCCTTCTTCCCTATTATTGGTCTTTTGCTTTGGATGTTCTTAAGTATCCGCAATCACTATGATAAAGTTGCGGCTCAATTGCGCTTGGGAGGTAAGATCGAAAAGACAAGTTATGCGGGCAATACCGTGATCGTCCTTGTCGGGAATGTCACTCAGGTAAGTGTGGGAGCTATGAGTTATGCAAATAGCCTAGGAAACGATGTTATAGCTATGCACGTCTCAACGGAAGAAACCAAGGTCAAAGATGCAGAGGTGGCAGAAGAATTTAAGCACTATTTCCCTCATATTCGCTTTGAAAATGTCATGACGAGCTACCGGGATATTATTCAACCAACAGTTGAATTTGTCTCTAAAGTAGCTGAGGAAGCTAAGGAAAAAGGGAATACTGTCACAGTCTTAGTCCCTCAATTCATCCCTAAAAAACATTGGCAAAATATTCTCCATAACCAAATGAGTTTGAAATTGAAGTACTCTCTTCGTTGGCATGAAGAAGTGGTTGTGGCAAGCTATTCTTACCATTTGTCTGAATAAACACCGTATATAGAAAAGATGTCTGCTTGAGCAGGCATCTTTTTGGATTTTCTTACACGAAAAAACCACTCGAAAGTCTTGTAAGATACAGCCTTGATCTTGAAAAAATGTTAAAAAAATGCTAGAATAAAAAGAACATTTTAGATTTTGAAAAAATCAAAGTAAGGAAAAAAATGGCAAATTTAGTAAAAACAATTATTGAAAATGATCGAGGCGAAATCAAACGCCTTGAAAAAATGGCTGACAAGGTCTTTTCTTATGA
Source organism: Streptococcus sp. HMSC078D09 (assembly GCF_001813675.1). GTDB lineage: Bacteria > Bacillota > Bacilli > Lactobacillales > Streptococcaceae > Streptococcus. Next base: position 215,722 of record NZ_KV813675.1, read on the forward strand.
AGACCAAATGGCAGCTTTGTCGGATGACGAATTAAAAGCGAAAACAGTTGAGTTTAAGCAACGCTATCAAGATGGTGAGTCTTTGGATGATCTCTTGTACGAGGCTTTTGCAGTTGTTCGTGAAGCTGCAAAACGGGTCCTTGGTTTGTTCCCATACAAGGTTCAGGTCATGGGGGGAATCGTCCTTCACCATGGTGACGTTCCAGAGATGCGTACAGGGGAAGGAAAAACCCTGACAGCAACCATGCCTGTATACTTGAATGCCTTGTCTGGTAAAGGGGTACACGTTGTTACCGTCAATGAATACTTGACCGAGCGGGATGCAACAGAGATGGGAGAACTTTACTCATGGCTTGGCCTTTCAGTAGGGATCAACCTTGCAGCAAAATCTCCAGCTGAGAAAAAAGAAGCTTACCTCTGTGATATCACTTACTCAACCAACTCAGAGATTGGTTTTGACTACTTGCGTGACAACATGGTTGTGCGTGCAGAAAACATGGTTCAACGTCCATTGAACTACGCCTTGGTCGATGAGGTAGACTCGATTTTGATTGATGAAGCTCGTACTCCGTTGATCGTTTCTGGTCAGACAGCTTCTGATACGAGCCAGCTCTATCACATGGCGGATGCTTATGTGAAGACCTTGACAGAGGACGATTACATTATCGATGTCCCATCTAAAACCATCGGTTTGTCTGATTCAGGGATTGATAAGGCAGAAAGCTACTTTAATCTTGAAAACTTGTACGATATTGAAAACGTAGCCCTGACCCACTTTATCGATAATGCCCTTCGTGCCAACTACATCATGATTTTGGATATCGACTATGTGGTCAGCGAAGATCAAGAAATCTTGATCGTCGACCAATTTACTGGTCGGACCATGGAAGGTCGTCGTTATTCTGATGGGCTTCACCAAGCGATCGAAGCTAAAGAAGGTGTTCCAGTTCAAGAAGAAACCAAAACATCTGCATCGATTACTTACCAAAACCTCTTCCGTATGTATAAGAAGTTGTCAGGGATGACAGGGACAGGGAAAACTGAAGAAGAAGAATTCCGTGAAATCTACAACATTCGCGTGATTCCAATTCCAACTAACCGTCCGATTGCCCGTATTGACCATCCAGACCTTCTCTACCCAAGCTTGAAATCAAAATTCAAGGCTGTTGTTGAAGATGTCAAGTCTCGTCATGAAAAAGGTCAACCAGTCCTAGTAGGTACCGTTGCCGTTGAAACCAGTGATTACCTTTCTCAATTGTTGGTTCAAGCAGGTGTCCCTCACGAAGTTTTGAATGCGAAAAATCACTACAAAGAAGCGCAAATCATCATGAACGCTGGTCAACGTGGTGCTGTTACTATCGCGACCAATATGGCCGGACGTGGTACCGATATCAAGCTTGGTGAAGGTGTTCGCGAACTCGGTGGACTATGTGTTATCGGGACAGAACGTCACGAAAGCCGTCGGATCGATAACCAGCTTCGTGGACGTTCAGGACGTCAAGGGGATCCAGGTGAATCTCAATTCTACTTGTCTCTTGAAGATGAATTGATGCGCCGTTTCGGTTCTGAACGGATCAAAGCAGTGCTTGATCGCTTCAAGTTGAGCGAAGAAGAATCAGTAATCCGTTCAAACATGTTCACCCGTCAGGTAGAGGGTGCTCAAAAACGGGTTGAAGGAAACAACTACGATACCCGTAAACAAGTCCTTCAATACGATGACGTGATGCGGGAACAACGGGAAATTATCTACGCTGAACGCTATGATGTCATCACAGCTAATCGTGACTTGGCGCCTGAAATCAAGGCCATGATCAAACGGACCATCAAACGGATTGTTGAAGGAGCCAGCCACTCAAGTAAGGAAGAACGCGTTGAAGCGATTCTGAACTTTGCCAAATACAATTTGGTTCCGGAAGATACGATTTCTGCAAGCGATATTGAAGGAAAATCTGACAAGGAAGTTATCGATTACTTGTATGCACGTGCAGAAGAAATCTATGCTAGCCAAGTAGCGAAATTGCGTGACGAAGAGTCTGTGCAAGAATTCCAAAAAGTCTTGATCCTTCGCGTGGTGGACAGCAAGTGGACGGACCATATCGATGCTTTGGATCAATTGCGAAATGCGGTTGGACTCCGTGGGTATGCGCAAAACAACCCAGTGGTAGAATACCAATCAGAAAGTTTCCGTATGTTTAACGATATGATCGGATCGATTGAATTTGATGTGACTCGTCTCATGATGAAAGCCCAAATTCACGAACAAGAACGTCCACGTACGGAACACAGTATTTCAACAACTGCGACGCGCAACATTGCAGCGCAACAACAAGATATTCCAGCAGATATTGACTTGTCACAAGTGAAACGCAACGATTTGTGCCCTTGTGGTTCAGGCAAGAAATTCAAAAACTGTCACGGACGTAAATTTTAAGAGCTCCTCTGAAATAGAAAGAGGATGGGTCTAGGTAGCATAAGGAGGCCGTATGGTATTCATTACGAAGAGCAATAAGATTGATGAGCAAGAGATCACTTCGCTTTACCGCTTGGAAGGTCCAGCCTTGGAGCGCAAAGAAGCGCGTGATCGAGAATTGGAAGCTATTATCAAAGGAGAAGACCAACGGATCCTTCTTGTGATCGGACCTTGCTCTTCTGATAATGAAGAAGCTGTGATGGACTATGCCCGTCGTTTGGCAGACTTGCAAGAGCAAGTGAAAGATCAGATTTTCATTGTGATGCGGGTCTATACGGCTAAGCCTCGGACCAACGGGGATGGCTATAAAGGCTTGATGCACCAACCAGATACACATGCAGCACCAAGCTTTGTGGACGGTTTGAAAGCGGTCCGACATCTCCACTACCGTGTGATTACAGAAACTGGTTTGACAACTGCGGATGAGTTGCTTTATCCAGCAAGTCTTCCGTATGTTGAGGATTTGATTTCTTATCATGCCATTGGAGCGCGTTCAGTTGAAGACCAGGAGCACCGCTTTGTATCTAGTGGGATCTCTGCTCCGACAGGCATGAAGAATCCAACCTCTGGAAATCTGTCTGTTATGTTCAATGCGATTTATGCAGCCCAACATCCCCAAAACTTTTTGTTCAATGCCCAAGCAGTGGAAACATCAGGAAATCCTTTAGCTCATGCGATCCTTCGTGGAGGCTTGGATGCGAGTGGTAAGAATGTTCCAAACTACCATTATGAAGATTTGCTAGCGGCAGCAAAACGCTATAGCGAAATGGGCTTGCAACATCCCTTCATCCTGGTGGATACCAACCATGACAATTCTGGCAAACAATTCGAAGAGCAAGTACGCATCGTGAGAGAAACCATGATGAACCGTGCTTGGAACAAGGATTTGGCAACTTTAGTTCGTGGTTTCATGATTGAATCCTATCTAGAAGATGGCCGTCAAAATGAACCAGTGGTTTATGGTCAATCCATCACAGATCCTTGCCTGGGTTGGGAAAAAACACAGGCCTTGGTCAAAGAAATTGCAACGATGAATAAGTAAAAGGCAGGGGCGGAAGGAGTGATTCTTTAGCCCCTTCTCTTTTGTCAGTAAAACGATACTGAAACGATAAATAAGGATAAAACAAGATGATCAAAGGACATGGCATCGATATCGAATCGATCGCTGCGATTGAAAAAGCCTATCAGAAGAATACTCGATTCGCTGAAAAAGTCTTAACCGAGGCTGAGCGAGAGCGTTTTGAGGAATTGTCTGGAAAACGGAAGATGGAATATTTAACGGGCCGATGGTCCGCCAAAGAAGCCTTTTCAAAGGCAATGGGAACAGGGATTGGACCAGTTGGTTTTCAAGATTTAGAAATTTTAAATGATGCCCACGGAGCTCCCTATTTTTCCAAGTCTCCTTTTTCTGGGAAGGTATGGATTTCGATCAGTCACAAGGGAGACCTAGTGTCGACCAGTGTCATTTTGGAGGAAGAAAATGAAAGCAAGTAAACATAGACCAACTGTTGCAAGAGTCGATTTGGATGCCATTGCCTTTAATGTGCAACAAGTTAGTGAGCATATTCCGAGTCAAGCCTTGAAATATGCAGTCGTCAAGGCCAACGCCTATGGTCATGGGGTTGTTGCGGTGACCAAAAAATTGGCACCTCAGGTAGATGGTTTTTGTGTTTCCAATATGGATGAAGCCCTTGAAATTCGTGAAGAAGGCTTGCAACACCCTATTTTAATTTTGGGAGTTGTGCCAAGTGAAACAGTGAATCTAGCCAAAGTGCATGACATCCGCTTAACAGTGGCGAGTCTTGCTTGGTTGGACCAATTGCTTGGACAAGAAGCAGATCTTTCAGGATTGAAGGTCCATATCAAGGTGGATTCTGGAATGGGGCGGATTGGATTTCGTAGAATCGAAGAGATCAAAGAAGCTGAACGCCTTCTCTTAGCAGCTGGAGCTGAAATTGAAGGAATCTTTACTCATTTTGCGACAGCAGATGAGGCAGATGATCGAAAATTCCAAGCGCAATACCAGTTTTTCAAAGAAGTATTGGCTGCCCTTGAAACCCTTCCTCCCATTGTCCATGCGAGTAATTCTGCCACCTCTTTGTGGCATGCGGATACGATTTTCACAGCTGTGCGCTTGGGAGATGTCATGTATGGCTTGAATCCCAGTGGATCTGTGTTAGCCTTGCCTTATGAAATCAAGCCAGCTTTGAGTTTGGTGAGCGAATTAGTTCATGTGAAACAGTTAGAAGCTGGTCAAGATATTGGTTACGGGGCAACCTATACGACAGAAGAACCCCAATGGATCGGGACGATTCCTATAGGCTATGCGGATGGCTGGATCCGAGAGATGCAAAATTTCCATGTACTGATCAAGGGTGAGTTTTGTCCCATTGTAGGCCGAGTTTCGATGGACCAGATTACTGTTCGCCTTCTAGAAGAATTGCCTCTGGGGACCAAGGTTACCCTGATTGGACGAGAGGGCGAGAAAGAAATCACGGCGACAGAGGTTGCGGACTACCGTGGGACCATTAATTATGAAGTGGTCTGTCTCTTGAGTGATCGGATTCCTCGTGACTATACAGGTGAAGAATAAGAAGAAGCAGGTGGGATTTTCCCGGATGGACCTGCTTTTTTATAAAAGAAAGGAGGAGAAATGAATCTACACCAACCCTTATCTGTACTGCCTGGAGTCGGTCCAAAATCGGCGGAAAAATTTAAAAAGTTAGGGATTGAAACCTTAGAAGATCTGCTCTTGTATTTCCCTTTTCGCTATGAAGACTTCAAAACGCGCAATGTTTTAGAGTTGGAAGATGGGGAAAAAGCCGTCATCTCTGGGGTGGTAGCAACACCAGCCAATGTCCAATATTATGGCTACAAACGAAATCGCTTGCGTTTTTCAATCAAACAGGGAGACCAGGTCATTGCGGTTAATTTTTTCAACCAACCCTATCTAGCAGACAAAATTGAGGTTCAACAGACAGTGGCGATTTTTGGGAAATGGGACAAGGCCAAGGGGAGTTTGACAGGAATGAAGCTCCTGGCTCAAGTGGAAGATGATTTGCAGCCGGTCTATCGAGTGACGCAAGGAGTGAGCCAAAACAGTCTGGTGAAATTGATCAAAATAGCGTTCGACCAGGGCTTGGACCAGCTTTTAGAAGAGAATGTCCCCCAAATCTTACGAGATCGTTATCAACTAATGTCTCGTTCCCAAGCAGTGCAAGCTATGCATTTTCCTAAGGATCTGGCAGAGTACAAGCAAGCTCTTCGCCGGGTAAAATTTGAAGAGCTCCTCTTTTTCCAGCTGCAACTCCAAGTGCTAAAAGAAGAAAACCACGATGCCAGCCAAGGGATTTCCTTGGCCTGGAATCCAGAAAAATTAGCAGAACGAAAAAAACAGCTTCCTTTTGAGCTAACGAAAGCTCAAGAAAACAGCTTGAATGAAATCTTGACAGATATGGCTTCTCCTTATCATATGAACCGCTTGCTTCAAGGGGATGTGGGAAGTGGGAAGACAGTCGTGGCCGGTCTTGCCATGTATGTAGCTTTAAGCGCTGGGAAGCAAGCAGCCTTGATGGTTCCAACGGAGATTTTGGCAGAGCAGCACAAGGAAAGCTTGCAAAATCTTTTTCCGGACTTACCAATTGCCCTTCTAACAGGAGGGTTAAAGGCGGCTGAGAAACGAGAAGTCTTAGAAGAGATCGCCTCAGGAACAGCTCAACTGATTGTGGGGACACATGCCTTGATTCAAGAGGGAGTTCACTACCAAGATCTTGGCTTGGTCATTATTGATGAGCAACACCGTTTTGGGGTTTCCCAACGTCGTATTCTTCGAGAAAAAGGACAAAATCCAGACGTCCTGATGATGACGGCTACCCCTATTCCCCGGACCTTGGCTATTACAGCCTTTGGAGATATGGATGTGTCCATCATTGATCAGATGCCTGCGGGACGCAAGGAAATCATCACACGTTGGGTCAAGCATGAGCAGTTAGAAGTGGTCCTCGACTGGTTAGTCAAAGAACTTGGCAAAGGTTCTCAAGCCTACTTTATTTCTCCATTGATTGAGGAGTCAGAGGCGCTAGATTTGAAAAATGCCCTTGCCCTCCAAGAAGAGCTAGAGGCCTTCTTTGGGCAGCGAGCACGCGTTTCTCTTCTTCACGGGAAGATGAAAAGTGAAGAAAAAGATGCTATCATGCAGGCTTTTAAAGAGCACCAAGTCGATGTTTTGGTGTCTACGACCGTTATTGAAGTAGGAGTCAATGTACCCAATGCAACCGTTATGGTCATTATGGATGCAGATCGGTTTGGTCTTAGCCAACTGCACCAACTTCGAGGTCGGGTTAGTCGGGGAAGCAAGCAATCCTATGCTATTCTAGTAGCCAATCCTAAGACAGATAGTGGCAAGCAGCGCATGAAAATCATGACAGAGACGACCAATGGGTTTGTGCTAGCGGAAGAAGATTTGAAAATGCGAGGTTCGGGTGAAATCTTTGGAACCCGTCAATCTGGGATCCCAGAATTTCAAGTGGCGGATTTGGTAGAAGATTATCCCATTCTGGAAGAAGCAAGGAAAGTTGCTAGCCAGATCGTAGCTACACCAAATTGGCGCGAACACCCAGATTGGCATCTGCTCTCGCTTTATTTAGAAAAGAAAGAACATTTAGACTAGAGTATAAAAAGGGAGTAGAGTGGAAATTCTTCGGTTTCCACTCTACTCCCTTTAAGATTGTATTTTACGGGCTTTGTATCTTATTAAATGAACACGGGCTGCGGATTGTGTCAAAAAGATGAATCCTCCTAGAATCTTTTGGATTCTTCGTCGTATTCCCTATTTTGACTGTATCCGCTACGCCCTTTGTATCTTATTTTACCCTTCGATATAGTCTTTGAGTTCTTGTCCTTTTAGGCCGGCATTGAGGGCGATGAGGAGTTTGATGCGCGCTTTGGGTGCATTTAATTCTTTGATGAAAAAGACACCTGCTTGATGGAGTTGGACGCCTCCTCCTTCATATGCGTAGACGGGTTCAGCGATTCCATTGAAGCAACGGGATACTAAAGCGATTGGAAGGCCTGCATCCATAAACTCTTGGAGTTTATGGGCAGTTTCTTTAGGGATGTTTCCAGCTCCAAAGGCTTCGATAATGAGGCCGTCGAGCTTTGAAAGATCCAGCATGTCCAGCAGATCGGTTTTCATCCCTGCGTAGGTAGCAATGATCGGAACGAAACCATCGATGGTTTCGAGATCAAAGCGCACCCTTGGCTCAGCAGTTTTAAAGAAGAGGATTTCCTTTTTCATGACCAACCCCAGAGGACCGTGGGTTGGTGTCTGAAAGGTACTGACATTGGTGGTATGAGTTTTGGTGACGTACTTAGCCGCATGAATTTCATCGTTCATGACGACTAAGACGCCTTTATCGCGTGCTTTTGGATCGGCAGCTACTCGAAGGGCTGTCAGAAAATTGTAGACGCCATCGCTTCCGAGCTCGTTGGAGCTTCGCATAGCTCCTGTAATGACCACAGCGATCTCTGGCAACTCCATGGTATCCAAGAAATAAGCCGTTTCTTCCAGCGTATCGGTCCCGTGGGTAATAACGATGCCGTCGTAGTTGTGGGCTTCCTCTTTGATTTTTTGATATAGAGCTAACATGTGACGGGGGGTCATTTGAGGGCTGGGAAGGTTGAAGAAGTCCTCCGAGGTGACTGCAATCCCTTCAATTGGTGAAGTGACTTGGGTCATGGGATTGACTTCGTTGGTAATCACTGCCCCAGAGTCATCTGCTGCCATCGAAATGGTCCCACCGGTATGTAGTGCTAAAATTTTCTTAAACATGTGAAGCTCCTTGGAATATGTGATATAATTTATTTTATCATAAAAAGAAAGAAACAGTAGACATGGAAATAAAAGCAGTCTTTTTTGATATCGATGGAACCTTGGTTAATGATAGTCGAGCGGTCCTAAAGTCAACAGAAAAAGCCATTCAGTCTTTAAAGGAAGAAGGGATCTATGTAGGCCTTGCGACAGGGCGGGGACCGGCCTTTGTCAAACCGTTTATGGAACGCTATGGTTTTGATTTTGCAGTGACCTATAATGGTCAGTATATTTTGACCAAGGACCGTGTGCTGTTTACCAGCCCAATCGATAAAAAGAGTCTGCACCAACTAATTGACTATGCTCGAGAACACCGTAAGGAAATTGCTCTCGGTACCAAGGATGGGGTATTTGGTTCTCGGATCATGAGTTTTGGGATGAGTCCTATTTCAACCTGGTCCAGTCGCTTTGTGCCCCGCAAAATGGCCCGTACCGTCAGTCGAGGATTTAACAAAGTGGTCAGCAAGGTCGTCCCACAAGATCAGGATACCCTCTATGCACTAGCGCAAGAACCAATCTACCAAGTGTTGATCTTATCGAGTCCAGAGGAGACTGCAAAAATTGAAAAAGAGTTTCCGGATCTGAAATTCACACGGTCTAGTCCTTTTGCAGCAGACGTCCTCAACCCAGGCATTTCCAAACTAGAAGGGATCCGCATCGTTGGTCAGGAATTTGGCTTTGACATCGATGAAGTGATGGCTTTTGGAGATTCGGATAATGACTTAGAGATGCTGTCAGGTGTTGGCTTGTCTATTGCGATGGGAAATGGAACGACCAGTGTCAAGGCAATTGCCAAGCATACCACGACTAGTAATGGCAAGGATGGCATCCAAAAGGCCCTGCAACACTTTGGTATTCTCTCAGAGAAAGAACTCTTTCTTTCTAAGGATGATCACTTCAATAAGGTCAAAACCTTCCATGGTGTGATGGATGGAGAAACCCAGGAGAAACCAGTTGTTTGGCAACCTCAAGACGCCCTTTATCGAACCATGTTCAAGCAAGAGGAGTTGGTAGAATTTGTCCGAGCAGCTAGCACAAGTGAGGAAGAATTTGACCGCTCGGTAGCAGCTCTTCACCAAGCCTTGGATAAGGCTGCAGATAAGGTTCGGAGCAAGCATCCAGCTGAGATCTCCATGGTAGGGCAGGTTGATGCCTTGATTGATACTCTCTATTTGACTTATGGTAGCTTTGTACTAATGGGGGTCGATCCTGAAGAGGTCTTTGAGATTGTTCACCGGGCCAATATGGGCAAGATTTTCCCAGATGGAAAGGCGCACTTTGATCCAGTAACCCACAAAATTCTGAAGCCAGATGATTGGGAAGAAAAATACGCCCCAGAACCAGCCATCAAAAAAGAACTCGATCGCCAGCTCAAGGCCTACGAAAAACATGCAAAACAAAAAGAAGCAAAAAAAGACAACTAAAAAAGGTTTGGAACAAAGGTTCCAAACCTTTTTTAGAATGTAGACAAACTATTTTTTACTAAGATAAGTAAAGTGTTCCACAAAGAAGTCGAAATATGTTCTTATTTTTAAAATTTATAAAAAATATTGAAAAACTTTCCGCCGTGAGAAAAGTGCTAGAAACACTATTGTTTCTAGCACTCGGGAGTTTTGAGACCTTAGGCTCAAAACTTAGTCATGGAACTTTGAAGAAGGTCGCTGACGTCCGTACTCACCTAAGGAAAGTTTCCAATATAACTTTTTCTTTACTACATGGTTTTATCCTTATCACGTACCACTAGTAAGTCTACTTTGGCGTGGCGAAGGATATATTCTGAGGAGGATCCGACCATTAACCGTTCGAAGGCATTGAGTCCGGTAGCCCCGACCATAATAAGGTCAACCCCTTCCTTACTTGGGATATCATTGGCTAAGAGGACTTTTGGATTTCCCATTTCTACAACAGTCACAACATTTTGAACGCCGACTTTTTCAGCACGTTCCTTGTAGCCTTTGAGCAATTCATTTGCTTCTTCTTGCAATTCTTCGTAGACCTCAGCATCAAAAGTTGAGACGCTTTGAAGGGCACGAGTATCGATGACGTGGGCAATCGTCAATTTAGAGCCGTTGCGAAGAGAAACGTTAACCCCTTTTTCAAAGGCTAATTCTGCTTCATGAGAACCGTCGACAGCGACCATAATGTTTTCGTATTTTTGAGACATAATCCTACCTCCTTATAGCTTGAAAACATGGATAGAATAGAAGGGAATCCTATTCTTTATACACTTATATTTTATCTCTTTTGAGCTAGAATGTAAAGGTAAAGTCTCGCTTTTCTGCTATATTTTTGCAGAATTTTTAAAGTCCTCGGTTTGTACTCTATTTGAACTAGTGGTATAATAGAGATAATTTCGTGAATCGAGGCAGAATATGAAGGAATATAATAAATCAAGCAAACTCGAACATGTCGCTTACGATATTCGTGGTCCAGTCTTGGAAGAAGCGATGCGCATGCGAGCAAATGGAGAAAAAATTCTACGTTTGAATACAGGGAATCCTGCTGAATTTGGCTTTACAGCTCCAGATGAAGTTATCCATGATTTGATCATGAATGCGCGTGATAGTGAAGGCTATTCAGACTCAAAAGGGATCTTTTCAGCCCGCAAAGCCATCATGCAGTACTGCCAGTTGAAAAAAATTCCAAATGTGGATATTGATGATATTTACCTTGGAAATGGAGTGAGTGAGCTGATCGTCATGTCCATGCAAGGACTGCTCGACAACGGGGATGAGGTCTTGGTTCCCATGCCGGACTATCCTCTTTGGACAGCAGCCGTCAGCCTAGCTGGTGGGAATGCGGTTCACTATCTTTGTGATGAAGAAGCAAACTGGTATCCAGATATTGAAGATATCAAGTCGAAAATCACCTCAAACACTAAGGCTATCGTTGTCATCAACCCGAATAACCCAACAGGTGCCCTCTATCCAGATGAGATCCTGCTTGAGATTGTAGAGATCGCTCGTCAAAATAACTTGATCATCTTTGCGGATGAAATTTACGATCGCTTGGTCATGGATGGTGAAAAACACACGGCTATCGCAAGTTTAGCGCCTGATCTCTTCTGTGTGAGTATGAATGGCTTGTCAAAATCTCACCGGATTGCCGGTTTCCGTGTTGGTTGGATGGTTCTGTCCGGACCAAAGCATCACGTGAAGGGCTATATCGAAGGCTTGAACATGTTGTCCAATATGCGTCTTTGTTCAAATGTCTTGTCTCAACATGTTGTGCAAACCTCTCTTGGAGGCTACCAATCCGTGGATGAACTTTTACTTCCAGGTGGTCGAATTTATGAACAACGGAACTTTATCTACAAAGCCATCAATGATATTCCAGGCCTCTCAGCTGTTAAGCCAAAGGCTGGTCTCTATATCTTCCCTAAGATTGATCGGGACATGTACCGCGTGGATGATGACGAGCAATTTGTTTTAGAGTTCTTGAAGCAAGAAAAAATTCTCTTGGTTCATGGCCGTGGCTTTAACTGGAAAGATCCAGATCACTTCCGGATCGTTTACCTTCCACGTGTCGATGAGTTAGCTCAAATTCAAGAAAAAATGACTCGTTTCTTGAAGCAATACAAACGTTAATTAGATAAAGGATTGAAGAGGAAAGTCTTCAATCTTTTTTTTGATTCATTTTATAAAATCCATGTCATCGAAACGACATTTTTCTGAATTGCGCATAATTGTAGAAAAAATAAATAATTTTCAGATAATTTGTTTGAAATTCCCACACTTATATGATATACTTGAGCTGACTATATGCGAGGTTTATTATGGCAAACTTATTAGAAAAGACACGTAAAATTACATCCATCTTGAAACGGACTGATGAACAGTTGCAGTTCGAGATGCCTTATAATGATATTGCCCAGCAATTAGCGGATATTATCCACTGTAATGCCTGTATCATTAATAGCAAGGGAACCCTTCTTGGTTATTTCATGCGTTACAAGACCAACAATGACCGGGTAGAAGCTTTCTTTCAAAATAAAAAATTACCAGAAGATTATGCCAAGGCAGCTAGTTTAGTCTACGATACAGAAGCTAATTTAGATGTGGACCATGATTTGAGTATCTTTCCGGTCGAAACCAAGTCTGAATTTCCTGATGGCTTGACCACCATTGCGCCTATTCATGTTTCTGGGATTCGGTTGGGTTCCTTGATCATTTGGCGCAATGATAAACAGTTTGCGGATGATGATTTGATCTTGGTTGAGATTGCGAGTACCGTGGTAGGAATTCAAATGTTGAACTACCAACGCGAGGAAGACGAGAAGAATATTCGTCGTCGGACAGCGGTGAATATGGCTGTCAATACCTTGTCTTACTCGGAGTTGCGGGCTGTTTCTGCCATCCTTAGTGAATTGAAAGGAAATGAGGGACAGTTGACTGCTTCTATCATCGCGGATCGGATTGGCATTACTCGCTCTGTGATTGTCAATGCACTCCGGAAATTGGAGTCAGCTGGTATTATTGAAAGCCGTTCTCTTGGAATGAAGGGAACCTATCTCAAAGTGTTGATTCCAGATATCTTTGAGGAAATTAAGAAAAGAGATTACTAATGACTAAAGCTTTGATTTCAATTGACTACACTGTCGATTTCGTAGCAGATGATGGTAAGCTTACAGCAGGTGCTCCTGCACAAGCTATTTCTGAGACTATTGCTCAGGTGACTCAGTTGGCCTTTGACCAAGGAGCCTATGTCTTTTTTGCCATTGATGCGCATGATGTAGAAGATCCATTTCATCCTGAAAGCAAGCTCTTCCCACCTCATAATATCATTGGGACCAGCGGACGTGATTTGTACGGCCCTTTGGCAGATTTTTATCAGGAGCATAAAACGGATACACGCGTCTTTTGGATGGATAAACGTCATTATTCTGCTTTTTCAGGAACGGACCTAGATATCCGCCTGCGGGAACGCCATGTAGATACCGTTATTTTGACAGGTGTCTTGACTGATATCTGTGTCCTTCATACAGCGGTTGATGCCTACAATCTCGGCTACCAGATCGAAGTCGTAGAACCTGCAGTGGCGGCGCTCACTCCTGAAAATCACCAGTTTGCCTTGAATCATTTCAAGCATGTCTTAGGGGCAAGCTTGGTAGATAAAACTTTAAGTAAAAAAAATAAAGAGTATGGAATTAGTTGAGTACAGTTCTCAATTAGTCTCATCTCTTTTTCTTATTTTAATGCAACATGAAAAGCTAAAATTATGGTAAAATAGAGGGTATTGAAAAATCATCATTTCACGAAAGGAAGCAAGATGAAAATTACGCAAGAAGAGGTAACCCACGTTGCCAATCTTTCAAAATTGAAATTCTCTCCAGAAGAGACAGCTGAATTTGCGACAACCTTGTCTAAAATTGTCGACATGGTGGAATTGTTGGAAGAAGTGGACACAACCGGTGTTGCTCCAACAACGACCATGGCGGATCGCAAGACCGTATTGCGTCCGGATATCGCTGAAAAAGGGACGGACCGTGACCGCTTGTTTAAAAATGTACCTGAAAAAGATAACTACTACATCAAGGTACCAGCTATCCTAGAAGATGGAGGAGATGCCTAATGTCATTCAACCATAAAACCATTGAAGAGTTGCACGACCTCCTTGTCTCTAAGGAAATTTCAGCAACGGAATTGACACAAGCGACGCTTGATGATATCAAGGCGCGTGAAGAAGCAGTCAATGCCTTTGTAACGGTGGCCGAAGAAGCTGCCCTTGCGCAAGCTAAGGCCATTGATGAAAAAGGAATCGATGCAGACAACCTCTTGTCAGGGATTCCGCTCGCAGTCAAAGACAATATCTCAACAGATGGCATCTTGACCACTGCAGCATCAAAAATGCTCTATAACTACGAGCCAATCTTTGATGCGACAGCTGTTGCCAATGCCAAAGCAAAAGATATGATTGTCATCGGGAAGACCAACATGGATGAATTTGCCATGGGTGGATCTGGTGAGACTTCTTACTATGGACCAACCAAGAATGCTTGGGACCACAGCAAGGTGCCTGGTGGATCTTCTAGTGGTTCAGCAGCTTCTGTCGCTTCAGGTCAAGTCCGTTTGTCCCTTGGTTCAGATACAGGTGGTTCTATCCGCCAGCCAGCTGCTTTTAACGGGATTGTTGGTCTCAAACCTACTTATGGAACAGTTTCCCGTTTTGGTCTCATTGCTTTTGGTAGCTCACTCGACCAAATTGGACCTTTCGCTCCAACCGTTAAAGAAAATGCCCAATTGCTCAATGTTATTGCCAGTGAAGATGCTAAAGATTCAACTTCAGCGCCAGTGCGCGTAGCAGACTATACTTCTAAGATTGGTCAAGACATTAAAGGCATGAAGATTGCCCTTCCGAAGGAATACCTTGGGGAAGGGATCGACCCAGAAGTCAAAGAAACCATCCTTAATGCGGCCAAACACTTTGAAAAATTGGGAGCAACTGTCGAAGAAGTCAGCCTGCCTCATTCTAAATACGGGGTTGCCGTATACTACATCATCGCTTCATCTGAAGCATCTTCAAACTTGCAACGTTTCGACGGGATTCGCTATGGTTTCCGTGCGGAAGATGCTAAAAACTTAGATGACATCTATGTGAACACTCGTAGCCAAGGCTTTGGTGATGAGGTTAAACGCCGGATCATGCTGGGTACCTTTAGTCTGTCATCTGGTTACTACGATGCTTACTACAAGAAAGCTGGTCAAGTTCGTAGCCTTATTATCCAAGACTTCGAAAAAGTCTTTGCGGATTACGACCTCATCCTTGGTCCAACAGCTCCAAGTGTAGCCTTTGATTTGGATTCGCTCAACCATGATCCGGTTGCCATGTACTTGGCTGACCTCTTGACCATTCCAGTCAACTTGGCAGGTCTTCCAGGAATTTCGATTCCTGCAGGTTTTGCGCAAGGTCTTCCAGTTGGTTTGCAGTTGATTGGTCCTAAGTATTCTGAAGAAACTATCTACCAAGCTGCAGCTGCCTTTGAAGCTACGACGGATTACCACAAGCAACAACCCCTTATTTTCGGAGGTGACAATTAATGAACTTTGAAACAGTCATCGGACTTGAAGTCCACGTTGAATTGAATACAAACTCAAAAATTTTCTCACCAACCTCTGCTCACTTTGGGAACGAGCAAAATGCCAATACCAATGTGATCGACTGGTCTTTCCCAGGGGTGCTTCCTGTCTTGAACAAGGGTGTTGTGGATGCTGGTATCAAGGCTGCTTTGGCGCTGAATATGGATATCCATCAGCACATGCACTTTGACCGGAAGAACTATTTCTACCCTGATAATCCAAAGGCCTACCAAATTTCGCAATTTGACGAGCCAATCGGTTACAACGGTTGGATTGAAGTGCAATTGGAAGACGGCTCAACTAAGAAAATTGGGATTGAACGGGCCCACTTGGAAGAAGATGCTGGTAAGAACACGCACGGAACAGACGGTTTCTCTTATGTAGACCTTAACCGTCAAGGGGTTCCATTGATCGAAATCGTATCTGAAGCAGATATGCGTTCTCCAGAAGAAGCCTACGCCTATTTGACAGCTTTGAAAGAAGTCATCCAGTACACTGGTATTTCAGACGTCAAGATGGAAGAAGGGTCTATGCGGGTAGATGCCAACATTTCCCTTCGCCCATACGGCCAAGAGGAATTTGGTACCAAGACGGAGTTGAAAAACTTGAACTCTTTCTCAAACGTCCGTAAAGGTCTTGAATACGAAGTTGAGCGCCAAGCGAAAATCTTGCGTTCAGGTGGTGTCATTCGCCAAGAAACACGTCGTTATGATGAAGCTAACAAGAGCACGATTCTTATGCGTGTCAAAGAAGGAGCGGCGGATTACCGTTACTTCCCAGAACCAGATCTTCCCTTGTTTGAAATCTCAGATGAGTGGATTGAGGAAATGCGTACGGAGTTGCCAGAGTTTCCAAAAGACCGTCGTGCTCGCTACGTGGCAGAGCTTGGCTTGTCTGACTATGATGCCAACCAATTGACAGCGACGAAAGTCACTTCTGACTTCTTTGAAGCAGCTGTGGCCCTTGGTGGCGATGCCAAACAAGTCTCTAACTGGCTCCAAGGTGAAGTGGCTCAATTCTTGAACGCGGAAGGCAAGACGCTGGAAGAAATCCAATTGACACCAGAAAACTTGGTCGAAATGATTGCCATCATCGAAGATGGAACCATCTCATCTAAAATTGCCAAGAAAGTCTTCGTTCACTTGGCGAAAAACGGTGGCGGTGCGCGTGAATACGTCGAAAAAGCCGGATTGGTACAGATTTCAGACCCAGAAGTCTTGATCCCAATCATCCATCAAGTCTTTGCAGACAATGAAGCAGCCGTAGCTGACTTCAAGTCAGGGAAACGGAATGCGGACAAGGCTTTCACCGGCTTCCTCATGAAAGCAACCAAAGGTCAAGCCAACCCACAAGTAGCCCTCAAGTTACTTGCCCAAGAATTGGCGAAGTTGAAAGAAGAGTAATAGAGAAAAAAACCAGCCGAGAGGTTGGTTTTTACTATCCATAAAATTGTGTTAGAATAGGAAAGACGATTACATATCAACTGACATTAGGAGGAGTTACATGAACAAATTTTTAAGAGTCTTATTTGTCCTGGTTATCATCGCCATGTCTGGAGCCATTATTTTTCAGCTCTTCTTTCCATCCTATATGGGAAGTCATTCGGGATATGGTATTTCTGTCGGTTGGCAGCGGGAGATTGGGATTTGGAATGTGGCGGTCCTTGTGATCCTGATTGCTGTCAATCTCAAATACGATTGGTTTTATCTTCGGACGGTTCTATTGGCTTTGATCCTAGGTGGGCTTGGGATCGGGACCAATCATCTCTACAGTTATTTTCACTATCATCTGCCGGTCAATGGGATCGGTGCGCTTGAAAATTACCTCCTGGTCCTTGGTTGGATGGTGGGGTGGAGATTGGAATCTTCTCGAATCAAGAAGAAATAAGAAGAGCAGTCAAAGGACTGCTCTTTTTCATCTTCAGTTTTTCCTTGACAAACAAAAGGAAAACGTTTACAATTTTAAATATAAAGTTTCCTGAAAAGAAAACAAAAAAGGTGAAAACAAGGAGATCATCATATGGCTACTATGAAAGCAGCTCGCTGGCATGCAGCAAAAGACGTTCGTATCGAAGAAGTGGAAGTACCTGAAGTACAACCACATCAAGTAAAAGTGGCAGTTAAGTTCACAGGGATCTGTGGTACGGACTTGCATGAATATTTGGATGGACCGATCTTCATCCCAACTGAAGAACATGTGTATTCTGGTCAAAAAGCACCGGTCACTTTGGGACATGAATTCTCTGGTGAAATTGTAGAAGTCGGAAGTGATGTGACTCGTGTCAAAGTTGGCGATCGTGTCACTATCGAACCAATTCTTGCAGAGCACAATTTGATTGGTGATTATAACCTTGATCCAAACTTGAACTTTGTCGGCCTCGCTGCAGATGGTGGTTTTGCCAAATATTGTGTCCTTGATGGGGATCTTGTCCATGTGATTCCAGATAGCTTGAGCTATGAACAAGCAGCTCTTACAGAACCTGCTGCGGTTGCTGTTTATGCAGTTCGTCAATCTGCATTGAAAACTGGAGATACAGCTGTTATCTTTGGCTTGGGTCCAATTGGTCTTTTGATAGTTGAAGCCCTTCGTGCAGCAGGAGCCTCAAAAATCTATGCGGTTGAATTGTCTCCTGAACGCCAAGCGAAAGCAGAAGAATTGGGAGCAATCGTTGTGCGCCCAGAAGAAGGAGAAACAATCGTCGAAGCCATCCATCGTTTAACCGGTGGGGGAGCAGATGTTTCTTATGAAGTCACTGGGGTTCCAGTTGTTTTAGGCCAAGCCCTTGCAGCTGTTCATAAAGCTGGGGAATGTATGGTTGTATCTATCTGGGAACGTGAAGCAAGCATCAATCCAAATGAATTCGCCATCCAAGAAAAATCTCTCAAAGGAATTATTGCCTATCGTCACATCTTCCCTAAAGTCTTGGAATTGATGGAACAAGGCTACTTCTCTGCTGAAAAATTGGTTACTAAGAAAATCAAATTGGAAAATATCGTTGAAGAAGGATTTGTTGAATTAACACAAGATAAATCCCAAATCAAGATCTTGGTTCAACCTGAATAAGCGAATAAATTTATATGAAATAAAGCAAGGCTGAAACGTTTCGTTTCGGCCTTTTGTGATACAATAAAAGTAAGGAACAGATTTGGGAGGGGACTATGTCAAAGACGATGAAGGGGACGCTCATGACCTTGATTGCTGGGATCGCTTGGGGTTTATCAGGAGCTTGCGGCCAGTACCTGATGGCTCATGGATTTACAGCAATTGGTTTGACAACAATTCGTTTAGTGTTTTCAGGAGCTGTACTACTGCTTCTTGCCTATCTAGCGGACCAGAAAAAAGTAAAGGCCTTTCTAACAGACCGCTCGTCATACATCCCCTTGCTTTTATTTGCATTTTTGGGTTTGTTAATGACCCAATTGACTTATTTAGAAGCGATTGATGCGACTAATGCAGGTACTGCAACTGTTTTGCAATATCTCTGTCCTATTGGAGTTTTGGCCTATTCTTGTGTTAAGGACCGAGTAGCTCCGACAGTATCTGAAATCTTTTCGATGATCTTAGCCATTGCAGGGACCTTTCTCATTGCAACCCATGGTCAACTCAATCAATTGGCAATCACTCCTAAGGGGCTAGCTTGGGGACTTATTTCTGCCTTTGCCTATGCCCTCTACATCATTCTACCTATTCAGTTAATTCAAAAATGGGGGAGTATGTTGGTGATTGGTATCGGTATGCTCATTCCAGGGCTTGTGATGATTCCCTTCACGGGAAGAAGACTTTTTCATGGCCAATATAGCATGGATAATCTAATGGGCTTAGTTGGCTTAGTGGTGATTGGGACCATATTTGCCTATACGGTCTTTTTGAAAGGGACAACTCTGATTGGACCGGTCAAAGGTAGCCTTCTTGCAGCTATTGAACCTATTTCAGCTGTATTCTTTGCTTTTGCCATTATGAATGAACATTTCTTTGCCATTGATTTTATAGGAATGGCTATGATCCTCTTTGCGGTCCTCTTGATTTCCCTTAAGGATCTCATGATTCAAAAAGAAAAAGGAATCTTGTAAAACCAAGATCAATTTTTTTTCAGTTAAAAGGTTGAGACGAAAGTCTTGGCCTTTTTGTAATCCTCGCCCTCTGAGGGAGAGTTATCACTATATAGCGTATACATAGCTAGAAAAAGATGTTAAAATAGAACAAAACTTTTTTAAGGAGATGAGGATGAAAAAGATTTTTAAATGGACCCTATTTGCTGTAGCGACCTTGAGTTTAGCGGCTTGTAGAACCAGTGCTCAAAAGACAAATTCGCAGCAAGCAAAGACAGAAAAAGCAGCGAAAAGCTCAGCATCTGACGGTCAAGTCGAGGTGAGTTTAAAAGGAGGGCAATACATCAAACCACCTGTCCTCAATGACTCAGAAGACGGCACTTATTTGGCCCTTCAATTGGAATTTAAGAATGTTGCCAAAGAATCTATCAACGTGTCAGATTCAGATATCACTATTTACGATGCGGATAATAACAAGGTCAAATTGCAGTCAGGAATTTATGACCACAGTGAAGCCTTCCAACTGCTCAAGAGTGATCAGTTGGCCCAGGATAAAAAATTAACCGGCTATATCGTTTTTCCAGTCGAAAAAGGCAAAAAATACGAAGTGCAGTATGAACGAAAAACCTATAGCTCTGATAAAAAATCCAAGCCTTTAAAATTTGCGGTGGATTCTTCTCAGTATGAGGACAAGGTGGAAGCTTCCACTCTTCTAGCAGATGAATACATCAATCAAGTTTACTTCAGTGGCCAACGAAAGGTCAAAAAGGATGATGCTTTTGTTTTGGGAACTGATTTGAAAAAGGAACGCAGTGATTTCCGTGCGAAATTTGCGGCTGATTTTACTCGTCAATTACATGATTACCAATTCCCTGAAGAAGAAGTGACCCAGTTTATCGATGCTTATGAAAAAGAAAATGCTAAGCGTGCGAAATTAACCTATAAGGTTAAACAATATCTCCCGGACAAGGTGGTCATTAGTTTAAATCCTGAGACTGTCAGCATGGAAAAGACGATCTTAAACCACATGCAGACCTTCTATCAAGAACATCGTAAAGACTACCCAGGTATCATCGAGGCGAATCAGGCTCAAAACAAAGCCTATAGAGAGGAAATGATGGCTTCTCTTGCAGATCGTCCCTTGACGACGCCAGATCGATACGACTACCAGTTGACCTTTGTTAAGAAAGATGGCAAATGGGAAGTAGAAAAAGCCTATAATAGTGATAGCTTTATGGAAAAATTCGAGGGAAATCTTTCTTAATGCTGAAGTTGGCACTCCTAGGATATGAATCTAGGAGTGTTTTTGTCTATAGTTTTAAACTATATCAAAACCCAAGAAACAAGAATTAGACGGAAACACCTATTAGTGATAAAATAATTTTAAGTTTGAAAGGAGATGAAGGCTTGTGTCTTTTTCTTATGAAGAGTTAGCAGAGATTCGCCACTATATCCACCAACACCCAGAATTGTCTGGTCAAGAATACCAGACAACCGCCTTTCTAAAAGAGCGTTTAGAAGAGTTGGGGATTCGTATTTTAGAGAGTGGATTAAAAACTGGTCTGATTGCAGAAATTGGGTCCGGCCAACCGGTGGTGGCACTTCGAGCAGATATCGATGCCCTTCCAATTTTGGAACAAACGAATCTGCCCTACCAAAGTCAGAATCTAGGAGTCATGCATGCATGTGGCCATGATTTTCATCAAACCAGTCTTCTGGGAGCAGCAGCTCTTCTCAAGGAAAAAGAAGACCAGCTTGAAGGAACTGTACGCTTGATCTTTCAACCAGCAGAAGAAATCTCAGAAGGTGCTTCTGATGTTTTGGCAACAGGATTGTTGGAGGATGTTCAAGGAATTATTGGTTTTCACAACATTCCCCAGCTTAAAGCAGGGCAACTTGCCTTGAATGCTGGAGCTATGATGGCAGGGGTTGAGAAATTCAAGGTTACTGTGACAGGGGTTAGTAGTCATGCTGCAAGACCAGATTTGGGGGTTGACACTGTAACGGCCGTCACAACCATGGTTCAGAACTTACAATTATTAATTTCACGGACCGTTTCTCCCTTTGAAACAGCTGTTTTGTCCATTACGCACCTGGATGTGGGCTCAACTTGGAATGTACTCCCAAAATCAGGCTATTTTGAAGGAACCATTCGTTCCTTTAATCCGAGTGTGCAAAGAGACTTGAAGGCACATTTTATTTCCATCATTCGACACATTGCAGAAAGTCTGGAAGTAGATGTAGCTTTTGAATGGGGTGTGACCCCGCCCGTTACCTTTAATGATGAGGAATTGACGAAAGTGGTTTGGGAAGCTTCACAAGGCTTGGCTGAAGTGATTCCAGCGAATCCTTCTACAGCTGGAGAAGACTTTGCCTTTTACCAAGAGCGAATTCCTGGAGTCTTTGCCTTTATCGGTTCGAATGGAGAGCCGGATGCGCCAGACCTCCATCATGATCATATGACCATCGATGATGCAGCCTTTGAGGTATCGGTTCCCTATTATGTTGAAAATGCGCAAGCTTTATTGCGGTATTTTAAAGCCAAAGAAGTGTGATAAAGAAAAACTATCACCTCCATAAAAAATATATATTAGGCAAGTAAATGCTTTTTTGATAAAATAAAAAAATACTTTTAGAATGGCGTTTTATGTGCCTGAAACGATAAGGAGATCCTATGAATCTAAAAAAGATCATTAAATACTCTGCTTTAGGATTAGTTGCAGTCCTTGCAACCAGTGCTTTAGTAGCATGTTCATCTGGCAAATCAGCCAGTGGTAAGAAAACCATTGAAGTTGGGACTGTTGGAACAACCAAACCATTCTCTTACGAAGAAAAAGACGGCAAGCTAACCGGTTATGAAATCGAAGTTTTGCGTGAAATCTTCAAAGGTTCAGACAAATATGAAGTAAACTTTAACAAAACAGAGTGGTCTTCAGTCTTTGCTGGCTTAGATAGTGACCGTTTCCAAATCGGTGCCAACAACATTAGTTACTCAAAAGAGCGGGAAGAAAAATACCTCTATCCAAATCCATATGCTCGCAATCCATTAGTATTGGTCGTACCAAAAGATTCTTCTATTAAATCGTTGGATGACATTGGTGGCAAGAAAACAGAAGTTGTTCAAGGAACATCTACTGCTAAACAATTAGAAGATTACAATAAAAAACATTCAGATAATCCAACTGACTTGCAATACACAGATGGAACCATTCAAACCATCATGGCTAATTTAGCGGATGGTCGTACAGATTACAAGATCTTCGAACGGATCTCAGTAGATACTATCATTCGTGATCAAGGCTATGACAACTTGAAGGTTATCGAGCTTCCAAGCGACCAACAACCTTATGTGTATCCAATTATTGCAAAAGAAGATAAAGACCTTCAAAAATTTGTCAACAAACGCATCAAGGAACTCTATGACAATGGAACCCTTGAAAAACTGTCTAAAAAATACTTTGGTGGAGTTTATCTACCAGAAGCAAAAGATATTAAAGAATAATATTTAATTAAAGGAGACTTCAAAATGAAATTGAAAAAAATTCTTGGTTTAACAGCTCTTGCAGCTATTGCAACATTTGCTCTTGCAGCATGTGGTTCTTCAAAATCATCTAGCAAAGATGGTGAAACAACTGTAAAAGTGGGTGTTATGACTTTGAGCGACACTGAAAAAGCTCGTTGGGATCAAGTTCAAAAGAACTTGGATGACGCTAAAACAGGAATCAAATTGGAATTCACCCAATTTACAGATTACTCACAACCAAACGTGGCTGTAAAAGATGGTAGCGTGGATATCAATGCTTTCCAACACTACAACTTCCTTGATAACTGGAACTCTAAAAACGACAATGCCCTTGTTGCAGTAGCAGATACGTACATCGCTCCAATCCGTCTTTACTCTGGTACAGAAAACGGTAAAAACAAATACACTTCAATTAAAGAAATTCCTAAAGGTGGAACAATCGCTGTACCAAATGACCCAACAAATGAAAGCCGTGCCTTGTATGTCTTGCAATCAGCTGGTTTGATTAAATTGGATACTAAGGATGGTCAATTGGCAAACGTGTCAAACATCAAAGAAAATTCAAAAGATTTGAAGATTTCTGAATTGGATGCTTCACAAACACCATCTGCTCTTCCATCAGTAGATGCTGCAGTCATCAACAATACCTTCGTTCGTGAAGCAGGCGTTGATTTCAAAAAAGCTATCTATGTTGAAAAGAAAGACAACAACTCAAAACAATGGTACAACGTGATCGCTGCTAAGAAAGATTGGGAAAAATCTGATAAAGCAAAAGCAATCAAAGAAATCATCAAAGCCTATCACAAAGACAATGTGAAGAAAGTGATCGAAGAATCTTCAGAAGGAATGGACCAACCAGTCTTCTAAGATTTGATCTCAAGTGTATGAAGGAGGTGGAGAAGCAATTCTCTACCTCTTATCGTGTATTAGGAGGAATGCATGCCTTTTGCAACAGAAGCGGAACAAATCCGTAAATTTGAAAATGATGAGGTCGCACAACACTATTTTGAAGTGTTGCGAACCTTGATTTCAAAAAAATCCATTTTTGCTCAACAAGTAGGTCTCAAGGAAGTGGCCAACTATTTGGGGGAAATTTTTACAGCTGCAGGAGCCAAAGTCGAAGTTGATGATAGCTACACAGCCCCTTTTGTGATTGCCAAATTTTTCTCCCCAAATCCAGACGCAAAAACCATCATCTTTTATAACCACTATGATACAGTACCAGCGGATGGAGACCAACCTTGGACGGGAGACCCCTTTACCTTATCGGTTCATTATGGAACCATGTACGGTCGAGGGGTTGATGATGACAAGGGGCATATCACGGCTCGTCTCACAGCTCTTCGAAAATACATTCGTGAAAGTGGCGATTTGCCAGTCAATATCACCTTTATCATCGAAGGGGCAGAGGAGTCTGCATCGACGGACTTGGATAAATACTTGGCCAAACACAAGAAACACTTGCGTGGGGCAGACCTCTTAGTCTGGGAACAAGGTACCCGAAATAATCAGGGTCAGTTGGAAATTTCTGGTGGTAGCAAGGGGATCGTCACCTTTGATATGGTGGTGAAAAGTGCAGAAGTGGATATTCATTCTAGCTATGGCGGTGTGGTAGATTCTGCTTCTTGGTATTTGTTAAATGCCATCGCCAGTCTTCGTGACAAAGAAGGCCGAATCTTAGTGGATGGGATTTATGATCAGATCCAAGAACCCAATGAACGCGAGCTAGCTTTGATCGAGCAATATGCCAACAAAGGGCCAGAAGATGTAGCGGAAACCTATGGTCTAACCCTCCCAATCTTGAAGGAAGATCGAAAAGAATTCCTGCGCCGTTTCTATTTTGAACCAGCCCTGAATATTGAAGGTTTTGGCTCTGGTTACCAAGGACAAGGTGTTAAAACGATTCTTCCGGCAGAGGCACGTGCCAAGATGGAGGTGCGTTTGGTTCCTGGACTGGATCCCAAGGATGTCTTAGAAAAGATCAAGCAGCAATTGAGGAAAAATGGCTATGATCAGGTCGAATTGGTCTATACTCTCGGTGAAATGAGTTACCGAAGTGATATGAGTGCCCCATCGATTTTAAATGTCATTCGGCTGGCCAAAGACTTCTATAGAGAAGGAGTTTCTGTTCTTCCAACAACAGCGGGAACAGGGCCCATGCATACGGTATTTGAGGCTTTGCAGGTGCCGATGGCAGCCTTTGGAATTGGGAATGCCAATAGCCGGGACCATGGGGGCGATGAAAATGTGAAAATCGCCGATTATTACACCCATATTGAATTGATAAAGGAGTTAATAGCAAGTTATGAGTAAAGCAATGATTCAGCTGGACCACATTGATGTGACCTTCCAGCAAAAGAAACGTCAGATCCAAGCCGTCAAAGATGTGACCATTCATATCAATGAAGGTGATATCTATGGGATTGTAGGTTATTCTGGAGCCGGGAAATCGACCTTGGTTCGGGTGATCAATCTCTTACAAGTTCCAAGTGCCGGAACCATCACTGTGGATGGGGATGTGATTTACCAAGATCGGGTGACCTTAAAACCGGCTGCTCTTCGAGAGAAACGTCGGGATATCGGGATGATCTTCCAACACTTCAACTTGATGGCTCAAATGACCGTCGCAGAAAATGTAGCCTTTGCTCTTAAACATTCTAAATTAAACAAAGAACAAAAGAATGAGAAAGTGGCGAAATTGTTGGAATTGGTTGGTCTAGCTGACCGTGCAGAGAATTACCCAGCACAATTGTCTGGTGGTCAAAAGCAGCGGGTAGCGATTGCGCGTGCCCTTGCCAACGATCCAAAAATTTTGATCTCAGATGAGTCAACTTCAGCCTTGGATCCAAAGACGACCAAACAAATTCTAGCTTTGTTGCAAGAGTTAAACAAAAAACTTGGTTTAACCATTGTCTTGATCACCCATGAGATGCAAATTGTCAAAGATATTGCCAACCGGGTAGCTGTCATGCAAAATGGCGAACTGATTGAAGAAGGGTCTGTTTTAGATATCTTCTCGAATCCGAAAAATGCCTTGACGCAAGACTTTATCACCGTTGCAACAGGAATCGATGAAGCCATGGTGAAAATCAATCAACAAGCGATTGTGAAGAACTTACCTGATGATTCGATTTTGGCGCATCTCAAGTATGCAGGTTCTGTGACAGATACAGCCATCATCAATGATATTTACAAGCAGTACCAAGTATCTGCCAACATTTTATTTGGGAACATCGAGATCCTTGATAACACGCCTGTTGGAGAATTGGTGGTCATCTTATCAGGTGAAAATCAAAATCTGGAAACGGCCAAAGCTGAGTTAGAAAATGCAGGAGTTTCCGTGACTATTGTGAAAGATGGGAGAAAAGCATGATCCAGTTAATTCAAACATATTTACCAAATGTCTATAAATTAGGGTGGTCTGGCCAGTATGGATGGGGAACCGCTATTTACTTGACTCTTTACATGACCGTTATTTCCTTCATTATTGGTGGATTTTTAGGTTTGGTGACAGGGCTTTTGTTAGTCTTGACCCGTCCAGGTGGTGTCATCGAAAATAGAATCGTTTTCCAAATTTTGGATAAGATTACTTCCTTGTTCCGCGCCATTCCTTTCATTATCTTGTTGGCCTTTATTAATCCTTTGACCTACTTGCTCTTGAAAAATACCATCGGTCCTACAGCAGCCCTTGTTCCGCTGTCTTTGGCTGTCTTTCCATTCTTTGCCCGCCAAGTCCAAGTAGTCTTGTCCGAGTTGGATGGAGGCGTGATTGAAGCAGCACAAGCCAGTGGGGCAACCTTCTGGGATATTGTTGGTGTCTACCTTCGTGAAGGGCTTCCTGATTTGATCCGTGTAACAACAGTGACCATCATTTCCTTGATTGGAGAAACCGCCATGGCGGGTGCCGTTGGTGCTGGAGGATTAGGAACCTTGGCCATCAACTACGGGAAAAACATGTTTAACAATGATGTCATCTTTGTGGCGACCTTATTGATCCTGATTCTGATCGTTCTGGTCCAATTTATCGGGGACTTCCTTTCGAAGAAAATTAGCCACCGTTAGGATCAGTATCCAATGAATAGAATAAATGTGAATCAAATAAAACAAGTTGGAGCCCTCACTTTCCTCTATTTTCTTGCGATTGGACTGGGGGTCTTAGTTGGAAATCTGGTCGATCATCAAGGAAATATGTTTTATGCTCCTGCCTTTTCAGCCCTGTTTGGCGGGACGATCTACCGCTATTATCTAGAAAAAATAAAAGGAGTTGGATCTATCTTTATAGTTGGCTGCGTGATCGGATCCTTCTTTCTCCTTTCACGTCACGGCGCAGGTGCCTTTATTCCAGCCTTGATCGCCGGAAGTTTTGCGGAGATGGTCGCCTCAAGTGGTCGTTTTCGCTCGAATTTACGAAATGCCTTGTCTTTTGTCATTTTTGCCTTTGCGACGACAGGGCCCATTCTTATGATGTGGTTCTATCCAGCCAGTTACCGCATGTCGTTACTGGATCGTGGTAAATCGATAGACTATGTCAATCGGGTGATGGTATCACCAGATCTAGCGACCATCACTTGGTTTGTCCTCACGGTCATACTGGGTGCTGGATTAGGATGGGGACTATCGAACATCCTTCTTCCATTATTGGCCAAAAAAGGAGATAAAGATGCACAATAATTTACTAGTTCTTCAGTCAGACTTTGGTTTGGTGGATGGAGCAGTATCCGCTATGATTGGGGTTGCCTTAGAAGAATCACCAACCCTTAAAATTCACCACTTAACTCATGATATTACCCCCTACAATATTTTTGAAGGGAGTTACCGTCTCTTTCAGACAGTAGATTACTGGCCAGAAGGGACAACCTTTGTTTCAGTGGTCGATCCTGGTGTCGGTTCCAAACGAAAGAGTGTGGTAGCTAAAACGGCTAAAAATCAATACATTGTCACTCCGGATAATGGAACTCTCTCTTTTATCAAGAAACATGTAGGGATTGTTGCTATCCGTGAGATTTCAGAGGTGAAGAATCGTCGAGCCAATACAGAGTTTTCTTATACCTTCCATGGCCGTGATGTCTACGCCTATACAGGAGCTAAGTTGGCCAGTGGCCATATTAGTTTTGAAGAAGTCGGACCAGAACTCAGTGTCGAACATATTGTGGAAATCCCAGTGGTTGAGACAGTTCTTGAGGACAATCTTGTTAAAGGTGCAGTTGACATTCTAGATGTGCGCTTTGGTTCTCTTTGGACTTCCATTACTCGGGAAGAGTTCAATCATTTGTCACCCGAATTTGGGGAACGTTTTGAAGTGACCATCTATAACAATGACATGCTGGTTTATCAAAACCAAGTAACCTACGGCAAGTCTTTCGCCGATGTGCGAATTGGACAGCCAATCCTTTATATCAATTCCCTTTACCGTGTTGGTCTTGCCATCAACCAGGGATCCTTTGCCAAGGCCTATAATGTAGGAGTTGGGGCTTCTTGGCATATCGAGATTAGAAAAATGGAAAATTAATAGGAGATATCAGAATGAAACAGAAATCATTATTTTCAATTAAAGATGTTGTAGCTATTGGGGTTGGAGCAGCCCTCTTTGTCGTGATTGCTATGTTGCAAATCCCTGCACCTGCACCGAATACGAGCATTCAGTTGCAATATGCCCTTCAGGCCCTCTTTAGTGTGGTCTTTGGCCCAATTGTTGGCTTCTTAATCGGCTTGATTGGTCATGCCATTAAGGACGCTATGTCAGGTGGTCTTTGGTGGACTTGGATCATTTCAAGTGGTTTGTTTGGACTTTTTGTTGGTTTCTTCCGCAAACAAATCGGTGAATTCAAAGGAGAAGTGACAAAGAAAGAATTAATTGTCTTTAACATCGTTCAAATCGTATCCAACCTTGTGATCTGGGGCTTGATTGCTCCGGTTGGAGATGTCTTGATCTACAAGGAAAGTGCCAATAAAGTCTTCCTACAAGGTGTTGTTGCGGGTTCTTTTAATGCATTAACAGTGGCTGTTGCAGGTTCTCTTCTCTTGATCGCTTATGCACGGACTCAAACAAAAGATGGAAGTTTGACCAAAGATTAAATGTACAGAAGATAAGAGAGTGGGACAGAAATCGGTAATTCGTTAGAATTCGATTTCGTCGTCCCACCTCCGCACAGTTGAGTAGGGCTGTAAAAACTGATGAAATCAGCGTAGTAGAGCCCACTCACCCACTGCGTCTTGCTCAACAATCCAAAAATAATTGAGAGGCTAGGATTTTTGTCCCCAGCCTCTTTTTTGTTTTATCAAAAATATTTTTTACAAAATGTAAGATATATATTGCAAAATAGAAAATATAGTGTATAATAGAGCTATAAAAATAAGAAAGGAAAAGCCTGTGGCGAAAAATCTCAAATTAAAAATGGCCCGGGTCGAGCATGACATGACCCAGGGGGATCTTGCAGATGCCATTGGAGTGACGCGCCAGACCATCGGTCTGATTGAGGCGGGAAAGTATAACCCAACCCTCAGTCTTTGCCTTGCCATCTGTAAGACCTTGGATAAGACGCTGGATCAACTGTTCTGGGAGTAACAGTTTTAATAATAGAAAGAGGAAGAATATGAAACAAAAGAAAGAACCAATTGTAAAAGATGAACGGACCATGCTACTTGATGGAAAAATCGCAGGAGAACTTGTCCTTGGTATGACCTGCTTTATTGCCCTATCTGCCTTTGTGAAATCCAGTATCCTGGACTTAGACCTAGTCGCTTATCTCCCTGAGATGTTCCTTCTGATTGCCATGGGAGCCTATGCCTTTGTGAGAAGGATCAGTTCAGGGATTGATATCCGAGATATGTTAGAAAAAGATAGCTGGTTGAGTCGCCTTGGGTCAGGTCTATTCTTTGCTGTGCTTGTGACAGCTATGGATGTGATTGGAAAGAGAGAAGCAATGAGCTTTATCTTGAGTCCAAAGTATCTGGTCAAAATTCTATTAGAAATTCTCGTCTTTGCCATCCTGACAGATCTGCTTGAAAAACCACTTGCTCTTATCAATCGGAAAAAACAAGAGAAGATCGAGGCAGAATTAGAGGATGAAGAATAAGGAGGAAGAGATGAGATTACAATTGCTGAACAAACAAATCATAGATGAACGAGAAGAAGGCTTAGCTCATAAGGCTGGTGCTGAGATGGCTGTTTTTCTTTTCCTTGCCTTAACTGTTTTTAGTGTAGGATCCATTTTTACATCTAAGGTGGGGCTCAGTCCAATCATGGTGGTAGCCTTACTCATCGTCTCAGGATTATATTATTCGGTGCGTTGTCAACGATTGGGTGTGAGATTTATCAGTTATAGCTATCTAAATGTGACGGGAATTGTAGCAGTAACCTCTATTCTCTCCTTGTTCATCTGGGCTCAAAATTTTCAATTAAACCAAGCTGTCTATCAGTCCAATCCCTTCCATTCAAAATTTTTGCTGGTGCTTCCTATCACATTTCTCCTGAATCTTCCGATTGTATGGGGGATGAATACCCTTGTAATGCTCCTTGCAAAAGTAGAGAAAAAACGCTATGAAGCCTATCTGGATCAATTGGAAAAAGAAGAGTAACTTGGTTTCGTCGTGTAAAAGTCTGGGAAACCA
The DNA here is from genome assembly GCF_001813675.1 of Streptococcus sp. HMSC078D09. Classification (GTDB taxonomy): domain Bacteria; phylum Bacillota; class Bacilli; order Lactobacillales; family Streptococcaceae; genus Streptococcus. The sequence continues at coordinate 246,320 of NZ_KV813675.1, forward strand.
GGCTTTTATTTTTCAGTCAAATAAATTGCATTCGTTTTCTTGGGAGAGTATACTGGTATAGTTGAATGAAAAATTCTGATAATTTAATCTTAGAAAAGAGAATGACATGGCAAAACCTATTCGTGTATTACTTTACTATAAATATGTTCCCATCGAAAATGCAGAACAATTTGCAGCCGACCACTTGGCCTTCTGTAAATCAATCGGCCTCAAAGGACGTATCCTAGTCGCTGACGAAGGAATCAATGGAACTGTTTCTGGTGACTACGAAACAACACAAAAATACATGGACTACGTTCACAGCCTTCCAGGTATGGAAGACCTCTGGTTCAAGATTGATGAGGAAGAAGAGCAAGCTTTCAAGAAGATGTTTGTACGTTATAAGAAAGAGATTGTCCACCTTGGTTTAGAAGATGATAATTTCGATAATGACATCAATCCTCTTGAAACAACAGGTGCTTACTTGTCACCAAAAGAGTTTAAAGAAGCTCTTCTCGACGAAGATACCGTTGTCCTTGATACTCGGAATGACTACGAGTACGATCTTGGTCACTTCCGTGGCGCTATTCGTCCTGACATCCGCAACTTCCGTGAATTGCCACAATGGGTTCGTGATAACAAGGAAAAATTCATGGACAAGCGTGTTGTCGTCTACTGTACTGGTGGAGTCCGCTGTGAGAAATTCTCAGGCTGGATGGTGCGTGAAGGCTACAAAGATGTCGGTCAATTGCATGGCGGAATCGCCACTTACGGGAAAGACCCAGAAGTTCAAGGCGAACTGTGGGATGGGAAAATGTACGTCTTTGACGAGCGGATTGCAGTCGATGTCAACCATGTCGATCCAAGCGTTGTCGGAAAAGACTGGTTTGATGGAACACCATGCGAACGCTATGTCAACTGTGGAAATCCTTTCTGTAACCGTCGCATCTTGACCTCAGAAGAAAACGAAGACAAGTATCTCCGTGGCTGCTCACATGAGTGCCGGGTTCACCCTCGCAATCGTTATGTTGAAGAACACAACTTGTCACAAGCAGAGGTTGCTGAGCGTTTGGCCGTTATCGGTGAGACGCTTGATGGAGCACCTGCATAATGGAAACAAACAGTCTGAAAGCTCAGGCTGTTTTTATATGGAAATTGATTGAAAATTGTGCTATACTTTAGGTAAGCGATTTCACAAAGGAGAAAACAAATGAGTATCGTGTTTTCAATCAAAAATAAAAAGAGCTTATTTGGCTATCAGAAAGTACTCGCAGCACAGGAAGTTCTTAAATTAGTTGAAGGGTTAACAACTTACAACTATGATCCTGCCACCCTTCATCGTCCCTTAAATGATTTTGAAGGCTTGAACTGTATCGTATTTGGTAAGAGCGGTCTTCCTCTGCAGTTACGCTATTTTGATGAGGAAGAGTCTTATCAGATTCAGGTGCCCTCTTTTGCGATAGAAGAAGATTGGCAGTTGGCCCTTCGATGGCTTAGTCGCCTCGCAGAAGTATTAGGAACGGAGATTGTGGCCAGTGACGGCGTGAGCTATACTCCAGATTCTGTTTTCCATTTTGATTATGAAGTCGTCATCCTAGAAACGCTGGGTAATGTGACGAAAGAAAAAGATCTAAAAGAGTTTGAAGTACAAGGCTTCGCTCATCCAGTCTATTTGGATCGGGATACAGTGCAGGAAGTCTTGAACCATGTCCATCCACTAGAAGCCTACTCTGCCTTTATCAAGAAGATTCAATATAGTGCAGCTTATTTCAGTCAAGTCCGTTTTTATCAACAGGAGGAGACAGGAGCATTTTTAGCTAGCTATAGCTTGACAGAAGATACGGATACGGTCTTGCCAAGCGTGCCACATGTTCCTGCAGAATATGTAGAAATTGTGGGCTTAGCGGGTATCATTGATTGGCAAGTTCTTTTGGTTGCGATCGATGGAGATCCGGATAAGCCAGAAAACTACCATCCAATTGGTTCTCTTGCTCTGAAGAAACTTATAGAAGCGCTAGAGCCAGATGAATATCAGCTGCTAGATGCTAGTCAAATTGAAATTAAAAAATTATCCAAAGAACGCTTGCTAGAATTAGCGCAATTGGAGAACAAGTAAAAAAATATCATAGTGAACTGTCCCTCCGACGTTTGATCCGAAAAATCTAACGTCTGGGAGCAGTTCTTTTTTATGCCATTCCTTTGATCAAAAACCAATGACTAGGCTAATTGTGGTATAATAGGGGCCTAGAAGTAGAATGAAAGAGGTGCACGAAATGCTGTTAGAAGAATTTGATGCCAATCGACAGGCGATTATCAATCCACAAGACTTACACGAACCAATTGAAGGATTTCCCAAAGTAGTCATCTCTTGCTTTTCAAGAGTAACTTTTGCGCGCCTCCTTGAGAATTATGACCATGAGGTCATTGCAAGAACCTCTATGGCTAATTTTGAAGTCGTGGTCTATGGGATCACTATTGGAGACCAACAGATTGGTGCCTTTAATGCACCAGTTGGGGCTGCTTCCTGTGTGGGGATTATAGAGGACCTGATTCAATTTGGGATGGAAAAACTGGTGCTCTTTGGGACCTGTGGGGTTTTAGACCGTGATATCGAAGCAACCTCCATCATCATTCCAACAGCTGCTCTTCGCGACGAGGGGACTAGTTACCACTATCTTCCGGCTAGTGATGAAGTGGAAGTAAACAAGAAAACCCTTCCTCTCTTCCAAGCCTTTCTGGACAGCCACAAGGTTTCCTATCAGTCAGGAAAAGTGTGGACGACAGATGCACCGTACAGGGAAACCATCGACAAGATGAAGCGACGAAAGGAAGCAGGAGCCATCTGTGTGGATATGGAATGTTCGGCAGTGGCAGCCTTAGCAGCTTATAGGGGCTTTGAGCTCTGCCATTTCTTCTACGCAGCAGACCACCTCTCGGAAGAAAAATGGGATATCCGAAACTTATCTAGTCATGAGGATTTAGATAGCAAGGATCGAATCGCGGAGTTAGCCATCCAATTTGCGCTCTTTTGGGAAAAGGCAAACTAAATGAAAGAAGCAATGATTGAACTGAAGGATTTTTCCTTCCAATACAAGGCACAGTCTGAACCAACCTTGAAAAATCTCAACTTAACCATTTATAAGGGGGAAAAGGTTCTGATTGTTGGGCCATCTGGTTCTGGAAAATCAACGATTGGCCAGTGTCTAAATGGGATTATCCCCAATATCTATAAGGGAACCAGTAGTGGGCAATTCCTCATTCAGGGGAAAGAAGCCTTTGATCTCAGTATTTATGAGAAATCTCACTTGGTCAGTACGGTTTTGCAAGATACAGATGGCCAGTTTATCGGTTTGAGTGTTGCAGAAGACTTGGCTTTTGCTCTTGAAAATGACATGGTGGATCTGGGAACGATGAAAGAGCGTGTGCGGAGTTGGGCAGAACGCTTGGATTTGATGAAGCTCTTGGATCATCGGCCACAAGATTTGTCCGGTGGGCAAAAACAGCGAGTGAGCTTAGCAGGTGTTCTGATTGACGAAAGTCCGATCCTGCTCTTCGATGAGCCACTGGCTAATCTAGATCCCAAGTCGGGTCAGGATATTATTGATCTGATTGATCAGATTCATGAAGAACAGGGGACGACCACTATTATTATCGAACACCGTTTAGAGGATGTACTCTACCGTCCTGTCGATCGGGTTATCTTGATCAATCAAGGACAAGTTCTCTTTAATGGTCGACCCGATGAGTTGTTGAGAACGACACTGCTGGCTGAAAATGGGATTCGAGAACCTCTGTATTTAACAACTCTTCGCCAGCTAGGGCAGGATATCGATCAATTGGAGCATCTAGATCGTCTAGAAGATATCGAGCTTACTGGTGTGAATCGTTCCATTCCAGAAGCGACCTTTACTAAAACGGGTGAAGCAGAAGAACTATTGAAGTTGGAGCAGATTTCCTTTGCTTATCAAAAGGATCATCCGATCTTAAAAGATATATCCCTCACGATTCCGAAAGGGCAGCGCTTAGCGATTGTCGGGAAGAATGGGGCAGGAAAATCAACTCTTGCGAAAGCCATCTGTGGCTTCATTACCACAGAAGGGCAATACACCTCTAGAGGCGAAGATATCAAGCAGGAGAGTGTCAAGGAACGGGCTGAGCGAGTCGGCTATGTCCTGCAAAACCCCAATCAAATGATTTCGACCAATATGATTTTTGACGAAGTCGCTCTAGGTTTGCGCTTGCGGGGGGTATCGGAAGAAGATATCAAAGAGCGTGTCTATCAAGTGCTGAAAACTTGTGGTCTCTATGAGTTTCGTAAATGGCCGATTTCTGCTCTCTCATATGGGCAAAAGAAACGGGTGACCATCGCCTCTATACTAGTTTTAGGACCAGAAATTTTGGTCTTGGACGAGCCGACAGCAGGTCAGGACCAGCGCAATTACACTGAAATCATGGAATTTCTAGATAGCTTGCAAGAAAAAGGTCATACCATTGTCATGATTACCCATGATATGCAACTGATGTTGGATTATTCTGATCGTGCACTTGTAGTATCAGATGGGCAAATTCTAGCAGATCTCTCACCTGCAGAGCTGTTCACTCATCCGGATATTTTACAAGAGGCTAATCTAAAAGAGACTTCGATTTTTGCCTTAGCCAATCGATTAGGAATGGATCCCTTGGCGCTAACGCAGTTTTATATGCAACAGAAAGGAGCAGGTCATGAAGCATCGATTAGTCGGCTACCATGAGGGGACGAGTTTTCTTCATCGTCTTTCAGGTGCGAGTAAGTTACTCTTTCTTCTTTTTGTATCTCTTGCGGCCATGTTGAGTTATGATACCCGGCTCCTTCTAGGAATTGGTGTGGGCGCCTTGCTTTTATTCTCTACAGCTCGTATTCGATTTCGAGATATTTCATTTGTACTTGCATTTGCTTTTGTTTTTGCACTGTTAAATGTTGTCATGGTCTATCTCTTTGCCCCCCAGTATGGTGTAGAGATTTACGGGGCAAAGACAGTACTGATGAAGGGGTGGGGCTCCTATAGTATCACCTTGCAGGAACTCTTTTATCTTTTTAATCTAGCTCTTAAGTATGTCTGTACCATACCTCTAGCCTTGATTTTTTTGATGACGACCCATCCTAGTCAGTTTGCTTCAAGCCTCAACCAAATTGGCGTATCCTACAAGATTGCCTATTCTGTTAGCTTGACTCTGCGTTACATTCCTGACGTACAAGAAGAATATCAAACGATTAAATTGTCTCAGGAAGCCAGAGGGGTGGAGTTGTCCAAAAAGGCCAAGCTGATCAAGCGGATCAAAGGCAATTTGCAAATCATCTCTCCCTTAATCTTTAGCTCACTTGAGCGGATTGACAGCATTTCTACGGCTATGGAATTACGTCGCTTTGGTAAAAATAAAAAGCGGACCTGGTATTCTCATCAAGCCATGGAAATGAAAGATTATGGGATGATTCTATCAGCCTTGGCTGTTCTGGTTTTGAGTATTGTCCTGATCTTTGTCAATCAGGGACGTTTTTACAATCCATGGAGGTAATGACATGTCAGAAACGATTTTAGTAACAGGAGCTTCAGCTGGCTTTGGTCAAGCGATTTGCCGTCGCTTAGTAGCAGATGGATACCGTGTGATCGGGTCAGCTAGACGCATCGATAAATTACAGGCCCTTCAAGAAGAGTTGGGAGAAGCCTTTTATCCCCTGCAAATGGATGTGACGGATCTTTCTCAGGTAGATCGCGAACTTGCCAGTTTGCCCAAAGCTTGGGAGAGAGTGGATGTTTTGGTCAATAATGCTGGCTTGGCTCTAGGCCTCGCCCCAGCTTATGAAGCAGAGGTCGCAGACTGGCTGACCATGATTCAGACCAATATTGTTGGTTTGACCTATCTGACAAGGAAAATCTTGCCCCAGATGGTGGAACGAAATGATGGCTATATTATCAATTTGGGCTCTACAGCAGGAACTGTGCCTTATCCAGGGGCCAATGTTTACGGGGCATCCAAGGCTTTTGTCAAGCAATTCTCCCTCAATCTTCGGGCGGATCTAGCTGGCAAGAAGATTCGTGTCAGCAATATTGAACCCGGTCTTTGCGAAGGAACGGAGTTCTCTTCTGTTCGCTTTAAAGGAGACGAAAAACGGGTAGAAGCCATTTATCGAGATGCCCATGCCATTCAGCCTGAAGACATTGCCAACACAGTAGCTTGGTTGATCCAACAGCCCAAGCATGTCAATGTCAACCGGATTGAAATCATGCCGGTTTCCCAAACCTTTGGCCCTCAACCCGTTTATCGTGATTAAAAAGAGAAGCAACCACTCCACAAGGGGTTGGTTGTTTTTTATCTTTCCTCTGGTATAATAGAAGGCAAAGTAAGGAGAAAAAGATGACAGCTGCGTTAATTATTGGTTCTACAGTTTGTGATGTGATGATTTACTTGGATCGTTTGCCGAGTCGTGAAGGAGATGCCCATATTGATCACCAGCAATGGTCTGTGGGAGGTTGTGCCTTTAATGTCGTTAATATCCTTCATTTTTTGTCGCAACCCTACCAGTTTGTCTCGCCAGTCGGTTCTGGAATATATGGTGATTTTATTCGGAGAGAGTTGAAACAATTAGGGATTTCCTCTAACATCTCATTAGAAGGGGCCAATGGTTGCTGTTACTGCTTTGTAGAGTCTGATGGTGAGAGGACCTTCTTATCGGACCACGGAGTGGAGTATAGCTTCCAAGCAGAGTGGCTAAAAGAGATCGAGACAGATCGGTTTGATTACATCTACTTATGTGGCCTTGAAGTCGAGGAGCCAACCGGTCTGGCATTGGTCCAGTCTGTTTCACAACTAGAGGGCCAGGTGATTTTCGCACCTGGGCCACGCGGACTCTTGATTCCAAAGGATCGACTGGAAGCAATTTATGATCTGCATCCAATTCTCCATGTAAATGAGGCTGAAGCACTGGCTTTTTCAGGGTGTAGAGAGATCCAGCCAGCCATCGAACACTTGTATCAAAGAACGGGACAATTAGTCATTGTCACCTTGGGTGAAAACGGAGCGGTTGCCTATGATGGCAACTGGTATGAGGCAGACGGTTTTCCAACAGAAGTTGTCGATACAGTAGGCGCTGGAGATAGCCATGTGGGTGCCTTCATATCCGCTCGTTTAGAAGGCTTAGATATCGCGCAAGCTTTAAGATTTGCCAACAAAGTCTCTAGTCAGATTGTTGCAAGTAAGGGCGTTCATCTGACAAAAGAGCAGCAAGAAGCCCTACGAACAGAATTGAAACAAAAATAAAAAAGAGAGTGGGACAGAAATCGGTAA
>NZ_KV813675.1:253721-382502 GCF_001813675.1 Streptococcus sp. HMSC078D09
GCTAGGACTTTTGTCCCAGCCTCTTATTTGACTTTATCCGCTTGGCCCTTTGTATCTTACTACAATGGGCGCTTATTGGGCATGCCTGCTTTTCTTGGGTATTTATTGGGGGTTTCTTTTTTCTTTTCTACAAGAGTGATATAGCGTGGATCCCCGTTTGGCAATTCATACTGTAGATTGTCTTCAACCTTACTAAATAGCAGGTTGAGGGCATTTTTGGCTTCTTCTAACTCTTCTGGAGCATTGCTGGCCTTGAGAGCAAGAAGCCGTCCCCCTACTTTCAGGTAAGGGATGGTCAGTTCAGAGAGGACTTGCATGCGGGCAACAGCGCGGGCAGTTACGATATCAAATTGGGCACGAAAAGCCTTGTCTTGCGCAAAGTCCTCCGCACGTCCATGGTAGAAATGAACTCCGCTCAAACCTAACTCTTCAGCCAGCAAGTGGAGAAAATTGATCCGCTTATTGAGGGAATCAATGATGGTGACATCCAGCTCAGGAAATAGGATCTTCATTGGTAGGCTCGGAAAGCCGGCGCCAGCACCGATATCCAAGAGGCGGATAGGTTGATTTTCGATCAAACCTTGTAAAATGGGTGCGATCGAATCATAAAAATGCTTGAGATAGACTTCGTCTTTTTCGGTGATGGCAGTGAGATTAATCTTTTCATTCCATTCCACGAGGAGCTCAAAATAGCGTTCGTATTGCTCTTTTTGACGATCAGTTAATGGAAAGCCGAGTTCGGCTAAACGGACATAAAATTCTTCTGGTTTCATGCTTTTATTTTACCACAAAATAAGGGAAATTTGATATACTGGTAGAAAGAAATGAAAGGAATTCAATAAAATGATTTGGATTATTCTTGGGATCATTGTGGTCCTTGTGTTGATTGTAGTAGGAGTTTACAACGGTTTGGTGAAAAGCCGCATGCAAACTCGTGAAGCATGGAGTCAAATTGATGTGCAATTGAAACGTCGGAATGACTTGATTCCAAACTTGATCGAAACCGTTAAAGGCTATGCCAAGTACGAAGGAGATACACTAGCAAAAGTGACTCAACTTCGCCAACAAGTAGCGCAAGCTTCTTCACCTGCAGAAGCAATGGCAGCCAGTGATGCTCTTTCACGCCAAGTAGCAGGCATCTTTGCGGTGGCTGAAAATTACCCAGACTTGAAAGCCAACACCAACTTCATGCAATTGCAAGAAGAATTGACCAATACAGAAAACAAAATTTCTTATGCTCGTCAATTGTACAATAGTGTCACAAGCAACTACAATGTCAAGTTGGAAACTTTCCCAACAAACGTGATTGCTGGTATGTTTGGCTTCAGACAAGCCGAATTCCTTCAAGTGCCTGAAGAAGAAAAAGCTGTACCAAAGGTGGATTTTAGCGGATTAGGAGACTAATATGCTCTTTGACCAAATTGCAAGCAATAAAAGGAGAACCTGGATTCTCCTTATTGCTTTTTTCATACTCTTGGCCCTCATCGGAGCAGCCGTTGGCTACCTCTGGTTAGGCTCCTCCCTTGGTGGCGTCATTCTAGCTTTGATTATTGGTGGAATCTATGCCTTTAGCATGATTTTCCAATCCACGGAAGTTGTCATGCGGATGAACGGGGCGCGTGAGGTAACGGAAGAGCAAGCTCCTCAGCTCTACCATATTGTCCAAGATATGGCTATGGTAGCTCAGATTCCCATGCCTCGGGTCTATATTGTGGATGATCCTTCGATGAATGCATTTGCGACAGGGTCCAATCCTCAAAATGCTGCTGTTGCAGCAACGACAGGTCTTCTGGCTGTGATGAACCGTGAGGAATTGGAGGGAGTCATCGGACACGAAGTCAGCCATATTCGCAATTACGATATTCGCATCTCTACGATTGCAGTGGCCCTTGCCAGTGCCATCACCATGCTTTCTAGCATTGGTGGCCGGATGATGTGGTGGGGCGGTGGCCGTAGCCGGGACGATGATCGAGAAGGTAGCGGTGGTTTGGAGATTGTTATGTTGATCCTTTCCTTGCTTGCCATCGTTTTAGCGCCATTAGCAGCGACCTTGGTCCAGTTAGCCATTTCTCGTCAACGGGAGTTCCTAGCAGATGCTTCAAGTGTTGAATTGACGCGGAATCCTCAAGGGATGATCAATGCTTTGTTAAAGCTAGACAATAGCGAACCCATGCAACGACATGTTGATGATGCGAGCAGTGCTCTTTTTATCAACGATCCTAAAAAAGAATCCGGATTGCAAAAACTCTTTTATACCCACCCACCCATTGCTGAGCGGGTGGCTCGCCTAAGAAAAATGTAAAGAAAGAGGCTGGGCAGTTTTTGCCCAGCCTTTGATGTTTGATAGAGATAACTGTAGGACGCAGTGGTTGCTTTCTACAAGCACTACTTTGAGATGGGGGAAAAGATTTTCCAAGAAAATTTCCTAAGTCTTTGTTTCCTTTATCAGTAACCTCCAATAGTCTTACTGGTAATTTCAATTACGTCCACTTTTTTCTCTCATTAATTGGACATAACCCTTTGTTTCTATTTTTGAATTTAAAAACGAGAACTCTCCGCACATTTTATCATAAAAATGATTATAATCTTCTTGAGAAAAATCTCCTAAAATCTCTATTTCAAGATAAAATCCAAGACCATCAATCTTATCTAGATTAATCGTTTTATTTTCTAGAGCATTATGGTAAGTCTTTCTGTATTTACTTATTGTGAAGACATTTGAAAAACCGGTTTGCAACATCTTCCTTACAAATTCTAATTTTTCAGACTCCAACTCTATTTCACTTTCATTCCACATTCCTTGTTTTATTGTATCTTTTCTTGTGAAAATACATGATATATTGTCATCTTCTTGACGAATCCTATAAATAAAACTTCCTACCTCATCATTTTCAAATTCTTTTCCTTTTGCTTTAAAATATTCATCAACTTGCTTATTTTCACACTTAAATTTATATTGTTTTTCTAAATATGAAATAGCCTTATTATAATCTCCCTCATCATTGAGTGCGAATCTAACTTCTAATTCATTCATTTATTTTACCTCTCAATTCTTCAATGGATGGAGTCTCTTTAAATTCACTCAGTCTATAGTAAACTTCTAGAGATGTTTTATAAACACAAAGCTTAATGTTATAATTATCAAGCAAATTTTTTAATCGTATTCCATAAAAACATTTACTGCATCTGCATTTTCCCTAATTATACAATATATAAATATATCATGCAAGTGTTTTTAAATCTGTATTTTAACCCTATCTTACTAATTTATTTGCTAGACAAGAGGACGGTGCCGAAACCAAGGATGGCAAAGATTCCCCACGCTAGGGGAAGGCTCCAGATAGCTAGACTAGAAAAGAGAGCTGTCCCAAGTGGCATGGCAAAGCTGACCATCAGTCCAAAAAAGCTAGAGGTAGAAGCTAATTTTTCAGCGGGTAATTTGCTCATTAAAAGACTGGAAACTTTTGGGTTGATTTTTGCTACAAGATAACCAAGGAAAGTGATGAGTAGAAGGGAAAGAATGTCCCAGTGTACCAGGATATTTGTGAGCCCAAGCATGGTCAGCCCACCTGCGATCCACAGGAGGGTATGGTGGAGCGATTGCTTGGAAAAATAATCGTGGGGTGTCAGGCTAGCCCAGACCATACTTAAAATAGTCACTGCCTCTAAGATCAAGAGGGATTGGCTAAAGCTCAACTGAAAGAAGGGGGAGTGAAGTAGTTGCAAATTGTAGATACCTGAGATGGATCCCCCCAGGGCATTGATGAGAACCAATGAGAAGAGCAACTTGCCAAAGTGGTGAACCTCCTCATCTGCAAAAATACTTTTGGCGTTCTGGTACATCTCTTGGCATTCGTGTACCAAAGAATTCTTACTTTTGGGCTCAATGACGGGATCATGTGTCAGCTGCTTTTTTCTAATCAAGAGACAGGTAGAAGACAGGAGAAAAGTCACTGCATTGATCGAAGCGACCAGGGCAAAATTTTGATGGCTGATAGCTAGCAGCCAAACTCCTAGAGCTTGTCCAGAAATCGAACAGACCATACTAAGCAGTTGGTTGAAGGAATAAGCCTCCATTAAATCCTCGTCTGGGATGTTCTTTTTCATGATAGGGAGTTGCAAGCCTCCGCGATAATCACTCAAACAATCTGAAATAATGTTTAAAAAGCAAACAATCGAAAAGGCTAGGTAACCCGGAATCTCGGTCATGAGAGCAATAAGGATGAAGAGGATAGCTTGAAGATAGCCAATGCGGATCAACCAGTTAGCTTTTTTCTTCGTGCGGTCAGCCTTCATCCCAACAAAAATGGTAAAGAGGCTAGGAATAAATACAATGAGATTGGCAATGCCAACTGCTAGGCTCGGTTGCGGCATACTGGCAGCAAATACGACAAAGACCAAATTGTAGATGGCAGCGCCAAGGGTATTTAAAAAGCGTGAAAGACTAAGTAAGGCAAAAATCTTATTACGGACTAAGAGTTTCATAAGCCTTCCTCCTTCACGTGATCAGTTGCTAGGACTTGTTTGATAGATCGAACGATCTGTTTGAAGAGGTCTAGTTTCTCATCATCAGAGAGAAGAAGTTCCTGATCCTTCAGATAAACGCTAGTATGTGAGAGAAGAAAGCGGAGGAAGTGGTTTTTTAGTTTGGTCATCATGGGAAGAACCTTCTTTCTTTACTTGATAGTCCTATTGTAAACCTAAAAAGCAAGAAAAAATTAATGTTGCATATTTTCAACAAAAACTCACAGAGTAGATCTGTGAGTTTTTAGGATTTATTGATCAGTTCTTGCAGGCCCTGTTTGTAGTAGTTGGCACTGTCCTTACAATCCAGAATAGAGAGAACCTGGATGGCCTGTTCCATCTTTTCAAGACCGATTTCTTTTTCTCCCTTTCGATAGAGAAATTCTCCTTTGGCGTAGAGATAAACCGTCCGATGGTAGGCTTCATTTTCGGAGTAAAAGTGGTCCTTGATCAACTGATCAAAATAGGTTGCATCTTCAAATTCATTTGAACTAATGGCCAGAAAGAAGCCATTAAGAAAAATAGAGTTAAGGGCAGGACGAGAGGAATCTAGGAGAAGCTTGAAATCCTCCCTTTGGACCAACTCCTCTGTGTATTGTCGATAGAGGCGACTAGAGAAAAGTGGAGAGGTCAGAGAGAACAGGTTCAATTCAAAATTTCCCCAGATCATGACAGAGAAGAGATAATCATGGAGGAAATCCAGTTCCTCTTGGCTAGCGGTGAGCTCCACCTCAGGATAGAAGCCAAGCATTTGGGCCTTGAGAATAATGCTGGCTAAGAGGTCTTCTTTTTTGTGATGTTTCTGATAGGCTAGCTGGTAAGTTTGGTACAAGGCTTGGTCGTGTTCCAAGCTCATGTTTTCATAGTGCTCTTTCAACAATTTGGGAATAAAAGAGTGCTGATCGATTCCAGCTAGATGAGAAAACTCACTGAGGCTGGTTTTGATCTGTTGAAGGGCCTGAAAAAACCGTTGCGTGGTCAGGTCATTTTCTCCTCTTTCAAATCGCGACAGCATAGAGCGCGAAAATTCGCCACCCGTAGCTTCCTCTAAAGAGATGTGGCGACTTTCACGTATTTGCCGAAAAACTGCTCCGATTTCTTTCATGAATTCTCCTCTATCTAACATTGCTCAATGCCCTAGCCAGTGACCCTCTGTTGTCCAAGAGATGGTGGGACCTTGTGTACAACACCAATTGGCCTAGTTACTGTATCTTTTTTCATGATTATAACAAATTTTTGAGGAGACTTCTTGGTTGAGGGGCAGCTTCATGATATACTAGTAGTATCTAGAAGATTTGAGGACAAAAGAATGAACTTATATACACAAGAAATCCGTAAAAATCCTGAAGGACTAGCTTTTGATCAAGAGTTGGATTTGTTAAAGGATCTGCAAAAGCGTAATTCAGAAATTCTTGATTTAAAGAATGTGACAGCGACAGGACGAGTAGCCTATGATACAGGCCTCTATGTCTTGGATTACCAGTTGAGCTACACCATCGTTTTGGCATCTAGCCGAAGCATGGAGCCTGTTGAGCTTCAAGAGAACTATCCTGTAACAGAGGTGTTTGCGGAGGATGTACAGTCTGACGCAGATATCGAGGCCCTAGAGGAAGACTTGATCCTTCCAATCGAAGGTGGGAAGATTGACCTGAGTGAGAGTGTAGCGGATAATATTCTGCTCAATATTCCTCTCAAGGTTCTCACTCCAGAAGAAGAGGCTGGACAAGGTTTTATCGAAGGCAATGATTGGAAAATCCTGTCCGAAGAAGAATACCAAGCCGCTCAAGCGATCAAGAAAGAAGAAAACAGTCCTTTCGCTGGTCTAAATGGCTTGTTTGATGAAGAATAAGCTAGAGATTGCATTTGATAAATTTAGACATAAATACAGGTCTTTTCTTTGAGGAAAGGCCTTCTTTTGATATACTAGGATTAATAAACAACAGAGGGGAGACCTCTAAAAAAGGAGAAAAAGTATGGATACTTTATTTATTCCAGGTTGGTTGATTACTTTTGTAATCGTAGCCATTCTTGTATTGATCTTGTTGGTCAAAGGGTATGTCAACGCTAAACCCAACGAAGTCGTGGTCATTACAGGTCTTCGAAAACAACGTCACTTGCGTGGGAAAGCTGGCTTTATGATTCCCTTTGTCGAACAACGCTCTTATCTTGATATTGAGCAATTCTCGACAGATGTTCGGACGTCAGAAGCAGTCCCAACACTGGACTTCATTAACGTCCGTGCCGATGCAGCTGTTAAATTAAAAATTGGTACTACCGATGAAATGATTGCCCGGGCTGCAGAAAACTTCTTGAACTGGAATACGACAGATATTTCCAACTCTGTCCAAGATGTCTTGGAAGGAAACTTGCGGGAAGTGATCGGTCAGATGGAGCTCCGTAAGATGGTCAATGACCGTCAAGAGTTTGCCTCAAAAGTGCAGGACAACGTAGCACCAGACTTGGCTAAAATGGGTCTAGAAGTCATCGCCTTTACGGTTCAATCCTTCTCTGATGAAGGGGGAGTCATCGATAACCTCGGGATTGAAAATGTTGAAACCATTAAGAAAGATGCCTTGATTGCCAAAGCCAAAGCAGAACGTGAACGCAAGGAAGTCGAAGCAGAACAAGATAAATTGGCTAACGACAAACGCGTCGCTGCCGATCTTGAAATTGCGCAGAAACAAAATGAACTGAAACTCAAACAAGCAGCCCTCAAGCAAGAAGCAGATATTGCCCAAGCAAAAGCGGATGCCGCTAAAGGGATTGAGGCAGAAGTGCAACGTCGTGAACAAGAGCGCGTGGCAGCCGAAGCTAATATCATGAAGCAGGAAAAAGAAGCGGAAGTCAAAGAGCGCGAAGTTAAGGTTCGTGAGCAAGAATTGGATGCCAATATCCGCAAACAAGCTGAAGCTGAAAAATATGCGCGTCAACAAGCTGCAGAAGCAGAATTGATCGAACGCCAACGCAAGGCGGAAGCAGAACTCTTCGAAACACAAAAAGAAGCCGAAGCTCGGAAAGCCCAAGCCGAAGCTGAGAAATTTGCTCAATTGCAAGAGGCCGAAGCTATTGAAGCCAAAGGTCGTGCCGAGGCTGAAGCCATTCGCTTGAAACTGGAAGCTGAAGCCAAAGGTTTGGACCAAAAGGCCGAAGCGATGAAGAAAATGCAAGAAGCAGCCATTACTGAAATGGTCGTTGACAAGTTGCCTGAAATTGCGCGTGCTGTCGCAGAACCATTAACTAAGGTGGATAAGATCACCATGTACGGGGAAGGCAATGCTTCTAAGATGGTGGGCGATATTATGCAAAGTATCGACCAAGTCTCTCAAGGAGCTGGATTTGATATTCGTCAATTGCTAGCAGGAGCTCTTGGGGTCAATATGACGGTCAACAAACTCAAAGAAGGAGAACAACCGGTCATTGAAGCAGAGGAGTTAGCTTCTAAAGAAGATTAGTACCATTCTTAAGAAAGTGTCTGAGAACTGTTTCTCGGGCACTTTTGTTTTGAAGATCAAATGACTTGCATGATCTTCTCCCTCTTGGAGAAGGCGGGAAGCTATTTTCTGCTTTCTTTTGAGGAGGAAAAATGGTAGAATAAAGGCAAACTATAAAGAGGAGTGTCACATGACTAAAGCAAACTTTGGTGTTGTTGGTATGGCCGTAATGGGTCGTAACCTTGCCCTTAATATCGAATCTCGTGGCTACACAGTTGCCATTTTTAACCGTAGTAAAGAAAAAACAGAAGATGTGATTGCTTGCCATCCTGATAAAAACTTTGTGCCAAGCTATGATATCGAAAGCTTCGTAAACTCTATCGAAAAACCACGTCGTATCATGCTCATGGTTCAAGCAGGACCTGGTACAGACGCAACCATCCAAGCCCTTCTTCCACACTTGGACAAAGGGGACATCTTGATCGATGGAGGAAATACTTTCTATAAAGATACCATCCGTCGTAATGAAGAATTGGCGAACTCAGGGATCAACTTTATCGGTACAGGTGTATCTGGTGGTGAAAAAGGTGCCCTTGAAGGTCCTTCTATCATGCCTGGTGGACAAAAAGAAGCATATGACTTGGTAGCTGACGTTCTTGAAGAAATCTCTGCAAAAGCGCCTGAAGATGGAAAACCATGTGTGACTTACATCGGTCCTGATGGAGCTGGTCACTACGTGAAAATGGTCCACAACGGGATCGAGTACGGGGATATGCAATTGATCGCAGAAAGCTATGACCTCATGCAACACTTGCTTGGCCTTTCTGCAGAAGACATGGCTGAAATCTTCACTGAATGGAACAAGGGTGAGTTGGACAGCTACTTGATTGAAATCACAGCTGATATCTTGAAACGCAAAGACGATGAAGGTCAAGATGGACCAATCGTAGACTACATCTTGGACGCTGCAGGAAACAAAGGAACTGGTAAATGGACTAGCCAATCAGCGCTTGACCTTGGTGTACCATTGTCACTCATCACTGAGTCAGTATTTGCTCGTTACATCTCTGCCTACAAAGAAGAACGTGTACACGCTAGCAAGGTTCTTCCAAAACCAGCTGCCTTCAAATTTGAAGGAGACAAGGCTGAGTTGATCGAAAAAATTCGTCAAGCCCTTTACTTCTCAAAAATCATCTCTTACGCACAAGGTTTTGCGCAATTGCGTGTTGCTTCTAAAGAAAACAACTGGAACTTACCATTTGCGGACATCGCATCTATCTGGCGCGATGGATGTATCATCCGTTCTCGTTTCTTGCAAAAGATCACAGATGCTTACAACCGCGATGCAGATCTTGCTAACCTTCTATTGGATGAGTACTTCTTGGATGTCACTGCTAAGTACCAACAATCAGTTCGTGACATTGTAGCTCTTGCTGTTCAAGCAGGTGTACCTGTACCAACCTTCTCAGCAGCCATCACTTACTTCGATAGCTACCGTTCAGCGGATCTTCCAGCGAACTTGATCCAAGCACAACGTGACTACTTTGGTGCTCACACATATCAACGTAAAGACAAAGAAGGTACCTTCCACTATTCTTGGTACGACGAAAAATAATCTTGCTCTATGGTCAAACGAGTTCTACTAGTAGAAAATGAGAAGCAAATCGCTCGCTTCATTGATTTGGAACTTCAAAAAGAAGGGTACCAAGTTGATGTGGTCGAGGATGGAAAAGCGGCTCTGGCCTTGATTGCTGCGACCAAATATGATCTGATCTTGTTTAATTACGATTTGTCAGATATGTCTGGTGAAACATTCGCAGAGGAAATCAGTCGGATTCGCCCAGCTTCTGTTTTGATTGTTTTGGATAGCCGCGAAAAAATTGCTGAGCACAAAGAGAGTATTCAGCGCTTTGCCGTTTCCTATATGGTTAAACCCTTTATTATCAGCGATTTGGTAGATAAGATCACAGCCATTTTTAGAGGACGTGATTATATTGACCAACATTGTAGCCAGATGAAAATCCCAACATCATACCGCAATTTGCGCATTGATGTGGAACACCATACCGTCTATCGTGGGAAAGATATGATTAGTTTAACCCGCAGAGAGTATGATCTCTTAGCGACTCTGATGGGAAGCAAAGGGGTGGTGACACGAGATCAGTTGTTGGAAAGTGTCTGGAAGTACGAGAGTACAGGTGAGACTAATATTGTGGACGTCTATATCCGGTATCTTCGTGGGAAAATTGATCTACCAGGTCAAAAAAGCTATATTAAGACCGTTCGTGGGATTGGCTATGCCATGCAAGACGCATTAGAATAAAACATTCGAACCCTTAGAGGGTTCGAATGTTTTTATACTTCAAGGGAAACGTTTGCGTCGAAAAAGAATGAGTTTTAAAAAGAATATGGCTTAAAAAAGATAATAAAAGATAAAATTTGGAGAAAAAAATGAATGTAAGGCTTTACAAATTTTTAAAATATGGTATACTAGAAACAAATTAAGCGCAAACGTTTTCTTAAAACAAAGCCTTAAACAATATAAGGAGGTTGAATGATGAACAAAGGATCATTCAAAAGTTTATTTAGCTTTGAATTCTGGCAGAAGTTCGGTAAGGCCTTGATGGTCGTTATCGCTGTCATGCCAGCGGCTGGGTTGATGATTTCAATCGGGAAATCTATCCCTATGATCAACCCGAATTTATCTCCACTTGTTATTACAGGTGGAATTCTCGAACAAATCGGTTGGGGGGTTATCGGAAACCTTCACATCCTCTTTGCCCTTGCTATCGGTGGTAGCTGGGCCAAAGAACGTGCAGGGGGTGCCTTTGCAGCTGGTCTCTCTTTCATCTTGATTAACCGTATTACCGGTGCAGTTTTCGGAGTGACATCTGCAATGTTAGCTGATAAGGCTGCTACGGTTCACACAATCTTCGGTGGATCAATTAAAGTTGCGGACTACTTTATCAGTGTTCTTGAAGCTCCAGCTCTTAATATGGGGGTATTTGTAGGGATTATCTCAGGTTTCGTTGGAGCAACTGCCTTCAATAAATACTACAACTACCGTAAACTCCCAGAAGCCCTTTCTTTCTTCAACGGGAAACGCTTTGTACCATTCGTTGTTATCGTTCGTTCAGCTCTAACAGCCTTGGTTCTGTCAGCCTTGTGGCCAGTAGTTCAATCAGGAATTAATGGATTTGGTGTTTGGATCGCCAACTCACAATCAACAGCTCCAGTATTGGCACCATTCTTGTTTGGTACCTTGGAACGTCTTCTCTTGCCATTTGGTCTTCACCACATGTTGACCATTCCAATCAACTATACTCAATTGGGTGGTAGCTACCAAGTTCTTACAGGTGCTGCCAAAGGAACAACTGTATTTGGACAAGATCCACTTTGGTTGGCTTGGGTAACAGACCTTGTTAACTTGAAGAAAGCTGATCCTAGCCAATACCAACACTTGCTTCATGCCTACACACCAGCTCGTTTCAAAGTTGGTCAAATGATCGGATCATTTGGTATTTTGATGGGGATCGTGGTTGCCATCTACCGCAATGTGGATCCAGATAAAAAAGAAAAATACAAAGGGATGCTTTTTGCAACTGCCCTTGCAACATTCTTGACAGGTGTAACAGAACCAATTGAATACATGTTCATGTTTATTGCTACACCATTGTACATCATCTATGCTCTTGTTCAAGGTGCTGCCTTTGCAATGGCTGACTTGGTTAACCTTCGTGTCCACTCATTCGGTTCAATCGAGTTCTTGACACGTACCCCAATGGCCATCAACGCTGGTTTGGCATTAGATATCTTTAACTTTGTATGGGTAACAGTCCTCTTTGCCTTTATCATGTACTTCATTGCTAACTTCATGATTAAGAAATTCAATTATGCAACTCCAGGACGTAACGGTAACTATGAACAAAATGATGATGCCCCTGCAGGAGATGGTGCAGCAGCAGGTGCTGCTACAAGCTCAGCAAGCTCACAAGTCATTAACATTATCAACTTACTTGGTGGACGTGCTAACATCGTCGACGTTGACGCATGTATGACTCGTCTTCGTGTAACCGTTAAGGACGCTGAAAAAGTCGGAACAGAAGAACAATGGAAAGCTGAAGGCGCTATGGGTCTTGTCATGAAAGGACAAGGGGTCCAAGCGATCTACGGACCTAAAGCTGACGTATTGAAATCTGATATCCAAGACGTTCTTGATTCAGGTGAAGTCATTCCTGAAACACTTCCTAGCCAAATGACAGCAGTTCAAAAGGCTGAAGCAACCTTTAAAGGGGTAACTGATGAAGTGCACTCTGTTGCAGATGGTGAAGTGATCAACATCGAAGATGTGAAAGATCCTGTATTCTCACAAAAAATGATGGGTGACGGATTTGCGGTTGAGCCTGAAAATGGCCACATCGTTTCACCAGTTGCTGGTAAAGTTACTAGTGTCTTCCCAACCAAACATGCCCTTGGTTTGGTAACAGATAATGGTTTGGAAGTCTTGGTTCACATCGGTCTAGATACTGTTAGTCTTGAAGGAAAACCATTTGAGGTTAAAGTTTCTGAAGGTCAAACAGTGGCTGCTGGAGACCTCTTGGTGGAAGCAGACCTTGATGCAATCCGTGCAGCTGGTCGTGAAACTTCAACAATTGTTGTCTTCACAAATGCAGATGCGATTAAATCCGTTAAGGTCGAACATACTGGTAAATTGGCAGCAAATGCGCCAGTTGCAACAGTAGAATTATAAGAGACGTCGGCAAAGAAAATGAGGTTGGGGCAGTGCACCCGGCCTCTTGCCGTTTCTTTATTTGGAGAGAAGGAGAAATCAGGGGATGAAATTTTTAACATTAAATTCCCATAGTTGGATGGAAGAGAATGCTCAGCAAAAATTTGAAACCCTCAAGGAACAAATTTTAGAAGCGCAATATGATGTGATCTGTTTCCAAGAGGTCAATCAAGAAATGGCCTCAGAAACAGTCGAAACAGATGAGTATTATCAAGCTTTGCCATCATCTGTAGCGATTCACAAGGATCACTTTGTTCGCGTATTGGTAGAAGAGTTAGCTGCTCATGGACTCCACTATTATTGGACTTGGGCCTACAACCATATTGGCTATGATCACCTCAATGAGGGTGTGGCCGTTCTTTCGCGTCAACCCTTGAAGGCGGATGAGATTTTGGTATCCAATATGGATGATCCAACGGACTACCATACTCGTCGAGTAGCCGTTGCCCATACAAGTGTAGATGGCAAAGAGATTGCTGTTGCCAGCGTCCATCTTTCTTGGTGGGACAAAGGTTTCCAATTTGAGTGGCCACGCATTGAGAACTACTTCAGCCAAGTAGGCAAACCCTTTATTCTAGCTGGTGATTTCAATAATCCTGCTGGTCAAGAAGGGTATGAGACGATTCTATCCAGTTCCCTTAAGCTTCAAGACAGCTTTATTGAAGCCAAAGAAACAAAGGGGACTTATACTGTAGGACCTGGAATCGATGGCTGGACGGACAATCAAGTTCCATTGCGAATCGATTACGTCTTTGCAAGTCCAGAATGGGACATCCAGCGTCTACATGTCATTTTTGATGGTCAAAACAAACCCCATGTCAGTGATCACTATGGCTTAGAAGCTGAATTATCGCTTTAATATAAATGGAGAGTCGAAAGAAAAACGATTTTATTCAATCGTCCTTCGACTCTTTTTTATGGATCAATGAGGAGCAAGCATAGAGGATTCTCCTGTTCTTCTGCTTTCTTTACGATTCAATTTATGGTAAAATGAAGTGTTAATACAGTTTAAGGAGGTAGCAAATGCGTTGTCCAAAATGTGGTGGAAGTAAGTCTAGTGTGGTGGATAGTCGACAAGCTGAAGATGGGAACACCATCCGTCGTCGCAGGGAATGCGAAGAATGCCATTATCGCTTTACTACCTACGAACGAGTGGAAGAGCGGACCCTAGTGGTCGTCAAAAAAGATGGGACACGCGAGCAATTTTCTCGTGATAAAATCTTTAATGGTATTATCCGCTCAGCTCAAAAACGGCCGGTTTCTAGTGACGAAATCGAAGAAATTGTAAACCGGATCGAGCAAAAGGTTCGCAGCCAAAGTGATAATGAAATTAACAGTGAGTATATTGGTTCTTTGGTTATGGATGAGTTAGCAGATCTAGATGAGATTACCTATGTCCGTTTTGCAAGTGTTTACCGGAGTTTCAAGGATGTCGGTGAGTTAGAGACCCTCTTGAAACAAATTACGAAGGGAACCAAGAAGAAAAAGGAAAAATAGATGAAGCCCAATACGCCTTTCGCATTTTTAAAAAATAATCTTCTTCCACTGGCAGGGGCTGCATTGGAGCAGTACTATCTGCCTATTTTAGAGACAGAAACGGTAACGGTTTATCGTTATCTACTCGCCTCTTATGATCAGGGTGAAAAACAATATTTACTGGCACAAATCCTCAATCACCTAAATATAGGATTTCCACAGTTGCTACTTGCCTTTGATCGTTTAATTGCCATGGGTTTGATCGATCTCTATGAGGAAGAAGTTGGGATCACCATTCAGTTACATGCCCCTCTTGAGGCAGAACAATTTTTTTCAAATGCTGTTTTTAAACGCTTACTGGAAAAAAAGATTGGGGAAAAGGCAGTGGAGGATCTGCTTCCAGCACGCTCTTTAGGAACTAGACGGCAAGTGTCCTTCTCTCAAGTATTTGGACTAGATGCTGGTGAGGTGACTGTTGTTGCCAGTAAAAAACAGCAGTTTGATATGGAAATGTTTAAACGGATGATGGGGCGTGATGGACTTCGTTTTGCGGATGAAGGAGAAGCGACTCTGGCCCTCTTTGCCATCGCAGAAGAGCAGCAATGGACCTGGTATGAAACCTATCTCCTAGCAAAAGAAACAGCTGTAGAACGGACCATCTCTCCGAAGAGAATGAAGCAAAAATTGGCTCAGGCTAGCCAAGAGCACCCCCGCGTGTCTTATAGCCGTCAGGAAGAAACTATTCTGAGAGAAGCTAAGGCAAAATCCAGCCTACAATTTTTAGCGGAGATTAAAAAGGCGCGCAATGCGACCATTACGCAGAGCGAACGCAAGACTCTATCTAAGTTAGCTGATCTAGGCTTACTAGATGAGGTGATCAATATTATCTTATTGTTGACCTTTAACAAGACCCAGTCTGCTAATCTCAATGAAAAGTATGCTTTGAAAGTAGGAAATGATTTTTCTTATCAAGGAGTTAACAGTGCGGAACTGGCGATTTTAAAAGTCCGGGAACGCCAGGAACAAGCTAAGGGTCAAGGAAATAAGGGGACGACAACTGCTCTTGCCAAAGGCAAGCCAAGTAATGTTCCCAAGTGGAGTCAACCACATTATCAAAATCAAACCAGTCAAGAAGAAAAGGTGGATCTCGCTAAAGAGAAACAACGCCTGTTAGAAAAACTGAATCAAGGAGGTGAGTAGATGGAAAGTGTAGGTCAAACCATGTCTCACATGAATCGTGCGCGTCAATTTAACTATGAGGATTTGGTCGCACAGATCTTGGCAGACCAAGAAGTCGCTGCCTTTATCAAAGACCAGTCTTTGTCTGAGAAAGAAATTCGTCGTAGTATTTCAAAATTTAATCAATACATCAGTGAGCGCAACCGTTTCTTATTGGGAGATTCGGATTACATTGCCAAAGGTTATAAGCCCATCCTCATCATGAATGAAGGATATGCGGATGTCACTTATGAGGAGACACCAGAGTTAATCGAAGCCCAAAAACGTGCTGCGATCAACCAACGTCTCAACTTGATCAATCTCCCTTCAACTTTGAAAGAAGCGAGTCTAGCCAAGGTAGAGCTCGATGATAAGGGACGATTTGTGGCTTTTGAGGAATTAGCTAATTTTGTAGCCAACTATCCCGAGTATCAAAAGGGAATTTACCTCTATGGTGATTTTGGAGTAGGAAAGAGCTACATGATGGCAGCTCTGGCTCATGATTTATCCGAAAAACGCCAGGCCTCTACCACTCTACTACATTTCCCAAGTTTTGCTATCGATGTCAAAAATGCCATCAGTTCGGGCTTGGTCAAAGAAACCGTAGATCAGGTGAAAAAAGCCGAAATTTTAATTCTCGATGATATCGGTGCGGAACAGATGTCAGCCTGGGTACGAGACGAAATCTTACAAGTGATTCTGCAGCACCGGATGCAGGAAAATCTTCCGACCTTCTTTACCTCTAACTTTAATTTTGAAGAGTTGGAACGCCATTTTGCAACGTCGCGCAATGGTGATGAAACCTGGCAGGCCAAACGTGTCATGGAGCGCGTGAAATTTTTAGCTAAGGAAATCCATTTGGAAGGAGTCAATCGCCGATGAATGAAACCATCCGTTTAATGAATGCTCATTTTTCTGTTCGCCGGTTTAAGGAAGAAGCTATCAAAGAAGCTGACCTCAAGGAAATCTTATCAGCTGGGCAGATGGCATCAAGTTGGAAAAACTTTCAATCTTATTCTGTGATTGTGGTAAAGAGCAAGGAAAAGAAAGAAGCTCTTTACGACTTGCTTCCTCAAGAAGCGATTCGCCAATCAGATGTCTTTCTACTCTTTGTTGGGGATTTAAACCGTGCTGAAAAAGCTGTCAAACTTCATGAGAAGGATTTTCATCCGGAAGGTGTGGATAATTTGTTGATCACTTCAGTGGATGCGGCTCTAGCAGCTCAAAATACGCTATTGGCAGCTGAAAGTCTCGGCTATGGTGGAGTCATTATTGGCATGTTGCGCTACTGTTCAGAGGAAGTTGCAAAACTCTTCCGTCTGCCAGACTATACCTACCCTGTTTTTGGGATTGCCCTTGGAGTACCTAATCAGCAGCATGCGGTGAAACCACGCTTACCCTTGGAGCAGGTTGCTTTTGAAGAAGAATACCAAGAACAAGACTTATCAGTTGTGACTGCCTATGACAAGGTACAGGCAGATTATGCTGGAGCGCGTGCAACAGATAGCTGGAGCGAGCGCATTGCAGCTCAATTTGGTCAACCTGAACAAGAAGAGACCAAAAAACTACTAGAAAAACACAAACTATTATGAAATGAAGAGAGGCGTTCTTGAACCGAGGTCTCGCCTTTCATTAGAAAAGAGGAAATCATGGCCCTACCAACTATTGCGATTGTAGGCCGTCCCAATGTCGGAAAATCTACACTCTTTAACCGGATTGCCGGTGAGCGGATTTCCATCGTTGAGGATGTAGAAGGAGTCACTCGTGACCGCATTTATGCAACAGCTGAGTGGTTGAATCGAAAATTTAGTATCATTGATACGGGGGGAATTGATGACGTAGATGCCCCATTTATGGAACAAATTAAGCATCAAGCAGAAATTGCTATGGACGAAGCAGATGTGATCGTCTTTGTTGTTTCTGGAAAAGAAGGGATCACGGACGCGGATGAATATGTCACTCGTATCTTGTATAAGACCCATAAACCGGTGATTCTTGCAGTCAACAAGGTGGATAACCCAGAGATGCGCAATGATATCTATGACTTTTATGCCTTAGGACTGGGTGAGCCACTACCGGTATCCTCTGTCCACGGGATCGGAACTGGGGATGTGCTTGATGCCATTATTGAAAATCTTCCGAATGAAACAGAAGAAGAAAATCCAGATATCATCAAATTTAGCTTGATTGGTCGCCCAAATGTTGGAAAATCAAGCTTGATCAATGCGATCCTTGGAGAAGACCGCGTTATCGCAAGCCCTGTTGCTGGAACCACACGGGATGCCATCGATACCCATTTTACCGATGCAGATGGCCAAGAATTTACCATGATCGATACAGCCGGTATGCGCAAATCTGGTAAAATCTATGAAAACACTGAGAAATATTCTGTCATGCGTGCCATGCGTGCCATCGACCGTTCAGATGTAGTTTTGATGGTTATTAATGCCGAAGAAGGAATTCGGGAGTATGACAAGCGGATCGCTGGCTTTGCTCATGAGGCTGGTAAAGGTATGATCATTGTTGTCAACAAATGGGATATCATTGAAAAAGACAACCATACCATGAAGCAGTGGGAAGATGACATTCGCGATCAATTCCAATACCTTTCTTATGCGCCGATTGTTTTTGTCTCTGCCTTAACCAAACAACGCTTGCACAAGTTGCCAGAGATGATCAAACAGATCAGTGAGAGTCAAAATACACGGATTCCTTCAGCTGTCTTGAACGATGTGATTATGGATGCCATTGCCATTAATCCAACGCCGACCGACAAAGGAAAACGCCTCAAGATCTTCTATGCGACACAAGTGGCAACCAAGCCGCCAACTTTTGTGGTCTTTGTTAACGAAGAAGAACTGATGCACTTCTCATACCTCCGTTTCTTGGAGAACCAAATTCGCAAGGCCTTTGTTTTTGAAGGAACTCCAATCCATTTGATTGCGCGAAAACGGAAGTAGGGAATACGAGATAAATGGATCAAAGTGGAGAAGGATATTTCAAATGATAAAACGCTCATTCTTCCAACTATGAAAACAACTAAAAGTAGCGCAAAAGCGTTGCTTTTTTTAATAAGCTGGTAAAATGAAGTGGAGGATAGTCAGATGCGTAGTATCATGGTCCGGATATTCTTTATTCCTTATGCTTTTTTTAAGGATGAGTAGAGTAAACTCATGAAGATCATGAGAGCTTTAGGTTTGTGTACTTATTATTTAAAATCTATCTGTATCTCTTGTTTCTCGGTTCGATCGTAAGCTTGGAGCTCTTGATCCTATTGCTGGGGATTTTATTAAAAAATAATGTCGTGTTTTTTCTTTTCTCTATGAGCAATCGGGATTTTGCTATTCCCTTTGTTTGGCTATTTGATCAAACAGTTAACAGATAGATATTAGGGATAGCTGTTTGAACTGAGAATGTTACGAAATCAGGTAAAAAACTGGGAAAATGCTGTCTCAGTTTTTCTATCAAAAACGGGCTAAAATCCTTTCAAGATGATAACTATTTTTTCTAATTTTATCTTAAATATGGTATAATAAAGGGATTAATCTAAGGTGGTAAACATGGCAAAATTAATTCCTGGGAAGGTTCGTTCACAAGGGAGCCTTCTCTATGAAGCTGGGAAAGTTTCCCTTCAGGAAGTAAAAGAAAAATACCTGTATTTTCGGGTGGAAGAAGAAAGCTTGCGGTACAGTTTGGACGACGATGCCGTTTTTTGTAGCTGTGCTTTCTTTCAAAAGAAAAAATTCTGTACGCATCTAGCAGCTGTAGAAGCTTTTTTGAAGAATGATGACAGTGGGAAAGCTGCTCTTACAAGCCTTGAAGAAGACGCCACGGCGACTGAAGAAACGCAGGAGAAGGTCTCTTTTGGAAGTTTGTTTTTAGACCAGGTCCTTCCAAAAATCGAAAAGAAAGAAACTCGCTATGTCTTATCAGCAGTTGGGCAGGAGGATGAATACTCTGGTCAATTCTTGTGGACCCTTCGCATTCGTCGCTTGCCAGACGAGCGCTCTTATGTAATCAGAGATGTGCTAGCTTTTTTGCAGACCCTTCAGAAAGAAGGCCACTTTGCAATTGGCAAAAGTTACTATGAACCCATTTCTTACTTAGAATTTGATGGGTCTAGTCAGGATGTGATCAATTTCCTACAAGGCTTGGTCACAGATAGTGGATCGAAAGAGCAAGATTTCTTTCCCAATGCTGGGCGCCATCTTTATTTTCCACCGACTCTCTTTGAAGAAGCTGTAGAATTACTGATGAATTTGGATTCCTTCCTCTTGCAATACAGCTTGTATGATTTTTCTGAAGTCTATTTTCAGGATGTCCATGGGGAGGAAGATCTCTTTCACTTTCAGGTGGAAGACCATGGTGATTTTTACGAATTGATTATTACGGAGCCACAAGTGAAGGTTGTCGAGTCTGCTGTTTACCTGTTTCGAAATGGAGTGTTCTATCACCTGACGCCCCAACAGCGGACCTTATGGAAAGCGATTCAAGACTTACCAATGGATCAAGATCGCAAAAAACGCCTGCATTTTGATCCAACGGACCAAACAAAGCTTTCCTATAGTTTAAAAGAGTTCAAAAAACTGGGACAAATAACAGCTCCGACCAGCTTTTTAATCCACGATTTCACTCCGGAATTTCATTTTGATCTAGCACAGGACCAGACTGTTTTACTGAATGTGGTCTTTCAATACCAGGATCGTGTGGTGACCACGCGTGAAGAACTTCTCAATCTTCCTTATTCTAGTGATTTCGATAAGGAGCAAGAAGTCTTTTCAACCATGCTAGCAGCAGGTTTTACAGATGACTTTTCTTCCCAAAGAAGTCCTTTATCAAGTGGGCAAATCTATCCATTCTTTCACCAACAGATCCCGACTTTTGAAGCCTTAGGAGAGGTTACCCTCTCTGATAGCCTTTTAGATCTTTATCAAGTGGAGCGTCCAAAAATTGATGTTAAAACAAATGGCAGTCTACTGGAGATCGGTTTTGACTTTGAAAGTGTGGATCCAGCTGAAGTGGATCAGGTCCTCAAAGCTCTTGTAGGGCAAGAAGATTATTTTATCAGCCATACAGGGAAGGTCCTTGTTTTTGATGAAGAAACCAAGAAAATCAGTCGAGCCCTAGCAGATCTGCGGGCGAAAATGAGCAAGGGTGGGAAACTACAAGCCCGCCGGATTGCCGCTTATCAGCTATCTGATTTGTTGGCAGATCAAGACAATGTTCATTTTTCAGAAGACTTTCGAAATTTAGCTCATGATTTGACTCATCCAGAAGACTTCCAACTCCCTCAGATGACAATCCAAGCGACCCTAAGGGATTACCAAGAAACAGGGGTTAAATGGTTCTCCATGTTAAATCATTATGGTTTTGGTGGTATTTTAGCGGATGATATGGGGCTTGGGAAAACCCTGCAGACTATTTCCTTCTTGACCAGTGTCGCAAAAAAAGAAACTAAAATCTTGATTCTAGCTCCATCTAGTCTCATCTACAATTGGAAACAAGAATTTTCAAAATTCGCTCCTCAGATGGAAGTGGCAGTCGTCTATGGTCTCAAGCAGCACCGAGATGAACTCATCGCAACCAATCCACAGGTAGTTATCACTAGTTACGCGTCTTTCCGTCAAGATGTGGAGGAATACCAGAAGAATCAGTATGAGTACTTGATTCTAGATGAAGCCCAGGTCATGAAAAATGCCCAAACCAAGATTGCCCAACACTTACGTGGCTTTGAGGTTCCGCATGTGTTTGCCTTATCTGGGACACCGATTGAAAATCATGTGGGTGAACTCTGGTCTATTTTCCAAATTGTCCTTCCAGGGCTCTTCCCAGCTAAAAGAGAATTTCAAAAATTGAGTCCTGAGACCATTGCACGTTTTGTCAAACCTTTCGTCATGAGACGGAAAAAAGATGAAGTGCTCCAAGAATTACCGGACTTAATTGAAACAACCTACCACAATGAGTTGGATGAAAGTCAAAAAACGATCTATTTGGCTCAATTAAAACAAATTCAAGATCGGGTTCGAACCTCTAGTGAGGAAGAACTAAATCGGAGCAAGGTGGAAATTCTCTCGGGTCTCATGCGCCTTCGCCAAATCTGTGATACCCCCGCCCTCTTTATGGAAGACTATCAGGGAGATAGTGGGAAATTGGAGAGTCTTCGAGATCTTTTGGGTCAAATCAAGGATGGCGAACACCGGGTTTTGATCTTCTCTCAATTTAGAGGCATGCTGGATATCCTAGAGCAGGAGATTGACCAGCTTGGCATGACCTCCTTTAAAATCACAGGTTCTACTCCCGCTAAAGATCGACAAGAAATGACCAATGCTTTTAATGCAGGTGAGCGCCATGCTTTTCTCATTTCTCTGAAGGCTGGAGGGGTTGGATTGAACCTCACTGGTGCCGATACGGTCATCTTAGTCGATTTGTGGTGGAATCCTGCAGTGGAAGACCAGGCTATTGGACGTGCCCATCGAATGGGACAGGAACAAAATGTTGAAGTTTACCGCATGATTACTCGTGGTACGATCGAAGAAAAAATCCAAGAACTACAAGCTTCCAAAAGACACTTGGTCTCAACGATTTTAGACGGAACGGAAACACGATCTAGTTTATCGGTTGAGGAAATTCGTGAGATTCTTGGAATTCAGTCAGAATAGCTTGAAAAATTCTGTGAATAGTTTATAATTAATGGAGTGTCGAAAGGAAGAAAGCATGACAGAAAAATATTTTCCTCAAGTAGGGGATAATGAGTTGATGTTAACAGAGATGCCCCACATGAACCTGTATGATGAAACAGACTTGATTAGTAACATTACAGGCGACTATGTGGATAAAAATTATTTGGAATGGCAACCGATTGCTGAAAATACCAAACCTAAGCATCCTTACCACCAACCATTAGAAGAGCCCCTACCGAAAAGACGGCCAGTAAGAAAACCTGATTTTAAAGAGCCGATTGATAAAAAAAGCCCAGCCAATCGTTATGCAGAGAAAGCGAGAGAGCGCGCTCGTGAAGATCTGAAAAAGAAACGCACAGCTCCCTATCTGACAACGGATCCAGCAGCTACTACAAGTAAACGGAAAAAACCATTTATTTCTGAACGAAAACCTGGTCAGCCAACGGCTCCCTTCCAAAAGGAAAATCCGGGTGAATTATTGAAATATAGCAAACGATTACGACAAGATCAGTTGATCCTTGCAGAGTTCGAATCTGCAGGAGAACCAGAAGTGGCAGAACCGACTGAAAAGAAAAACAATTATGATTTCTTAAAGACTAGCCAAATATACAATAAAGATCAGCACAAGTTGAAACCACAGCCAATCAAACAAGAATTGGATTTAACCCATCTAGATCAAGAATAAGGAGAAAACATGTCTAATACATACCATTTTATTGGAATTAAAGGAGCAGGGATGAGTGCTTTAGCCCTCATGCTTCACCAAATGGGACATACGGTTCAAGGGTCAGATGTTGAGAAGTATTACTTTACGCAACGTGGCTTGGAACAAGTAGGAATTCAAATTTATCCATTTGATGTGAAAAATTTGGAAGGCGACAAGATCCTCATTGCCGGGAATGCTTTCCGTCCAGATAACAATGTGGAAATTGCTTATGCAGATGAGCATGGCCTAACTTATAAACGCTACCATGAATTCCTTGGTGAATTTATGCGTGACTTCGTCAGCATGGGGGTTGCCGGAGCACACGGAAAAACCTCGACAACAGGGATGCTTTCTCACGTCTTATCAAATATCACTGACACCAGTTATTTGATTGGTGACGGGACAGGTCGTGGCTCTGCAGCAGCCAAATACTTTGTCTTTGAATCAGATGAGTATGAACGCCACTTTATGCCTTACCATCCTGAATACAGCATCATCACCAATATTGACTTCGACCATCCAGACTATTTCACGAGCTTGGAAGATGTCTTTAATGCTTTTAACGATTATGCCAAACAAATCAGTAAGGGCCTCTTCATCTACGGAGAAGACAAAGAATTGCGTCGGATTACCTCATCAGCACCAATTTATTACTATGGTTTTGATAAGGAGACGAACGATTTTGTGGCAAGCAACTTGCTTCGCTCAACGACAGGTTCAACCTTCAACGTTCATTTCCGTGGAGAAGATTTGGGGCAATTCCATATCCCAACATTTGGTCGTCACAACATCATGAATGCTACAGCAGTCATTGGTTTGCTTTACATTGCAGGATTTGATTTAGATTTAGTCCGCGAGCATTTGAAGACCTTTGCTGGAGTGAAACGTCGCTTTACTGAAAAAGTAGTCAATGGAACAGTGATCATCGATGACTTTGCGCACCATCCAACGGAAATTATTGCAACCTTGGATGCGGCCCGTCAAAAATACCCAAGTAAAGAGATTGTGGCCATTTTCCAACCACATACCTTTACACGGACCATTGCCTTGTTAGATGAATTTGCAGAAGCCTTGAATCAAGCAGATGCTGTTTACTTGGCACAGATCTATGGCTCTGCGCGTGAAGTCGATCACGGCGATGTGAAAGTTGAAGATTTGGAAGCAAAAATTGTCAAACGCTCAGCGATTATTACAGCTGAGAATGTTTCTCCTCTTCTTGACCATGATAATGCAGTCTATGTCTTTATGGGAGCAGGAGATATTCAAACCTATGAATACTCATTTGAGCGTTTATTATCTAGTTTGACACATAGTGTACAATAAGAGATGATTGAGTCTGGAATCTTTTGGTTCCAGACTCAAATTTATCTGTCCACTGAAGGAGTATGAGATGAGGAAAGCAGGATGATGATTCGATCAATCACCCCAGCTGATCAAGAACAGCTGCTGTTACTAGAAGAAGAACTTCATGGCAATGAAGGAAAGGAGCACAGGGCCACTCTTGAGGAAGCGCTAGGTTCGAAGGAAGCCATTTCTTTGCTTGCAGAGCAGGCGGGGGATGCTGTGGCTTACTTGTTGGCGACAGAAGACCAGCCTTTAAAAAGAGACCTAATTGTATTGCGACTAGCAGTGAGACCAGCCTTTCAAGGTCAAGGCTATGGTTCTATTTTAATCGCTGCTTTAAAGGATCTAGCTGTTCAAAAGGAAAAGGAAGCCATTTGGATCGATTGCCCAGAAGACTTACTATCTTATTTTTCCCAGCAAGGATTTCGAGATGAAGCTGAGTCTGATCGAGGTGTCCATATGGTTTGGGAACGATAGAAGGAGTAAATGATGAAAGAAAAGATTCACATTAGACAGGCAGAGCTGCAGGATTTGGATGCCATCGAGCGCATTGAGCTTGAGAATTTCTCAGAAGAAGAAGCGATTGCGCGTGAGATTTTAAAAGATCACATCGAAAAGATTCAAACGACATTTCTTGTAGCAGAGTGCCAGGGTCAGATTTTAGGCTATTTAGAAGGACCTGTTAGACCGGAGCGCTATTTGATCGATTCCTCTTTTTCAGAGGTTGAAGATCTAAGTCAGTTAGAACAGGGCTTTATTTCCATTACGAGTCTATCCATTGCTAAAGAAGCTCAAGGACTTGGAGTGGGAACCCTTTTGCTTGAAGCGATGAAAGAGATTGCGTTGAAAGATAATCGCCAAGGGATCAATTTGACCTGTCATGATTATTTGATTCCTTATTATGAAAAGCAAGGATTTACCAATGAAGGCCGGTCAGAATCCCAATATGCGGGTGAAGTTTGGTACAATCTGGTCTGGGAAAATGAAAAACTTGATTAAATAGGTATTTTAAAGAAGAAAGGCGATTTGTATTGCTTTTCTAAATCTTTTAAGATATAATATTAAGGATTATGATGAGGGAGGTCAATTATTTGACTGATAAATCACAAGACAGTGAGAAGTTATTAAGCTTCAAAGAGCAGATCCTCAGAGACTTAGAAGAGGCCAATGAGCAACTTCTAAAAATCGAAAAAGAGTATGATCTACCTGATCGAAGTATTGAAACCCCTTCTTCACTGAAAGAGGAGGAAGAAGCAACACTACCTCCAAAAGTAGAAGAATCTGCGTTGGCTCCCAAAGAAGAACCAGTGGAGCCGGTAAAGGCGACTCCTGCTGTGGAAGAAAAGAGTGAGCTTACAAAGCCTGCTAAAAAAGAACCAAGTCAGGAACCGGTAGAGGAAAGCTTATCGCGCTCTTCTCGTAACCAGCGCCAACAAAAACAAAAGAAACAAAATAAAATCGCTAAACGAATTGTGCGGACAGTAGTCAGCCTTTTGCTGATTGTGATCGTAGCTACAGGGATCTTTGCTGTGACCTATATCCATTCAGCTGTCAAGCCGATGGATAAAAATGCAACAGAATTCGTAACGGTTGAGATTCCAGCAGGTTCAAGTAATCGTGAGATTGGCGCGATCCTTGAGAAAAAAGGACTCGTGAAAAATGGTCAGTTCTTTAACTACTATACCAAGTTCAAGAACTATAGCAATTTCAAATCTGGTTATTTCAATTTGCAAAAGAGCATGGATCTAGAAACCATCATCCAAAAACTGCAAGAAGAGGGAACCAAAACTCCTCAGGCTCCAGTTCTTGGAAAGGTCACGATTCCAGAAGGTTATACGATCGATCAGATTGCGACGGCTATCACCACCAATGTCTCCACTAAGAAGGCAGGCAAGACTCCATTTAAGAAAGAAGATTTCTTGAAGGCTGTCCAAGACGATGCCTTTATTGAGAAGATGGTGGCCAAATATCCTAAGCTCTTGGCGAATCTGCCAAGTAAGGATTCTGGTGTTCGCTACCGTTTAGAAGGTTATCTCTTCCCAGCAACTTATAACTATGGGAAAGATACCACAGTGAAAGAGATGATCGATCAGATGCTTGCGGCAATGGATCAAAACTTAAGCCCATACTATGAAACACTTGAGAGCAAGAACATCAATGTAAACGAAGTATTGACTCTTGCTTCCTTGGTTGAAAAAGAAGGGGCGACGGATCAGGACCGCAAAGATATCGCGAGTGTCTTCTATAACCGCTTGAACCAAGACATGCCTTTGCAAAGTAATATTGCAATTCTTTATGCAGAAGGGAAACTTGGTCAAAAGACGACCTTAAAAGAAGATGCAACGATCAATACAGAGCTGGATTCACCTTATAATATTTATAAGAATACCGGCTTGATGCCTGGCCCAGTGGATAACCCTGGAGTATCAGCGATCGAAGCGGCGGTGAACCCAAGTAAGACCGATTACTTGTATTTTGTCGCAAATGTCGAAAATGGTGAAGTTTTCTTCGCTAAGACATACGAAGAACACAATAAAAATGTTGAAGAACACGTCAATAGTAAATTGACACAAGCAAGTTCAAACTAGAAAAAGCATGTGGCGCGTCCACAGCTTTTTCATTCAAATAATAGAAAGAGAAGAATAATGGCAGAAAAAACATACCCAATGACCCTAGCAGAAAAAGAAAAATTGGAACAAGAATTAGAAGAATTGAAATTGGTCCGTCGGCCTGAAGTGGTGGAACGGATTAAGATCGCTCGTTCATATGGTGACCTCTCAGAAAACTCTGAGTATGAAGCGGCAAAAGATGAACAAGCTTTTGTTGAAGGTCAAATCTCTAGCTTGGAAACAAAAATCCGTTATGCAGAAATCGTCGATAGTGACGCTGTTGCAGTAGACGAAGTAGCGATCGGAAAAACCGTTACAGTTCAAGAAGTTGGCGAAACAGATGAAGAAGTATACAGCATCGTTGGTTCAGCAGGGGCAGATGCCTTTGCAGGAAAGATTTCTAACGAAAGCCCAATCGGTCACGCTTTGATTGGTAAGAAGACAGGTGACGTTGTCACTGTTGAGACACCAGCTGGAAGCTACCAAGTGAAAATTTTGAACGTAGAAAAAACAGCGTAACTATAAAACGCAAGCCCTCCAAGAGGGCTTGTTTTTTTGTGCTCTTAATCTTTTTGTGAGAGTGAAAATTCTTTGCTGACTGAACGATATCAAAAAAAGCACTTGAACCTTGGGTTCAAGTGCTACTGTATACCGCTAGAATTAGTAGTTTGTACTACTTTCTATTGCGTTGTTTTCCTGCATTGCGGTTGTTTTTTGGTTTGTGTTGGATTTGTGTCGTTGCAGTAGGTGTGACATCTTTTTTCACGCGGTGACTAGTCGCTTTAGGAGGATTGTTTTTGTATTCCTCAGCGACTCGTTTGCGAAGATTTGGACGAATCAAGTAGTTGATGACAAATTGTTGGATAATTTGGATCACCCCACCGACTACCCAGTAAAGAGTTACTCCGGCTGAGGAGATCAATGAGAAGACACCGATCATAATCGGACTCATCAGTGATGCTTTGCGCATGCTTTCCTTTTGGGTTTCATCTTCAATTCCATGAAGAGAAAGCATACTTTGGATATAGTAAAGAACTGCTACGATCGCTGTCAAGAGCAAGCTTGGTTTGCCGAGAGCAATGCCAAGGAAGCTACTATCTGCTACCCCTTTGGTGTGCTGAGCTGCAAAGAAGAGAGCTGAGAAGAATGGCATTTGGATCAAGAGTGGCAAACACCCAACTCCACCAAACATGCTAACTCCATTTTCACGTTGAGCAGCCATTAATTCCTGTTGCGCCAATAGCTTTTCTTCTTGTGTGCTAGCGTTCTTCATGCGCTCTTGGATTGGCCCAAGGATAGGTTTTAAGTAGTTCATCTTTTCAGATTGGTAGGTTGCCTTCCATGATTGGTACAAACCAAGTGGCAAGATGATTAACCGTACGATCAAGGTGACGATAATAATCCCGATCCCAAAGCCTAAGCCAAGGTTGTTGGCAAAGAATTTGATGGCTTCGCCCATTGGACGGCCAAGAAGATTCCAGATCAATCCAGTCGGATTTCCAGTTTTCCGATCGACACTCACGCATCCTGATAAGAAGACAAGCGAAGCTAGTCCCATCGATGCAAGTAATGCAAGTTTATTTTTTTTCACAAATAGTTCCTTCTTTTTTTAATGTTACCTTTCTATTCTACTGTTTTTTTTGAAAATACACAATAGTTCTCTAGTCTTAATTTGCAATTTTGAAGTCTGTATAGTTTTCAAAGTTTGCGAGCGTAACATCTAAATAAGTCACATGCGCAAAAGGCGTAGGACCTTTGCGAATTTCTTGGATGAATTTGGCCATTTGGCTACTAGACTCTGCCTGTGCCAGAATGCCAACTGTTCCGTCGTCATTATTCCAGACACGGCCAGTGATCCCACCGATCTCTAAAGCAAGACTGTAGACTCCCCAGCGAAAGCCAACCCCTTGAACCCGTCCTTGGGCAATCATTTTTACCTTTTGCATGTGCGACCTCCTTGACTCGAAGAAATCTATCTGAGGTATGATTTCTTCTTTTTCTTTGTGCTATAATAGTTCTATGAATATTATAACGTCTAAATCCAATAATGTAATCAAAAATGCAAAAAAATTACATCAAAAAAAATACCGGACAGATTCTTATCTCATTGAAGGCTGGCATCTGTTTGAAGAGGCAGTAGAAAATCATGCGAAGATTCGGCAGGTCTTTGTTTTAGAAGCCTATTTAGACCGGGTAGAGGACATCCAAAAAGTCACTATCGTGACTCCGGAGATCTTAAGCCTCTTGGCAGATTCGAAGACTCCTCAAGGGATTGTCGCAGAGATTCTTCTAGAGCAGCCAGAGCTTCCGGATCAGCTACAAGGGCGATTCCTCTATTTGGAGGATGTACAGGATCCTGGCAATGTAGGGACGATGATTCGAACAGCAGATGCAGCAGGTTTTGATGGCGTCATGCTTTCGAAAGCCTCCGCTGATCTATACAGTCTCAAGACCCTTCGATCCATGCAGGGCAGTCATTTCCATATTCCTATCTGGAAACTGGATCGAGAAGAACTATTGGAGCGAGCTGCGCACTCTCATCTAGCAGTTCTCGCAACGACGCTTTCAGAAGCTTCCATTGACTACCGTCAGCTTTCTCAGACCGATCAGTTTATCCTGGTTATGGGGAATGAAGGAAATGGCATCAGCCAGGAAATGGCGGCACAAGCAGACCAGCTGGTTCATATTCCCATGCCAGGTCGTTCAGAGAGTTTAAATGTTGCAGTGGCAGCAGGAATTTTGATGTTTTCTTTAAGGAAATTTTGAGAAAAAGAAGTATACTTAACCTGTAAGAAGAAGTTGATGGAGATCTTATTGGGAGAGCTTATCAACGAAAGGTGGTTATCTTATGCAATATCATCGTGACAAAGAATACATGACCTATGTAGGCCATCTGATCCAGCATCCTAAGGTTCAAAAATTAGCCGACATTCCCCACCATATTCATTCCAATCGTTTGGAGCATTCCATTCATGTGAGCTATACCAGTTATAAACTGGCTAAAAAATTTGGTTGGGATGCCAAAAGTACGGCTCGGGGTGGCCTCTTGCATGACCTCTTTTACTATGATTGGCGCGAGACCAAGTTTACGAAAAGTCACGCCTGGATCCATCCCCGCATTGCCGTGAGAAATGCACGAAAGATCACAGATCTCAATGCCAAGGAAGAAGACATCATTATTAAACACATGTGGGGAGCTACCCTTGCTCCGCCTCGCTACAAAGAATCCTTCGTAGTGACGATGGTGGATAAATACTGGGCTGTTAAGGAAGCTTCAGAACCTTGGCGTAAAAAGATGGCCAAAAGGAGATTTTTTCATCGAAAAATGTTAAAATCATAGTAAACAAATTTGAAAGGAACTTGTTTATATGTATAATGATTCAGTAATCCAAGAACAAAGTGGATTGAATGCTTTTTATAACAAAATCTACTCATTAGTTGGGATCGGTGTTGGGATTTCAGCCCTTGTCTCTGGTCTTATGATGACGGTCTTTCAAGATTTCTTCGTTCAAATCTTGACAACCGCACCAATGGTTTACTATGCAGCAGTGGTTGTAGAATTGATCTTGGTCTTTGTTGCAAGTGGGAAGGCTGTTAAAAATAGCCCGTCTGCTCTTCCGATCTTCTTGATCTACTCAGCCTTGAATGGCTTTACCTTGAGCTTTATCATTGCTCGCTACATGCAAGCAACTGTCTATAAGGCTTTCTTGGTCAGTGCCTTGATGTTTATTGTCATGGGAGCTATCGGACGCGTCGTGAAAAAGGACCTGTCTGGAATGGGACGTGCCTTGATGGGAGTCTTGATCGGTGTGATCATCGCTTCTGTTGTGAACATGTTCTTGAGAAGTTCTGGAATGGACTATATCTTGAGTACCATCTCTGTCTTCCTCTTTGCAGGATTGACAGCTTGGGATAACCAAAAGATT
This sequence comes from Streptococcus sp. HMSC078D09, assembly GCF_001813675.1. Taxonomy (GTDB): domain Bacteria; phylum Bacillota; class Bacilli; order Lactobacillales; family Streptococcaceae; genus Streptococcus. The sequence goes on from NZ_KV813675.1 coordinate 284,425, forward strand.
CGCTATGTCTATGATCAAACAAATGGTCAACCTGCTACAGGTTGGGCAGTAGCAATGGCTTTGGAACTTTATCTTGACTTTATCAACCTCTTTATCAGCCTTCTTCGTATCTTCGGAAGAAACGACTAATCAAAGAGAGCTTGAGCTGGGGCAGTTGCCTCGGCTTTTTTTGTCTTTCGACTTGTGCTATACTAATAGTGACTAAAGAATAGAAATGAGCGCTTATGAAAACACCTTTTGTAACCCGTGAACAATTAGAAAGTCTGACCCAAGAATTTCCTACCCCTTTCCATCTCTATGATGAAGCAGGAATTCGTGAAACGGCTCGTGCCCTCCATCAAGCTTTTGCTTGGAATGAAGGATTTAAGGAGTACTTTGCCATCAAGGCGACTCCTAACCCATCGATCCTAAAAATTTTGCAAGAAGAGGGATGTGGTGTCGACACGGCCAGCTACGTAGAATTATTAATGGCAGATAAACTGGGCTTTAGTGGAAAAGAGATCATGTTTTCTTCTAACAATACGCCAGCTGATGAATTTGTCTATGCTAGAGAATTAGGGGCAACGATCAATCTGGACGCCTATGAAGACATTGCTTTCTTGAAGTCTGTGACTAGCATCCCCAAGGTCATTTCTTGCCGCTATAATCCTGGTGGAGTTTTTGAACTGGGAACCGATATTATGGACAATCCGGAAGAAGCTAAGTTTGGAATGACCAAGGAGCAATTGATCCAAGCCTTTATCGAGTTGAAAAAACTAGGTGTGGAAGAGTTTGGCATTCACGCTTTATTGGCTTCTAATACAGTATCCAACGACTACTATCCAGAGTTGGCGCGTCAACTTTTTGAATTGGCAGTGGAAGTCGTCGAGAAAACAGGTGTTCACTTGGGCTTCATCAATCTTTCTGGTGGGGTTGGGGTCAATTACAAACCAGAGCAAGAGCCAAATGATATTGCCATTATTGGGGAGGGCGTACATCGCGTCTTTGATGCGATTCTCAAACCGGCAGGACTTGGTCATGTGAAAATCTATACCGAGCTTGGTCGCTTTATGCTGGCTTCACACGGTCTCTTGGTAACCAGAGTGACGCATAAAAAGAAAACTTACCGGACTTATGTCGGGGTTGATGCTTCAGCTGTGAACCTTCTTAGACCGGCTATGTACGGTGCTTATCACCATATTACCAATATGGATCGTCCAGAGGAACTGACTGAAGTGGTCGATGTCGTGGGAAGTCTTTGTGAAAATAACGATAAATTTGCCAAACAACGAGAACTACCCGTGACGGAGATTGGAGATTTACTTGTGATCCATGACACCGGAGCTCATGGATTTTCAATGGGGTATCAGTACAATGCCAAGTTGCGTTCGGCAGAAGTTTTGCTTCAAGAAGATGGGAAAGCCCGTTTGATTCGTCGAGCAGAAAAACCAGAAGATTATCTTGCGACACTCTACGGCTTTGACATTGAAAAATAAGCGATTGTCTGATATAATGATAGTTATGTAAAAATAATGGATCGGAGAAAATTTTATGAATCTCTTTTTAGGAATTTTGTTGATTATTTTAGCTTTCTTTGGTGGGATGGTTGCAGGAATGTTCTTGCTTCGTCGTCAGTTTGAAAAAGAATTTGCCTCAAACCCACGTTTGAATGTTGAAGCAGTCCGTACGCTTTTAGGTGCCAGCGGCCAACGTCCAAGCGAAGCAAAAGTTCAACAAGTCTATCGCCAAATTGTGAACCAACAAAAATCAGCAATGGCGAAAAACAAGAAAAAATAAGAGTGGGGCAATCTCACGATAATAAATGAGAGGGGCTTGGAGGAATTTCTTAGTCCCTCCTTTTGGAAGGAAGAGATATGGATAACCGACCGATTGGTTTTTTAGATTCTGGAGTAGGGGGCCTGACTGTTGTCCGCGAATTGCTCCGTCAGCTTCCTCACGAAGATGTCGTCTATATTGGAGATTCAGCGCGTGCACCTTATGGTCCTAGACCAGCAGACCAAATTCGCGAGTATACTTGGCAGATGGTGAACTTCCTTCTGACCAAAAATGTCAAGATGATTGTCTTAGCCTGTAATACAGCAACGGCAGTTGTTTGGGAAGAAGTCAAGGAGAAACTCGATATTCCCGTTTTGGGAGTGATATTGCCCGGTGCTTCTGCAGCCATTAAATCGACGACCCATCAAAAAATTGGGGTCATTGGGACACCGATGACGGTTTCTTCTGGAATTTATAAAGAGAAGATTCAAAGTCTGGCACCAGACATGGAAGTCAGCAGTTTAGCTTGTCCCAAGTTTGTTCCTTTAGTAGAATCAAACGAGTTGGCATCCAGTGTGACCAAAAAGGTGGTTTACGAAACCCTAAAACCACTAGTTGGAAAGGTTGATACCTTAGTCTTGGGATGCACCCATTATCCCCTTTTAAAACCGATCATTCAAAATGTGATGGGACCGGATGTTAAATTGATTGATAGTGGGGCAGAGTGTGTTCGGGATATTTCCGTTTTATTAAACTATTTTGAGCTCAATAAGAGTCGCGAACTCTTAGAGCAGACCCACCGCTTTTATACCACTGCAAATGCCAATAGCTTTGCAGCGATTGCCGAAAAATGGCTAGAACGTTCAGTGAATGTGGAGCATGTAAATTTATGAGTGACAAACTATTTGAATACAAAGATCCCCAAGATTGGTATATAGCCCAATGGGGAGAAGATGCAGACTACAACCAATTTAGTCAAGTGACTGCGGAAGCTTCCACTCTGTTAGATCAGCTGGAACTTCTCTTTGCCAAGGATCCTGAAGGATTCCCTCTCAATCTATCGGTGATGCGCTATGGTTCAGCCTTCCGTTTTCTGACCTTTTTGACCGAAATCTTGAATGAAGTCAAGGGAAGAGCTTTTGAAATCGTACAGCGTCAAGGAGCCTTGCTCTTGGTTGAAAAAGGGAAATTGCTCTATTTGCATTTGCCAAGTGATGGGGTGGATTTAGAAGCCTTCTTGGGTCAAGGTAAGGTCAAAGATACGATTCTCATTGCGACTCGAAATGAGGGAAAAACCAAAGAATTCCGTAATATGTTTGAAAAGCTGGGCTTTGAAGTGGAAAATCTCAATCAATACCCAGAGCTTCCAGAAGTCGAAGAGACAGGTCTGACCTTTGAAGAGAATGCCCGCCTAAAAGCTGAAACGATTGCAGAGCTAACTGGGAAAACAGTCTTAGCGGATGATTCAGGTTTGAAGGTGGATATCTTGGGAGGCTTACCAGGAGTTTGGTCAGCTCGCTTTGCGGGAGTTGGTGCGACAGATGCGGAAAACAATGCGAAATTGTTGCACGAATTGGCCATGGTTTTTGACTTGAAAGATCGCTCAGCCCAGTTCCATACGACCTTGGTGGTTGCAAGACCAGGCAAGGAAAGTCTAGTGGTGGAAGCAGATTGGCCAGGGTATATTAATTTTGAGCCCAAAGGGGAACACGGCTTTGGCTATGATCCTCTCTTCTTAGTTGGGGAAACGGGCCGTGCTGCTGCTGAATTAACGCTTGAAGAAAAAAATACACAATCACATCGTGCTTTAGCTGTTAAAAAGTTATTGGAGGTATTTCCATCATGGCAAAGCAAACAATCATCGTTATGAGTGACTCGCATGGAGACCGCTCCATTGTTGAAGCTATTAAAGAAAAATACCTAGGCCAGGTCGATGGGATCTTTCACAATGGGGATTCTGAACTAAAAAGTGATGATCCTGTCTGGGAAGGGATCCACGTTGTCCAAGGAAATATGGATTTTTATGATGGCTATCCGGAACGCTTGGTGACCCAACTAGGGCCAACTCGGATCATCCAGACCCACGGACATCTCTTCCAGATCAATTTTAGTTTTCAAAAATTGGATCTATGGGCCCAAGAGGAAGAAGCAGATATCTGTCTTTACGGTCACCTTCATATCCCAGATGCTTGGAAGGAAGGAAGAACCCTCTTTGTGAATCCTGGATCCGTTAGCCAACCTCGTGGTCTGATTCGCGAGTGTTTGTATGCCAAGATAGAGATTACCGATTCGAACTTCAAGGTAGAGTATTATACGCGAGATCATGAATTGTACCCTGAATTGACAAAGGAGTTTAGCAGATGATAGCAAAGGAATTTGAACGTTTCTTGCTGGCGCAGGAAGAGACGTTCTTAACTCCTGCCAAAAATTTAGCGGTCTTGATTGATACCCACAATGTAGACCATGCGGTCTTGCTGTTGAGCCAGATTAGCTATAGTCGCATCCCGGTAGTGACGGATGAACGCAAGTTTGTGGGGACGATCTCCCTAACGGATATTCTATCTTATCAATTGAAACACGAGATTCCTGAGGAGACTTTTGCTTCGATGGATATCGTAGACGTTGCAAAGAAGGAGGTCGGGGTCATCGGCTTAGACTTCAATTTGACAGAAGTCCTTCACAAGTTGGTGGATGACTCCTTCTTATCAGTGGTGGATGAAGAAGGTTATTTCCAAGGGATTATTACGCGGAAATCGATCCTCAAAGCCATCAATTCGCTAATGCATAATTTTTCAAATGAATACGAGATGATTCCAAAATGAAAGAATTTATTGCAAGTTTTATTGATCAAAAAGAACTAAGTGAAAATTCTCAGTCAGCCTATTTCTATGATTTGGACCAATTTATTGAATCAATTCATGGAAAAGTGACGCCGACGAATTTGAGAATTTACCAAGCTTCGATTAAAGATTTTAAACCGGCGGTTCAAAAACGAAAATTATCCGCTGTTAACCAATTTTTATATTATTTGTATCAAGAACGCTTTATTTCTGAATACCATCGTTTGGTCTTGCCTAAAATTCAACCGGCCAAAACCCATGATCGTGAATTGTTAGATCTGACCCATTTTTGGGAAGAATCAACTAACCCACAGGGACGCTTGATGGCCTTATTGATTCTGGAGATGGGCTTATTGCCAAGTGAGATCCTCCAAGTCAAGGTCGAAGATATTCAGCTGGACTTTCATGTCATTCGAGTGGGCAAAGATGGCCAAAAACGGGTTTTAAAAGTTCCAGATCCTTTACTGGATGAGTTGCAACTCTTCCTGGATGGTGTCTATCTCTTTGATAATAAAGGAAAATCATACTCTCGTCAGTGGGGATTCCGACAATTAGAAGCCTTCTTGATCGAAAAAGGCAACCAAGACCTTTCGGCACAATCAATTCGTGAGCAGTATATTTTGAAACAACGTGAACTCGGTGTGGATCTCTTTAGTATTGCGCGTGAATTGGGCCTAAAAACCATGGTGACATTAGAAAAATATAAATAATGGATATTAAAATTAAAGATTTTGAAGGGCCTTTGGACCTCTTGCTCCACTTGGTCTCTAAATACCAGATGGATATCTATGAGGTCCCCTTGATTGAGGTGATCGAACAGTATCTGGCTTATTTGGCGACTCTCCAGGCGATGAAACTAGAGGTAGCAGGGGAATACATGCTGATGGCTAGTCAACTAACCCTGATCAAGAGTCGTAGACTTCTTCCTAAGGTCGCAGAGGAGATGGATGAAGCAGAGGATCTCGAGCAGGACCTCCTTTCTCAATTGGAAGAGTACCGTACTTACAAGCAATTAGGAGAGTTGATGGCCTCGCAGCATGAGGAGCGCGCCCTCTATTATTCGAAACCCAAGATGGAATTGGTCTATGACGATACCGAATTACTTCATGATCGCACCACGGTGGATCTCTTCTTGGCTTTTTCAAAACTATTGACTAAGAAAAAAGAAGAATTCCGCCAGAACCATACAACCATTGTCAAGGATGAATACAAGATTGAGGATCTGATGGACCAGCTGCGTCACCGATTCCACGATCGCTCACAAGTTCTCTTGCAGGACTTGTTTCTAGAAGCAGCGGATCTCCAAGAGGTTATTACCCTATTTCTTGCAACCCTTGAATTAATCAAGATTCAAGAGGTCACAGTGGTACAGGATAGGGCTTTTGGAGAAATTTACTTAAATAGGATTGAACATGAGCAAATTAGCTGAAATTGAAGCACTCTTATTTGTAGCGGGTGAAGAAGGAATTACTGCCAGACAAATCGCAGATCTTCTCTCTTTACCCCCAACAGGTGTGGTGCAAAGTTTAGAAAAATTGGCCCAAAAATACCAGGAGGATACAGGTACCAGTCTGTGTTTGATGGAGACAGCTTCCCGTTATAAATTGGTGACAAAGGCAGACTACGCTTCGGTTTTACGAGACTATTCTAGAACGCCCATGAACCAAAGTTTGTCTCGGGCTGCCCTTGAAACCTTGTCAATCATTGCTTATAAGCAACCGATCACCCGCGTGGAGGTAGATGATATTCGAGGCGTCAATTCCAGTGGTGCTATTACCAAACTACTGTCATTTGATCTGATCCGCGAAGATGGAAAAAAAGAAGTCCTCGGGCGTCCTAATTTGTATGTCACGACGGAGTATTTTTTGGATTATATGGGGATCAATCATTTGGAGGAATTGCCAAAGGTTGAGGAAGTGGACATCGATCCAGAGGAAGGTCAATTATTTTCAGAGAGAACAGAGGAACTAGATGAGAATTAACAAATATATTGCCCATGCAGGCGTGGCTAGTCGTCGCAAGGCCGAAGAACTGATCAAGCAAGGCCTGGTGACGGTCAATGGCCAAGTCGTGCGTGAATTAGCGACCATCATTAAAACCGGTGATCAGGTTGAAGTAGAGGGGACTCCAATCTATAACGAAGAAAAGGTCTACTATCTTTTAAATAAGCCACGTGGTGTCATCTCTAGTGTATCGGATGATAAAGGGCGGACAACAGTCGTTGACCTTTTATCTCAAGTACCAGAGCGCATCTACCCAGTAGGACGTTTGGACTGGGATACATCTGGTGTCTTGATTTTGACCAATGATGGTGATTTTACAGATGAGATGATTCACCCGCGAAATGAAATTGATAAGGTCTATGTGGCGCGTGTCAAAGGGATTGCCAATAAGGAAAACTTGCGTCCCTTGACGCGAGGGGTGACCATTGATGGAAAGAAAACTAAGCCAGCGACTTACGAGATCTTAAAAGTGGATGTCGAAAAGAACCGTTCAGTGGTTCAGTTGACCATTCATGAAGGGCGTAACCACCAGGTTAAAAAGATGTTTGAAGCTGTGGGACTTTTAGTAGATAAACTCTCCCGAACCCAATTTGGAAATTTGGACGTCTCAGGGCTACGTCCGGGTGAATACCGTCGCTTGAACAAAAAAGAAATCAGCCAGCTGCACAATCTAGCAGTGACTAAATCTAAAAAAGCATGAAAACAATCCTGATTGCGCTGGTCAGAGGCTATCAAAAATGGATCTCTCCCCTATTTCCGCCTTCTTGTCGCTTTCAACCGACCTGTTCCAATTATATGATCCAAGCGATTGAACGTTTTGGAGTGAAAGGTGTCTTGATGGGAATCGCGAGGATTCTACGTTGCCATCCGGGAACCAAAGCAGGACCAGACCCCTTGCCAGAGCATTTTAGCCTGAAGCGAAATGAAGAATCAAAATAGGACGATCGCAAATAAACAGAAACACCCTTAGAAATTATTTTTCTAAGGGTGTTGATTTTGTACAAAAGTTGTCTATCAGCGTTTAGACCACGTTTTAGGGAGGAAGAGTAGAATCATTGGATAGATTTCAAGCCGTCCGGCAATCATGGCTAAGGAAAGTAATAGTTTTGAAATCGGACTAAAGATGGAGAAGGTTTGACCTGTTCCAATCATAGGTCCAATGTTGTTGAAACAACTAAAGACAGCGCTGACAACCGTCATGAAGTTATTATTGTCTAGACTGACTACAAAGAGCAGGCCGATCGTGATAAAACTGTATATTGTAAAGTACTTGAGGATCTGATGCTGGGTATCTTTATCCAATACCGTATCATTGACATGCAAGGTCAGAACGCGATTCGGAGACAAGGTCGAAAGAACCTGATTTTTTGCGATTCGCCATAAGGTTAAACACCGAATGACTTTAAGCCCCCCAGCGGTCGATCCAGCAGAACCACCGATGACCATCAGCATCAAGAGGATGAACTGAGAAAAGAGAGGCCATTTTTCCGTCGTTCCATAACCAAAACCGGTAGTGGTGATGATATTGGAAACTTGGAAGAAGGAAATCTCAAAACTCTTAGCGACATTGGCATAGAGATGAAGGACATTGTAGGCGATCAAGACACTGGACACGAGGACGATGGTAATGTAGGTCCGCAATTCCTCATCTTTAAAGAAGGCCTTGAATTTTCGGATCATGAGGAAGTAGTAGAGGTTAAAGTTAACCCCGAAGACTAAAACCCCGATGCTGACCAAATAGGTGATCAAACTGCTATTGTAGTGGGCAATTCCGTCGTTAAAAACGGTAAAGCCCCCGGTTCCAGCCGTCCCCATAGCGATGACAAAACTATCATAAAGGGGCATGCCAGCAAGGAAATAAAGAACTACAAAGAGGAAGAACAAGCCCAAGTACAAGAAGTAGAGGATTTGAGCTGTGTTTTTTAATTTGGAAACGACCTTGCCAAACACTGGACCAGGAACTTCTGCCTTCATGACTTCCAGGTGGCTGTTCTTGTTATTGTCCATAATGGCAAGGGCGAAGACCAATACCCCCATCCCACCTATCAAGTGGGTAAAACTACGCCAAAAGAGGAGAGAGTGGCTGAGGACACCCACATCGTCTAAAATCGTTGCCCCTGTTGTTGTAAAGCCGGAGCTGACTTCAAAGAAGGCATCGATAATGTTTGGAATTTGCCCCGAAAAGACAAAGGGAAGGGCACCAAAGAAGGACCAGAGGATCCAACAGAGTGCTACAATCAGGACTCCTTCTTTAGCATAGATGTGAAAGTCCTTTGGTTTGTGAAAACTACCAAGGAGCCCCAGCCCAAGTAAGATGGCCATGGTTACCCCAATAGAGATAAAGACCTTGGAAGGTTCCTGATAGATGGCAGCGACCACTAAGGGAACGATCAGGAGCGCTGCCTCGATTAAGAGGAGCTTGGACAAGAGGTAACGAATCATGCTTCTATTCATCAGGCTTACCTCTCAACTAAATCGTAGATTTTAGTGACATTTTGAATCAAGGTGGTTACGATAATCCGATCTCCTACCATCAAACGGTCATCTCCATTAGGGAAAATAGCCTTACCGTCTCGAATAATGGCAGCGATCAAGACGCCTTTTTTCAATTTCAATTCAGAGAGGGGATATTGGGTTAGTTTATTGTCTTCCTTAATTTGGAACTGCAAGGTTTCAATCCGGCCATTTGCGACATGGTGCAAAGCTTCTAGGTTTGAGAACTGTGCATTGTAGCGTCCACGAATAAAGTGCATAATGGTATCTACAGCGATGCGTTTTGGAGTGACGATACTGGTCATATCCTGATCGCCAATGATCTCCAACAGACTGGTTCGGTTGACCTTGGTAATGTTCTTTTTGACACCGACAGAATCCAAGAACATGGAGGTGATGATATTTTCTTCATCGACCCCTGTCAAAGTAGCCACAGCATCGAAGTTATTGGCACTCTCTTCTAAAAGAATGTCTTTAGCAGTTCCGTCTCCATGGACGACATAGAGATCAGGAAATTCCTGACTAAAGAATTCTGCCCGTTCACGATTGACCTCTAAGACCTTGAGATCGATCTTGCGACGTACATCTTGAAGAATATTGAGTAGGTAGTAGGCAATTTTCCCAGCACCAATGATCATCATGCTTTTAATGACCTGAGGGCGAACATTGTTGTGGAAGAGAACGACCTCGATCCGGTTACCTGTTACGAAAATCTTGTCTTGAGGTTGCAAGACAAAATCTCCGTTTGGAATGGTGAGTTCGTTGCCACGCTCGATTGCGCAAACAATGACATTTCCGTATTTCTTCCGGAATTGGGATAGACTCATATTGCAGAGATTGCTATCTGGCTTGATCTTAAATTCCATCAAGGCTACTCGACCATTGGCAAAATGTTCCACAGAAAGCGCATTTGGGAAGTCAATGATATTGGCAATATAACGAGCTGTCAGCAATTCCGGATTGACAACTAGGGAGAAGCCCAAGATATTTTTTTCCTTGAAGTAGGAATTGGAATATTCCGGATTCCGTACCCGAACGATGGTCTCTTTGGCTCCCATTTTTTTAGCCAAAACAGCAGAGACCATATTCACTTCATCGTACTCGGTCATGGAAATGAAGATGTCGCAGTCTTCAACATCCGCTTGCTCCAAGATCTTGAAATTTGCCCCATTTCCTAAAATTCCAATGATATCAAATCGTTTGGTAATATGGTTAAGAACGGATTCGTCTTTTTCGATCAAAATAACATCGTGGTTTTCAGCAACGAGAGAACGACAAAGGGCCGTTCCGACCTTTCCTCCACCAACAACAATAATTTTCATAAATTACCTCCAGAGTATGCTTCTATCATACTCTATTTTCAAGAAAAATTCATCTTTTTTAAGGACTTTCTGGAGGAATTTTGAGAAGCTAAGAACAAGTAGGAAAAATCGTCAAAAGAGTAAAATGAGGAGGGATTGAAAACTTTGATAAAGTTTCTTAAAAAAATCTAAAAAAACTATTGACAGGAGCTTCAAAAGTGTTATACTTAGAAAGTACCTTCGTTGATTTACCTCAAACCTGTTGTGAGTTAAGTTAATGAAGCTGTAACCACGCTGTTTGCTGAGCTTGACTCCGGGCAGTGTGGCTATTTTTTTATCAGAAAGAGATCGAGTATGAATATTGAAGAACTGGACTACCAAGAGTCAGCTGCTCAAAACCACATCGTCTTGTTCCAACCTCAGATTCCACAAAATACGGGCAATATTGCACGGACTTGTGCGGCGACCAATTCCCCCTTGCATATCATACGACCCATGGCTTTTCCGATCGATGATCGCAAGATGAAGCGAGCAGGACTCGATTATTGGGACAAGCTGGATGTCCGCTTTTATGATAGTCTAGAAGAGTTTATGGAAGCAGCGCGCGACGGTCAGGTGCACCTAGTGTCCAAGTTTGCAAATCAGACCTATTCGGACGTTTCTTATCAGGATGGGAAGTCCCATTATTTCTTGTTTGGACGCGAGGATAAAGGATTGCCGGAAGATTTTATGCGCCAGCACGAAGAGAAGGCCATTCGCATTCCGATGAATGATGAGCATGTCCGTAGTTTAAATGTCTCCAATACCGTCTGCATGATTGTCTATGAGGCACTCCGCCAGCAAGGTTTTAAGGGGCTGGAGTTGAGCCATCGTTATGAGCATGATAAGCTCAAATAGCCGATGAAAACTAAAAAACCGAACGATGTAATCTATCAAGTTACAAAAACTTGCCTAGGCAAGTTTTTTTTGTTATCATAAAAGGGTCTTCAGGGCAGGGTGTAATTCCCGACCGGCGGTGATTTTTACTAGGAAATGTTCTTTTCCATACTCTAAAAGAAGTCCGCGAGCGCAAGCTGATGTGGTGTGACTCCACAACCGACAGTATAGTCTGGATGGGAGAAGACGAGAGACGAATAGACTGACAGCTATTCTGATCTGTTTAGAGCTGATGCATGAAAATGGAACGTTAGGGTCTAAGACTGACTAACGGCATGTTTTGATGGAGACCAGCTAAAGTAACTAGAATAGTTTCTAGTTTAAGCTTTGTTTAAATAGTTTAGAGTAGAATGATGGAGTAGACGTCTTTCCAGCTTCTCTAATTTTTAAAAAATTGGAGGAACCTGTTATGACAAATACACGTAAACTGACCCTAGTGGCTGTTTTATCCGCTTTATCTTTTATTTTGATGTTCTATCAATTTTCTTTCTTAATAGATTTCTTCAAAATTGATTTGAGTATCATCGCCATTTTGTTGGCCTTGGTCCTGTTGGATTTTAAAAGTGCCGTTTGGGTGACCTTGATCCGATCTGTCCTTAAATTAGCCCTCAATAATAAGGGGCTTGAAACCTTGATCGGATTACCAATCAATATCATTGCAGTTCTTGTTTTTGTCCTTGCTTTTGCATGGATTTGGAACAAGGAACGGACCCATGGTCGATTTGTTCTGGCAACGATTGTTGGAACGATCAGCTTGAGTATTACGATGGTATTGGTGAACTATGTCTATGCAATCCCTTTGTATGCTCGTTTTATGAACTATGATATTTCGAAAACACTAGGTCTTGTCCACTATTTAGCCGCAATGGTTGCACCGTTTAACCTGATCGAAGGGGTGATTTGGGCCATCGCATTTGGGTTGATCTATACCTTATTGCAACCGATTTTGAAAAAATATGAAAAATAAACAACAACATTGGGCGAAGGCAAGCTTCGCCCTTCTCATTTTTGTCATTCTTGGGTATGTGATTCGCTTTTACCCGCAACAATTAACAGGCTTTGATAGCACGATTCAATCTGCTATTCGAGGCGATCTGCCTGCAACACTGACGGCCTTCTTTACCAAGGTGACCCATGTCATGGATACCAAGATCATTGTTATCTGGGTGGGTCTTCTGCTAGCGGTCTTTGCCTATAAAAAATGGTACAGTGAAGCTCTTTTTCTAGGGAGCAATTTGGTATTGACTGGTCTTTTGGTGCTTCTTCTAAAGAATATCTACCAGAGACCGAGACCAAGTATTCTTCATCTAGTAGAGGAAAAAGGCTTTTCTTTCCCGAGTGGTCATTCACTGGCGTCTACCCTTGTTTTGGGAAGTTTGATCATCATCATCAGCCAACATGTAAAACATAAAACAGCCCGCTATTGCCTTCAAGGCTTGCTGGTTCTGGGAATTGTGACCATTGTGGTTTCCCGCGTTTATGTCGGGGTCCACTATCCATCAGACGTTCTTGGCAGTATGATTTTGGGTCTTGCTGTCTTACAGTTTGAGTATCCCTTGTATGATCGCTTGCGATTTCAATGGCGCTTTACAGGCAAGCAAAAATAAGCATCTAACAACTAGGAGTTGAACTCGCGTTTTGAGTTCGACTCTTTTTTTTGCTATAATGAAGGGTATGAAATCCTACAATACCATGAATGATTATTATCGAACCTTATTTGGAGAAAAGACCTTTAAAGTCCCTATTGATGCAGGCTTTGATTGTCCCAATCGAGACGGAACAGTCGCCCACGGTGGCTGTACTTTTTGTACGGTCTCGGGTTCAGGAGATGCCATTGTGGCCCCAGAAGCTCCGATTCGAGAACAGTTTTACAAAGAGATTGATTTTATGCATCGGAAATGGCCAGATGTGAAGAAGTACCTGGTCTATTTTCAAAATTTTACCAATACCCACGATAAAGTGGAAGTCATTCGAGAGCGGTATGAACAGGCCATCAATGAACCAGGAGTGGTAGGAATCAACATTGGTACGCGTCCGGATTGTTTACCAGATGAGACCTTGGCCTACCTAGCAGAGCTGACAGAGCGCATGCATGTGACGATTGAGTTGGGGCTTCAGACGACTTATGAAGCGACTTCTGAATTGATCAATCGAGCCCATAGTTATGATCTCTATGTTGAAACAGTCAAGCGTATTCGCCAACAGGTGCCCAAGGCAGAGATCGTCTCCCATTTGATCAATGGCCTTCCTGGGGAGACCCATGAGATGATGGTGGAAAATGTTCGCCGTTGTGTGACCGATAATGAAATTGATGGCATCAAGTTGCACCTCTTGCATTTGATGACCAATACACGGATGCAACGGGACTATCATGAAGGACGACTTCAACTCATGAGCCAGGAGGAGTATGTCAAGGTCATCTGTGACCAGTTGGAAATCATCCCCAAACACATCGTCATCCACCGGATTACAGGGGACGCACCAAGGGATATGTTGATTGGCCCTATGTGGAGTCTCAACAAATGGGAAGTCCTAAATGCTATTGAAACTGAAATGCGTCGGCGTGGAAGTACCCAAGGATGTAAGCTAGAAGAAAAGGAGACTGCCAATGCTTCGACCACTTGAAATGGCCCATCAATTTTTAGCAGAAGTCATCACCAAAGAAGATGTGGTGGTGGATGCGACCATGGGAAATGGACATGATACGGCCTTTTTAGCCCAACTAGCAGGCCAGGTCTATGCCTTTGATATTCAAGAGCAGGCCCTTGTAAATACCCAAGAACGATTGGAAAAGTTGGGACTTCAACATGTCCGGTTGATTTTGGATGGCCACCAGCATGTGGACCAATATGTGGAGACCCTCAAAGCAGCTATTTTTAATCTGGGTTATCTGCCATCTGCAGATAAATCGGTCATTACTCTTCCAGCTACCACGATTGAAGCGATGGAAAAAATCTGTGCTCGCCTAGAAAAAGGTGGGCGAATGGCTATTATGATTTATTATGGTCATGAAGGAGGAGACATCGAGCGTGATGCAGTGCTGGACTTTGTCAGTCAGCTCCCTCAAAAAGACTATACAGCGACCATCTACCGGACACTGAATCAAGTGAATCAGCCACCCTTTTTGGTCATGATCGAAAAATTAGAAAGCTACCGTCATGGATAAAGAATATTTAAAGAATAAAATCGAAGGATTGAGACATCATTTTGTCGAATCAACCATCCACGAGCGTGCTATAGGTTTTTATGATGAAGCCCATATGACCAAAAAGATGCTCAAAATAAAAAAGAAATTGGTTTCGCTTGAGATGGAACGGTGCCAAAAGAAGATTGAGCACAAGGATGTAACCAAGACAGACCAAAAGATTGCGGAGTTAAAACAGCAATTTGAGACCTGTTGCCAAGAACGCTAAGGAGGGAGTGATATGGAACTACTCCTTTATGCAGTGATCTTTTCGATGATTTTGATCGTCTCAAATGCCACCAATAAACTTGTGCCGAGCCTTCCTCTGCCCTTGATTCAAATTTTACTAGGGATTGGTTGGGCTCTCTTTGTGCCGGAAGAAAATTTTCATCTGGATACCGAGCTTTTTCTGGCCTTGGTCATTGGTCCTCTCTTATTTCGAGAAGCAGAAGAAGCAGATATTACTTCCGTCTTAAAGCACTGGCGGGTCATCCTATATTTGATTTTCCCAGTGATTTTTATCTCCACCATTAGTTTGGGCTGGGCAGCCCATTCCTTGTGGCTGAGCCTTCCTTTAGCAGCCTGTATGGCAGTGGGGGCGGCCCTTGGGCCTACAGACTTAGTAGCCTTTGCTTCCCTGTCTGAGCGCTTTAGCTTTCCAAAGCGGGTTTCGAATATCTTAAAAGGCGAAGGGTTACTAAATGATGCCTCTGGTCTAGTCGCCTTTCGAGTGGCCTTAGCAGCACTTGCGACCGGAAGTTTCTCTCTTGGAGAGGCAGGGGTTTCCTTGGAAATCTCCATCATTGGAGGATTTGCGGTGGGGATCTTGACGGCCTTTGTGAACCGTTGGCTGCAAACCTTGCTCTTGAGTGTTCGCGCCAGTGATATTGCCAGTGAATTGTTATTAGAACTGAGTCTCCCACTGTTGACCTTCTTCCTAGCAGAAGAACTCCATGTCTCTGGTATCATTGCAGTAGTTGTGTCAGGGATCCTAAAAGCCAGTCGCTTTAAGCACATTACCCTCCTTGAAGCGCGGGTAGATACTGTGAGTCATACTGTCTGGAATACGGTCAACTTTATCTTAAATGGGTCGGTCTTTGTCATCTTAGGAATGGAATTGGAAATGATTTCCAAGCCCATCTTAAGTAGTCCCATTTACAATAATCTTCTTTTAGTTCTTTCTGTCTTTCTGTTGACAGCCTTGCTCTTTTTGATTCGTTTTGTCATGGTTTACCTCTTTTATTGGTTCCGAACGGTTCGACTAAAAAAATCGTTGAGCAATTATCTAAAAGATGCCTTATTGCTGACATTTTCGGGTGTGAAGGGGACGGTTTCGATTGCGACGATTCTTTTGATTCCAACCAAAATCGAAAAAGAATACCCCATCCTGCTCTTTTTAGTGGCAGGAGTTACCCTTGTCAGCTTTATTGCTGGCTTAGTGGTACTTCCAAAATTATCAGAAGAAAAGGAAGAAACCAATGACTACCTAATGCAGATCGCGATTTTAAATGATGTCGTCATGGAATTAGAAGCAGACCTAAAGAATAGCAAGCACAAGGGTCCCTTGTATGCGGCGATTGATAACTACCATGGCCGCATAGAAAACTTGATTCTAGGCCAAGAAAACAGGCTTATTCAAAAGGACTGGGAACAGTTGAAGCTCCTGATTTTGAGTATTGAAAGTGACGGCTTGGAACAGGCCTATGAAGAAGGGAAGATTCGAGAGCGAGGCTACCGTGTCTACCAACGCTATCTTCGCAATATGGAGCAACGTGTCAATCGCAATCTTTCGTCTCGTTTAACCTATTACCTCTTGGTGTCTTTCCGTCTCTTGCGTTTATTAGTTCATGAGATCTTAACCTTTGGGTCTGGCTTGCGAAACTGGTGGACCCGAGAAGACAGTAAGTTAGAGGCCATTGATTATGACCAGATTGCGGCCCTTTATCTGGCCAATACGGAAATCATCATCGAAAGTTTGGAAGACCTCAAGGGGATTTATCGGAGCAGTTTGATCTCTTTCTTACAAGAATCTCGTCTGAGAGAGACAGCTATTATTACCAGTGGGGCCTTTGTGGAGCGGGTTATTAATCGCGTGAAACCAAATAATATCGATGAAATGTTGAGAGGCTATTATTTGGAGCGTAAGATTATTTTTGAATATGAAGCGCAACACCTGATTACCGCCAAGCAAGCGCGCCGTATGCGACAAAATGTCAATGAATTAGAAAGCTATTCCCTAAGAGAAAGTGCCAATACTCTCCCATATGATATGATCGAGTATGCACGGAATCGTTGAGATAAGAGTAAAAGAGGCTGGGACAAAAGTCCTAGCCTCTCAATTGATTTTTGGATTGTTGAGTAGGACGCAGTGGTTGAGTAGGCTCTACTCCGCTGATTTCATCAGCTTTTACAGCCCTACTCAACTGTGCGGAGGTGGGACGACGAAATCGAATTCTAACGAATGACCGATTTCTGTCTCACTCTCTTTTTGCTTTATTCATTTTCTTTTCAGTGTGCGATTTCTGGTTTGACAAAGAGTCGCTCGTCACCAAGATCAATAAGGGATACTGGTGCTTCATAAAATTGGCTTAGGACATGGGGAGTTAGGATCTTTTCCTTTGGTCCCTGCTCGACCACTTGGCCATGTTTGAGTAAGAGGACATGGGTTATGTCTGTTGTAATTTCTTCGGCATGGTGGGTGACGTAGATCATGGTAGGCGCGTGATCTAATTGTTTGATATGATGGATCTGACGGAGGAGTTTTTCTCTGGCAAAGAGATCCAATCCACTAGAGGCCTCGTCAAAAATGATCAGATCTGGCTGGTCCATGAGGCTTCGTGCAATGAGGACTGTCTGCTTTTCTCCCTGAGAGAGCTCCCGGTATTTGCGACCGATCAAAGCGCTAGCTCCAATTGAAGTTAGCATATCTCGTGCCCAGTTTAGTTCTTCCTCCCCGTATGCAGCATATAAAATACTACTCTTGTATTGACCAGTTAGGACAATTTGTTCTGTCAAAAGATGCTCTGGCAGTCTTTCTGAAATAAAGGAGCTAACGATCCCAATACGCTTCCGCAACTCTGGAATACCTCCTTCTCCAAAGCGGGTTCCAAGGACAGTTACCTGGCCAGAACTAGCCCAGTATTCAGACATGAGAAGTTTGAGGAGGGTCGATTTTCCTGCCCCATTGAGACCTAAAATGGCCCAGCATTCATTTTCTTTCACTTGCCAGTTAATCTCTTTTAAAAGAGCTTTTCCATTGCGGATCAAATTGACGTCTTGTAGTTCAATCAAATTATTCATAACTTCATCCTTTTGATTAAAATCTCCTTTATTCTATCATAAAATATGGTAGAATAGAAAACAGGAGGTAAGGAATGTTTCGAAATAGTAAATTGTTATTCTGGACATGTGAGATCTTATTATTGACGGTGATTTTCTATATTTGGAAATCAATGGGAACTTTAATTTCTCCATTTGTATCTGTTCTGAATACCATCCTCTTACCATTTTTAATTGCAGGTTTTTTATATTACATTACCAATCCGATTGTTGAATTGTTGGAAAAACATTTAAAAATCAAGCGTGTGTTTGGGATTTTGATCACCTTAGTACTCTTGTTTGGGATCATTGGCTTAGGGATCTTTTATCTGCTCCCTATCTTAATTAATCAGTTAACCAGCTTGATCAATTCAACTCAAGGACTTTACTGGGAAGTTCAAAGTTTGGTTCGAAAACTCTCGACCAATCCTTTGTTCCAGAATGTGAATATCCAGTCGACGATTCAGCAGTTGAATCTCTCTTATATGGATATCCTACAAAATCTCTTGAATAGTGTGACCAACAGTTTAGGAAGTGTGGTTAACACCATTGTTAATACGGTCTTTATCTTGATCATGACCCCTGTCTTCTTAGTTTATTTCTTGGTCGATGGGAAGAAGTTATTACCGATGTTGGAGCGGACCATTTTACGCAATGACAAACTCCACATTTCAAGCCTCTTGATTAGTTTGAATGAAACGGTCTCCCGCTACATTAGTGGGATTTCGATCGATGCTTTGATCATTGGAACCCTAGCCTACATTGGCTATAGTTTTATTGGATTGAAGTATGCTTTGGTCTTTGCCATTTTTTCTGGATTGGCCAACCTCATTCCATATGTAGGACCAACCATCGGGTTGATTCCGATGGTCATCACTTATGCTTTTACCGATATGGATATGATGATCAAAGCAGTCATTTACATGTTGATTATCCAGCAGATCGATGGCAATATTCTTTATCCGCGTATTGTTGGAGGCGTGATGAAGGTTCACCCGATTACCATTATGGTTCTATTATTGCTCTCAAGTAATATCTACGGCATTATCGGGATGGTCGTCGCGATTCCAGTCTATTCGATTGGGAAAGAAATTGTAAAATTCTTGGTGAATCTTTATGATAACCACCGTGCTGCTAAGGAGCAGAAGAAAAAAGAAGAATTTGGTATCATTAATAAATCCTAGACTCTAGCGCCTATATGGGCCTTTGAGTCTTTTTTGTACAGTTTTTTGAGAAAAATGCTGGAAAATAGTCAACAAGTACTATGAAATGTGTTAAAATATAAGTGATTTTGAAAGAAAATATGAAAAGGTAGGGAAAGATGAGACTCCTCTTATCGAAAAAACAGAGACGCCAATTGCAATTATTGGAAATCTTGATTAAGGAAAAAAGATGGTTCCACTTGAAAGAGTTGGCCAAGCGTTTGGATTGTACAGAACGTTCGTTAAAAGAAGATTTGTCTAATCTTCGTAGTACATTTGATGACTTTTTAATTGAATCCTCTACCAATGGGATCAAGATCAGTTATGAGGATTCGGTTGGGCTAGAAGTGA
Source organism: Streptococcus sp. HMSC078D09 (assembly GCF_001813675.1). Taxonomy (GTDB): domain Bacteria; phylum Bacillota; class Bacilli; order Lactobacillales; family Streptococcaceae; genus Streptococcus. Next base: position 303,808 of record NZ_KV813675.1, read on the forward strand.
TCTATCATCACTTTTTTAAAGAATCACAAGCCTTTGCCTTGATTGAGTATCTTTTCTTCAACAAGGATGTTTCCAATGAATATATTTGCAGAAAGTTTGATCTGAGTTACCAATCTTTCTACCGCTTGATTCGGACGATCAATCAGAAGCTTCAAACCAAATACAATGTAAAGATTGATTTGAAACCCTTGAATCTTGTCGGAGATGAGATTGACGTTCGTTTCTTTTATGCCCAATATTTTGCGGAACGTTATTACTATATGGAGTGGCCTTTCCCAGAATTTAAGGAAGAGGCTGTGACCGATTTGATCACCTTCTTCTTCAAACTCTATGGCTATCCATTGACCTTCTCTGTACTCAGGTCTTATAAAGTTCTCTTGACAGCCTACTTGTCACGGATTAAGCAAGGCTATTTTATTGACATGCCAACGAACTATGATGTGTATAAGGACCAGTATCAAGGGGTGACCAATGTTGAGGAGATGTTGCGCTACTTTAGCTTGCAGTTGGGTGTCGAGTTGAATGAAAAAGTGCTGGAGCAATTCTTCATCATCTTCATTCAAGAGAATTTCTATTTCAGCCCAGAAAGCTTGATCGAAGCTGCAGAAACAGATCCTTATGCCAAAGAATCAACGACGCTCATCAGAGATATGTTCAAGGATCTATGCTATACCTATGATTTAGACATTGAAAATCTTGATGAGATGTTGATGCATGTTCATAACACGTCTCATCTCGATCGGAAGGAATTATTCTCTGAGTTTCTCTTATTTGATACCAAGACCAATACCAACGAAGATTTCATGAGTATCTTCCCAGCCTTCTATGATGATTTGAAGGAGCATATCATCACTTATATGAAGACCATGAAGCATGATCTGAATGATGAGATCATCAAGCACATGATCTACACGGTCTACACTCACTGGGAACGTCTCTTACCACAGTTATTGCGTCGTCGGAAGTCTATTAAGGTCTTGATTATCAGTCGTTTTGACGATCACCATGCCAAATCCATGATCGATTTCCTTGATTTCTACTGTACGGATAACTTTGAATTTACGCAGATGATCAAGTACAATCTGACAGTGGATGATATCGAAGCTTCGGATGCAGATGTGGTGGTGGGCAACTTTATGATGCCTGAATTAAAGAAAAAACCTTTTATCTGTACAAGTAGTCTCTCATCGCTTGAGCTGGTTGAAAAACTCAATGCCTTCTTTTATGATTTTACCAGTGCAGAACACTAAAATCAGGACCTGGTCCTGATTTTTTGATGGTAAAAAAGAAAATGACATAGAAGAATGCAGGCTCTCCTATTTTGTGGTATAATATACGATATTATATACTGGAGGAAATTATCCATGGAAGACCCTGGCAGTCAGGAAATTTTACTGGAAGTTATTTTATTGATTGTTTTGACATTATTGAACGCCTTTTTCTCGGCGACTGAAATGTCAATGGTATCGTTGAATCGCTCTCGTGTAGAGCAAAAGGCTGAAGAAGGAGATAAAAAATACATTCGTCTTCTTAGCGTATTGGAGCAACCGAACCATTTCTTATCCACTATTCAGGTGGGGATCACCTTGATTACCATCTTATCTGGGGCGAGTCTTGCGGATAGCCTTGGACATGTCATTGCTGGATGGATGGGCAATACTAAAACGGCTCTTGCAACTGGAAGCTTTTTATCTCTAGCATTTTTGACTTATATTTCGATCGTATTTGGTGAACTCTATCCGAAACGAATCGCTATGAACTTGAAAGATGAGTTGGCTGTTCGAACAGCTCCGATTGTGATTCTATTAGGAAAAATTGTCAGCCCCTTTGTTTGGTTGCTTTCAGCATCGACCAACCTTTTGAGCCGTATCACGCCAATGGAATTCGATGATCCGGATGAAAAGATGACGCGGGATGAAATCGAGTATATGCTGACCAATAGTGAAGCAACACTAGATGCGGACGAGATTGAGATGCTTCAAGGGATCTTTTCATTAGATGAAATGGTAGCGCGTGAAGTCATGGTGCCACGGACAGATGCCTTCATGGTTGATATCAATGATGATACCAAAGAAATTATTGAAAGTATCCTTAAGCAAAACTTTTCACGGATTCCTGTCTATGATGATGACAAGGATAATGTCATCGGCCTCATCCATACCAAACGTCTCTTGAACGAAGGATTTATCAATGGCTTTGATAATATTGTCTTAAGAAAGATTTTGCAAGAACCTTTGTTTGTTCCAGAAACCATTTTTGTGGATGATCTTTTGAAGGAATTGCGCAATACGCAAAATCAAATGGCCATTCTACTCGATGAATATGGTGGGATGTCTGGTTTGGTTACTCTTGAAGACCTCTTGGAAGAAATCGTTGGTGAAATTGACGATGAGACTGACAAAGCGGAAATTGATGTCTTTGAAATTGCGGACAATACCTATGTCGTACAAGGAGCCATGTCTCTAAATGACTTTAACGAATATTTTGATGTTGAGTTGGAAAGCGATGATGTGGATACCATTGCAGGCTATTACCTGACAGAGGTTGGGCGAATTCCGACCTTGAAAGAGCGACTCAGCTGTGAAGTCGATAGTCAAAAGAAACACTTGATTCTGACAAATGACAAGGTGAAAAATGGTCGTGTGACCAAGGTGAAAGTTGAAATTTCTGAAATCGTCGAGGAAGATGAAGAAACTAAATCAAAAGAAGATTAAAAAATAGAGGCCTGGACGTGTTCCAGCCTCTGTTTTTTTCTTGTCAGGACCAGTTGAATTTTCAAAAAATTTCAAAAATTTCTGAAATAGTCTTGACAGCCAAAAAAAATTAAGGTAAGATAATACCCATAAAAAAAGAAAGCAGAAAATAAACATGAAGCAACAAGCCATTTCAACTCAAAAATTTTACTTTAGCTACTTTAGATAGTGTTTGTAGACATGATCTCATGGATGCAAACAACCCAAGCAATTTGTTTGTATCTATGTGGCTAAGATTTTTGATGATGGTCCATAGAGCTAGTATCTAAATGGACCGAGGTTTTGTAACTTGTTGGAGAATTTCAAGCATCCGTTTAGAGTATCATCTAAGCGGATTTTTTGTTTATTTTGCAGAAAAGGAGTCAATAAATGAAAGTAGTGAAAAAATTGCTAGCACCTGTCCTGGTTGTAGGACTTCTGTTAACCTCATTGGTGACCTTACACCATCTGAAAGATGCTAAAAAAGACAATGTCTTTCGAATTGGGATTTCCCAGTACATCACCCATAAGTCGCTCGATGCAACACGTAAAGGCTTTATCGAAGAGTTGAAGAAAGAGGGCTATGTGGATGGGAAAAATATCCAAATTGATTTCCAAAATGCTCAAGGGGAGCAACGAAATCTGAAAAATATTTCTAAACAATTGGCAGAAGAAAGTGATCTAGTCTTTGCGATTGCAACCCCTTCCGCACAAAGTTTGGCTAATACCACTAAATCAACACCTATTGTTTTCTCAGCTGTGACCGACCCATTGGCAGCGAAATTGGTGAAAAACTTGAAAGAACCAGGTGGCAATATCACAGGGACAAGTGACCAGTCAGAAGATGCGATCGCTACACAGGTAGACATGATTAAGCAAGTGCTTCCAACAGCGAAAACAGTTGGGATTCTCTATACGCAAAGTGAGCCTAACTCCGTCGTCCAAAAAGACAATGCGAAGAAGATCTTAGAAGCTAAAGGCTATCAAGTGGTTGAAAAAACAATTCTCGATAGTAACAATGTGAAAGCTGCAGCAGACAGTATCATGTCAGAGGCAGATATCGTCTTTGTTCCGACGGACAATATTATCTCTTCTACAATGGACACTGTAAAACAGGTTTCCCTCAGCCATAAGGTGCCCGTTTTTGGTGGATCTGCTGAAATGGTAGCTACTGGTGGCTTGTACAACTTTGGTACTGATTATGAGGAATTGGGAAAACAAGCTGCTCGGATGGCTATTCGCATCATGAAGGGTGAGAAACCTGGGAAAGTCGCAGTTGAAACACCTGAAAAATTAGAATTGCATACCAATAAAGAGATGGCCAAAGAGCTTGGAATTGATATTAGCTCGTTGAAGGTAGAAAAATAGGAGGTTTGAGATGAATTTCGTTTTATCAAGTTTATCAGAAGGTTTATTGTGGTCGATCATGGCGATCGGTGTTTACTTAACATTTCGAATTTTAGATATTGCCGATATGACGGCAGAAGGAGCCTTTCCACTTGGGGCAGCAGTTGTATCCTCCCAAATTCAAGCAGGAAGAAACCCTTGGCTTGCAACTTTGATGGGCTTCCTAGCAGGAATGATCGCAGGATTGGTTTCTGGGGTTCTCCATACAAAAATGAAAATTCCAGCCCTCTTGACAGGGATTGTCACTTTGACCGGTCTCTACTCTATCAATATTAAAATCATGGGGGGAGTACCCAACCTCTCTATTGGTGATGCCAGTACCATTTTCAAAAGTGTCATGAAATTGGGCTTGTCCAATGAAGAAGCTGTCTTTTTGATTAGTATTTCGTGCTTGATCATCGTCTGTATCTTGTTAACCCTCTTAATGAAGACGCAACTTGGCTTGGTTTTGCGCTCGACTGGTGATAACATTCCAATGAGTGAGGCTAATGGGGTCAATGTAGATAACATGAAGATGTTGGGTTACATGATTTCCAATGGCTTGATTGCCCTTTGTGGAGCCATGTTTGCACAAAATGATGGTTTCTCAGATGTGACTTCTGGTACAGGGACGATCGTGGTTGGCTTGAGTGCGGTGATTATCGCTGAAGTTTTGATCCACGAATTGACCATTGGTTGGCGTTTGCTTTCCATCGGGGTTGGAGCCATTGTGTACCGTTTGATTATCTTAAATATTTACGAGATCCCAAATCTCGATCAAAATATGGTTCGTCTCTTCAATGCAATCTTGCTCGCGATTGTCTTGTTTGCTCCTGAGGCGCAAAAACGTCTTCGTGTTCGTGGACTGAAGTTAGGAAATAAATAGGAGAAAAGTATGGCAACATTATTATCAATTGAAGGTATTCATAAGACATTTGAAGCAGGAACAGTCAATGAAAACCATGTCTTAAAAGGCTTGGATCTCCAAGTAGAAGAAGGAGACTTCATTTCGGTTATCGGTGGAAATGGAGCTGGGAAATCAACCTTGATGAACATCTTGGCAGGAAATCTAGTCGTGGATGAAGGGGATATCTTGCTAGAAGGTAACTCCATCAAAAATACGAGTGTTCGTAGGCGTGCGAAAGATATTGCGCGTGTCTTCCAAGATCCCAAGATGGGGACAGCTTCTCGTTTGACCATTGAAGAAAATATGGCCATTGCCCAACGTCGGGGGAAATCTCGTGGTTTGGGCTGGGGAGTTCGGGAGAAAGATCGCGAATTATTCCGTGAAGCCTTGAAGGAACTGAATATCGGTTTAGAGAACCGCCTCAAAGTCGATACCCAATATTTGTCTGGTGGGCAACGTCAAGCTTTGACCTTGGTCATGGCAGCCTTGGTCAAACCCAAACTCTTGCTTCTGGATGAACACACCGCAGCGCTCGATCCCAAGACCAGTGAAATGGTCATGGAATTGACACAAAAGATTGTGGAAAGCCATGATTTGACAACTTTGATGATTACGCATGATATGAACCATGCCATTGAATACGGCAACCGCTTGATCATGCTCTACCAAGGCAAGATCGTTGTCGACGTCAAAGGAGAAGAAAAGAAAAACCTAACGGTTGAAGATTTGATGCGCCTCTTCCAACAAAACAGTGGTGAAACCCTGGTAAGTGATGAATTGGTATTAGGATAAAATGAGAGTGGGACAGAAATCGATTATTCGTTAGAATTCGATTTCGTCGTCCCACCTCCGCACAGTTGAGTAGGGCTGTAAAAGCTGATGAAATCAGCGTAGAGAGCCCACTCAACCACTGCGTCTTGCTCGACAATCCAAAAATAATTGAGAGGCTAGGACTTTTGTCCCCAGCCTCCTTTATTTCCTCCGTTCTGCATAGTCGACAAAATGAAACTTGTCTAATTTGTGTCGGCTTTCGGTGAATTGGAATTGGCGTCCGTCTGCTAGGTGAACTTGGGAACGAACCGTTACCACGTGTTTGTCTTTTCCAAGATCCAGTAAGATTTTGTCACGATTATCGATTGGTGAAATCAAGATTTCTTTTTTGGCATAGCCAATCTGCAATTTCAAGTCTTCTTCTATATATTGGTAGATAGAGTGCTGGGCAATTTCCTTGGTCAGGCCAGGGATCAGCTCTCTGTCTAGGTAATCAATATCTAAGACAGAAGCGACACCATCCACCACCCGTTGCCGGGTTACTTTCCAAACCAAACGGTGAAGAGGGAAACCTGTCTTTTTAGCTCCTTTTTCATCGATACTGATTTGTTCCAAACGAATGACATTGGTTTCTGAGCGAAGACCAGAAGCTTTGACGATTTCTTGATAGCTGGTTAATTGGGAAACGGGGAAGTCAAAGTGTGCTTGCCTACAAATTTGCGACCCCATCCCTTGAACAGTCTCGATAAAGCCTTCTTCCTGCAAGAGCTCAAACGTCTCTATCATACTTGGGGCAAGGAAATGAGTGAACGTGGTGGTTGGAGTGCCCTTTTCTGGAATAACCATGACCAACCTCGTGCTTTGAATCGCTTTGTAGATATCAAGAACTTCCGCAATGAAGGAGCGACCATGCTCGCAGCTAGCATTCACTTGTCACGTGGGACCCCTTATAATCTATATGGGGGAAGAAATCGGCATGATTGATCCAGACTATGATTCGATGGCAGATTACGTGGATGTGGAGTCCATGAATGCTTACCAAATGCTCTTGGACCAAGGCAAGTCACCTGAGCAAGCCTTCAAGATTATCCAAGCTAAGTCACGTGATAATTCACGTACGCCCATGCAATGGGATGCTTCTCTAAATGCCGGTTTTTCAACAGGCACGCCATGGTTGAAAGTTGGGAAGTCCTATAAAGACTTCAACGTTGAAAAGGAGATGGATGGACCAATCTTTACCTTCTATAAAGAATTGATTCGCTTGCGCAAAGAAATGCGGATCATTTCAGAAGGAAGCTACCAGCCAGCACTGGAAGATAGTCAAGAAGTCTATGCTTTTGAACGCCACTTAGACGGTCAAAAACTCTTGGTACTCAATCATTTCTATGGAAGTGAAGTTGAAGTAGCGATTCCAGAAGACTACCAAGCATGGCGCGTGCTCTTGTCCAACTATGAGAATGTAAAGCTTTCTGAAAAAGTAATTCTGAAACCGTATCAGACACTGGCAATTTTAGCTTAAGTTCTTGACACTTCGATCTTTTTGGGTCGAAGTGTTTTTCTTTTTGAAAAATATTTTTGAAAGCGCTTGAAAATGCAAAGTCATTCCCTTATAATAAAAGAGGAAAACTTTTTAGGGATGGAGAAACGCATGAGAAAAAACGGTAAAAAGATTCGCCTACTGGGAGTAGCCACCTTATTGGCTAGTCAGTTGGGGGTCTTTAGCAGTGCCCTCACGGTAGTTGCAGACGAGACCACAGCTTCGACTTCAGAGCCAGCGCTTGTGACGAATACTAGCAGCGAGGAAAGCTCGACAAATCATTCGACTTTCGCTACAACAACAACTACAGACGCTACGACGAGAGCTTCGAGTGATAAAGAAGAGACATCTAGCAATTCCTCAGACGCTACTGAGGAGAAAACGGTTAAGATCGGGGACATTCAAGGGGAATCGCAACGCTCTCCACTGGAAGGCCAAAAGGTAGCCATCAAAAATGTAGTGGTGACCAAGACAGACCGCTATGGTTTTTATGCCCAAGATATTGAATCGGATGGGAATAGTCGGACTTCAGATGGGATTTATGTAGTTTCCAAATACAAGGTCAAGGTCGGCGACAAGGTTAAAATAACAGGTACTGTCAAGGAAGGCTATATGGAAGAAGTCACCTTGGGAGCTGGGAAGACCTTTAAGGAACCAACGAATAGTTTAACGGTGACCATGCTGGTCGATGCTTGGATCACCAAAGACGGGACAGCCCCTCTTCCAGAAGCTGTGAATATCACTGCGGACATGCCAGCAGATGTGAAGCCTAATCCGACTGCTTATGCTCCAGAAACCGATGCCCTCGATTATTGGGAAAGCCTGGAAGGAATGCTCACGGTGGTGAAGAAACCGCATGTCCTTGGTCCCCAGTACAAAGGAGATATCTATGTATTGGGAGAAGATTTTACAGGCCTTCCTTTTAACAATATTGGGGGTCTGAATCTACGGCCACATGCGCAAAATACAGCGACAATCCCGATTTATGTTGGGAATCAGTTTGTCGCAAAAGCCAAGGATTACTTTACAGAAGATGTGACAGGAGTGGTAACGTATCGAAATAGCTTCTATAAATTAGAGCCCACTCAACAGTTGATGGTCCAAGACGGTGGCTTGCAGCGTCAAGCAGCTCAAACCCAACCAAGTGAGGACAAGCTGACCATCGCTTCCTACAATATTGAAAATTTCTCGGCCAACAATGCCAAAAATGAAACCCCAGAGGATAAGGTGACGCTGATTGCCAATTCCTTTATCCATGAAATTCACAATCCAGATATTATCACTTTGATCGAAGTGCAGGACAATAATGGTAGTGTGGATGACGGGACGACCAGTGGTGTTGAAAGTGGACGCAAACTAGCCAATCGGATCAAGGAATTGGGTGGCAAGAGCTATGAGTATACGGAGGTTGCTCCAGTAGATGGCGCTGACGGAGGAAAGCCTGGTTCTAATATTCGTTTGGGAATCCTCTACAATCCAGAACGCGTGAGCTTAGCCAAAAAAGAGGCAGCAACTAGCAACGAAGCAGCACAATTTGACAAGGGACACCTGGTTAAAAATCCAGCTCGGATTGCCCCTAATGACCCATCGTTTGATCATACTCGCAAGTCTTTAGCCGTTGAGTTTGAATTCAAAGGCCAACCAGTTGTGGTGATTGCTAATCACTTGAAATCAAAAATCGGAGATGATGCTATTTATGGGGCAAGCCAACCAGCAGTGGAACATACCTTGCCAACTCGTGAAGCACAAGCCAGTGTCATTCATCAATTCGTCCAAGAAGGCTTGAAGCAAAATCCGAAGACCACCTTTGTTTTGACGGGTGATTTTAATGATTACGATTTCTCAACCACGGCACAGATCCTTGCGGGCAATGAACTAACCAACTTAATGGCCCAACATGATGCAGGCGATCGCTATTCTTATTTCTACCGTGGAAGCAATCAAGTTTTGGATAACATTTTTATCTCAAACAACATGGCAGCTAAAGCAAGGTTTGAACCAGTCCATATCAATGCTTCCTTTATGAAGGAACACGGTCGTGCATCAGACCATGATCCTGTCTTGGTCCAAATCGACTTTAGTGGAGCACAAACTCCAGGAACGCCGACAGATGATCAACAAGGAAATACAGGACAACCAACGGATCAAACCAGCCCTTCTTCATCGAATACAGGATCTCAACTAGTTCCTCATCAGACTCAAGCCAATGAACAAAAGAGTTCAACAGCTGAAAATAAAGAGAAGGACAAGAACGAAGATGAGAAGCAAGAAGACAAGGAAGAGGCAACAACAGAAACCAAGACACCAGGTAAACGGAAAATCCTTCCATCTACTGGACAAGAAACAAGCTATCTAGCTCTTTTTGGAGTGGCAATAGCTACGATGAGTCTTGTCTTCTACAAGAAGAAAAGGATGACTCACTAACGTGTTTCATAAGAAAGATCTAAAAAAGGAGTCGCTGGCTCCTTTTTTTCTCCTAAAATACAGGACAGATAGTCCCATATTGGAAACTGTACTAGGACAATGAAAACTACTGAAAAGAACAGTTTCTTTTCAAAAAGAAGCTTAAACTCTTTAAAATAGATGGAATCGTGTTATAATAAAATCATAAAACGTTTTCAAGAGAAGAGGTTCCTCAATGGAAAATGAAACAGTTGACTATGGAAAAGTAACAGGAATGGTACACTCAACAGAAAGTTTTGGGGCAGTAGACGGGCCTGGGATCCGCTTTATTGTCTTCCTTCAAGGGTGTCAAATGCGGTGTCAATACTGCCACAATCCAGATACTTGGGCAATGGAAACCAACAAGTCCCGTGAACGGACAGTGGATGATGTCCTAGAAGAAGCCCTCCGTTATCGTGGATTTTGGGGCGAAAAAGGGGGAATCACTGTCAGTGGAGGAGAAGCCCTCTTGCAGATTGACTTTTTGATTGCCCTCTTCACCAAGGCTCAAGAGTTGGGCATTCATTGTACCTTGGATACCTGTGCCCTTCCTTTCCGGAATACACCTCGTTATTTGGAAAAATTCGACCGCTTGATGGCGGTGACAGACTTGGTGCTTCTGGATATCAAGGAAATCAATGATGAACGACACAAAATTGTGACCAGTCATACCAATAAAACGATTTTAGCTTGTGCCAAGTATTTATCTGATATTGGAAAACCAGTCTGGATTCGTCACGTTTTGGTTCCTGGGCTTACAGACCGAGATGACGACTTGATCGAACTTGGAAAATTTGTTAAAACCCTTAAAAATGTCGATAAATTTGAGATCCTGCCTTACCATACTATGGGGGAATTCAAATGGCGTGAATTGGGCATTCCGTACAAATTGGAGGGTGTGAAACCACCGACAAAAGAACGGGTCCAAAATGCAAAAGATTTGATGGAAACAGAAAGTTACCAAGATTACCTGAAACGGGTCAAAGGATAAAAAGTATAGACAGTTGGTCACTCCAGCTGTCTTTTCTATTGAAATGCACAACTATTCCCTTTCTTTAAATGGCAAAACGTGCTAAAATAGAGTGAATCTATAAATGAAATAAAGAGGTAGAAACATGTCAAAAATTCTCGTTTTTGGTCACCAAAATCCTGACTCAGATGCTATCGGCTCATCTGTAGCTTTTGCTTATCTTGCAAAAGAAGCTTATGGTTTGGATACAGAAGCAGTGGCTCTTGGAACTCCAAATGAAGAAACAGCTTTCGTATTGGACTATTTTGGTGTGGAAGCACCACGCGTCATCACATCAGCTAAAGCAGAAGGTGCAGAACAAGTCATCTTGACGGACCACAATGAATTCCAACAATCTGTTTCAGATATTGCTGAAGTTGAAGTTTATGGTGTAGTGGATCACCACCGTGTGGCTAACTTTGAAACTGCTAGCCCACTTTACATGCGTTTGGAACCAGTTGGATCAGCATCTTCTATCGTTTACCGTATGTTCAAAGAACACGGTGTAGCAGTGCCAAAAGAATTGGCAGGTTTGATGCTTTCAGGTTTGATTTCAGATACTCTTCTTTTGAAATCTCCAACAACTCATCCATCTGATAAAGTGATTGCGCCTGAATTGGCTGAATTGGCTGGAGTTAACTTGGAAGAATACGGTCTTGCCATGCTCAAGGCTGGTACTAATTTGGCAAGTAAATCAGCAGAAGAATTGATCGACATCGATGCCAAGACTTTTGAATTGGACGGAAACAACGTTCGTGTGGCTCAAGTCAATACAGTTGATATCGCTGAAGTCTTGGAACGCCAAGCTGAAATCGAAGCAGCCATCCAAGCAGCAAATGCAGCTAACGGATACTCAGACTTTGTTTTGATGATTACAGATATTGTCAACTCAAACTCAGAAATTTTGGCTCTTGGTGCCAACATGGACAAGGTAGAAGCAGCCTTCAACTTCAAACTTGAAAACAATCATGCTTTCCTTCCAGGTGCCGTTTCACGTAAGAAACAAGTGGTTCCTCAATTGACTGAAAGCTTTAATGCATAATGATAAATGGGGAAACCCATTATTAAAAAGGAGTTTCGGCTCCTTTTTTGCTAGGAGAAGATCATGTTAGAGACGGGCGATTTGATTTTTGTCAGTGAAAATACAGAAATGGGACAGGCTATTCAGGCTTCTACTGGCAACTATTGCCATGTAGCTATCTTTTTGGACGGATTCATTTATCATGCCACTGTAGAAGGTGGCGTCCTTGCCCAATCCCCTGAAGATTTCTTTGAAGATGGGAAAGTCTATGACCTTTATCGCTATCCGAAAATCATTCTCAAAGAGGTCAAAAAGCGAGCAGAGAGTCTTTTAGGGGCTCCCTACAATGCTTCCTTTTACCCGGATGGAGATGGTTATTACTGTTCCCAGTTCATCGCTGAACTACTTCCTATTTTTGAGACCATTCCCATGAAGTTTGGGAATGATACACAGGAAATCAGTGATTTCTGGAGTAAATACTATAAAGAACTAGGTTTAGCCGTTCCTCTGGATCAGCCTGGGACCAACCCAAGTCAACTAGCCCAGTCTCCGCGTCTACAGTTTAAAGAAAGGTATTTGGATGATTACAATCATTAATCCCACACGTTTGACACGTCAGCCATTTTTCAAGGACTTGATCAACTATTTGGATCAGCATAACGATGTGATCCTGCGGCATATCAAGGCACAATTTCCTGATCAACCAGTGGACAAGCTCATGGAGGAATATATCAAAGCGGGCTTCATCCTAAGGGAAAATAAACGCTACACCCTCAACCTTCCTTTCTTGGAATCTGCTGAAATAGTCGACTTGGATCAAGAGGTCTTTGTCCGAGAGGATAGTGAACTTTATCAGGAACTAAAAGCCAAAGTCTTCCAAACGGAACTCCGCAATACTACAAACGAAGCGATTTTGATAGAGGAGACGGACTTCGAACGAAATGCACAGACCCTTTCCAATTACTTCTACAAGGTGGCTCACCAATATCCATTGACGGAGGAGCAAGAGAAGCTCTACGCTATTTTGGGAGATGTCAACCCCGAGTATGCCCTCAAGTATATGACCAGCTTTTTGCTTAAATTTCTTAAAAAAGATCAGCTCATGCAGAAACGTCGAGATATCTTTGTCGACAGTTTAGTTTTATTGGGCTACATCATTCAAAATGAAGATGGAAAGTATGAGTTAGCTGTCGAATTTGATATAGAACGATTCATTTTTATAAAAAAATAAAGGCTAGGAATTTTCCTAGCCTTTTTTCATTTGATCATAGATAACGTTCAGCAATAGCGGCGTCACCTGGATACTCTTCTTTTACGCCATTGACGATTTGGTAGCAGTCAGCTCCTTTTCCGGCGATAATGACGGCATCTTCAGGCTTGCTGGTTGTTGCCATGGCCAGTTGAATGGCTTCTTCGCGATCTGCGATTTTTTCGACAGGGCGCGTGATGTAACTACTAATCTCTTCAGCGATAGCCAAAGGATCTTCATAGTTGGGATCATCCGCTGTGAGGAAGACTTGGATCTCAGGATGGTCTTCTAAGAGTAAGCCAAAGTCTTTGCGGCGGCTCTCTCCTTTATTCCCAGTTGATCCGAGAACTAGTGAAATGGTTCCCGTTTGATGGGTTTCGACAACTGAAAGCAGTTTTTTCAAGCTATCACCATTATGGGCGTAGTCGATGAAGACCTTAGCGCCGTTTTTCTGAGTCAAGACTTCCATTCGGCCTGGAACGCGCGTCTTAGCAATCCCTTTTTGAATATCCTCAAGGCTCGCACCTAGACGAAGACAGGCAAGACCTGCTGCTACAGCATTTTCTTGGTTGAAGTGACCAATCAGTTGGATATCGTAGTCGCCTGCTAGCTTACCAGTGGCTGAGAAGCTGAAAGCTTTGGAGTTTTCAATTTGATTCTCAGACTGGCTTCCATAAAAATCGTGGTCTTGGTTCGCGACTTGGTCCGCTAAAACTTGGAAATGATCCATATCGCTATTGATGACAACAGCTTGGCTATTCTTCATGAGGAGACGTTTGTGGTAGAAATAATCCTCAAAAGTTGGATGTTCAATCGGTCCGATATGATCAGGGCTGATGTTGAGGAAAACACCAACATCAAAAGTAAGACCGTAAACCCGTTTCACCAGATAAGCTTGACTGGAAACTTCCATAATGAGGTGGGTCCGATCATTCGCTACTGCCTGAGCCATCATAGCAAAAAGATCCAAACTCTCTGGTGTTGTCAGGGCTGATTTAAAGAAGTTTTTACCATCCAGTGTCGTATTCATGGTAGACAGCATAGCTGGTCGGTAGCTTTGTTCCAAAATATGGTAAGCAAAGTAGGCCGCTGTTGTCTTTCCCTTGGTCCCTGTGAAAGCTAATAATTTTAATTGTTTCTCAGGGTGCCCATAAAACTCCATGGCAATTAAGCTCATGGCTTGCTTGATATCATTGACAAGAATGGCAGGGATACCAACTTCATAATCTTTTTCAGAGACATAAAAGCCGAGCCCATTAGAAATAGCCTGTTCCAGGTATTCTTTTTTGAAATTGGCCCCTTTGACAAAAAAGAGGGTGCTAGCAGACACCTTACGGCTATCATAGCTAATGGCATCAAAACTTGTTCCTTCTAGATGGTAATGGTATTCACCATTCATTAGAACTTCTCGGAAATTTTGGTCATGTTTTAAAATGTTGAGGGTTTGTTCAATTGTAATCATAAAACTATTGTAAACCGAAAGTCTGAATTTTACAAGTAACATGGAAAAGTTTATAATGAAGAGAAGAAGAAACGAAAGAGGACGTTTATGAGTCACGAACAAAATGACCAGCAAGCCCAGATGCTACGCGGGACTGCCTGGATGACAGCCAGCAATTTTATCAGCCGTTTGCTAGGAGCCGCTTATATTATTCCTTGGTATATTTGGATGGGAAAATATGGGCCACAAGCCAATGGTCTTTTTACAATGGGATACAATATCTACGCTTGGTTTCTCTTGATTTCAACAGCTGGGGTACCTGTAGCTGTTGCCAAGCAAGTAGCCAAATACAATACCCGGGACCAAGCCGATCATAGCTTTGCTTTGATTCGGGGCTTCTTGAAATTCATGGGAATTCTAGGCCTTGGATTTGCCATTCTCATGTATCTTTTATCTCCTGTCTTTGCGAGCCTTTCAGGTGGGGGAAAAGAGTTGATTCCGATCATGCAGAGCCTTTCTTGGGCTGTCTTGATCTTTCCTTCGATGAGTGTCATTCGTGGATTTTTCCAAGGTTTTAACAACATGAAACCTTACGCCATTAGCCAGATTGCAGAGCAAGTCATCCGGGTCATCTGGATGTTGCTTACGACCTTCTTCATTATGAAGATTGGCTCAGGAGATTATGTGCAGGCTGTTACGCAGTCGACCTTTGCTGCCTTTATCGGGATGGGAGCGAGCCTTCTGGTTCTCTTTTATTACCTTGCAAAAACAGGCTTGCTCTCATCTATTTTGAGAAAGCAAGAGGGAAGTGAAGGAATCGATACTCGTGCGCTTCTCATGGATACTATCCGTGAGGCCATTCCTTTTATCATCACAGGTTCCGCCATTCAGCTCTTCCAAATTGTCGACCAGATGACCTTTATCAATGTCATGTCTTGGTTTACAGATTATAGTCAGAAACAGCTCTTGGTCATGTTTAGTTATTTCTCTGCTAATCCAAACAAAATCACCATGATCTTGATCGCAGTAGCGACTTCGATTGGGGGAGTTGGGATTCCTCTGTTGACTGAGAATTATGTCAAGGGCGACTTAAAAGCTGCAGGCAAGCTTGTACAGGATAACTTGACCATGTTGCTAGCCTTCTTGCTTCCAGCTACCTTTGGTGCAGTTGCAGTCGCAAAACCACTTTATACAGTATTTTATGGACAACCAGATGGCTTGGCTTTGGGACTCTTTATCGTAGCGATGTTGCAGACGGTGATTTTGGGTCTTTACACAGTCTTGTCCCCAATGATTCAAGCTCTCTTCCAAAACCGCAAAGCTATTCGCTACTTCCTCTATGGAGTAGTGGTGAAATTGGTCCTCCAAATTCCATTTATTCTGGTCTTTCGTTCTTATGGGCCGCTTTTGTCAACAACTATCGCCTTACTGGTACCAATCGTACTCATGTATCGGGAGATCCAAAGCATTACTCAGTTTAATCGGACCATCGTCTTCAAGCGCACATTACTTGGCTCAATTCTAACGGTGGTGATGCTACTTGGAGTCTTGATCGCAGGCTTGATTTTGGGCTGGATTTTCTCACCAAATGGCCGTGTATCGAGCATGATTTATATCATCGTCATTGGTGGCTTAGGTGTTGCTATTTACGGAGCTTTAGGATTATGGCTACGGTATTTTGACCGCTTTATCGGAGGGCAAGCAGCACGTCTCAGACAAAAATTCCGGATTAAATAAATTAGAGGTTGGGACAAAAGTCCTAGCCTCTTCTTGTTTTTGGATTGTCGAGCAAGAAGCAGTGGTTGAGTGGGCTCTACTACGCTGATTTCATCAGCTTTTACAGCCCTACTCAACTGTGCGGAGGTGGGACGACGAAATCGAATTCTAACGAATGACCGATTTCTGTCCCACTCTCTTTTCTTATAGTTTGAAACTATAGCTGGGTCTTGAAAATGGGAAAACCACTCTCCTCATAATAGTGATAAAATAGTAAGCAGTTAGATTAATTGATTATCGGAGGGCAATATGAGTAAAAAACGCAATATCAATACGATTTTGGCACAGGCAGGAATCAAGTCAGATCAAGCGACGGGAGCTTTGACGACTCCGTTGCATTTTTCAACAACTTACCAACACCCAGAATTTGGTCAGTCTACAGGTTTTGACTATACCCGTACAAAAAATCCAACACGCGCAACAGCTGAGAAGACTTTGGCAGCTATCGAAAGTGCAGACTATGCTTTGGCGACAAGTTCTGGAATGTCAGCTATTGTGCTTGCTTTTAGCATTTTCCCCGTTGGTACAAAAGTCTTAGCCGTTCGTGACCTTTATGGAGGCTCTTTCCGCTGGTTTAACCAACAAGAGCAAGAAGGCCGCTTCTCTTTCACCTATGCCAATACAGAAGAAGAACTGCTCCAATACCTAGAAAAGGATCAAGTAGATGTCCTCTATATTGAAACACCAACTAATCCATTGATGTTGGAATTTGATATTGATCATTTAGCCAAATTGGCCCATGCAAAAGGTGCCAAAGTTGTGGTGGACAATACCTTCTATAGCCCGATCTATCAACGCCCAATTGAAGAGGGAGCAGATATTGTTCTTCATTCAGCAACCAAGTATCTGGCTGGTCACAACGATGTCTTGGCTGGTGTTGTCGTGACAAATGATGCAGACTTGTATGACAAACTCTTTTACAATTTGAACACGACAGGTGCTGTTCTTTCCCCATTTGACAGCTATCTCTTGATCCGTGGTCTCAAGACGCTCTCTATCCGGATGGAGCGCTCCACTGAGAATGCCCGCAAGGTGGTCGAGTTTTTGAAAACCTCCCCTCAGGTCAAAGAAGTCCTCTACACTGGAAAAGGTGGAATGGTCTCCTTTAAAATTCAAGATGAGAAAAAAATTCCTAACTTGTTGAATTCCCTTCAAGTATTTACCTTTGCAGAAAGCCTTGGCGGAGTTGAAAGTTTGATCACTTATCCTACCACTCAAACCCATGCGGACATTCCTGCAGAAGTTCGCCATTCATATGGTTTGACAGATGATCTTCTTCGGTTGTCCATCGGAATCGAAGATGCGGATGATTTGATTGAAGATTTGAAACAAGCATTGGAGGCTTAAGATGACCAAATATGATTTCACGACTTTACCGAATCGCTTGACCCACCATACTTACAAGTGGAAAGAAACAGAGACAGATCCAGAAATCATTCCGGCTTGGATCGCGGATATGGATTTTAATGTCATTCCAGAAGTACGAGAAGCTGTTATCGGCTATGCTGACCAAATGGTCTATGGTTACACCTATGCATCGGATAGCCTCTACCAGTCTATCCTTGATTGGGAAAAAGAAGAGCATGGCTATTCTTTTGACAAGGAAGCTGTCGTCTTTATCGAAGGTGTTGTTCCAGCCATTTCAACAGCTATTCAAGCCTTCACCAAGGAAGGGGATGCTGTCTTAATCAATACGCCGGTCTATCCTCCATTTGCCAGAAGCGTCAAGCTCAATCGTCGAAAATTGATCGAAAATTCATTAGTTGAAAAGGACGGTCTTTTCCAAATTGATTTTGATCAGCTCGAAAAAGACATTGTGGAGCAAGAGGTTAAACTCTATGTTTTGTGTAATCCGCACAATCCTGGAGGCCGTGTATGGGATCGTGAAGTCTTGGAAAAAATCGGCCACCTCTGTCAAAAACATGGTGTCCTTCTCGTTTCAGATGAGATCCACCAAGATTTGGCCTTGTTTGGCCACCGTCATACCAGCTTTAACACAGTTGATCCAAGCTTTAAAGATTTCAGCTTGATCTTAACCAGTGCAACCAAGACGTTCAATATTGCAGGAACAAAAAATTCCTATGTGGTCATTGAAAATCCAAAGCTTCGTACGGCTTTTAAACAACGGCAATTGGCTAATAATCAACATGAAATTTCAGGCTTGGGCTATATTGCAACAGAAGCGGCTTATCGCCATGGTAAACCTTGGTTGACAGAGCTCAAGCAAGTCTTTGAAAAACACATCGACTATGTTGTAGATGAATTGCATGAAAAGACCAAAATCCGTGTCATGAAGCCCCAAGGAACCTATCTTCTTTGGTTGGACTTTTCAGCCTATCCTTATACCGATGATGAGCTGCATGCTAAAATTCATGACCAAGCCAAATTGATTTTGAACCGTGGAACAGATTTTGGAAAAGAAGGAAACTTGCATGCCCGCCTCAATGTGGCAGCTCCCTTCACCCTCATTGAAGAAATTACCAAACGCTTGGTGGAAACTTTTCACAAATAAGTGTTGACTTTCTGTAAGTGAAGGAGTACAATAAACTCGAAATACGGTAGGTGAGGCTACCACAAGGATACGGATGACTACCGCAAAGCAGTGGAGACACTACTCGTTGGTCAACAGTCCTGATCGCAAAGGTCAAGACTAAGCTCATTTCATTGCCTTGTGGAGCTAAAGCTTGGACGGTCAGTTTTTTGAGAGTTTTGATTGAAAAATAAATGACGAGTTTCATGAGTCCTACCGATCGAGGGTAGGACTCTTTTTTATGCCTTACCTAGAAAAGAGAAAGGAGAGAGCTATGATACAAATCGACGATCATCCCGAACCGCACCGAACCAGCCAATCGCTGATTTGTGTCGTAGGGACTCCAAAAGTGATTGGCTCCTGATTGAAAAAGGAGATACCAATGCAAACAAATAAAGAAAGACTTATTAACGCTCTTCAAGAACCACTTGAAAGCACCTTTGCCAACTACCAAACCAGTGCCCTTGGTCTAGTTGACGATCAAGTAGAAGAAAACCGCGATGCTTATGGCGAAAATGTCATCACAAAAGGTCAAGAAGATTCCATGATCAAAAAGATCTACGAATCGATCATCAATCCTTTTACGGTGATTTTGTTGGTCATTGCGCTGGTTTCCTTCATCACTAATGTCTGGCTAGCAAAACCAGGTGAACAGGATCCAACGACCTCTATCATCATTGTGACCTTGGTCTTGATCTCTGGTGGTATCCGCTTCATTCAAGAATTGCGGAGCGACAAAGCTGCCAGCAACTTATCACGTATGATTGTCAATACAGCGACCGTTCTTCGTGATGGATCAGAACAAGAAATTCCGATCGATGAAATCGTCGTAGGAGATGTGATCAAACTAAGTGCCGGCGATATGATTCCAGCAGATGTGGTCTTGATTGATTCCCGTGACTTCTTTGTCCAACAATCTGGCCTCACAGGGGAAAGTGATGCTGTTGAAAAGGTTTGTCTCAGAAAAGCCGACAGTCAAAATCTAGATAGTCTCTTGGAAAGTGAAAGCTTGGCCTTCATGGGAACCAATGTCATCTCCGGACGGGCGACAGCCTTGGTCTTGGTCGTGGGAGATGAAACCATGATGGGAGCTATTGAGCAAACCATCAACACTTATGACGAACCAACCTCATTTGAGAGAGAAATGAATACCATCTCTTGGCTCTTGATTCGGCTCATGTTAGTGATGGTGCCCGTTGTCTTTGTGATCAATGGCCTCACAGATGGTGACTGGTTAGAAGCGGGTGTCTTTGCCCTCAGCGTTGGGGTTGGTTTGACTCCGGAAATGCTACCGATGATTATTACAGCGAGTCTCGCTAAGGGCTCCATCATCATGGCCAAGGAAAAAGTCGTTATCAAAAAACTCAATGCCATCCAAGACCTCGGCGCTATCGATATTTTGTGTACTGATAAGACAGGAACCTTGACCCAAGATGAAATCGTTTTGGAGTATCCGCTTGATATCCATGGCGAGTTGGATCTATCAGTCCTTCGCCGGGCTTACTTGAATTCCTATTTCCAAACCGGGCTAAAAAATTTGATGGACCGAGCGATTATCAATCGGACCCAGAAAGAAGCCAAGAAACATGAAATTGTTCGCGACCTGGATCAAACCTTCCATAAGATTGATGAATTGCCCTTTGATTTTGAACGTCGTCGCATGAGTGTCATTGTCAAAGACGAAGACGGTGTGGTCAGCATGGTGACCAAGGGTGCCTTGGAAGAAATGCTTTCTGTATCGACTTATGTTGAGTACAAGGGAGAGATTAAACGCCTGACAGATGAAGTTCGTCAAGAGGTCCTCGCTGAAGTTGCTCAGTTAAATGAACAAGGACTTCGTGTTTTGGGTGTTAGCTACAAAACCGACTTGGACGAAAATGACATCTTTAGTGTTGAAGATGAACGAGACATGATCCTAACTGGTTACCTTGCCTTTCTTGATCCACCAAAACCTTCTGCAGCTCCAGCGATCAAAGCTCTTGCAGAATATGGGGTAACCACCAAGATCTTAACTGGGGATAATGAAAAGGTCACCCAAGCTGTCTGTGAAAAAGTAGGACTAGATGTCGAGCGGATTCTTTTGGGAAGCGAAATCGATACGATGACAGACCAAGAGTTAGCACAAGTTGTGGAAACAACAACGGTCTTTGCCAAACTATCACCAGATCAAAAAGCGCGGATCATCCTCTGCCTCAAGAAGAATGGCCACAAGGTTGGTTACATGGGAGATGGGATCAACGATGCTCCATCTATGAAGGTCTCAGACGTTGGGATCTCCGTGGATACCGCTGTGGATATTGCCAAAGAAACGGCAGATGTCATCCTTCTGGATAAGGACTTGATGGTCCTTGAAAAAGGTTTGGTTGAAGGCCGCAAGGTCTATGCCAATATGACCAAGTACATCAAGATGACGGTCTCTTCTAACTTCGGGAACATCTTCTCTCTTCTCTTTGCCAGCATCTTTTTGCCTTTCCTTCCAATGGCGCCCGTTCATTTGATTGTGCTCAATCTTATCTATGATCTTTCTTGTATCGCCCTTCCTTTTGACAATGTCGACAAGGAATTTCTCAAGAAACCTCGTATCTGGGAAGCAAACTCTATCATGCGCTTTATGGCCTGGATTGGTCCAATTTCATCTGTCTTTGATATTATTACCTACATGCTTCTTTACTTCCTTGTTGTTCCTATGATTTTAGGTCATGGCTACAACCATGGAGCAGCAGATGCAGCAGCCTTTATCATGGTATTCCAAACTGGATGGTTTATCGAATCTATGTGGTCTCAAACCATGGTTATTCATATGTTGCGTTCACCAAAACTGCCATTTATCCAAAGTCGTCCAGCCTTCTCAGTCGTGGTGACGACCTTAGCAGCAGCCTTCTTTGTAACCTCCCTTCCATATAGTCCTTTGGCTTCTATCTTGAAGTTGAGCCAACTAAATGGATTGTACTTTGTTCTATTGTTTGCGATTATCGTCCTCTATATGCTGAGTGTGACGGTTGTCAAACGTATCTATATTAAGAAATACAAAGAATGGTTGTAATTGATTGATAGAAAGAGTGAGTCCGAACTTAAAAAATTAAGTGTAAGGGCTCTCTTTTTTTTGTAAAATTTGGTATAATAAGAAGAATGTAAAGTTGGAAATGAAGATTTCCATGTGCTGTGAGTATCAAAGAGGGACTGAAAGAAAGAGTAGAGCTTGACTCCACTTTTATCATAGCTCTTTTTTGAATAATAACAGCTTAGAAAGAAGGATCTCAAAATGGGAAAATTAGAAGTTATTACACATCCACTGATTCAACACAAATTGTCTATTCTTCGTCGTACAGATACCTCTACGAAGGCCTTTCGTGAATTGGTAGATGAGATTGCTATGTTGATGGGCTACGAAGTGTTGCGTGAATTGCCTCTTGAGGATGTTGAAATTGAAACTCCTATTACCAAAACCGTTCAAAAACAAATCGCAGGGAAGAAATTGGCTATTGTCCCAATTCTTCGTGCAGGGATTGGGATGGTTGATGGTCTCTTGAGTTTGGTACCAGCTGCTAAGGTTGGCCATATCGGAATGTACCGTGATGAAGAAACTTTGAAACCAGTTGAATACTTGGTGAAATTGCCAGAAGATATTGATCAACGCCGTATCTTTGTAGTAGAC
The DNA here is from genome assembly GCF_001813675.1 of Streptococcus sp. HMSC078D09. Classification (GTDB taxonomy): domain Bacteria; phylum Bacillota; class Bacilli; order Lactobacillales; family Streptococcaceae; genus Streptococcus. Next base: position 326,264 of record NZ_KV813675.1, read on the forward strand.
CCGATGCTTGCTACGGGTGGATCCGCTATTCTAGCTATTGATTCCTTGAAAAAACGTGGCGCTAGCCATATCAAGTTTGTCTGCTTGGTATCAGCGCCAGAAGGAGTTAAAGCTCTTCAAGAAGCTCACCCAGATGTTGATATCTTTACAGCAGCCCTCGATGATCATTTGAATGAACATGGCTATATTGTGCCTGGTCTTGGGGATGCAGGCGACCGTTTATTCGGTACCAAATAAGAAACCATTCATGATTCGTCCGAAAGGTGCTTAAGATTTGACCTTTTTTGACCATTGGTTTATAATAGCACATATACTTTGAACCTCACGAATCGTGAGAATGAATGGATACTAAAGGAGAAGAATAGATGATTCCAGTAGTTATTGAACAAACCAGTCGTGGAGAACGTTCTTACGATATTTATTCCCGTCTGTTGAAAGATCGAATTATCATGGTAACAGGACCAGTTGAGGACCAAATGGCTAACTCCATTATCGCTCAATTGCTCTTCTTGGATGCCCAAGATAATACAAAAGATATCTATATGTATATCAATACCCCAGGTGGCTCTGTCTCTGCAGGTCTTGCCATTGTAGATACTATGAACTTTATCAAGTCAGATGTCCAAACCATTGTCATGGGGATGGCAGCATCTATGGGAACTATTATCGCTTCAAGCGGTGCGAAGGGCAAACGCTTCATGTTGCCAAACGCCGAGTACATGATTCACCAACCAATGGGTGGTACTGGTGGTGGTACCCAACAAACCGATATGGCGATTGCAGCAGAACACTTGCTCAAAACACGGAATAACTTGGAAAAAATCCTTGCGGAAAATTCAGGTCAATCGATCGAAAAAGTGCATGCTGATGCGGAACGTGACAATTGGATGAGCGCGCAAGAAACACTTGAATATGGCTTTATTGATGAAATCATGGCCAATAATAAATTGGACTAAACCATCCTATGGGAAGGTCCGTCAAGAGGCTGGGACAAAAGTCCTAGCCTCTTAATTGATTTTTGGATTGTCGAGCAAGACGCAGTGGTTGAGTAGGCTCTACTACGCTGATTTCATCAGCTTTTACAGCCCTACTCAACTGTGCGGAGGTGGGACGACGAAATCGAATTCTAACGAATGACCGATTTCTGTCTCACTCTCTTTTTGGCTCTCATAAAAGAGTAGTTCTTTTTCTTGAAATTTGATATACTAGTAACAGAACGAGAAAGGGATTGACCATGTTTGAGAAACAAGAAAGAACAGGCTTGATTGTTAAATTATATTACAATCGAGACGGGAAAAAATTACAATCTGTAGGAGATGTCTTGTACCATTCCAAGAAATGCCGTTATGTCCAATTGTATGTGGACAGTGACAAGGCCGATCAAGTCATGGAAGACTTAAAGAAAGAACGTTATGTCAAAAAGGTCTTGCCTTGCCATCTCAAAGATTTAGATACAGATTTTGTGGGGAGTTTACAACGATTGGAGACCCCATCTGTGGTCACAGAAGTTTAGAAAACGCAATCATTTGATGGATTGCGCTTTTTTTATTGACAATTGTCAGATAATTCGGTATATTCTTAATGTATTTATTTTAAGATTCATTTAAGGAGATCATTACAAATGAAGAAAAAATTTGCTCTTTCATTTTTAACCATTGCAAGTGTCGCTCTTCTTGCTGCTTGTGGTGAAGTTTCTACTTCAGGTTCAAACACAACTGGTAACGAAATCGGCAAAGAACTAAAAGTCGGTTTTAACTTTGAAAAAACTGGTGAAGTAGCAGCCTACGGTAGCGCTGAACAAAAAGGTGCTCAATTGGCCGTTGATGAAATCAACGCTAAGGGTGGAGCTGACGGTAAGAAGATCGTTGTCACAGATAAAGATAACAAATCTGAAACAGCTGAAGCAGCTACAGTCACTACAAACCTTGTCACTCAATCAAAAGTGAACGCACTTGTAGGACCTGCGACTTCAGGTGCTACTGCAGCAGCCGTTGCCAATGCTGGTAAAGCAGGTGTTCCATTGGTAACACCATCTGCAACTCAAGATGATTTGACAAAAGGTCAAGATTACCTCTTCCGTGCTACCTTCATCGATAGCTTCCAAGGAAAAATCATTGCCAAATACACAACTGATAACTTGAAAGCGAAGAAAGTCGTTCTTTACTACGATAACTCATCTGACTATGCGAAAGGGATTGCTGAAGCCTTCAAGAAATCTTACAAAGGTGAAATCGTAGCAACAGAAACATTCCAATCTAAGGATACAGACTTCCAAGCTGCTCTTACAAAAATCAAAGATAAAGACTTCGATGCGATTGTTCTTCCAGGTTACTACACAGAAACTGGTAAGATCGTAAACCAAGCGCGTGGTATGGGAATCAAACAACCAATCATTGGTGGGGATGGATTTAGCGATGCTAAGTTCGTTGAACAAGCAACACCTGCTGCAGCTACAGATATCTACTACGTAGCTGGATTCTCTACTGAAGGTGAAATGACTGATAAAGCCAAGAAATTCGTAGAAGCATACAAAGCGAAATACAATGAAGAACCTTCAATGTTCGCAGCTTTGGCTTATGATTCAGTTTACATGGTTGCAGAAGCATCTAAAGGTGCTAAGAACTCTGTCGAATTGAAAGATAACCTTGCGAAGTTGAAAGACTTGGAAGGTGTGACTGGTACAATGTCAATTGACAAGAACCACAACCCGGTTAAATCAGCTCTTATGATTGGCTTGAAAGATGGTAAAGTCAAATCTGTTGAGTCTGTTAAACCATAATTATCATTTGTTGTTTGTACAAGAGGCTGGGAGAATGAAAATTCCTGGCCTCGCTCTTTATTGTTAGAAAGGATGGTTCAAATGCTCCAGCAATTAGTGAACGGTCTAATCTTGGGAAGTGTCTATGCACTCTTGGCCCTTGGTTATACCATGGTGTATGGAATTATCAAATTGATCAACTTTGCCCATGGGGATATCTACATGGTAGGTGCCTTTATGGGATATTTCTTATTGAACTCATGGAAAGTGAACTTCTTTGTAGCCTTGCTCCTAGCCATGGTTGGGACAGCTATTTTAGGGGTTGTAATTGAATACCTGGCTTATCGTCCGCTTCGTCATTCGACTCGGATTGCAGCCTTGATCACAGCCATCGGGGTTTCCTTCTTGCTCGAATATGGGATGGTCTTCTTCGTCGGTGCCAATACCCGTTCCTTCCCGCAAGTGATTAAAACGGTTCGTTACAACTTCGGTCCTATTTCAATCTCCAATATTCAGTTGATGATCTTGGGAGTGTCTGTTTTCTTGATGGTCGCTCTTCAATTTATTATTCAAAAGACAAAGATGGGGAAAGCCATGCGGGCTGTATCTGTCGATAGTGATGCCGCTCAATTGATGGGGATTAACGTAAACCGTACGATCAGCTTTACCTTTGCTTTGGGATCAGCCTTGGCAGGTGCTGGTGGTGTCTTGATTGGTTTGTATTACAACTCGATCGAGCCTTTGATGGGGATGACACCAGGGATCAAAGCCTTTGTCGCAGCCGTTCTTGGAGGAATCGGAATCATTCCAGGTGCTGCCCTAGGTGGATTTGTGATCGGTTTGTTGGAAACCTTCGCTACAGCGATCGGTCTTTCAGACTTCCGTGATGCCATTGTGTATGCCATCTTGATTGTGATCTTGCTCATCCGTCCAGCAGGTATCCTCGGTAAAAATGTGAAAGAGAAGGTGTAAGCCATGAAACAAAATTTAAAAGTGAATTTAGTCTGGCTTGGTCTTTTGGTCGCAGGTTTTGCCTTGATCCAAGTCTTGGTTGCAGCGGGTGTGCTCAACCTCTTCTATATCCAAATTTTAGAACAAATCGGAATTAATATTATCCTTGCAGTTGGCTTGAACCTCATTGTTGGTTTCTCAGGTCAATTCTCACTTGGGCATGCCGGATTTATGGCGATTGGTGCCTACTCTGCAGCTATTCTCGGTTCTAAATCACCAACCTATGGGGCTTTCTTTGGTGCGATGGTTTTAGGGGCTTTGATTGCTGGTGTCGTTGCCTTGATCGTTGGGGTTCCAACCCTTCGTTTGAAAGGGGACTACCTCGCTATTGCGACACTTGGGGTTTCTGAAATCATTCGGATCTTGATCGTCAATGGTGGTACTCTAACAAATGGTGCTGCTGGGATCCTTGGTTTGCCAGCCTTTACAACTTGGCAATTGGTTTACCTCTTTGTTGTCATTACAACGATCTTTACGATTAACTTCTTACGCAGTCCAATTGGACGCTCTACCCTTTCTGTTCGTGAAGATGAAATCGCAGCAGAATCTGTTGGGATCAATACGACCAAAGTCAAAGTCATCGCCTTTGTATTTGGTGCGATCACAGCGGCGATTGCTGGATCTCTCCAAGCTGGCTTTATCGGCTCTGTTGTTCCTAAAGATTACTCTTTCACCAATACCATTAATGTCTTGATCATTGTCGTATTTGGTGGTTTGGGATCAATGTCAGGAACAGTTGTGGCAGCCATCGTCTTGGGTATCTTGAATATGGTGCTTCAAGACTTCTCAAGTGTACGTATGATCATTTACTCATTGGCTTTGATTCTCGTGATGATCTTCCGTCCAGGTGGTCTTCTTGGAACATGGGAATTCAGCTTGAAAAAACTACTCTCAAAAAAGGAGGCTAACTAATGGCACTTCTTGAAGTAAAAAATTTAACAAAAAACTTTGGTGGTTTGACAGCCGTTGGGGATGTGACCATGGAACTTAATGAAGGGGAATTGGTTGGTTTGATCGGACCCAACGGTGCCGGGAAAACAACCCTCTTCAACCTCCTAACAGGGGTATATGAACCAAGTGAAGGGACCATTACCTTAGATGGTCAGCTGCTAAATGGAAAAGCACCCTATAAAATCGCTGCTGGTGGTCTGGGACGAACTTTCCAAAATATTCGTCTCTTTAAAGATTTGAGCGTTTTGGACAATGTCTTGATTGCCTTTGCCAATCACCACAAACCACATGTCTTTGCGAGTCTTTTCCGCTTGCCAAGCTATTACAAGAATGAAGAAGCTTTGAAAGCGAAAGCCCTTGAATTGTTAGCGATTTTTGGTCTGGAAAAAGAAGCAGATACCTTGGCCAAAAACTTAGCTTACGGACAACAACGTCACTTGGAGATCGTTCGTGCCCTTGCTACAGAGCCAAAAATCCTCTTCTTGGATGAACCTGCTGCAGGGATGAACCCTCAAGAAACAGCAGAATTGACCCAATTGATCCGTCGCATTCAAAAAGAATTTAATATTACGATTATGCTGATCGAGCACGATATGAGCTTGGTCATGGAAGTAACAGAACGGATTTATGTATTGGAATATGGTCGCTTGATTGCCCATGGTACGCCAGATGAAATCAAGACCAACAAACGCGTAATCGAAGCCTATCTAGGAGGTGAAGCCTAATGTCTATGTTAAAAGTTGAAAATCTTTCTGTACACTATGGCATGATCCAGGCTGTCCGTGATGTCAGTTTCGAGGTAAACGAAGGGGAAGTTGTTTCTCTTATCGGTGCTAACGGTGCTGGGAAAACATCTATTCTTCGTACCATTTCAGGTTTGGTGCGTCCAAGTGCTGGGAAAATCGAGTTTTTAGGTCAGGAGATTCAAAAGGTTCCGGCTCAAAAGATTGTAGCAGCAGGACTCTCTCAAGTTCCAGAAGGCCGCCACGTCTTTCCAGGCTTAACTGTTATGGAAAACTTGGAGATGGGAGCTTTCTTGAAGAAAGATCGAGAAGAAAACCAAGCTAACTTGAAGAAAGTCTTTTCTCGTTTCCCACGTTTGGAAGAACGGAAGAACCAAGATGCAGCAACCCTATCTGGTGGGGAACAACAAATGCTAGCAATGGGTCGTGCACTTATGTCAACGCCAAAACTCTTGCTTCTGGATGAACCTTCTATGGGATTGGCTCCAATCTTTATCCAAGAAATCTTTGATATCATCCAAGATATCCAAAAACAAGGAACAACTGTTCTCTTGATCGAACAAAATGCCAACAAGGCTCTTGCCATCGCAGACCGCGGTTATGTTTTGGAAACAGGGAAAGTCGTTCTTACCGGAACAGGAAAAGAACTCTTAGCCTCAGAAGAAGTCCGCAAGGCCTACCTTGGTGGATAAGATTTCTAAAGTTCACTAGAATATTAAAAAGAAAGGTCCTGAAGACCTTTCTTTTTTCATCCCTCTTGTTTGATTTTTCTAAATTTTGAAAACAAGAGAAAACTGCTGAAAGCGTTTGAAATCATTCTTAAAATCAAGTATAATAAAACTAATAAAAGCATAGGAGAACTTGTTATGGCTGTTAAAGATTTTATGACACGTAAGGTGGTTTACATTAGTCCAGATACTACAATTGCCCATGCGGCAGATTTGATGCGCGAACAAGGTTTGCACCGTTTGCCAGTCATTGAAAACGATAAATTGGTTGGGTTGGTGACAGAAGGTACGATTGCAGAAGCAAGTCCATCTAAAGCAACAAGCTTGTCTATTTTCGAGATGAACTATCTGTTGAACAAGACCAAGGTTAAAGATGTCATGCTTCGCGATGTCATTACCGTCTCTAAATTTGCCAGCTTAGAAGATGCGACCTACCTCATGTATAAGAACAAGGTGGGAATTCTTCCAGTCGTGGACAATGACCAAGTATCTGGTGTCATCACAGACCGTGATATTTTCCGTGCCTTCCTTGAAGTATCGGGCTATGGAGAAGAAGGAGTTCGTGTTCGCTTTGTGACAGAAGATAAGGTTGGCGTTCTAGAACAAATCATTCACTTGATTGTAGAAGAGGGGTATAACATCGCCAATACAGTCAATATCCCAACCAAAGACGATCGTGTGGTTATCGAAGTCCAAATTGATGGGGTGACAGATCTAGAAACAATCCGTAGTAAATTTGAAGCCAACGGTTTGAAAGTTGATGAAATCACTCGAACAATCGCAAAAGCTATTTAATAAAAAAATCAGGCTGGATGACAATCCAGTCTGATTTTTTCTATTAACGGTTAATGGGTTGTTTTTCTTTATCTAAAGTGAAGCCTTCGCCGAGAATTTCATGGGCTTCAGAAATGGTGATGAAGGCGAATGGATCAATCTGATTGATGATGTCTTTCATTTGTTTCATCTCATTCCGCGAAACGACACAGTAGACGATATCCAGATCTTTACGGCTGTAATAGCCCATCCCGCGGATAAAGGTAATCCCGCGACCTAGATCATCAGATACCTTTTTGGCAATTTCTTCTGGTTTAGAGGTGACGATAAGGAAGCCTTTTCCAGCAAAACCACCTTCTCCAATCAAGTCGATCACAAGGGTGTCAATCAGGATAAAGAAGAGGGTATACATAGCCGTACGGACATCTTGGAAGACAACGACCACAGTTGTCAGAACAATGGCATCTACAATCAACATGAGTTTCCCCATACTGAGGGAAGTGTATTTGTTAAAGATGCGAGCGAGGATATCTGTTCCTCCCGTGGTTCCTCCAGCATTGAAGATGATCCCTAGCCCCAAACCAAGCACAACCCCTGAGGCAATACAGGCAAGCAGAATATCTCCTTTAAAGGCTTCAAAGATGAAGTGATGGTAGCGGTGACTGAGGGGCATGGCCTCAAAAATTGCCATCCAAGCGGAAACCGAAAAGGTCCCCAGTAAGCTTAGATAAAGAGATTTCTTACCCAGAAGTTTCCAAGCCAGAATGAAGAGAGGGATATTGATCAGTAAGTTCATCAGGGATACGGGGACTTTTAAGAGGTAATAGGTGATCAAGGTAATCCCTGTTGCTCCTCCTTCATAGAAGTGAAAAGGAATGACCAAAAAATAGATCCCAAATGAAAAAATGCCGGCCCCCAAGATGATAGCCAGAATATCTTTAAATTTAAACATGATAGGTTGTCTCCTAAAACTTTATAAGATCATTGTAACAAAAAAGTGAAAAAATGAAAATGACTTTGAAAAATTTTCTCTCCTAAAATACAAGATTTTTACCCTTATTTTTGGTAAAATAAAAAGAAGAAAACTAGAAAGAGGATACTATGGTAAACGGTACATTAATTTCATTTGAAGGTCCAGAAGGAGCGGGGAAATCATCGGTCCTAGAAGCCGTTTTGCCTCTACTTGAAGAAAAAGGAATTCCTTTTATTACAACCCGTGAACCAGGCGGTGTAGACATTGCAGAAAAGATCCGCCAAGTCATTTTAGATCCAGACCATACTAGTATGGATGCCAAGACCGAGTTGTTGCTCTATATTGCTAGTCGCCGGCAGCATTTGGTGGAACGTGTCTTGCCAGCCCTTGCAGCTGGGAAGGTTGTCTTGATGGACCGCTTTATTGATAGCTCGGTCGCTTATCAAGGGTATGGTCGCGGTCTGAGTGTGGAAGATATCGAGTGGCTCAATCAATTCGCGACAGATGGTCTTAAACCAGATCTCACCCTTTACTTTGATCTGGATGTCGAAGAAGGGCTCGCTCGAATTGCCAAAAACCAAGAGCGGGAAGTCAATCGTTTGGATTTGGAAGGATTGGAGCTTCACCAAAAAGTCAGACAAGGTTATTTGGCCTTGTATGAAAAGGAACCAGAGCGCATTGTGAAAATCGATGCCAGTCAATCCTTTGAAGCAGTCTTTGCAGATGTCTTGGCTGTTTTAGAAAATCGCTTGGGGATATTGAAATGAAGCTAGAAGAGATCCAACAGCTCCAGCCAGAATTGGTGGAGCGCTTCACCCAGATCTTGGAACACAAACAGCTTAGTCATGCTTATCTCTTTACGGGTTCTTTTGCCAGTTTTGAGATGGCCCTCTTGCTAGCTCAAAGTCAATTTTGCGAAGATTTGCAGGGAGTCTGGCCTTGTGGCAAATGCAGGTCCTGTCGTTTGATTGAAGAAGAAGAATTCTCAGATGTGAAGATCGTGCGTCCAGTCAACCAGATCATTAAGACTGACCGCATTCGTTCGCTGGTTCAAGACTTTTCTCAATCAGGATTTGAAGGCAGTCGCCAGGTCTTTATCGTCCAAGATGCGGATAAGATGCATACCAATGCGGCCAACTCTCTCTTAAAAGTCATGGAAGAACCCCAGAGTGAGATCTATCTCTTCTTGTTGACATCTGATGAAAACTTGATCTTACCGACCATCAAGAGTCGGGCCCAGCAGGTTCATTTTCCTAAAAAGCAAGCCTACCTAACCGAACTGTTAGAAAAAGAAGGTTTGATCAAATCACAGGCAAATTTAGTAGCTCGTTTTAGTTTTAGTCTCGAAGAAGCAGAGCAGCAAAAAAAGAATGCTACTTTTTTTGAACTGGCCAAAGTTTGTGATCAGTTCATCGAACGTTGTCAATCTAATTTGAATCGTGCTTATTTGGAAGTGACCCGCTTGGTGAGTCTAGCAGATGATAAGGAAAAACAAAGCCAGGCCTTTCGTTTGATGGAGTTGGCTTTAGAAGAGCAGTTGCGCTTGAGTAGATCCCAGCAGTTGCTTGAGAAATTGAGTCTTGCTCGCAGGATGTGGAAGGCCAATGTTTCTTTTCAGAATACTTTAGAATATATGGTTTTGAGCTTAGAAAGTTAAGGAGTCAGAATGAATAAAAAAGAATTATTTGATGCTTTAGACGGCTTTTCTCAGAATTTGTTGGTCACCTTGGCTGAAGTCGAAGCCATCAAGAAAAATTTGAAACAAGTCATCGAAGAAAATACAGCTCTTCGCTTAGAAAATGATAAATTGAGAGAGCGTTTGGGGGAAGTTGAGAAGACTTCATCCGCAAAGTCCCAACACCATGGTCGTGAAAATTTGCAACGTATTTACAACGATGGTTTTCATATCTGCACTTATTCCTATGGTCAACGCCGTGAGAACGATGAAGAGTGTATGTTTTGTGACGAGTTGTTATTTAGGGAGTAAGCATGCAGATCCAACGAAGTTTTAAAGGGGAAAAGAAAACTGGGGTGCTTTACTTGGTCCCAACACCGATCGGTAACCGGGAGGATATGAGTTACCGCATGGTCCAGACCCTAAAGGATGTGGACTTGATCGCAGCTGAGGATACTAGAAATACAGGCCTCTTGCTCAAGCATTTTGAGATTGCGACACCCCAGACCAGCTTTCATGAGCACAATGCCATGGAGAAAATTCCAGATCTGATCGCCCATTTAGAATCTGGAAAAGACTTAGCGCAAGTCTCAGATGCAGGACTCCCTAGTATTTCTGACCCTGGTCATGATTTGGTCAAGGCAGCGATTGAACGCGAGATTCCTGTCGTAGCTGTGCCTGGTCCGAGTGCAGGTATAACGGGTTTGATTGCCAGTGGCCTAGCCCCTCAACCTCATATTTTTTATGGATTTCTGCCTCGCAAAGAGGGGCAACAAAAGGCCTTTTTCCAAGAAAAAGTGGCCTATCCGGAGACCCAGATCTTTTATGAGTCGCCCCATCGGGTAAAGGCAACCTTAGAGAATATGTTGGCTGTCTATGGGGATCGTCCTGTCGTCCTGGTTCGTGAATTAACCAAGATCTACGAGGAATATACTCGTGGCAGTATTTCTGAGTTAGTCGCATTTCTTGAAGAAAATCCTCTCAAAGGGGAGTGTCTCTTGATCGTCGAAGGAGCCAAGGAAGAAGAGCTAGACCTAGAAGAGGTCGACTTGATCCAAGAGATCGATACCTTGGTCCAAGAGGGGATGAAGAAGAATCAAGCAATTAAACAGGTCGCCAAACAATACGGCCTGCAAAAGAGTGAGCTCTATGCTCGTTACCATCAAGACTAGGAAAGGTTGGAAGCAGGATGGAAATTAGAATGGCTTATCCCAACGAGATCAAGCGAATTATGGAAATCATCCAAGATGCCAAGGAAAGCCTGGCTCAAAGACAGGTCGACCAGTGGCAGGATGGCTATCCAGATGAAGAGATCATTTTTGAGGATATTCTAGAAAGTCGTGGCTATGTGGCCGTTGAAGATCAGGAAGTTGTCGCCTATGCAGCTGTCTACAAGGGCAACGAAGCGGCCTATAATGAGATTTACGATGGCAAGTGGGAGCATGACAACTATATGTATGTCACTTTTCACCGCGTCGCTGTAGCCAAAGAAGCTGCTGGCAAAGGGGTGGCTCAGACCTTCCTTCAAGGTTTAATCGAAGGGGAAAAAGGGCCGGATTTCCGTTGCGATACCCATCCGGATAATCTGGTGATGCAACATTTGCTTGAAAAATTGGGCTACCATTATTGTGGAAAGGTCCCTATTGATGGAGTCCGTCTGGCTTATCAAAAGATCAAACGAAAAGCAGAAACGAGTCTATTCCAAGTGGTCTCAGAAGAGGACCGCTGGGACCAAAGAGCAGAAGCGGCCTACAATGACTCTCTATCTTAAACAATTCTATGAAAGCCCTATGGGGCTTCTTTCGATCATTGTCAGTAAGGAAGGCCTTGTAGAGCTTGATTTTTATGATCCGAAAGAGGAGGCGCCTGATCCCTATGGGGCGCTGGAGCAGATCCATCCCTACCATGAGAAGGTGAAGGAGTGGTTGGACCACTATTTTGCGGGAGATCCAATCGCTATCAGTTTTCCACTAGCACCGCAAGGAACAGCCTTCCAAGAGCGGGTGTGGCAGTTATTGCGAGAGATCCCATATGGTGAGACCAGGACCTATGGCCAGCTTGCCCAGGTTCTTTCTTGTGGTTCAGCCCAGGCCGTAGGACAGGCTGTCGGACGCAATCCCTTGACGATCTTAGTCCCTTGTCACCGTGTGATGGGAAAAGATGGACAACTGACGGGCTATGCGTCTGGACTCGATCGCAAACGCTGGCTCTTACACCATGAAGGAATTATCTGGAAGGAGAAATAAAACCGATGTATACCTTTATTGAATACCCAAAATGTTCGACTTGTCGAAAGGCTAAATCAGAATTGGACGGTCTCCAATGTGAGTTTCAAAGCCAAAACATCGTCACAGAAACACCGACTAGCCAAGAATTGCAAGAATGGATGGCAGCTTCTGGCCTACCGATCAAGTCTTTCTTCAATACTAGCGGAATGAAATACCGAGAACTCGGTTTGAAGGATAAGGTGGATCAACTGACAGTGAAAGAAGCGGCGGATCTCCTTGCTTCAGATGGTATGCTGATCAAGCGGCCTCTGCTTGTCAAAGACGGAAAAGTTATTCAAGTGGGCTACCGGAAACCATACGCAGACTTAGGTTTGTAAAAGAAAAGGGAGTTGGAGGCATTGCACCCCAATAATGGGACAAGAGACCCCCTCTTATGCGACCAGTTTTCTGTAATTTACAGGAGACTGGTCATTTAATTTTTGTTGAATTCTAGTTTCATTATAAAATATGATGTAATTTTTGACAATATCTATTATACTATCTTTAGTTAGGTTTCTCCACTTATGGAGATAGAAGGTTTCAGACTTGAGAACAGAATGGAACTATTCGATACGTGCATTATCTGCTGGTGTTCCTTTTCGGGACATAGAGCGGGTGATGCCTTTTTCTGTACAAGCTTGATAGTAGGCTTTTGAGGTGTAGACAGATCCCTGGTCGCTGTGTAAAAGTGCTCCTTGAGGTAGCTCAAGTTGATGAAGTGTGTCGAGCACAAAGTCCGTATCTTGACACTCGGAGATGCTATAAGCTACTATTTCACGATTATAGAGATCCATGATTGAAGATAGATAAAGTTTACAGTTTCCAAAGTAGAGGTAGGTGATATCTGTGACAAGCTTCTCCATCGGCTTGTCTGCCTGAAAATCACGATCCAGCTTATTGTCTGTTACATGGTAAGGCTTCCCTAATTTAGGTCCCTTCTTGGGACGGACACGGCAAAGGTAGCCCTTTTCCCTCATGATATGATAGACCTTCTTGCGATTAACGGCGAGGTTATAAACTTTCTTTAGTAAGCGAGTGATGGTTCGATAGCCGTAAATAAAGCGATTTGCCATACAGAGTTGTTCGATTTTATCTGCTATTTCGTCTCTTTTCTGAGAATTCTTACACTCCTGTTTCCAGCGATAAAAGGTGGAGCGTTTGACGCCGAAACACTCTAAAATAATAGATACAGGGCACGTTTTCTTATACTCTTCCACTAGCTTGATAAGACTTACTTTGTCGATTTTCTTACCAAGCTCTGATACTTTTTTAGTAATTCTACCTGCAAACGTAACTGTTCTACTTCAGATAATTGTTTCATCCCTTTACCATAAGTATATTGTTTCCCCACAGGTTGGTGGAAACAGTACAATTCATCATTCTGATACCAACGCCACCAGGTTTTCACCTGAGTAGCATTTTTGATACCGAGGGTATCCATGATAACCTTATTTGATTTACCTGCCTTCTTCATTTCGATACAGGCTAGCTTAGTTTCTACCGAATATGCTTCTTTGACCATAACAAAACACTCCTGTTTCTAGTTTACCAGATTTCAACAGGAGTGTTTTCTTGTGTCTCGTTTTATGGGTGCAGTGCCAAAGTTTGATTTTTTCTGTCTAACTTTTGGGGTGCAGTACAATCAGTTGCTTTTTTGGGGGGCCAAGAGATTATTGTCCCGGACTCTTTTGTAAAACTATCTACTTAGTTCTCTGATTTTTTACTTTTTTTGAAAAGTGAAATACCAAAGATTCCAGCTAAAATAGCAAGAAGATCCATAGCTAATGGCGAATCAGAAGTTCCTGTATTTGGCAACTGAGCTTTTTTTGGAGCTGATTTTTGCTCAGTAGATTGAACGTTTTCTGGTTGAACAGGATTTGGAGCTGGCTCTGGATCTGGTGTTGGTTTTGGCTCCGGAGTTGGTTTTGGATCTGGAGTTGGTTTTGGATCTGGAGTTGGTTTTGGATCTACTTCTTTCTCATACTCATAGATAACATGAGTTGTACCTTCTTTTAACTGACCTGTTTCTGGTGCAGATGTTGAAGAAACACCAACTAGATTATATTTTTGACCACCTACAGTGATAGAAGACGGACGCTCATCTGCGTTTTCAGCAGCATTATAGGTCACAAGATTTCCATCAGATCCATAAATAGAAGTTAATGGTGTGTCTTTGTAAGTTTCCTTAATAGATTGATTTGTTCCCTTAATAACATAATCCACCACTACATCTCCATAGTGAAGCGTAGAAACATCCTGGTCAGCCATATCTTCAAATTCTGAAGCATAGTATTTAACAGCACGATTGTATTTCAAACTAAAAATTTTAACATAATTAAAGAAGGTCTCAGGATTAATATGAACATCATGAGGAATAATTTTCCAGTCACCGTTATTTGGTGTGATATGAGTAGCTGGATTTGAAACTGACCTAATTAGATGGTCATTCTGAACATAAGTATCATCTACTAAGCTTGGATTACCTAGGGCCAAATTACTGGCTTCTCCATTGCTGTCTACATAATATGCTTGAATTTGATGATACTCATCTAGACTTTGACAACCTTCTTCATATGAACCAATCCCACCTTCTTGAGAACATTTCCAAGCAAATCTCGCGTCGATTGGTAAGTACTTGATCTTCTTAGCTTCCTCCAACGGTACGGTTACAGATACCCGAAGAGCAGTTGATCTCAATGTTTTTGAACTGACAGCATATATATTAACAGTTCCATAATCGAAATCATGATCTTCCATATTTACAATAGTTGGTTTCTTACCAGCCGCTAGTTCCTCAGCAGTTGGAATAATAGCATCTTCTCCATGAGAAGACGACTCAACATATTCATTATAATTATGCGAACGCTCTTTCATTGGAACATTGACATCTACAGGATTTCCATTAGCATCACGTGTTCCAATCAAAGTGAAATCGGCCTTCGCACCTGCAATTTTAGGAATACGAATACGAATATCACGGACTGTTTGTCCGCGATCACTTGAGTGCATTCCTTTGAAGGCTACAGTGTAATTATAGACTACACTTTTACCATCTTCACTAAAATGTGCTGGAAGTCCTTCAACATTGACGTAACCACCCTCATCAATGATATTGCTACCAGTTGAATCTTCTTTCCCGCCAGTTGTAGCTTCGCTATTAGTTGAGATTTCTTCAGTTTTTGGTGAGGAAGCATTGGCACCCTCTTCGTCTGATTTTAGTGAGGTGTCACTAGTAGGGTCTGGTGCAACCTTATTGTCTACTGAAGAAGTGTTCTCAGCATCAGTTGAATTAGTAATACCTGATGTCACTGAAACATTTGCTGGTTCGCTATTAGTTTCATCAGCTTGAACTACTGACTGTGAAACCAAATTTAGAACAAAGACAGACATTGTAATGATGCCAAATTTAGTGAGTTTTTTCATACACTTTTTCTCCTTAATATGAAAGGGCTCATGCATAAGCAAAATCCTAGTCATTGATATTATTTTCACATACATTGTACTATATAAGCGCTTAGTTTGCAAGCGATTTCCTAATAAATTAAGAAATTATTCGTTTTTTATTTAAAAAACGCGTAAAATCCACAAATAATCTATCATAAAATATAGAAAAAACGAATTAAGGCTCTTTTATTCAATATTTTCTTTTAATTTCTCAACAAAGAGATAGGCTGCTGGACAGGTTAAAGTGTTTTTGATCATCAGATTATTAATTTGATAGATTTTTTAACGATCTGTATGTGAGAACTCATGACAGGATTTGGAACGGATATCATAGATAGATCAGAGATTGTCACCTCCTAAAAATGGACAGGGCATAGATTTGAAGATCTTAACCCCATCCTCGTCTACCCGCAAAAACTCTGATTTTTTTCACGGCAGAAAATTTCGGTATATTCTTAATCAAATTTAAAAGTTAGATCTTATGTTGATTTCTTTACAAAATCGCTTAACATATTTTACTTAAAAAATATTTTTTTAAATTTCTAAAGGAAGTTGAAGTCCCTTTAATTTTTGCTGTGAAGATGATATAATCATACGAGTGAAATCAATGAAAGAGAGTCAATCATGAGTATTTTAGAGGTGAAAAATTTAAGCCACGGCTTTGGAGACCGGGCTATTTTTGAGGATGTGTCTTTCCGCTTGTTAAAGGGAGAGCATATCGGTTTGGTTGGAGCCAATGGTGAAGGGAAATCCACCTTCATGAGCATCGTGACCGGCAAGATGCAACCCGACGAAGGGAAGGTTGAGTGGTCTAAGTATGTGACGGCAGGTTACCTGGATCAGCATTCGGTCTTAGAAGAAGGACAAACGGTTCGCGATGTCTTACGGACCGCTTTTGATGAGTTGTTCACAGCTGAAGCTCGCATCAATGACCTCTATATGGCCATGGCGGAAGAGGGAGCCGATGTCGATGCTTTGATGGAAGAAGTAGGAGAACTCCAAGAGCGTCTAGAAAGTCGTGATTTTTATACCTTGGATGCCAAGATTGATGAAGTGGCGCGTGCTCTTGGGGTCATGGACTTTGGCATGGACACGGATGTGACCTCCTTGTCAGGTGGGCAACGGACCAAGGTCCTCTTGGCCAAACTCTTGCTAGAAAAACCAGATATCTTGCTACTAGACGAGCCAACCAACTACTTGGATGCAGAGCACATCGATTGGCTTAAACGCTATTTGCAGAATTATGAAAATGCCTTTGTCCTCATTTCCCACGATATTCCATTCTTGAATGATGTGATCAACATCGTCTACCATGTGGAAAATCAGCAGTTAACCCGCTATTCAGGAGACTACTACCAATTCCTTGAAGTCTATGAAATGAAGAAATCGCAATTGGAAGCGGCTTATGAGCGTCAGCAAAAGGAGATTGCTGATTTGAAAGATTTCGTAGCCCGCAATAAGGCGCGTGTGGCTACACGGAATATGGCCATGTCTCGTCAGAAGAAGTTGGACAAGATGGAACTCATTGAGTTACAAAGTGAGAAACCAAAGCCATCCTTTGAATTTAAAAATGCCCGGACTCCTGGTCGCTTTATCTTCCAGGCCAAGGATCTCCAGATTGGGTATGACCGTCCTTTGACCAAGCCTTTGAACCTAACGTTTGAACGCAATCAAAAGGTTGCCATCATCGGGGCTAACGGGATCGGAAAAACCACTCTCTTGAAGAGCTTGCTGGGAATCATCCCACCAATCGCTGGTGAAGTCGAGCGGGGAGATTACCTAGAGCTTGGCTATTTCGAGCAAGAGGTCGAAGGGGGCAATCGCCAGACACCGCTTGAAGCAGTCTGGAATGCCTTTCCATCTCTCAACCAAGCAGAAGTTCGTGCCGCCCTTGCCCGCTGTGGCTTGACCACCAAACATATCGAGAGCCAAATCCAAGTGTTATCCGGTGGAGAGCAAGCCAAGGTACGCTTCTGTCTCTTGATGAATCGTGAAAATAATGTCTTGGTACTAGACGAGCCGACCAACCACTTGGATGTGGATGCCAAAGAAGAATTGAAACGGGCTCTGAAAGAGTACAAGGGATCGATCCTCATGGTTTGCCACGAGCCAGACTTCTATGAAGGATGGATGGACCAAATCTGGGACTTTAATGAATTGACTTAAAGACAAAAAGAGAACCGCATGGTTCTCTTTTAAGATTCTTCTTAGAAACTTTCCTTAGGTGAGTACGGACGTTAGGTGAAATTATCCAGTGGATGATTTCAGCAATCCAGGAAGTTCCATGACTAATTATTGAGCCTAAGGTCTCAATAATTCCGTGTGCCTGAAACAAATCTGTTTCAGGCACTTTTCTCACGGCGGAAAGTTTCAGTAGATGAATGACTTAAATAATTAGAATTCATTTTTTTACCAATGAATCTATTAGCTAATTTTATGTAAAATGTTTATCAATATCTTAAAAAGAGAACCGTTTGGTTCTCTTTTCATTATTTTTTGAAATTATAGTCTTTTAAGATCTCGATTTTTTCAATCTTGATGTCTGCTTTTGGTTTGTCCTTATCATCAGTTTCGGCAGACGCAATTTTATCGACTACATCCATGCCATCGATTACTTGTCCAAAGACAGTGTAGTTGCCCCCATCAAGGGTTGGATTTCCACCATTTTTATAAGCATCGATGATCTTAGCTGGGAAGCGATCAGTTGGGAGTTTACTTGAAATATCATCCTTATTTTGGTTGATATAGAATTGACTACCATTGGTATTTGGACCAGAATTGGCCATGGCAAGGGCTCCACGAAGGTTGTAAAGGTATGGAGAATACTCATTCTCAAAACCAGTACCTGAATCTTTGGATTTGTCTTTGCCCTTCCAGATAGATTCGCCACCCGTACCGTCTCCTTTAGGATCCCCAGTTTGGATCATAAAGTTGTTAATAACACGGTGGAAAAGTAAGCCATTGTAGTAGCCTTCTTTTGCGTGGGTCAAGAAGTTTTCAACTGCAAGGGGCGCATATTTAGGGAAGAGCTTGACAGTGATGTCGCCTTCAGTTGTCGTGACTTTAACTTCTGCTTCGTCTTCAGCCACTTCATTTGAGAGCTGTGGAAAAACTGCATTTTCATTGGTCATGGCATCGTTAAAATCTTTGCGCAGTTGTTCTAATTTCTTTTGTTCTTCTTCAATTTTCTTTTGATCTTTTTCTCTAGAGCTAGAAGTTGCTGTCTGCTCTGTCTTTTCTTTGCTTGAACTTGAAGAGCTAGCGTCTTTCTGATTGGTCGAACAAGCTGTCAAAGCCAAGCCGGAAAATAATAGTAGTGCGATTAATTTTTTCATATTCTTCCTTTCCAACATAGTTGTCTCTCTCTATTGTACCTTAATTTTACGATACTTTCAAATCTGGATAAAATTTAAGGCGAAAACACTATTATGAGAATTTGCAGAAAATAGATGAAAGTAATTCCGAATTCCTGTATAATAGGATGACTACAGGAGAACGATCATCAAAAAATGAAATCATCACATTTTGCGAGAGCCCTTTGGTTTGGTATCCTAGGTGCTCTCTTTTTTGCATTTACCTTTATTTTTAATCGAAGCATGAACCTGGCAGGTGGTTCCTGGATGTGGAGTGCTAGTTTGCGCTACCTTTTTAGTTTGCCCATGATGGCTGTTTTAGTCTGGCAGAAAGGCGAGTTGAAGGGGGTCTTGTCAGCAATTGCACGAGCCCCGTGGACTTGGTTGCTCTGGAGTACGGTCGGCTTTGGTCTCTTTTATGCGCCCTTATCGATGGCTTCTATCTATGGAGAATCATGGTTTGTGGCTGCGACCTGGCAGATTACGATTTTAGCAGGTCTCCTTCTGACCCCACTTTTTGGCCAAAAGATTCCAAGAAAACAGTTAGGAATGACTTTGCTGATTTTGTTAGGAATCGTATTGATTCAAATTCCATATTTTGGACGAGGGCTCGGAGAAGGTGTGGTGAGAGCAAGTATCTTAATTTTGATCGCAGCTTTTTCCTATCCATTGGGAAATCGCAAGATGCTGGTTCATTGTAAAGAAGAACAATTATCAACGACCCAACGGGTCTTTGGGATGACCTTAATGAGTGTTCCTTTTTGGTTGCTCTTATCCGTCTTTGCAGGACTTGATGCAGGCTTGCCATCAGGTGAGCAAATGCTCCAATCCTTGATCGTAGCTGTATTTTCAGGAGTCATCGCGACCATGCTCTTCTTTGAAGCAACCAACTTGGTGAAACACAACCATCAGCAGTTAGCCGTTGTTGAAGCTACCCAGGCCGGCGAGGTCCTCTTCACCCTATTTGGAGGCTGTCTCTTTCTGGGAGATCAGATCCCAACCCCACTAGGATTTTTAGGGGTTTTCATTGTGATCGTCGGTATAGTGGGAAATAGTCTGATGACTTCTTCAGAATAGATCGTGGTAGAAAAGTAGAACTTAAACCATGATATTGCGGTTCAGTCTATCAATGCTAACACCCACGCGGGTGTTTTCTTTTTGGACAAAATTACTAGTTAAGAAGGAAGTTGCGCAGAGATGGAAAATTCGGTATGATGGGAGATATGTTAATTTGTTGGGAAATGAACGAATTCCCTCAAAAACCGTATCATGAATAGGAGGCTACAAATTGGATTATAAAACTCTACGCAAAAACTATAGACTCTATATTAGATCTGCAGGCTTGTTAGCAATGCTTCTGATCTTTTGCATTGGATTAGTGGTCAGGGATACTCTTCTTCAGACTGCTGGCGTTTTATTGGTTATTGCATGCTTGATTTTATTCATCCAATTGCTCAAGAAAAGCTACACCAACAAGTGCAACACCTTGCTCCATGTAGACTTAGATTTAGCTTTTTGGCAGCAATACCTTCAGTTGAACAAGAATGTGAAAAAGCTATTTCACAGATAGATATTAAGCTGACATCGGTTGCCTATTCTTTTATGATGGGAGATTTTGATACTGTCATAAAAGAATCTAGGGAAGCACTTAGTCAGACGGATTATCCGCAGAAATATAAGAATTTTTTTGAGAGTTATCTTATTCGCTCGATCGTGCTGACAGATACTGATTTGTCTAGGGAAGAGCTGGAGGATCGGTTGAATGAATTGACTATCACAGACCCTACACCAGCTGAGAAAACAAAAAAAGTCTGTCTCGCTCTTTATGATTTAACCATTGCGCATCAAAGCAATGACTATTTCGAAGACTTAAGCAATGACTTCAAGTATCAACAGTTGGAAATTATCTACTACCAAGCCTTGAATGCTACTCTTAAAGGTGATAAGGATAGAGCGAAAGAGCTTTTTCGTAAGTTGATTTCAGAAGATGAGTCACTCTATATCGTTCGAAAGGCTAAACAATACTTGGAGGATGAGGGCAGTCATCTGTAAATCCTCTAATCGAAATAGAGATTAATTGAAAGAGCCTGAAAAAATATAAGGAGTTATTGGAAGGTAAGAATGAAGAAATCAATCTTTAAAGCCAATTTTTATGAAAGCCGTCGTTTGCGTCATGATGGCTTTATCGATTATATGGTCAAGGACACAAATAGTCGCAAAATCTACACAAAGCCATTTAGTATTGCGAGGAAACTTTTTTCATTTATGGGGATGCTGTTCATGTTTGGATTTTCTGCATTAATGGAGTCGGAAATTCACCATCCTGATCCTGATACACCATTTGAAACCTGGGGGATCAATTTCTATCCACTTTGGCTGTTTTTCTTGTGCTGGTTTTTGTGGTTTCTTGCTTGCAGAAAAAATCTGCGTAGAAAATATGATGCAAAGATTCCTTATACTAGTATCTTGAATTCGAATCTGTATCTGATTTGGATGGTGCTTGCTCTGAATTTGTTTTTTATCACCATCATAGGTAGATACCTTACGATTTTGGGGTTGGTTTTATTCTATGTTCTTACCGGAATCATATTGTTTATGATTATCCAATCTAGAATGAAATCGCTAAAAACTCGTCTTTATGGAGTGCAGGATCCTAGTGTAACTGCTAGACAGAAAAAGTTTATAGAAGTCATTACTGGACTAGGTGGGATAATTATAGTAGGTTGGTTAGCTTTAAAATTTCTTTTCCCCCAAGTTGGGGAAGTGAAAGCTGATTTTTTAGGAACCATCTCATTTATAGGAATGATATTTTTTGGAAATCTTATCACTTTGGGTATGATAGTAGTGATGCTGTTACCATATTCACTTTACGGCTACTACCGAAACAAATATTCAGAAGAATACCGCGAGTTCGAAGGAAAATCACTGGAAGAGTGGTATGGGAAAAAGTACTTAAAGAAACACAAGGAGTTATTAAAAAATGGATAAGAATTTTAACGAGATGCCGTTTGATGAATTGAAATGCTACCGTAGGGAAGGTCTATGGAGATCTTTGGGCTTATTACTGGTCATTACTTTAGTGATTACGGGAATGGTCTTGATGGAAGTGAACCATGTTTCTCCGTCCAATCAGAATCGTTTTCGGGTGATTGGGTTGACAACGGTCATTGCGCTCTTTGGCTACCTGATGCCTCTGATGGCAGCAAATCGTGTCATGCGAGACCACCCGGATTGGGTCAAGAAATCAGGGATTCGAGCGAAAATTCCCTTACCGATAGCTTGGCATGTCAAAAGACTTTGCGTCCTTGGAGCGAGTTTGTTGGTAATTGGAGTAGGATTTGCTTCGTCATTCAAACCACAAGTCCAGCAGACAAATCTGAAGGATCAACAAGATAATATCCAAGTCCATAATGTAATCGATGTGCCTGATATTGAAGTGTCTACGAGTGATAGTCAGGACTAGTAAGTGACAGATTGAATCTAAAAAGGGGAATATATGAAACTTTTTACTTACTCATTTGAAGAAAGTCAATCTTTCGTAAATGAGACCATTATTAATCGCTTTAACGATAAGGGAAATTGGAAAAGATTTATTGGAATGCCTTTATTTTCTGCAATAGTCTATCTACTTTATATCCTTCTTCCAGCAGTCTTTAAGGGAATAAGATTAGATGGAGATGGGGATGGGGATGTTGCCTATCAATGGTTAAATTTACCTCTTTTGTTTGTTCTACTTTTATTTTATTTGGTCTACATTTTCTATTCGTTTAAATATCGAAAGAAAAAAATGATCTTGAAATATATCACTTATTGTTATATGTACCTTCTATTACTATTTATGGAATTAGGATTTGTATTAATTGGGATTTTTTGCAGAAAACTTCTCGGTTTTTTTATCAGCTGGATTAACGATAGTTGTTGTGATATATCTCTTTAGGAAGGTCCCTAAAAAGATAAAGACTGCAGTTGAAGAAAGAAAACCCTATGCTTCCTTGGCTGCCCTATCAACAGAAAAAATGACAGATCAATTATTAATCTGGGGCGGAAGTGGAGTTACAGCAAGTTTGGTATTGTTTGATCGTTCAAATCATACAAATGTAAGAGGGAGCATTGATGCCATCTTAATGCCATTCTGTCCCGCTATTATGGCTGTCGCTCTTTATGTCTTCTTTTTAGAAATAGTAGGGGGTTACTACCTATTTTTGTACTACGAACAATACAAAGAAAAATACGATATTTTAACAAAGGTTTAGCTTAAGAAAACTTATAAAAACAGCGCCTACTCGGTGCTGTTTTGTGCTTTATGTTTCAAATGTTTGGAAATGATTTTACTAGAGAACTGGCTTGGAAATGTGATATAATAAAGGTTATGGCAAACAATAATC
Source organism: Streptococcus sp. HMSC078D09 (assembly GCF_001813675.1). Lineage (GTDB taxonomy): Bacteria > Bacillota > Bacilli > Lactobacillales > Streptococcaceae > Streptococcus. The sequence continues at coordinate 349,326 of NZ_KV813675.1, forward strand.
AATCAAATAAAACACGGTCGACGAGACGACTGTCCAAAGCAGAATTAGAAAGAAAAAAAGCAATTCACCGCATGATTGTGACCATTCTGATTAGTCTGGTTTTAGTCTTTGCGGCCTTGAAATTGGGAGCGGTAGGGGTCTTGGCCTACAACTTAATCCGACTGTTTGTTGGGAGTTTGGCTTACTTGGCTATTTTAGCGACCTTTTTCTACCTCTATGCCTTTAAATGGCTGGACAAACACGAAGGGGTTATTTCAGGATTCCTAAGCTTCTTTGCTGGGGCTCTCTTGATGTTTCAGGCCTTCTTTGTATCCTCCCTTCATTTAGACAATAATGGAATCAAGGTCACTTTTTCAAGAATCATGGCAGACTTGATTCATCTGCGAGTGGAGAGTTTTGCTGGTGGTGGTATGATCGGTGCCCTTCTTTATGCTCCGATTTCCTTCCTCTTTTCAAATATTGGCTCTTATTTTATTGGCCTTCTCTTTATTGGATTGGGGATTCTCTTGATGAGTCCTTACTCCATCTATGATTTGTTTGAAAAGGGATCGGAAGCCTTCCACGCTTCTATGGAAAAACGCAAGGAACGTCGCGAGCAGAAATTCCTTGAAAAGGAAGCGAGAGTTGCCGAGGAAGCTGCTGCAGCTGAAAGAGAGCAAGAAGAAGCAAGTGCAGTTCTTCCAACTCCCCTTTCAATGGAAGGGCATCCTGTAGACCCTGAAACGGGAGAGGTGCTGGCGGAAGAGCCGTTCACAGAGTCCTTCCCAGAAGCCGAAATTGTCGCACCAGCAACACCAGAGATCTACCTGCCAGATGAAGAATGGCCTGAAGAGCCTGAAGCATACGAAGAGCTTCCGGAAGCTGAAGAATTCGAGGACGATGGGGAAGAAGTTCAAGTGGATTTCACACCTAAGGAACTCCTTCAATACAAACTTCCAACCATTGATCTCTTTGCACCTGACAAGCCTAAAAATCAATCAAAAGAGAAAAACATCGTCCGCCAGAATATCCGCATTTTGGAAGAAACCTTTGCAAGCTTTAACATCAAGGCAACAGTGGAGCGGGCGGAAATCGGTCCTTCTGTTACCAAATATGAAGTCAAGCCAGCGGTTGGTGTGCGGGTCAACCGCATCTCTAACCTAGCAGATGATTTGGCCTTGGCCCTAGCTGCCAAGGATGTGCGGATTGAAGCACCGATTCCAGGGAAGTCTCTGGTCGGGATTGAAGTGCCCAACTCAGAGATAGCGACCGTTTCCTTCCGTGAATTGTGGGAGCAGTCCAAAACAGATCCGGCTAAACTCCTTGAGATTCCTCTTGGGAAGGCTGTAGATGGCTCGGCTCGGACCTTTGATTTGGCCCGGATGCCCCACCTTTTGGTCGCGGGGTCTACCGGATCTGGTAAGTCAGTAGCGGTCAATGGGATTATTTCGAGTATCTTGATGAAGGCTCGTCCGGACGAAGTCAAGTTTATGATGGTCGATCCAAAGATGGTGGAGCTTTCTGTCTACAATGATATTCCTCATCTCTTGATTCCTGTGGTGACCAACCCACGCAAGGCCAGTCGAGCCCTGCAGAAGGTCGTTGATGAGATGGAAAATCGCTATGAGCTCTTCTCGAAAGTAGGGGCTCGCAATATTGCTGGCTTTAATGCCAAGGTGGCGGAGTACAATGCCCAGTCTGAGATGAAGCAAGTGCCCCTTCCATTGATCGTGGTCATTGTCGATGAGTTAGCAGACTTGATGATGGTAGCAAGTAAAGAAGTGGAAGATGCTATTATTCGCCTTGGACAAAAGGCGCGTGCGGCCGGGATCCACATGATCCTTGCGACCCAACGGCCATCGGTTGACGTTATCTCAGGTTTGATCAAGGCCAATGTGCCTTCCCGTGTCGCTTTTGCGGTATCATCTGGAACCGACTCACGGACCATCTTGGATGAAAATGGCGCAGAGAAATTGCTCGGTCGTGGGGACATGCTCTTTAAACCGATTGATGAAAATCATCCGATCCGTCTACAAGGATCCTTTATCTCAGATGACGATGTGGAGCGGATTGTCAACTTTGTCAAAGAGCAGGCAGAAGCTGATTATGATGATGCCTTTGATCCAGGTGAAGTATCGGAGTCAGACTTTGACGGAGGCATGGGTGGCTCGGACGAGGGTGATGCTCTCTTTGAAGAGGCCAAAGCGCTCGTCATCGAGACCCAAAAAGCCAGTGCTTCCATGATCCAGCGCCGCTTATCGGTTGGTTTTAATCGGGCGACTCGCCTCATGGAAGAGTTGGAAGCAGCGGGTGTGATTGGACCAGCTGAAGGGACCAAGCCTCGAAAAGTATTGCAACAATCATAAGGATAGGGAAAAAGGGCATATGCCCCACTCCCTTTTCTTTTTATAGAAAATAGAAAGTAGGACCAGATGAAGTTAGACACGATTCATCATATTGCCATCATTGGACGGGATCGCGACGCTATGTTGCATTTTTATGTGGACCAGTTGGGCTTTGCGATTGTCAGTGAGTATGACCGTCCCGAACGGGGAGATATCTTGATCAATCTCCGCCAGGGGGAGCTGACTTTAGAACTCTTTATCAAACCGACGGCCCCAGAACGGCCTAAGCTTCCCCTGCCCGAGCATGCGGGACTGCGTCATCTGGCCTTTAAAGTGGACGATGTAGAAACGTATCTAGCTAGATTGGATCAGCTAGGTATTGAGAATACAGGCCTTCGCTATGATGATTTTGATGGCAAGAAGATGGCATTTTTCTTCGATCCAGAAGGATTGCCCTTGGAAATACATGAGTGAGGAAAGCAATGGATAGATTAGAAGGACTCAGTCAGGAAGAAGTAGCGAAAAAAATCCAAGAGGGCAAGCAAAATAAGGTCACGATTAAGACAGAAAAAAGTATTGGGCAGATCATTCGAGACAATGTCTTTACCTACTTTAATCTGATTTTCCTGGTCTTAGCGGTCTTGCTGGTAGCAGTGAAGTCTTGGAACAATCTCTTGTTTGTTCCGGTCGTCGTGGTCAACTCCTTAGTTGGAATTGTGCAGGAAGTCCGCTCTAGACGGATCTTGCGTCAGATGCAATTTCTACACATGAGTGAGGCGATCGTTCTTCGTGAAGGAAAAGAAGTCGCTCTACCTATCGACCAGCTGGTGGAGGGCGATCTAGTTCGCTTTCAAGCTGGAGACCAGATCTATGCGGATGGGATTTTGCTGGAGGGCGAGCTAAAAGTCGATGAATCGCAATTGACAGGTGAAGCTGATGAGGTCAAAAAAGGAGCGCAAGACGCACTCATGTCAGGTAGTTTTGTGATCGCTGGTAAAGGTTTAGCGAGACTGGAAAAAGTTGGGAACGAGTCCTACATCAACCAATTGAGCCTGGAAGCCAAGCAGGTCAAGTCTCATGAGGAGTCCGATATGGTCCATGCGGTCAACCGAATCGTGGGGATCATTGGTCTCCTTATCATTCCGCTAGGTTCGCTCCTTTTTCTTCGCAGCTATATCAGCTTAGGTGATAGCCTCAAGCTCAGTGTGACTTCAACAGTCGGAGCCTTGATCGGGATGATTCCAGAAGGCTTGTATCTCTTGATGACCTTGGCACTGGCTCTGGGTGCTGTCAGATTGGCTAAGGAAAAGGTCCTGCTCAATAGCATGAAGGGGATTGAGACCTTATCGCGCGTGGATGTTCTTTGTGTCGATAAGACAGGGACCATTACAGAGCCGGGTATGGAAGTAACAGAGATTCGTCCAGTTAAAGACGCTCAAGACTTGGAAGCTCTAGCTCAGTATGTAGAGGCTAGTATGGATCAAAACGATACCATGGATGCCATCCGAAAATTTCACAAGACACCAGTAAGCCAGCCATGGAAGGCTCTCGACATTCAGCCCTTTACGTCCAAGAAAAAATATGGGGCCATTGTCTTTGAATCTGGGATCTATGTATTAGGGGCACCAGAATTTGTTTTACGAGAGGGCTTCTCTGAGCTTGAACAAGAGATAGCTCCTGCTACTCAGGCAGGCAATCGGGTCTTGGCCTTTGGGAAATATAAGGGAGAACACCTGGGAGAGACTTTAGAGGCTCCTGTAGACTTGGTGGCCTGGATCATTCTCTCCAATCCTTTGAGAAAAAATGCCAAAGAAACCTTCGCCTACTTTAAAGAACAAGGAGTGACCATTAAGGTCATTTCAGGAGACAACCCAGCAACGGTCTCAGCTATTGCACAAAAAGCAGGCATTGAAGGAGCAGAGGATCTAATCGATACCAGAACCTTACTGACGGAAGAAGATTTGCACCAAGCGGCGAGCCAATATACGGTCTTTGGACGGGTGACACCAGAGCAAAAGAAAAGCCTTGTAGAAGGCTTGCAGGCAAAGGGGCATAAAGTCGCCATGACTGGAGATGGCGTCAACGATATTCTGGCTCTCAAAACAGCGGATTGTAGTATTGCGATGGAATCTGGAAATGATGCGACTAAAAAGATGGCGCAAGTGGTCTTACTGGATTCTGACTTTGGGAAGATGCCGTCCATCGTGGCAGAAGGGCGGCGGGTGGTCAATAATATTCAACGATCAGCCAGTCTCTTTTTGATCAAGAATATCTTTTCCATTTTGTTGGCTATCTCAGTGACGCTTTTAGCCTTTACTTATCCCATCATGCCGTCGCAGATGTCCTTGATCAGTGGTTTTACGATTGGGATTCCAGGATTCTTCCTAGCGCTTGAGCCCAATAGCGAGCGCATCAAAGGGCGCTTTATCGAAACGGTCTTTAAAAATGCGCTACCTGCTGCCTTGACGGATTTTATACTGATCTTCAGTCTGGTATTGCTCTCTTCAGCATTTGGTATGACATCGGAAGAGCTCTCAAGTGCAGCCATCTGCTTGATGGCCTTCGTCGGCTTTACCATTATCTACCAAGAATCCCAGCCTATCAATCACTACAAGAGACTGGTTCTTCTAGGAAATATCCTAGCCTTCCTGGTTTCAAGTAGTATCCTAGGGAAATTCTTTAACATGGGCTCCTTGAGGATCCAAACGCTGGTTATCGGCGCCATCATGGCCGTTCTTGCTCTCATCTTGATCCAAGTCTTCAAGAAGTTAGTGGGCTGGTTCTTTCATCGGAAGAAATAAAAGAAAAGAGCAAAACAGATAAAATAGTTTCGATTGGAAGACGATATTTTTACGGTTTAGTTAGTTCTAGAAAATAAGCATCCCATTCTTGTGCTTCGGCTTTTGAAAGTAACAATGAAACCGAATGGATAACATCATCATGGAGAGATCTCCCTTGCTTTGGATCTTCCCAAATACTTTGATAGATGGCCTTTAATTCTAGTAAGTATAATTTTTGAAATGCAAAATAGTTAGGGAATTGTTTTGCAAATAGAAGTGTTAGCAGTTGTTTGCTAGCACTTTTTTCTTTTCTACTGATTAAGACAGATACTAAATTTAAAATCGTATCGATTTTGATTCGATCTAGATTGTTCTTAAGTTTGTCCGGTGTATTTTCCAAAATTGTATCCGTAAAGAGAACAATAGCCTCAGTTGTGAAATAGGAGACCACACTTCCCATTAACCCAATGTCAAGATTGGTCCAATAATCTAATGAAAAAAAGTAATCCGTCAGTTCATTTATTGCCTGCTGTGAAACGGTTTTGTGCTGTTTTTCTGCAATGATAATCTCTAAAACGAGGGAGAGGATGTGGTAAATGTATTGATGCTTTGAGATCGCTAATTCTTGCAAATCATTTTTTATTTGAAGAAGTGATGGCCAATCCGAGTTTTCCATTGCCTCATCCATTCTTTTTTTCAAGGTTAAAAACTCAGCACTATGGAAATCACTCCAATCAAAGATCTCATTAATCTCCACAATCATGTACCCCAATAATTGAAGCAATATATCATTGGATAGATTGGTTTTCCCGTTTTCAAAATCAGAAATACTCGAAGCAGAACCAGCGATATTCCCAAGTTCTCTTAAGGAGATTTTTCTTTGTTTTCGAATCAATTTAAATTTTTCTCTAATGTCCATTTGTTCGGATTTCCGTAATTTTTTATATACTATTTTTTTATATTATATACTATATCTATAAAAAGGGAAAGGAGAAAAATAAGATGCAAATCATTATAAAAAGTTTATCTAAATGGAAATTGATGTTATATGTGCTATTTGCTGTCTTGTACTCACTTCAAGGGCTTTTGTTATCGCTTATTATTCAGTTTGCAGGTGAGATTAATCCGCGAGATAAGGGCGCTTTACTTGTCTTTGGTATAGGAGGAATTGCTCTATTTGTATTGATCTATGCATGTATGTATGTCGATAATCTTCTTGTTAGATCGATCATCAAAGAATTTAATATATTGATCTCGGAGAGAACGTTAACCTACTTTCATCTAAAAAAATTAGAGTATACAGAGGCAGAGTTAAACTCATTTTTAACACAGGATATTCCGATGTTTTGGCAAGAATTTTTGACTCCTATGCTCATTTATCCAGTATTTGGCTTATCCATTCTAGCATCTATAGTCTATCTCATCATGCAGAACTTTTTTATTGGTTGTCTCTTTACAATAGGTGGTTTCTTGATGATCATTCCTCAGTTTGTATTTAACAAACTCCTACAAAAACGTGGGGAAGAGCTAAGTAAGGCAAGAAAGAAAAGTTTATCAAGTATCACCGATTTTAGCAAAGGAATTCAAACCATCCAAAGCAATCAAGCGGGAACTGAATTTTCTCAACATGTTCTGAAAGAAATTAGTGAAACGGAGCATCAACAATATACCTACTATACGACTCACAATTTAGTCATGTTTTGGACAGGTCCCTTAAAAGGAATAGGACTTATTGCCCCCTTGTTAACGGGTTTATTGCTTCTTCCTTCTACGGCCCTGTCTTTGACAACACTCATCGCCATGATGACGGCTTCTATGAATTTAATCTCCCCTTTGCAACAATTATTAGAAATGACATCTAATTTGCAAGGCTCAACGGTTGTCAAAAAGAAAGTTGTGTCGATTTTGGAAATGCCTGAAGTGAATGAGACGACAACTATTTTAGAACCTTTGACAGAAAAGCTAAGTATTCAGATCGATGATTTAACAAAGACATTTGGAGACCATTTGATCTTTAGAAATACAAACCTGACAATTGATGCTTGTCAGAAAGTACTTCTCACGGGTGCCAGTGGAAGTGGTAAAACTTCCCTGTTTCACTTATTATGTGGAGAAGATAAGGAATATAGTGGAAGTATTGAATTGATAAATAGAAAAGGAAAATCTTGCTATCCTTCTTACGACAGGGTCAATCTCATTCATCAAAAACCTTATCTATTTAAGGGGACTGTAAGAGAAAATTTGACTCTATTTCAGGAGTTCTCAGATGACCAACTTCAAAAAGCTTTAGAATCTGTTCATCTTTGGGACGAATTGGCTGGAGATTTAGAGTATCAAGTAGATCCACAGAATTTATCTGGAGGACAAATGATGAAACTAGAAATTGCACGGTGTATTCTCCGACCAAAACCGATTTTATTAGCCGATGAGGTGACAGCAGCATTAGATGAAACAAATGCAAGAGAGATTCGAAAAATATTGGCTCAACAAAAGTGTACCTTAATAGAAATCGCTCATAAATACCAGAAAGAAGATTACGATTCTATTTATCAGATTGTCGATCATAAAATTATAAAAATGAATCATTAACAATGGTAAAGACTTCCTAGTTTATTCAAATCGTCGTAGTTTGTCAAAAAAATACCACCTTGAAATGAAGCAAGATGGTATCTTTTTCAGTATTAGATAAACAAACTAGCGGTTAGGATCAGATAGAGGAAGAAGGTAACCAGAAATCCAGCGCGCCAGAAGTATTTGATAAATTTCGGATAATAAAAACTCTTTTTCTTTTTTAAGAAATAAATCGTTAGCCCCAAGGCCAAAAGCGAAAGGCTCAAGGCTAGCAGTGGTAAGAGGCTGTGGTAAAAGGCACTGTCTGAGATCAGGTAGTACTCCAATGCAAATAAAGGAAAGGCAATATCGGTGGATCGCCATCCTCTTTTTTGGAGTTTAAAGAGGTGAACAATGATGCCGCTCAGAATCAGCGTTAAAAAAATAAATAATACAGAAGCAACTTTGATTAACATAGCTTCATTCTATCATAAAACGAAAAAAAAGTTTACTATATTTTAATTTTTTCTTGCAAAAAAAGAGAAATCGTGTATAATAGAAAGGTATGCACAAAGCATACTTGTGGGAGGTAAAAATCTGTAATTACCGCCAAAACCACAAAGGAGGATTTAAGAAATGGCTAAAAAAGTCGAAAAACTTGTAAAATTGCAAATCCCTGCTGGTAAAGCTACTCCAGCTCCACCGGTTGGTCCAGCGCTTGGTCAAGCAGGTATCAACATCATGGGATTCACTAAAGAGTTTAACGCTCGTACAGCTGATCAAGCTGGTATGATCATCCCAGTTGTTATCACTGTTTATGAAGACAAATCATTCGATTTCGTTACAAAAACACCACCAGCTGCTGTTCTTTTGAAAAAAGCTGCAGGTGTTGAAAAAGGTTCAGGTACACCGAACAAAACGAAAGTTGCAACTGTAACTCGTGCACAAGTACAACAAATCGCTGAAACTAAGATGCCAGATTTGAACGCTGCAAACATTGAGTCTGCAATGCGTATGATCGAAGGTACTGCTCGTTCTATGGGATTCACTGTTACTGACTAATTGTAACAATCCTATTTGCCCGCAATACACTTGATCAAATGACGAGTGACGTGGGAGATGAAAATCGATATGACCACATTACAAGGAGAAAGATAAAATGGCTAAAAAAAGCAAACAACTTCGTGCTGCTCTTGAAAAAATCGACAGCACAAAAGTCTACAGCGTAGAAGAAGCTGTAGCTCTTGCAAAAGAAACTAACTTTGCAAAATTTGACGCAACTGTAGAAGTTGCTTACAACTTGAACATCGACGTGAAAAAAGCTGACCAACAAATCCGTGGTGCAATGGTATTGCCAAACGGAACTGGTAAAACAGCTCGCGTACTTGTATTTGCACGTGGTGCAAAAGCTGAAGAAGCAAAAGCTGCTGGTGCAGACTTCGTAGGTGAAGATGACCTTGTTGCGAAAATCAACGATGGTTGGTTGGACTTCGACGTTGTTATCGCTACACCTGACATGATGGCTCTTGTTGGACGTCTTGGACGTGTCCTTGGACCACGTAACTTGATGCCAAACCCTAAAACTGGTACAGTAACAATGGATGTTGCGAAAGCAGTTGAAGAGTCTAAAGGTGGTAAAATCACTTACCGTGCTGATAAAGCAGGTATCGTTCAAGCGATCATCGGTAAAGTTTCATTCGATGATACTAAATTGGTTGAAAACTTTAAAGCTTTCAACGACACAATCCAAAAAGCAAAACCAGCTACAGCTAAAGGTACTTACGTAACTAGCTTGACTTTGACTACAACTCAAGGTCCTGGTATCAAAGTGGATGTTAACTCACTTTAATTGAAATGAAAAGCTGCCTTCGGGTAGCTTTTTTTGTATCAAAAAGTTTTAACAAAAATTGCAGAAAACGCTTACAAATTTAAAGTAAAATGTTATACTAGATCTATCAAAAAATAAGGAGATCTATTATGAAGAAAGATCACAACCAATTAAATTGGCTCATGGTCTCACTCATTGCTTTTAATATGGTGTGGGGATTGGGAAATGTCGTGAATAACTATTCGACCCAAGGCATTTCTGTTATTGTTTCTTGGATCTTGATTTTGGCCATCTATTTCATCCCCTATGCTTTGATTGTTGGTCAACTGGGTTCAACCTTTAAAGAAAGTGGGGGTGGTGTCAGCGAGTGGGTTGAAAAGACCTCTACAAAGCGCCTTGCCTATTTCGCGGCCTGGACCTACTGGGTTGTACACATTCCCTATTTAGCTCAAAAGCCTCAACGGATTTTGATCTCTCTCGGTTGGGTTCTCCAAGGGAATGACAAATTTGTGAGTGGCTTAAGTATCCAATGGGTGGTTATCCTTTGCTTGATCATTTTTGGAATTTTTCTCTATCTCTCTACCAAAGGTTTGACGACCTTGAAAGTCATTGGTGGCTTAGCTGGTAGTGCCATGCTGATCATGTCCTTCCTCTTTGTCCTTTTGGCAGTTGGAGTTCCTTTCATCAATCCAGGTATGAAGTTTGCAACCCAACATATGGATCAGGTGAGCACCTATATTCCAAATTTTGACTTTTCATATTTCACGACCATTTCTCTCTTAGTCTTTGCGGTAGGTGGGGCTGAGAAGATCTCGCCTTACGTCAATCAAACCCGTAATCCTGCGCGTGAATTTCCGAAAGGAATGATTGTCATGGCGATCATGGTTGGACTTTCTGCCATCCTTGGTTCCTTAGCTATGGGGATGCTCTTTGACAGTGGACATATTCCAGAAGATTTGATGCGAAATGGAGCCTTCCAAGCATTCCAAATTCTTGGGAAACACTGGGGAGTTGGGAATGTCTTGGTGATTATTTATGCTCTTACAGATATGATTGGACAAATCGCAGCCCTGGCCTTTTCGATTGATGCTCCTCTTCAAATCTTGCTCCATAATGCGGACGAAGAATATATTCCTTCTTGGCTTCGCAAACGCAGCAAGAAAGGTGTCTTGACTAATGGTTACCTCTTGACAGGGATTTTGGTTAGTCTCCTCATCATTGTTCCCCTCTTTGGGATTCAAGAAATCGATGGCTTGGTAAAATGGATGACCAATCTGAACTCTGTTGTGATGCCAATGCGGTATCTCTGGGTTTTCTTTGCCTATATTATGCTCAATCGTGCTTGGAAGAAGTACAAGGATGCAGAATACAAGATGACCAAGAGCCCAAATCTTGGTTTTATCATAGGGGCTTGGTGCTTCCTGTTTACGGCTTTTGCCTGTATTTTGGGGATGGTTCCAAAAGTCGACTTTAAGGTGGACCCAGTTGCTTGGCAATTCTCTCTATTGACCAATATCTTGACTCCGCTTGTCCTGATTGCCTTAGGGATTATCCTGCCTTGGATCGCCCGTCGTGAAAAGAAAAAAGCCTAAAAAATTGTTGAAAAAGACAACTTTTTTACAAGAAATATAATAAGATTTTTTGCAAAAGATTAAAATATTCTTTTTATAATGGTTAAAGCATGTTCTGAAACTTTCCGCCGTGAGAAAAGTGCTTGAAATAATAATAGTTCAAGCACTCGGTAGTTTTGAAACCTTAGGTTCAAAACTAAGTCATGGAACTTCGAAGAAGTTCGCTGACGTCCGTACTCACCTAAGGAAAGTTTCTATAATGTTTTAGAGAGCAAATTAAAATCTCAGTCTTCGGACTGGGATTTTCACTTGTCAAAGGGCTTTGGAAAAATGAAAAATTTTGATAGATATGACTATATAAAAAGCGTAATTTATGGTAAAATAATACAGATCGAAAAAGGAGAGAGAAAATGGTAGAACCTAAGTATAAACGTATCTTAATCAAGCTATCTGGTGAAGCCCTTGCTGGCGAACGTGGTGTCGGAATCGATATCAAAACTGTCCAAAATATGGCCCAAGAAATCAAGGAAGTTCATGAACTTGGAATTGAAATTGCCTTGGTGATCGGAGGGGGAAACCTTTGGCGTGGAGAACCTGCTGCTGAAGCAGGGATGGATCGTGTCCAAGCAGACTACACAGGTATGCTCGGTACTGTCATGAACGCCCTTGTGATGGCTGATTCGCTTCAACAAGTTGGCGTGGATACCCGTGTTCAAACAGCGATTGCGATGCAACAAGTTGCAGAACCATATATCCGTGGTCGTGCCCTCCGTCACCTTGAAAAAGATCGGATCGTGATCTTTGGTGCAGGGATCGGTTCTCCTTACTTCTCAACAGATACGACAGCAGCCCTTCGTGCAGCTGAGATTGAAGCAGATGCCATTCTCATGGCTAAAAATGGGGTCGATGGTGTTTACAATGCCGATCCGAAAAAAGATGCTTCAGCTGTGAAATTTGAGGAATTGACTCACCGTGATGTGATCAACAAAGGTCTTCGCATCATGGACTCAACAGCCTCTACTCTCTCCATGGACAACGACATTGACTTGGTTGTCTTTAATATGAATGAACCAGGCAATATCAAACGCGTTGTCTTTGGTGAAAATATCGGTACAACCGTATCAAATAACGTAGAAAAATAATAGAAAATAGAGGAAGATTATGGCAAACCCAATCGTAGAAAAAGCAAAAGAAAGAATGACCCAGTCTCACCAAAGTTTGGGACGTGAATTTGGTAGCATCCGTGCTGGACGTGCAAACGCAAGTCTTTTGGATCGTATTTTCGTAGAATACTACGGAGTAGAGACTCCTTTGAACCAATTGGCATCTATCACTATTCCAGAAGCACGTGTCTTGTTGATCACACCATTTGATAAATCATCTTTGAAAGACATCGAGCACAGCATCAATGCTTCTGACCTTGGCATCACTCCAGCCAACGATGGATCTGTTATCCGTTTGGTTATCCCAGCTTTGACAGAAGAAACTCGTCGTGACTTGGCAAAAGAAGTGAAAAAAGTGGGTGAAAATGCTAAAGTAGCGATCCGTAACATCCGTCGCGATGCTATGGATGAAGCGAAGAAACAAGAAAAAGCAAAAGAAATCACAGAAGATGAATTGAAAGGTCTTGAAAAAGAGATCCAAAAAGTTACGGATGACGCTGTTAAGCATGTAGATGAAATGACAGCGCACAAAGAAAAAGAATTGATGGAAGTTTAATCCATCCCAACCATTACAGGAAAGAAAGACTCAGTTGGCACTGCTGGCTGGGTTTTATTTCCATTATTCTTGTGAAGAGGCAAGAGGAAAGAAGGAAACATGAATACGAATCTAGCAAGCTACATCATGGGAATGGTCATTGATGAAAATGATCACTTCTATTTTGTTCAAAAAGATGGCCAGACCTACGCGCTTGATAAAGCAGAAGGCCCACATCAAGTCGGAGAAAGTGTCAAGGGCTTTGCCTATACGGATATGAAGCAAAAGCTCCGACTCACCACACTTGAAGTCACAGCAACTCAAGAAAGCTTTGGCTGGGGAACGGTCACGGAGGTGCGCAAGGATTTGGGAGTCTTCGTGGATACAGGACTTCCAGATAAGCAGATTGTTGTCTCACTAGATATCCTACCGGAGATCAAAGATCTATGGCCTAAAAAGGGCGATCGTCTCTATATTCGCTTAGAAGTCGATAAGAAAGATCGGATTTGGGGGATCTTAGCCTACCAGGAAGATTTCCAGCGTTTGGCTCGTCCAGCCTATAACAATATGCAAAACCAAAACTGGCCAGCCATTGTCTACCGCTTGAAATTGTCTGGAACCTTTGTTTACCTTCCAGAGAACAATATGCTGGGCTTTATCCACCCAAGTGAGCGCTATGCAGAACCTCGTTTGGGACAAGTCCTAGATGCTCGGGTCATTGGATTCCGTGAGGTGGATCGGACCTTGAACTTGTCGCTGAAGCCACGCTCCTTTGAGATGTTGGAAAACGATGCCCAAATGATTTTGACCTATTTGGAAGCCAATGGAGGCTTTATGACCTTGAATGATAAGTCCTCTCCAGAAGAAATCAAAGCAACTTTTGGGATTTCAAAAGGCCAGTTCAAAAAGGCTTTGGGTGGTTTGATGAAGGCCAAAAAAATCAAGCAAGACCAGTTTGGAACAGAGTTGAACTAAGAGGAGGATTATGCGAAAATCGTTTTATACTTGGCTGATGACGGAGCGCAATCCTAAAAGCAATGCTCCTAAGGCCATTCTAGCAGATCTTGCTTTTCACGAGTCTGCTTTTCCCAAGCATACAGATGACTTCGACGAGGTCAGTCGCTATCTAGAAGAGCATGCCAGCTTTTCCTTTAATCTTGGTGATTTTGATGTGATTTGGGAAGAATACCAAGCCCACTAGAGAAGGATAGGTCGAGGATGGTTTTTTCTCGGCCTCTTTGTTATAATAATAGAAAAACACAGGTAGAGAGGTTCTTTATTTGCAAGAACATTCAGTTGAAATTACATTAACGCATCCAGACGATCTCTTTCATTTGTTTGGATCTAACGAACGCCATCTTCGTTTGATGGAGCAAGAATTTGGGGTAACTATTCACGCCCGGACAGAAATCGTCCAAATCATTGGGGAAGAAGAAACCTGCGAGCAGGTTCGTCAAGTCATCCAGGCTCTTTTGGTCCTCGTCAACCGTGGCATGACCATTGGAACGCCGGATGTGGTGACCGCCATTACCATGGTGAGAAATGGGGAATTGGATAAGTTCATCGCTCTCTATGAAGAAGAGATTATCAAGGATAGTTACGGCAAGCCCATTCGGGTTAAAACGCTTGGTCAAAAGATCTATGTCGATAGTGTCAAGAACCATGATGTCACTTTTGGGATTGGACCAGCGGGGACTGGGAAAACCTTCCTAGCAGTGACCTTGGCCGTGACTGCCCTCAAGCGTGGTCAGGTCAAGCGGATCATTTTGACCCGTCCTGCTGTAGAAGCTGGAGAGAGCCTTGGTTTCCTACCAGGGGATCTCAAAGAAAAAGTGGACCCTTATCTACGACCGGTCTATGATGCTCTTTACCAGATTTTAGGGAAAGACCAAACAACTCGGATGATGGAGCGGGAGATTATCGAGATTGCGCCTTTGGCTTATATGCGGGGGCGGACCTTGGACGATGCCTTTGTCATCCTCGATGAAGCGCAAAATACCACCATCATGCAGATGAAGATGTTTTTGACCCGTCTTGGTTTTAACTCTAAGATGATTGTCAATGGGGATACTAGCCAGATTGACCTTCCTCGAAATGTTAAATCCGGCTTGATTGATGCTCAGGAGAAATTGAAGAACATTTCTCAAATTGACTTTGTGCATTTCTCTGCCAAGGATGTCGTTCGTCATCCAGTAGTAGCAGAGATTATCCGGGCCTACGAACCCATTCCGAATCCAGTTGTCAAAGAAAAACTGGATGTGGAAGAAGAATAAAAGAAAAGGCAAAGATCATCAGATCTTTGCCTTAAATTGACGATAAAATCATCTCCTAGCCTTTCCTTAGGTGAGAACGGAGGTTAGGTGAAATTATCCAGTGGATGATTTCAGCAATCCAGGAAGTTCCATGACTAATAATTGAGCCTAAGGTCTCAATTATTCCGAGTGCTTGAAACTAAATTGTTTCAAGCAATTTTCTCACGGCGGAAAGTCTCTGAAAATGATTTAAAAAATTCAAAACAACTTGTTTTTTCCAAAACATTTTTAATTAGTTCATATGAAAAAAATAAGTTGTTTGTTTTTTTCGATGGTGATTTTTTTATGATAGTTTAAACCAATTCATCAATTGGTGTGAAGTCGCTCTCTAAACCGGTAGCAACGGGTTGGCTTGTGATGTGACCTTGGTAAGTGGTGACCCCTTGGCGCAGGCCTTCGTCGAGGGCAATTGCCTTGTGGAAGCCATTGTCAGCTAGGGATTCAACATAAGGAAGGGTCACATTGGTAAGGGCGATGGTAGAGGTACGAGCGACGGCCCCTGGAATATTGGCAACGGCATAGTGGAGCACGCCATGTTTTTCGTAAACTGGCTCCGTATGCGTTGTGACACGGTCTGCTGTTTCAATAACCCCACCTTGGTCCACAGCTACGTCCACGATGACTGAACCGGGACGCATTTGTTTAACCATATCGTCTGTCACTAATTTAGGAGCTTTAGCACCAGGAATCAAGACAGCTCCGATGACAACATCGGCATCACGGACGCTGGCCTCAATATTAAATGGGTTGGACATAAGGGTTTGGATTTGATGACCAAAGACATCTTCTAGAACAGCCAAACGTTTGGCGCTGATATCCAAGATGGTGACTTGGGCACCGAGTCCAAGGGCGATCCGAGCTGCGTGAGTTCCAACGACTCCACCACCGATGATAGTGACTTTTCCTTTGGGAACACCTGGCACTCCGCCTAGGAGGACACCAGATCCACCTTCTTGTTTGGTCAGGAAGTGAGCACCGATTTGCACGGCCATCCGTCCAGCCACCTCACTCATTGGCACCAAGAGAGGCAATTGTCCATCAAGGTCACGCACCGTTTCGTAGGCCACCCCTGTTGTTTTAGCTGAGACCATAGCATCCGCTAATTCAGGTGCGGCAGCCATATGCAAGTAAGTGAAGAGCAAGAGGTCTTCGCGAAGGAAGCCATATTCTTCAGCGAGGGGTTCTTTGACTTTGACCACCATTTCAGTGGCCCAAGCTTCTGCTGCAGTCGCAACGATGGTTGCCCCTTGCTTCGTGTAATCTTCATCCGCAAAGCCAGAACCTAGTCCTGCATTTGTTTCCACCAAAACTTGATGACCTTTCCTCACCAAGCTTTGTACGCCTGCAGGTGTCAAACCGACCCGATTTTCGTTGTTTTTAATTTCTTTAGGAATTCCAATGAGCATTCTTGCCTCCTTGCTCAGATTTAGGTGTAAAAAGGCCATTGGTGTGAGATTGCTCTCTTGACTCAATGACCTTTTTACTCCTTATCTGATTGTTTTGATTGATTTTATTGTATAGAAAAGTGGGTTAAAAAGCAAGAAAAATTTGAGCTTGCCTTCCTTTATGTTATTTGCTAAACTAATCCCTAAAGAAGGAGTGTCAAATGGAAAATTTATATGTGAAGTTAGCGGCTTATCGTGAAGTGGAAACAGAGCGTTTGCACTTGCGTCCGGTCACTCTTGAAGATGCACCGGCTATGTTTGAGTATGCTTCTGATGAAACAGTTACGCGCTACACTTTTCCAACTAATCAAAGTCTAGAAGAGACGCGTAATAATATTGCCCTCTTTTACCTAGCGAGCCCACTTGGAAGATGGGGGATCGAGCTCAAAGAGAATGGCAAATTTATCGGGACGATTGATTTACTGGATTTGGATCTTTCTCTGAAGAAGGGGAGTATCGGCTATGTTCTGAATAAAGACTATTGGAACCAGGGTCTTGCGACAGAGGCTACCAAGGCAGTCATTGCCTTGGCTTTTGAACAGTTAGGGATGAACAAGCTCATTGCTGTTCATGATCAGGACAACCCAGCTTCTGGACGGGTGATGGCCAAATCAGGTATGAAATATTCTCACGAGGAGCCCTACGCGATGCTAGACTTGCATGAAGAAGGGAGAATGGTGACGAGAGTTCATTATGTCCTCACGAAGGAAGAATATTTGGCAGAAAAATGAGTCAGGATATTGACAAAAGTCCTATCTCCATGATATAGTAGATAGGTACTGCTGGTTTAGCTCAGTCGGTAGAGCGCATCCATGGTAAGGATGAGGTCGCCGGTTCAATCCCGGCAACTAGCATAGCAGAAGAGAGAAGCTTAGAGAGGATCTAGGCTTCTTTTTTGTGTCTTAAAAGGTTCGAAAAAACTTAATGGCTACTTTAACTGTCATAATAGCTATTGAATTAAAGTTTAACTAACAAGATTTAAGTTTTTTCTATCCGAGCCAACACACAGACCGTATTTGTCAAATTTTTTGGATACAGTACAATAATCCAATTCACAATTTAATTTACCCGAAGTGAGTCTTGAAAATATTATGACTTATATTTTAAGTAATGAAAGTCATATGGATGTTAATCTTATTAAGATTAGTTGTTTATTGGACAAAGTAATTTATATTATCAGATTGAGGAAAAGGTCTTCTTAAAAACTTTCCTTAGGTGAGTACGGACGTCAGCGAACTTCTATGAAGTTCCATGACTAATTATTGAGCCTAAGGTCTCAATAATTCCGAGTGCCTGAAACGTTATAGTTTCAGGCACTTTTCTCACGGCGGAAAGTTTTTGTAGATGGTTGAATAATTCTAACAAATAAATTCTTTTATTTTGATAGAATTTATTGGATTTGTAAAAAAAGAACAGTTTTTCTACACCCTATATTATACATCCTGTTTTAAGACATGGGTACAGAATTTCTGTGCGAACTATTTAATAAATAAAAGATATTATTCCACATGCTCATTGTAATGTTGCTGATACTGTGACTTGATACTATTTTCTCCTAAAATTTCAAACACTTTTAGAGCTTGTTGCATTTTTTCTAGACCACTTCTATTATTTATTTTAAATTCATAGTAGCCTGTAGCATATAGAAATACAGTTTGTTCATAGTAGTTGAACTCATTATTTAATAATTTTTTGATCTCGTAAATTAGATAAGAACAATTTTGAAATTTTCTTTTGTCAATGCTTACAATTAAGCAGTTAATTGCCAGCTGAGTAACGAGTTTTTTATTAGTCTTATTCAATGTTGAGTAAATAAAATTTTTTATCATTTCCTTTGTTAATAAAAAAGCAGAATTATATTGAATGGTTCGGATACAATTTGCTAATAATATAATTTCATAGTATCCCCAAGTTTCAACTTTGAACAAATAATCAGTCAAAGATTCTAATTCTGCCTCGGATGGTGAAATCTTATTATCCAATGTATAGATTATTGATTTTACCATAGTTCGTTCCAATGAATTGAGTTGATAAATTGTAGAATTAGTGAGTAAGGATTTAATGTTATCAACATTTTGTAGGGAATACTCTTTACGGATATATTGCATTAAGTTGCCAAATGATATCGTTTGGGTATATTCAGTATCATGAAGAATAAGAAATTCATCCAATGAGATGTGTAATTTATCTAAAATGTTGATAAGTCTAATACAAGATATCTCAGATTCTCCACGTTCGAATCTGGAAATCTGTGATTTTGATAGATGTTTGTCTGCGATAGCACAGATACTTACTTGTTTACTCTTGCGTATTTTTCTAAGTGTTTGACCAAGTTTAGATTTCATTTTTCCCACTTTCACAACAAAAGTTTAAATAGTTTTTATTTATTATACAATACTTAAAAAAGAAAAGGAAAATTGATATGAAAATTTGTTTAAATTTTTATTAATCAATTTTTGAAGGGAGATTGTAGAGATATGAGTAAAAAAAATATAATATTACTTATTTCTAGGGGACAAACTAATAATTTTGGAAATAGGGTATATGACTACGCAAATAAAATATTCATTTCTACATTACCAAAATCGTCAGTATTTTTTATGTCAGTTTATCAATCAACAGAGGTAATAGCACAAATATTTTTTAACTTAATAGGAGGTTTTGTTGCAGATTTTGGAAATAGGAAAAAAATACTTATTTTAACGGATATCGTTGCTGCTATTTCAACATTTGTTGCTTTTTTATTTCTAGATATGCCTAATAGTGCAATAGTGTTAATAATTGTTAATATCATACTAGCTATTCTAAATTCTTTTAACAATCCTGCTTACAAAGCAATAGTTAGAGACCTATTGGATAAAAACTCCATATACATATATAATTCATACAGTAGAAGTTTAGCAGAGATTTTTAATATATTAGTTCCCTTTTTTGGAATTTGGATTATTTCTCTATTTGGTTTCAAAGTTTCAATGTTACTAAATTCATTAAGTTTTGCCATCTCTGCGATTATAGAATCAAAATTTGTTATTAAAAGTCAAGGTTTTAAAAATCAAAAAACTGCTAAAAAATTAGATATAATGAAAAGTATCATTGAGGGATTTTGTTATATCCTTCAAAGAAAAGAGTTCTTCATTATTTTGATATTAGTATCCGTACTTAATTTTTTCGTCGCGGGTATAGAACTTTACTTGCCATTTATAAATAAATTTTTTAATGTTTCCTATATGTATGGATATATATTAGCAGTTCAAACTATTGGGAAAATACTTGGAGCGTACATCAATAAGTTTTTTAAGAATGATTTCACTATGTCTGAATGTTGTAACTTTTTGCTTATGTCTTCAATTGCATTGGTTCCAATTGTTTTTATTGATAATATTTATTTAATAATATTGCTTTTTGGAATAAGCTCTTTATTCATTATGATATTCGATGTTCAAATATTTTCAAAAATTCAATCAGAGATCTCAGAAGAATTTTTAGGTAGAGTTTTTAGTACTGTTTCATTACTATCTTTGGTCTTATCTCCAGTTGGAACTTTTGTTTTTTCTATTTTGAAAATTCATTCTGCAGTGATTTTCTCTATTATTGCATTATTCCAAGTTTTATTCTGTCTTTTTATAAAGATATTGCTTTCTTTTGTTAATTCTAAACAGTCATCAGAAAATGAACCTAATGGTTTGGAATGAAAATTGAGTATAGTCTCACAAATAGATCAGATCTATTTAATTTATAAATAATAATCACGATAGAGGAAATTATGCCATATAAATATATTTGTCATATGGTATTTTGATTGCTTTATAAACACCTGTTATCTATAGTTACCGTTAATAAACTTGGTAGCTAACTAAGAATTATTTATAGTCGAAATAGGAAGAACCCATTACGATTTGAGGTAATAGTCCGGCTTTTTTCAACAATTTTCAAAAAAACGTTGACAAGCAAGGAAATCCGTGGTAAAGTTAGAACAACAAAGAGAAAGGAGAAAACCATCATGAACAAAGTAGATGTTTTGATGACACAATTGAATACACAGCTTCTCCAATCTCAGTTGAGTTCGATGTAAACTATAAATGGAACCCAAGATGGAGGAGTTTGTCTTGGGTTTTTTGTATGCATTTTTACCTGCCTTAACTGAATTGGTGATAGGCATCAGAAGGCCCAAGTGTGGACTGAGCACGTACTCAGCTCCTTGCTTGGGTTTTTTCTGTGCCATTTTGAAAAGGAGAATATATGATCAGAGCTATTTGGGAGTATATCAGGGAGCGCAAGTGGCGATATGTGAAGATCGCTATGGTCCTGATTCTTTATGATTACACCTTATTGATCCCGACGCAAGTTATCCAGCGTTTAGTGGATCATTTGAGTCAGCAGACGCTGACGCAATCGAACTTTGTATGGGATATGGTCCTATTGGTAGGGTCAGCCATCCTCAATTATTTGACGGCTTTTTATTGGCAGTTGCGACTCTTTCAGTCGTCAGTCCATTTCAAGGCGACCCTTCAGGGTCAAGCGTTTCGTAAGCTAGTAGCTATGCGGCGTCCCTTTTTTGAGAAATTCCGTTCAGGGGATCTTTTGACGCGGTTCACGACAGATGTGGATGGCATGGCTGATATGGCTGGTTACGGGATGATGGTGCTCCTGTTTGGCGGTGGCTTGTTTGCCTTTATTATTCCGACCATGTTTTTCATTTCTTGGCAATTAACCTTGATTTCCTTTATTCCCATGATCTTCCTCGTCGTCTCTACCTATTTTTTGAGTAGAAAGCAGGAGGAGTATGTTGAGCAAAACCGGGAAGCAGTCGCTCAGTTGAATGATGAAGTCTTGGAGTCCATCGAGGGGATTCGGGTCATGAGGGCCTATAGTAAACGGGACCAGCAGGTCAAACAGTTTCAGAAGAAAACAGCCAGTCTATCCAAAACAGGGGACAAAATTGCTTCTATCCAATATTCTTTTGGCCCCTTAGCCCTGTTGTTTATTGGTTTTTCGACGGTCTTACTCTTAGTATTTGGAGGCCGGTCCTTAGCAAGCGGGCAATTGAGCCTTGGCAAGTTATTGGCTTTGCAGTTGTATTTGGTCTTTTTAATTGAACCTATGTGGATGATGGCGGACCTGATCTTGGTCTATCAGACAGGGCAAATGTCCTATAAAAAATTAAAAGAAGTGATTGATGAAACGGATGATCTCGAACCAGATGGTCCTAACTATTTAGAGCAGATTGATTCGGTGCAGTTTAAGGATTATTCTTTCAGCTATCCTGGTGCTGAGCGAAAGAGTCTATCAGGCATTGATTGGACCATTCAGAAAGGACAGACAGTTGGAATTGTTGGTCGTACCGGAGCAGGAAAGACTAGTCTGGTTCGACAATTCTTGCGGCAGTACCCAGTTGGTGAGGGAGAATTCTTGGTCAACCAGCAACCGATTGTGGACTACAACCGACACTCCATTGAAGCTAAAATCGGCTATGTTTCCCAAGAACATATTTTATTCTCAAAATCCATTCGTGACAATATTGCTCTGGGTAAAAATGGTGCTAGTGAAGAGGATTTGGTGGAAGCTGTAGCCCAAGCTGCTTTTGCAGATGATCTTGAGCGGATGTCTCAGGGAATGGACACCTTGATTGGTGAGAAAGGAGTCTCTGTATCAGGAGGTCAAAAACAGCGAATCTCTCTGGCGCGTGCCTTCTTAAGGGATGCAGAGCTCTTGCTGTTAGATGATTCCCTTTCGGCAGTGGATGCTAAGACCGAACAAGCCATTATCGACACTATTCAAACAGAGCGAAAAGGTAAGACGACCCTCATTGTTTCCCATCGCTTGTCTGCTGTCCATCAGGCGGATTGGATCATCGTCTTGGATCAAGGACAGATTGTCGAAGAAGGTAGAGTTAGTGATTTACTGGCTCAAGAGGGCTGGTATTATGAACAATACCAACGGCAACAAAAACAGGAAGGAGAATAAGATGAAAGTATTGAAACGATTATTATCTTGGATTACTCATTATCCGACTGTCTTTCTTTCCGGCTTTATTTGCCTCTTACTAGCCACCATTTTTTCTGAATTGTCTCCTTTTCTTCTCCAAAAGATGATTGATGGGCCTTTGACTGCACTGACCCACGGTGGAGGACAAGGGGACTTGCTTCAGATGGGAGCATTTTATCTCTTGGTCTTGAGCCTAGGACAGCTGATTAGCTACCTAGGAAATCGGATCTTGCTACACGGAAGCAATCAAGTAACGGCTAGTCTGAGAGACCAAGCCTTTCAAGTCATGCAAGGTCTGCCTATTTCTTATTTTGATGACAAGCCGGCTGGGAAGATCGCGACAAGAATTGTCAATGATACGGAGACCTTGAGGACCCAGTTTTATAACTCTTGTATGATACTAGTCATCTATTTGGTACGCTTTCTCTTTATCCTAGGGATTCTCTTTTACCTGAGTCCTATGATGGGTCTTCTCTTTTGTTTGGTCTTTCCGATTTTCTATGGGATCCAGTATCTCTACAAGGTCATGACGGACCAGCCGATGAAGGATTTCTTTGATGCGCGAAGCGAGGTCAATACCCAGGTCAATGAACTCTTGCATGGTGCCAGTATGATTCAGCTCTATCATCAAGAGCCTGGTGTGGTGGAGGAGTTTGAAGCCACTACACAGAAGATGTTAGGGGCCAATGATCGAATCCTCTTAGCCGATTCCATTGCTTCTTGGACCTTGACGGAATTGCTCAAGTTTTTAGTGATTGCAGGTATTTTGACCATCGCTGGGATTTCTTTCCTACAAGGCAATATCGGTGTGACGGCTGGTTTCTTATTTATCAATATTAACTATGTCATTAATCTATTTGATCTCATGGCCAATCTTAGTCGTCAATTCCCAAATATTCGGCGATCCTTAGAAACGGGGAGTCGCGTCCTTGCTTTCTTAGACCAACCCTTAGAGGACGATGGTGCATTGGAACTGAAAATAGAAAAGGCTCAAGTCGTGTTTGACGATGTTCAATTTGCTTATGAAGAAGGCAAGCCAGTTCTGAGAGATATTGCCTTTCAGGCAAGTCCTGGGGAAACCATCGCTCTTGTGGGCCATACTGGATCGGGTAAGTCTTCGATTATGAACCTGCTCTATCGTTTTTATGATCCTCAAGAAGGAGTGATTTTGATCGATGGTCAAGATATTCGCCAAGTCTCTCGTGAGAGCCTGCGAAGCCACATGGGGATTGTTCTGCAGGATCCTTATCTATTTACAGGAACCATTGCTAGTAATGTGGCCATGAGTCAGGATCACATTGATCGGGAGGCGGTCCAAGATGCCTTGAAAAAAGTCGGAGCTTGGCCCTTTGTAGAGCGCCTTGAAAAGGGAATCGACTATCCAGTCGTAGAAAAAGGATCCGCCTTTTCAAGTGGTGAGCGCCAATTGATTTCCTTTGCGCGGACGCTCTATATGAATCCGCAAATTCTGATTTTGGATGAGGCAACTTCTCACATTGATACGGAAACAGAAGAAATCATCCAACAAGCTATGGCAGTCCTGCAAAAGGGCCGGACCACCTTTATCATTGCCCATCGCTTGTCAACTATCCAAGATGCGGATCAGATCTTAGTCTTATCTGAAGGACGCATTGTGGAGCGTGGTAGACACGAGGAACTGGTTGCACAAGGCGGGATTTATGCCCAGATGAATGCCATCCAGCAAACAGTGGTGTAAGATTGTCCTGCAAAGAAAAAGATTGAAAACCAGTCTGTATCTAGTATATAGGCTGGTTTTTGTGATATAATAAAGTGATAATAGTGAGGTGATCCAGATGTATATTGAAATGGTAGATGAGACGGGTCAAGTCTCTGACGAAATCTTAAAACAAACGCAAGAAATTTTAGAATTTGCTGCTCAAAAAATTGGGAAAGAAGACAAGGAAATGGCTGTGACTTTTGTAACCAATGAACGCAGTCATGAACTAAATCTTGAATACCGTGATACGGATCGTCCGACGGATGTCATCAGTTTAGAATACAAGCCAGAGATGGAGATTTCTTTTGATGAGGAAGATCTTGCAGAAAATCCAGAATTGGCAGAGATGATGGCAGAATTCGATACCTATATTGGTGAGCTCTTTATTTCAATTGAGAAAGCGCGTGAGCAAGCCGAAGAATATGGCCACAGCTTTGAGCGCGAAATGGGATTTTTAGCAGTGCATGGTTTTCTTCACATCAATGGCTATGATCACTATACGCCAGAAGAAGAAAAGGAAATGTTTGGCTTACAGGAAGAGATTTTGACAGCCTATGGACTCACAAGACAATAAGCGAAAATGGAAAAATCGAGACTTCACTTCAAGCCTGGAGTTTGCGATAACAGGAATTTTCACATCGATCAAAGAAGAGCGCAATATGCGCAAGCACGCCTTATCAGCCCTTGTAGCAATGCTTGCTGGTTTGGTATTTAGGATTTCTGCGACAGAATGGCTCTTTTTATTGCTCAGCATTACCTTGGTGATTGCTTTTGAAATTATGAATTCAGCCATTGAAAATGTGGTGGATCTAGCCAGTAACTACCATTTCTCTATGTTGGCAAAGAATGCCAAAGACATGGCGGCTGGAGCGGTCCTCGTTGTATCAGTTTTTGCCTTGGTGACAGGATTGATCATTTTTGTGCCCAAATTCTGGGCCTTGGTATTTGGATAAGAGGGAGCATGCCCTCGTGAAAGGATAATATGACATTTAAATCAGGCTTTGTAGCCATTTTAGGACGTCCCAATGTCGGGAAGTCAACATTTTTGAACCACGTCATGGGGCAAAAGATTGCCATCATGAGTGACAAGGCGCAAACAACGCGCAATAAGATTATGGGAATCTACACGACCGATAAGGAACAGATCGTCTTTATCGATACCCCAGGGATTCACAAACCCAAGACAGCCCTTGGAGACTTCATGGTGGAGTCGGCCTATAGTACCCTTCGAGAAGTGGATACCGTTCTCTTTATGGTCCCAGCAGACGAGCCACGTGGGAAGGGCGATGATATGATTATCGAACGCCTCAAGGCTGCTAAGGTGCCGGTTATTCTGGTGGTCAATAAGATCGACAAGGTGCACCCTGACCAACTCTTGGCGCAAATCGATGACTTCCGTAGTCAGATGGACTTCAAGGAAATCGTGCCGATTTCAGCCCTTCAAGGAAACAATGTTTCGCGTTTGATTGATATTTTGAGCGAAAATTTAGAAGAAGGTTTCCAATATTTCCCTGCTGATCAGATTACTGACCACCCAGAGCGTTTCTTGGTCTCTGAAATGATCCGTGAAAAGGTCTTGCACTTGACACGAGAAGAAATTCCCCACTCTGTTGCAGTAGTAGTGGATTCCATGAAGCGGGATGAAGAAACAGATAAGGTTCATATCCGTGCAACCATCATGGTGGAACGCGATAGCCAAAAAGGCATTGTCATCGGAAAAGGTGGCGCCATGCTCAAGAAGATCGGAACCCTTGCGCGTAAGGATATCGAGCTCATGCTAGGAGACAAGGTCTTCTTAGAAACTTGGGTCAAGGTCAAAAAAAATTGGCGGGATAAGAAATTGGATCTTGCCGATTTCGGGTACAACGAAAAAGAATACTAAGAAGAGGTGGGCAGAAGCCTGCTTCTTGTTTTTGAAAGGAGTTCTATGCCGGAATTACCAGAAGTTGAGACCGTTCGGCGTGGTCTTGAGAAATTAATTCTTGGGAAAACCATCCAATCAGTGGAAGTAAAGTATCAAAAGATGATTCATACGGATCTAGATGCTTTTTGTCAAGATCTTCCAGGTCAAGAAATTCGGGCCATGGGGCGCCGCGGGAAATACCTCTTGTTTTATTTGACGGATTTGGTTTTGATCTCGCATTTACGGATGGAAGGCAAGTATTTCTTTTATCCAGATGAAGTCCCTCTTCGCAAGCACGCCCATGTCTTCTTTCATTTTACAGATGGTAGCACTCTGGTCTATGAAGATGTCCGCAAGTTTGGGACCATGGAAGTCATAGTACCTGAGCTTGTCGACAGCTATTTTTTGGCGAAAAAGATTGGTCCAGAGCCGACAGAAGCAGATTTTAAAGAACCAGCCTTCCAAGCAGCTCTTAAACAATCAAAGAAACCCATTAAATCAGCTCTTTTAGACCAAAAATTAGTGGCTGGTCTGGGCAATATCTATGTAGATGAGGTCCTTTATCGAGCTAAGGTTCATCCAGCCCGTTTGGGTCAAAGCTTGACTGCTAGAGAAGCCAAAGCTATTCGAAAGGAAACAATCGCTGTATTAGCTCAGGCTGTCGAAAAAGGTGGCTCCACCATTCGCTCTTATAGCAATGCCTTCGGAGAGGATGGCACCATGCAGGAAGAGCACCAGGTCTATGGGAAAACAGGTCAACCTTGTTTGCGCTGCGGGACACCGATTGAGAAAATCCAGCTGGGGGGACGCGGAACCCATTTTTGCCCGCACTGTCAAAAGGAGAACTAGATGGCGAGAATCATCGGATTAACAGGAGGGATTGCTTCAGGAAAATCCACTGTCACCTCCTATTTGAAAGAAAAAGGTTATCCTGTCATTGATGCTGATCGAGTGGTTCATGACTTGCAAGTTCCAGGAGGAACTCTCTACCGTGTCTTAGTAGATCATTTTGGTAAAGAGATCCTTACCAAAGAAGGTGAGCTGGATCGCGTCGCTTTAGGTCAACGGATTTTTTCAAGTCCTAGTGAACGAGACTGGTCCAATCGCGTCCAAGGCCAGCTCATTCGTGAGGCTTTGGCAGATGCAAGAGACAGGCAAGCTGCTCAATCCGGTCTCTTTTTTATGGATATTCCCCTCTTGATCGAGCAGCACTATGAAGAGTGGTTTGAGGCTGTATGGTTGGTAGCTGTCTCAAAAGAAACCCAGTTCAAGCGCCTGATGAAACGCAACCACTTATCAGAACTGCAGGCTAAAGAACGCATCGCTGCTCAAATGCCGCTAGATGAAAAAAGAGCCCATGCAGATCTGGTCTTAGACAATAATGGCGATCTAACTGCCCTCTATGCCCAATTAGATGCAGCCCTAAAACAATTAGAAAGAAGATGATTTTATCACAAGAGAAATCAATTGGCGTAAAAATCTATATATTGCCTGGATCGGGTGCTTTTTCATCGGAGCTAGCCTTTCGTTAGTTGTGCCTTTTATGGCTCTATTTGTAGAAGAGTTGGGCGTTACGGGCAAGGCTGTTCCTTTTTATGCTGGGATTGCCGTCGCGAGTTCTTCTGTAACCTCTGCGATCATGTCTCCCATCTGGGGGAGCCTGGCCGACCGCTATGGTCGAAAACCCATGATGCTCAGGGCTTCTATTGCTATGACCCTGACCATGGGAGGGATCGCCTTTGTGCCATCCGTCTTTTGGCTCTTGGTTTTGCGCTTTCTCAACGGTGTCTTTTCAGGCTTTGTCCCTAATAGTACAGCCTTGATTGCCAGTCAAGTATCAAAGGACCAATCAGGCTATGCCCTGGGGACTTTGTCGACCGGTGTCGTAGCTGGAACCTTGATGGGGCCTTTGATTGGGGGACTCATTGCTGAAAATCTGGGAATGCGCAATGTCTTTCTTTTGGTTGGCTTTTTCTTATTTCTAGTGTCCCTTTTAACCTTTTGGGGCATCGAGGAAGACTATGAGCCCATTCCAAAAGAAGAACAAAAATCCAGTTGGCAGTTGCTCATGTCCATTCAGCAAAAGGATATTCTCTTAGGCCTCTTTTTGACCAGTATGACCATTCAAATGATCGCCCAATCTATTTCTCCAATCCTGCCTCTTTATGTGCGAGCTTTAGGGCAAAGAGATAACTTGATTTTTGTATCGGGGATGATTGTTTCGGCTATGGGAGTCTCTAGTATGCTCTTTTCAGGTTGGATGGGAAAACTCGGAGACCGAATCGGGAATCACCGGCTCTTATTAATCGCCCTTCTCTATAGTGGTTGTCTTTATATTCTCTGTGCCCAAGCGCAAACGCCTCTGCAATTAGGAATCTTACGCTTCCTTTTTGGGATTGGGACTGGTGCCCTTTTACCAGGAGTTTCTGCTTTGTTAAATCGCTTAACCCCTCCTGAAGGGATCTCTCGGATCTTTAGCTACAACCAGCTCTTTTACTACTTAGGTGGCGTGTTAGGGCCAATGATGGGATCGAGTATTTTCATGCATTTTGGCTATCATTGGGTTTTTTACGGCACAGCCCTCTTGGCCTTTACCGATTTGATTTTCCTCTTATTCTTATTTAGAAAGTATTTGAAAGTGAGAGACGTACGTGCGAATTAAAGTTCAATTGACCTGCACAAGCTGTGGGAGTCAGAATTATTTGACCAGTAAAAATACCAAAACCCATCCCGAAAAGATCGAGGTCTTGAAGTATTGTCCCAAGGAAAGAAAAGTAACCTTACATATTGAATCAAAATGATTTTCATGGTATAATAGTGAGGATTTTAAGGAGTTTTGAATATGAGCGGAGCATTAACAACTATTTTACTAGTATTATCAGTATTGATTATTATCGCAATTTTTATGCAACCAACAAAAAACCAATCGAGCAACGTCTTTGACGCAAGCTCAAATGACTTGTTTGAACGTTCAAAAGCGCGCGGGTTTGAAGCCGTGATGCAGCGTTTAACAGCTATTATGATCTTCTTTTGGTTATTGATCGCGATGATCTTAATGGTACTTTCTAGTAGATAAGATAGGCTCAGACAATGTCTTTGCCTATTTTTATTTTGCAAAACGATGATTATAAAATTAGATAGAAAAAAGGAGGCTGGATAACCAGCAAAAAATTAATGAAAACAGATATAAAAGAATATTTACAAGAGCATGACAAAGCCCAGATCAATGATCTGGCAGCAGCTCTAGGAAAAGAAGGATCTAAGGATTTTCGTGACTTGGTCAAAACCATCTCTCTGATGGAACGCCGTCATGAGTTGAAATTCGAGGATGATGGCTCTCTTCGTTTGGCTCAAAAGAAGGCCCCAGCCATTACCCTCAAGGGGATCTTTCATGCCCATAAAAATGGCTTTGGCTTTGTCAGTTTAGAAGGCGAAGAAGAGGACCTCTTTGTTGGTCGAAATGATGTCAACCACGCCATCGATGGGGATACTGTTGAGATCGTCATTACCAAGGTAGCAGACCGAAACAAAGGAACGGCAGCAGAAGCGAAGATTATTGATGTCTTGGATCATAGCGTCAAAACGGTTGTTGGACAAATTGTTCTGGATGAGGAAAAGCCCAAATATGCCGGCTACATTCGTTCGAAAAATCAAAAAATCAGCCAGCTGATCTATGTGAAGAAGCCAGCCATCCAATTGGAAGGTACCGAAATCCTCAAGGTCGAAATTGATCAATACCCGAGCCGCAAACACAATTATTTTGTGGCAACTGTGCGGGATGTGGTCGGTCATGTGACAGATCCTGGAATTGATGTCTTGGAAGTGCTAGAATCTATGGATATCGTCTCAGAATTTCCAGAAGAAGTGCTGAAAGAGGCTGAGCAGGTTCCAGATGCACCATCTGCAAAGGATATAGAGGGGCGGTTGGATCTGCGAGAGGAGATCACTTTTACGATCGACGGAGCGGATGCCAAAGACTTGGACGATGCGGTCCATATCAAGCCACTCAAGAACGGCAATTTTGAGCTGGGGGTTCACATCGCAGATGTCTCTTATTACGTTACAGAAGGCTCAGCTCTTGATAAGGAAGCTCTAAATCGTGCAACCTCTGTCTATGTGACCGACCGAGTAGTACCCATGCTTCCAGAACGCTTGTCCAATGGGATCTGTTCTTTAAATCCGAATGTGGACCGCCTGACCCAGTCTGCCATCATGGAGATTGATCCCCATGGAAAGGTCGTCAAGCACACCATTACCCAAACCGTCATCAATACGACCTTCCGAATGACCTATAGTGACGTCAATGATATCTTAGTAGGCGACGAAGAAAAGGCTCAAACCTTTAAGAAAATTGTCCCAAGTATTCATCAAATGGCCACCCTGCATGGTATTCTAGAAAGCATGCGGATTCGCCGAGGAGCCCTCAATTTTGATACCAATGAGGCTAAAATTCTAGTCAATAAAGAAGGAAAACCGGTCGACATTGTCCTCCGTCAAAGAGGAATTGCGGAGCGGATGATTGAGTCCTTTATGCTGATTGCCAATGAGACAGTGGCGGAGCACTTTACACGAATGAAACTGCCGTTCATCTACCGGATCCACGAAGATCCAAAGGCAGAAAAAGTACAGAAGTTTATCGATTATGCTTCTAGCTTTGGGATCCAGATCTACGGAACGGCTAGTGAGATGAGCCAAGAAGCCCTGCAAGAAATCATGCGCAAAGTCGAAGGAGAACCCTATGCAGATGTCCTTTCGATGATGTTGTTGCGCTCGATGCAACAGGCCCGTTATTCAGAGCACAACCATGGCCACTATGGGCTTGCTGCGGAATATTACACCCACTTTACCAGTCCCATTCGCCGGTATCCAGACCTGATGGTTCATCGAATGGTGCGCGAATACGGTAAATCCCAAGAAGTGGCAGAACACTTTGAACAAGTCCTTCCAGACATTGCCAGCCAATCCTCTAGTCGAGAGCGCCGGGCTATTGACGCAGAGCGCGAAGTAGAAGCCATGAAGAAGGCCGAATACATGGAAGACTATGTTGGGGAAGAGTACGATGCCGTGGTTTCCAGTGTGGTGAAATTTGGCCTCTTTGTGGAGTTGCCAAATACGGTTGAAGGTTTGATCCATATTACCAATCTTCCTGAATTCTACCATTTTAATGAACGTGATCTAACCCTTCGCGGGGAAAAATCGGGAGTGACCTTCCGTGTCGGTCAGCAAATCCGGATCAAGGTCGAAAGAGCCGACAAGATGACAGGAGAGATTGATTTCTCTTATATTCCAAGTGAATGGGATGTCGTTGAAAAAGGCCTCAAGTCTAAAGGACGTGACCGAGATGGCAACCGCAGGGATCGCAGACGCAAGGACAAAAAAGTTTCTAAGGGATCAACCGTTAGAAAAGATGACAAGCGGAAAGATTCTTCCTCTAAAACCAAAAAGAAAAAAGGGAAGAAACCATTTTACAAGGAAGTAGCAAAGAAAGGAGTCAAACATGGCAAAGGGCGAAGGAAAGGTAGTCGCACAAAATAAAAAGGCGAGACATGACTACACCATCGTGGATACAATAGAAGCAGGGATGGTGCTGACAGGTACAGAGATCAAAAGTGTCCGTGCAGCACGCATTAACTTGAAAGATGGTTTTGCACAAGTTAAAAATGGAGAAGTTTGGCTCAGCAATGTCCATATTGCCCCTTACGAGGAAGGCAATATCTGGAACCAAGATCCAGACCGTCGTCGCAAGCTTCTTCTTCATAAAAAGCAAATCCAAAAGCTGGACCAAGACACCAAAGGGACAGGAATGACCCTGGTGCCTTTAAAGGTCTATCTCAAGGATGGATATGCCAAATTGCTTTTGGGACTCGCTAAAGGGAAACATGATTATGACAAGCGTGAATCTATCAAACGTCGGGAACAAAACCGGGATATCGCACGGGTCATGAAACAATACAATACACGTTAAACTAAAAAAGCAATTCTGAAACTTGTTTCAGAATTGCTTTTTTCTCGGAGAGGGGCCTTTTTTCTAACTTGTAAAAAGGGGTTTTTTCCTGTATGATAAGGGTACTGAAAGAATAAGGAGAAGCCACATGACACAAAAATTGATCGCTTACAAGCGCATGCCTATCTGGACCAAGGATACTATGCCAGAAGCTCTTCAAAGAAAGCACAATACCAAGGTAGGAACCTGGGGGAAGATTACGGTTCTAAAAGGTCAGTTAAGATTTATTGAATTGACAGCAGTGGGAGAAGAAATCGCGAGCCACCTTTTTGAAGCAGGAGCAGAGAACCCCATGGCCGAGCCCCAGGCCTGGCACCGTGTCGAAGCAGCGACTGATGATGTGGAGTGGTACTTGGAATTTTACTGTGAGCCAAAAGACTATTTTCCTAAAAAGTACAATACCAACCCTGTCCATTCAGAGGTGCTAGAAGCAGTGGGAATTGTCCCAGCTGGAAAAGCGCTGGATCTAGGATGTGGGCAAGGACGCAATGCTCTCTTTTTGGCCCAACATGGCTTTGATGTGACAGCAGTAGATCAAAATGAATTGGCTCTTGAGATCTTACAAAGTATTGTCGCTGAGGAAGATATGGACATGCCAGTAGGACTTTATGATATCAATGCTGCTGCACTCACCCAAAACTATGATTTCATTGTGTCAACTGTGGTCCTCATGTTTTTAGAGGCAGAGCGGATCCCAGCGATCATTCGCAATATGCAAGAGCATACCAACCCAGGTGGCTACAATCTCATTGTCTGTGCCATGGATACAGAAGATTATCCTTGTCAGATGCCCTTCTCGTTTACCTTTAAAGAAGGAGAATTGGCGGAGTATTACAAGGATTGGGAATTGGTCAAATACAATGAAAATCCTGGCCACCTCCATCGTCGAGATGAGAATGGAAATCGAATTCAACTTCGATTTGCAACCATGTTGGCAAAGAAAAAATAAAGAAAAAGCAGGATGTTAGGATCCTGCCTTCAGATTGAAGACAAAGTCATATAAAAAACCTTCCTTAGGTGAGTACGGACGTTAGGTGAA
>NZ_KV813675.1:382602-400722 GCF_001813675.1 Streptococcus sp. HMSC078D09
AATTATCCAGTGGATGATTTCAGCAATCCAAGAAGTTCCAAGACTTAGTTTTGAGCCTAGGGTCTCAAAACTCCCGAGTGCCTGAAACGTTATTGTTTCAGGCACTTTTCTCACAGCGGAAAGTTTTGGTATTTTCTTGAATCGATTTAAAAATTGGAACTCATTTTTATTTTTTTTGCAAAATCGCTTAACTTATTTTACTTTAAAGTAGTTTGTCTACATTCTAAAAACAGGATGTTAGGATCCTGCCTTTTTGCTTTCTTACAAACAAGTTGAACAAGGTGATCAGATCTTTTTTCATTTGCCAAAAGAAAAACCTTCTCCAGAAGGGTAGGAAAAGGTCGGGGGATTTAGTTCCAGCTAGCAAAGTCGCAGACACTGAGAATGATCGTTCCAATTTCAATGGGGTCCTCTTTTGCACCCGATTCTAACCAGGTAACAATTACAGATTCGATCGTAGCGATGAAAATTTCTAGACCATACTTGTATGGAACTTGAAAGTCTGAAATGATGTGTTCTTTAGCGTGGGGAGTATCGTCCAGTGCATGAAGGGTAAAACTTCTTACCAATTTACTAGAGTCCGAGCAACAGGATTGTGACAATGCATATATAAAATCATAATTCTCTTTAATAGCGGTCAACACATTGAGAAAGTTTACCTTGACAGGGCTTCCTTCAACGAAGAGACTATCCAATTCTTGCATCATGTCCATTTTCATTTGCTCAAACATGTCGTATTTATCGACGTAGTGCAAGTAGAAGGTCCCTCGGTTAATTCCAGCAGTTTCGGTTAATTGTCGAATAGTGATGCTGTCAAAAGGTTGTTGCAAGAGCAGTTTTGAGAGTGCATTTCGTAAGTCTGACTTGGTTGTTGTTTGTCTTTGGCGTACCATATGTTCCTTTCTATAGTTGTATAAATCTGTTTCTATTTATTTGATATTGAAATAATTTATAGGTTAAATAATTTCACGACACTAACAAATAGCATTATACTCCAAAAATATAAATTAGACAATAATTCTCATTTTTGTACAGATAACGAAAAGTGTACAAAAATTTCACAAATTTATGAATGACGGGCACTGACAAGATTTTGTGAAAACCTCACAATAATTAGTGATTTAAATTAATTCCCTCCTAAAAAAATGGTCAGGAAATTTTTAGGAAAAGGAGGAACAAGATAGAGTGACGAACAAAAAACCAGCACGTTTTAAAGTGCTGGTTTCTTTATTTGATAAAAGTCGTCACAATCAAATTGAAATTTAAGATGGTTAAGACAATCGCAACGAGATAGCCCAAGAAGGTATTCCATTTCGCATTGACATGCTCTCCCATGATTTCCTTGTTGGAGGTGAAATAAACCAGAGGGAAGATGGAGAAAGGAAGGGCCACTGATAGGAAGACTTGAGAATATACCAGAAGGTCATCGAGGACATGTTCTTGGTCACCGAATAAAATTGCGACAATGATAACAGGAAGGAGGGCAATGATCCGAGTCATGAGACGCACCACCCATTGTGGTAGTCTAAATCGCAAGAAACCTTCCATAACGATTTGACCGGTTAGGGTCCCAGTAATGGTTGAATTTTGACCACTAGCTAACAAAGCGATGGCAAAGAGGGTGGACAAGAAAGGACTAGCGATGGCACCAGCAATATGGTTATCCTTGAGGGCATTGTACATGCTAGAGAAAGCACCAATCTTATCTCCGTGTCCGAAGAAGAGGGCCGCTCCAAGAATCAAGAGGAGGGAGTTGACGACAAAAGCCAAACTCAATTCAATATTTGAATCCCAGGTCATAAAGCGCACTGCCCGTTTGATATCTGCTGGATCCTTGTAATCAACTTTTCGCGTTTGCGAAATGGAAGAGTGGAGATAGAGGTTGTGGGGCATCACCGTTGCTCCGATGATTCCAAGAGCCAGGGTTAAGGCTTCATTTCCTTTTGGAAGCCCAATTCCTAGCACCTCTTTTTGAGGGAGGAAGCCAGCGAAGATTTCCCCGATATCTGGCTTCGAAAGAAAGACAAGATAACCAAAAATCGCAAGGATTGTGAGGATCAAGGTTGATACGATGGCCTCGATCTTTCTAAATCCTAGATGCATAAGGCCCAATAAGAGGAAGACATCAAAGATGGTGATCAGAATGGAAAAGAGCAAAGGCCAACCAAAGAGGAGGTGGAGGGCAATCCCTGAGCCGATGACTTCCGCTAAATCTGTTGCCATCAAGGCAAGCTCGATCACAATCCAAAGGGTATAGCGAAGCCATTTTGGCAAGTGATGGGCAGTTGTTTGGGCCAGGTCCTTACGATGGACAATCCCTAATTTCCCAGCCATTTGTTGCAACTGCATGGCGATCAAAGACGAGAGAAGAACCACTGATAAGAGGAGGTAGCGGTATTGTGCCCCTCCGACCACACTGGTAATCCAGTTTCCCGGATCCATATAGCCGACAGCTACCAGACTTCCTGGTCCTGAAAAGAGTAGAAGAGTCTTCCAAAAGGGGATGCCCTTTGGCACGTCAATAGACTGGTTGATTTCTTGAAGAGATTTCCTTTCAAACTGTTGTAAACTCATGATGAGCCTTCTTTCTAAGAATAAATCAAATTTCTCTCTAATTATAGCATAAAATTTATAATAGTTCATGATAATGAGGAAGAATCACTATTGGTGATGCCTCGATTTCTTTGTAATCTATACGAAAAGGACTATAATATAGATAGGAAATAGGAGGGAGGAGAGAAAAAATGGCCTACATCGAAATGCAGCACTGTTACAAGCGATACACTAGTGGAGAAACGGAGATTCTCGCTAATCAGGATGTTTCTTTTGAGATTGAAAAAGGCGAATTGGTCATTATTTTAGGGGCGTCAGGAGCTGGAAAATCAACAGTTCTCAATATCTTAGGAGGGATGGACACGAATGACGAAGGACAGGTCCTGATTGATGGGGTGGATATTTCTAAGCTCAATTCCCATCAACGAACGGATTATCGACGAGATGACGTTGGCTTTGTCTTTCAATTTTATAATTTAGTAGCCAATCTGACAGCCAAGGAAAATGTCGAATTGGCTTCAGAAATCGTCTCTGATGCCTTGGATCCAGAAGCCGTTTTAAGAGAAGTAGGACTTGGCAATCGTCTTGATAATTTTCCTGCCCAATTGTCAGGTGGAGAGCAACAACGGGTGGCGATTGCTCGAGCAGTGGCGAAAAACCCTAAAATTCTCCTTTGCGATGAGCCTACAGGAGCCTTAGACTACCAGACAGGTAAGCAAGTATTGGGGATTTTACAGGATATGTCTCGTAAAAAGGGAGCGACGGTCATCATCGTAACCCATAATGCTGCTTTAGCTCCAATTGCAGACCGTGTGATTCGCATGCATGATGCCAAGGTCAAGTCTATAGAAATCAATGAGTTTCCTCAAGATATTGCTACACTAGAGTATTAGAGAGGTGCTAGCATGAAACGAAAAATCTATTGGAAGGATCTGTTTGGTTCTTTTACACATTCAAAAGGACGTTTTCTCTCCATCTTAACCTTGATGTTGTTGGGAAGCTTGGCCTTGGTAGGCTTAAAGGTGACTACTCCAAATATGCATCGAACGGCTAACCAGTTTATTCAGCAACAAAAGATGCTAGATCTTGCTGTCATGGGGGACTTGGGATTAGACCAGGTAGACCAAGAGGAGCTTTTAGGACTCAAAGGGGCGCGTGTCGAATTTGGTTCACTGCTAGATCTGACAGTGAAAGGAACAGGAGAGGCAATTCGACTTTTTTCTGCCCCAAAGAGCCTTTCTTCTTTTCGTGTGACCAAGGGGCGTCTGCCTCAAAAAGAAGGGGAACTGGCCCTAGCGAGTTTTTGGGAGGATCGTTATCGATTAGGGGATACCCTCACACTTGAAGAAAAGGTGGGAACTAGGTCTAGTTTAAAGCAAAAGCAATTCACCATTGTTGGCTTTGTTCAATCCTCTGAGCTGTGGTCTCAAAAGAATTTAGGCACTGCCATGAGTGGCAGTGGGAATCTTGATGCCTATGCTCTGGTTTCAAAAGAGGTCTTTACGACTAAACTCCCTGTGATGGCGCGGATCCAGTTTGATGATCTGAGATCTTTTGATTCTTTTTCACAAGTCTACCAAAAACGGCTAGAAGATCACCAAGAAGAGTTAGAAAAACTTCTGAAAGACAATGGAAAGGCTCGCTATCAAAGACTCAAGAAGGAGGCGGATGGGCAGATCCAAAAAGGCCAGAAAGAACTCAGTCGTGCCAAGGAAACACTCCAGTCAGCCAAGAATCAGATCGATCAGGCTCAAAAGCAATTAGACTTGCAGGAGACGCAACTCAGTAAACTAGCTCCATTTCTGCCAGCTAAAGAGCATCTAGCAAGTCAAGAAAAAATCCATCAAGCTAAAGAACAACTGGATCAGAAAAAGAAGGACTGGACCAAAGGTGAAACGGAGCTCGCAAAAAAAGAGGAGGAGCTGAAAAAAGCGCAAAGGGAGCGAGATCAGCTGGAAATTCCAACTTATCATGTCTATGACCGCAAGACCATGCC
This sequence comes from Streptococcus sp. HMSC078D09, assembly GCF_001813675.1. Taxonomy (GTDB): domain Bacteria; phylum Bacillota; class Bacilli; order Lactobacillales; family Streptococcaceae; genus Streptococcus. Next base: position 387,152 of record NZ_KV813675.1, read on the forward strand.
AGGCGGACAAGGTTACCTGATGTATAGCAATGCTAGTAGTAGTATTTCCGCTGTCGGAAATATTTTTCCGGTTGTTCTTTACCTGGTAGCAGCCATGGTGACCTTTACCACGATGACCCGCTTTGTTGATGAAGAGCGAACCAATGCAGGTATTTTTAAGGCACTGGGCTATCGTACCAAGGACATCATTCTCAAATTTGTCCTCTATGGATTCTTTGCAGGGACGATCGGTACCCTTCTAGGAACCTTGCTGGGCCATTATTTCCTATCGGGGATCATTTCCAACATTATTACGCAAGGGATGGTGATTGGAGAGAGCAGAGAGTATTTTTATGGGGATATGACTCTGATTGCGCTCGGACTGTCTTTCGTCGCGAGTGTGCTTCCAGCTTACTGGGTTTCTCGTAAGGAATTAAAAGAAGAAGCTAATCTTTTATTGCTTCCTAAACCACCCGTATCCGGTTCGAAGATTTTCCTGGAGCGTCTCCATTTTATTTGGAAGCGTCTGAGTTTCACCCACAAGGTCACTGCTCGTAATCTCTTTCGTTACAAACAACGGATGCTGATGACCATTTTTGGAGTGGCAGGTTCTGTTGCTCTTCTCTTCGCAGGGCTAGGGATTCAATCTTCTGTAGGAGGGGTTTCCAAACGCCAATTTCAAGAGATCCTATCTTATGAGATGATTGTAGCCAAAAAAACGAATTTATCAAGCCAAGAAAGCAAGGAACTAACCAATCGTCTGGAAAAATCAGATATCAAAGATTATCGAGCCGTTTATAGTAAGGTCATCGAAGCATCTTTAAAGGGTGGACGCGACAAGCAGACCATTACGATGATGGTAACGGATCGTACAGATTTTTCTCCCTTTGTCAGCTTACGTTCTCTCAAGCAAGGAGAGTCCTTGTCTCTCAAGAAAGGGGTCATCATCAGTAGTAAGCTAGCACAACTAGCCAGGGTTACAGTCGGTGATCGATTGACCTTAGATGGTCATACTTTTAAGATAGCAGGGATCACTGAAAATTATGTCGGCCATTTTGTCTATATGGATCAGGCAAGTTACCAAAAAATCTACGGAAAGCGGACTTCAGCAAATAGCTATTTGGTGCAGTTGAAAAATCCTTCTACAGGACAAGTGCAGGCTGTCAGTCGGGACATGATGGCACTTGCAGCTGTGAAGGCAGTCAGCCAAAATGCTTCGATGATTTCCCTCTTTAACTCAGTTGCCAAATCCTTGGACACTACTATGATGATTCTAGTAGTCGTATCGATCTTGCTAGCCATCGTGATCTTGTATAATTTAACCAATATCAATGTGGCAGAGCGGATCCGTGAATTATCGACCATTAAGGTCTTAGGATTCCATAATAAGGAAGTGACGCTCTATATTTACCGCGAAACCATCTTATTGTCTATCATAGGGATCCTTTTGGGATTAGTGGGTGGTTATTATCTTCATCAATTCCTCATTGCTATGATTGCACCAGATGCCATTCTCTTTTACCCTAAAGTGGGACTTGGCGTTTTCCTCTTCCCTGTCGGAGGAATGATCCTTCTCTTGATCCTGTTAGGAATTTATGTTGACCATTATCTTCGAAAAGTAGACATGCTCGAAGCCCTCAAATCAGTAGACTAAGATACAAAGCCGTTAAGCAACTCTTTGGAAAAAGATAAATCCAACGACGAAGCTTCCGCTTATAGCCTGAGTTTTCATTTCTGGTAGCATGGAATGTTCATAAAACTTTCACCCCAGGGTGGAAGTTTTTCTACTCTTTGTTATAATGGATAGTAGGAGAAGATCATGACTAAAATTGCTTTACTTTCAGATATTCATGGAAATACGACAGCTTTGGAAGCTGTCCTAGAGGATAGTCGAAAAGCCAAGGTGGATGAATATTGGCTCTTAGGAGATAGTTTGATGCCAGGAACAGGGAGACGGGCCCTCTTGGAGATGTTAGAGGAGTTACCGATTACGGTAAAAGTCCTTGGGAACTGGGAAGATAGTCTTTGGCGGGCCATGAGGGGGATGCTGGATGAGACCAGACCCAGTCATCGCTACCTCATGCGCCAGTGTCAATATATTCTTGAAGAAATCACGCCTCAGGAAATTGAAGCCATGCAGGAAATGCCCATGCAGGTCCATAGAGAAATCGCAGGTTTAAAGATCGGCATTACCCACCACTTACCTGACAAGAATTGGGGTCGCGAATTGATCCACATTGGTGAGCAGAAGGATTTTGATCGCTTGGTGACAAACCCGTCTTGTGATATCGCAGTCTATGGCCACATCCATCAGCAGTTTTTCCGCTACGGGACAGGAGGAGAACTGATTATCAATCCTGGCTCGATCGGTCAACCTTTCTTTTTGGAAAAGAATCTTCGCAAGGATCTTCGGGCCATGTATGCTATTCTTGAATTTGATCAAATGGGGCTAAAAGATATCGATTTTAGACGGGTGGATTATGATGTGCAAAAAGAACTCCAACTTGCTAAAGACCTCCATCTTCCTTATTATCAAGTGTATTATGAAAGTTTGGTCAATGGCATTCATCATACCCACAATCATGAGCTACTTCATGAGATTGAGCAGAGAGAAGGTCATGATCGAGAAATCGATGCTTGGTTAGAGGACTTTTTTCAATAGTGTAACTATTGACATTACAACAAAAACTAGTATAATAAGGGTAGTAAGAGTCATCTGTTGACAATCGTCCAATAGATGCCACTTTCAGAACAGGCAGAAAGGAGTAAAGACATGCAAATTTCGAGTCGGTTTACAATCGGGACTCATGTCTTGATCATGATCGCTCTACAAGGGGAAAAAACCAAAGTAACCAGTGATTTTTTGGCAGGAAGTGTCGGCGTGAATCCTGTTATTATTCGAAAGACCTTGTCTCAGTTGAAAAAAGCTGGATTGATCCATGTAGCGCGTGGGACAGGAGGAGCTGAACTCGCTAAAGCAGCCGATGAGATCAGTCTGCTGGATATCTATCAAGCGGTCGAATGCTTAGGTTCGACAGGCCAATTATTTGGTTTCCATGAAAAACCCAATCCAAATTGCCCAATAGGTCACAATATCCACCATGTCTTAGATGGGAAGCTCGAAGACATTCAGACTGCTATGGAAAAAGAGATGGCTCAAACCAGCCTAAAAGAAGTCGTAGAAGACGCGCAGAAAAGAATGGACCTCGAATCGGTTTCATAAGAAAAATGAGAGTGGGACAGAAATCGGTCATTCGTTAGAATTCGATTTCGTCGTCCCACCTCCGCACAGTTGAGTAGGGCTGTAAAAGCTGATGAAATCAGCGTAGTAGAGCCCACTCAACCACTGCGTCTTGCTCTACAATCCAAAGACAATTAAGAGGCTAGGACTTTTGTCCCAGCCTCATTTTTTATATTTATTGACGAAACATTCTGTTTACTGCGACTTGGATCTACAAAAGGATTAGTCAAAGTAAAGCAAGTCTTTGCTGGTTTCTGTAAAGAGTCCAAAGCCGTCTTTTGTGACATAGCCGCAGTCTTCGATACGGACTCCGACTTTACCTGGGATATAGATCCCTGGTTCGACTGAGAAGCACATGCCTTCTTCAAGCACCAGGTCATTTCCTTCCATAATAGAAGGGAATTCATGCACATCCATACCGATACCGTGTCCAAGGCGGTGGTTGAAGTATTCACCATAACCAGCTTTTTCGATGACGCTCCGTGCAGCACGGTCAACGTCATGTGCGGTTACACCAGGTTTGATCATATCGATGGCTGCTTGTTGAGCTTCTAACGTCAAGTGGTAGATTTCTTTTTTGAAATCATCCGGTTTTCCAACCGCGACGGTACGGGTCATATCTGATGCATAACCATTGACCATACAGCCAAGGTCAAAGAGCAAGAGAGCATTGTTTTCGACTTTATTGCTTCCAGGAATTCCGTGTGGGTTAGCTGCATTATTCCCCGTCAAGACCATAGTTTCAAAGCTCATTTCATAGCCCAAGCGTTTGATGCCAAAGTCGATTTCTGCCACGATATCAGTTTCCGTTTTATCCAGTGAGATGGCGTCAAAACCCATATTGACAGCCTTATCTGCGTATTGACCGGCCACCAACATCTTTTGGATCTCATCAGCAGATTTGATCAAGCGCATGCGGTTAATCCGTGGTGTTAAGTTAGTAAATTCCGCTTTTTCAAAGACAGTGCGCAATCCATTGTACTTGGTCAGAATCAAGTTATCATATTCAAGTGCAACAGTTTTGGCATCTGGTTTTGCGATAGCCCCTTTAATCTTTTCCCAAGGGTTTTCAGAATCTACATAGCCAACCACTTGGAAATCAACAACTGCAGTCGCCCGTTCCACTTCAAGTGCAGGAACGAAGAGAAGGGGTTCGTGGTCTGTATAGACGAACAAGAAGAGTTGGCGTTCGTGGGGATCACTGTAAAATCCAGTCAGGTAATTGATGGTGACAGGATCGGATACAACAGCGACATCTGTTTTTTCAGTTTCAAGAAAATCGACGATTTGATCTAATTTAGACATAATGCTACCTTCTTTCTATGGATCTATTTTGTCAAATTTTCCCCAAAAAAGCAAGAGTTTACAAAATTTTACCAAAATGCTTGAAAGTGTTTACAATAAGTGATAAAATAGGATTAATTAGAGAGTGAAAACGAAATTTTCAACAATGAAAGGAAATCTTATGAATACAGACGATACAGTTACAATTTATGATGTCGCCCGTGAAGCAGGGGTTTCAATGGCAACCGTTAGTCGTGTAGTAAATGGAAATAAAAACGTTAAAGAAAATACACGTAAAAAAGTTTTAGAAGTGATCGAACGCTTGGATTACCGTCCAAATGCTGTTGCGCGTGGTCTTGCTAGCAAGAAAACCACAACAGTCGGTGTTGTGATTCCAAACATCACGAATAGCTATTTCTCTACATTGGCTAAGGGGATCGATGACATTGCTGAAATGTACAAGTACAATATTGTTCTTGCAAATAGCGATGAAGACGATGACAAAGAAGTTTCAGTGGTAAATAACCTTTTTTCAAAACAAGTGGATGGGATCATTTTCATGGGCTATCATTTGACAGAAAAGATTCGCTCAGAATTTTCACGCTCTCGGACGCCAGTTGTTCTTGCTGGTACAGTGGATGTTGAACACCAATTACCAAGTGTCAATATCGACTACAAGCAAGCGACTGTGGATGCTGTTACACAGTTGGCAAAACACAACAAGAAAATTGCTTTTGTAAGTGGCCCATTGGTGGATGATATCAATGGAAAAATTCGTTTGACAGGCTACAAAGAAGCTTTGAAAGCGAAAAAATTGAGCTACAGCGAAGGACTTGTGTTTGAATCCAAGTACCGTTACGATGAAGGTTATAACTTGGCAGAACGCATCATTGCGTCAAAAGCAACAGCTGCCTTTGTAACAGGGGATGAATTGGCTGCAGGTCTCTTGAACGGCTTGTCTGATCACGGTATCAAAGTACCAGAAGACTTTGAAATCATTACTAGTGATGATTCACAAGTAACTCGTTACACGCGTCCAAATCTATCAACGATTGGCCAACCCTTGTATGACCTTGGTGCGATTAGTATGCGTATGTTGACCAAGATCATGCACAAAGAAGAGTTGGAAGAACGCGAAGTACTGTTGTCTCATACGATCAACCAACGTGGAACGACCAAAAAATAAGGATTAGTAGACTAGAGTCTCGACTTGGGAAGACGTGTCTACTAGTCTGAGAGGCTAGAACAGAACTGTTCTAGCTTCTTTTTATATGTGTCATTAATCATAAGTAATGATGAAGTGAAATTGAATGAGTGTTGGTTCAAATATTGATGTGTAAGTTACAATTAAATCGTTCTAGAGTTTGTTAAAATACCATACAACAAAATATGATGAATTTGTTTTGTTTCGTCTTCTATGTTTTTATTTGGAGATAGATGATTTCCTGTGCTATTGAGAGCACTCATGACGTTTAATATAACCTCTGTTGACAAATCTTTAGCAATTATATTTTCATTTTTACCTAGCTCAATATATGCACGATATATTTCACGCTTTTTCTCATCTATCGCTTTTGTCATAAGTTTCGTAAAAGTAGGATCCTCTAACGTTTTTTCTTGAAAGTAGTTAGAAATCTGTTGGCTTATTTTTTTCTGACATAAAGCTAAGGCTTGATTTAATTTTGATTTATAATCTATATTACTGAGTAGAATGTTTTCAGCTTCTTGTATGATGTCTTTAAACAATTCATTAATACATAAAGCTACTAAATTATCTTTCTTATCAAAGTAATTGTAGATTGACACAGGAGAAACTTCTGCGACTTTTGCAATTGATTGTATACTTGTTTCTTTAAACCCTTTTTCTTTAAATAAAGAAAGAGCAGACTGAATAATAGCTTGCTTCTTTTTTTTTGTTGTTTTTTGATATTGATTCATTTGAACACTCCATTTGATATCAATTATAGCACAACTTTGAAATTTATCTCAGATTATTTCATTAATTCTTGACGATATCTGATATTTACAATACAATTAAGTTTGAAATATAATTAATGATATTTCAAACTTATAATAATTGAGGGAAGATATTTAATGTTAACTGAATTTCTTATTAAGCAGTCTCAAAAACCTAGTGGTCTTATTGGTAGAGTCATCACAAAAATATGGTCATTCTATTTTAAAAAACTTAGTCTTTGGGCGATTAAACAGACTACTATTTCAGATAATTATAGAATTTTAGAAATTGGTTACGGTGGCGGGAGTACTATCAAGAACCTTCTTGCTTTAAATAAAAATCTTGAGATTCATGGTATTGATATTTCTAAGGAATCATATAGAACTGCCCAACGTGTTCATTCAGATTCCATAAGAAAAGGTAGTGTCCAACTTAAGATTGGAAATGTGGAGAATATGCCTTATCAAAATAACTATTTTGATAGAATATTTGCTATTCAGACCCATATTTTTTGGAAGGATATAAAAAAGAGTTTTCAAGAAGTTTATAGAGTCATGTCCAGCAATTCTACTTTGATAATTGCTTCTGAAAAAGAAAAAATACATTATCATATGACAGATTATCGTACAAGTCATGAATTTAGTCAGTTACTAACAAGTATTGGTTTTTCAAAAATTGAGGAAAAACAGAATCGCAATTGGATTTTGTATACCGTATATAAATAAAATAGAATTTTAAATTTCGAACAGAACTGTTCTAGCCTCTTTTTTATACTGCAAACAGGTAGAGACTTGCTGGGCACTCTTTATTTCGGTATAATAGAAAGTATGAAAGTTTTACTGTATTTAGAAGGAAAATCCGTATTACAAAAATCAGGAATTGGTCGAGCCTTGCAGCATCAAATGCATGCGCTGGATTTGGCTGGGATTCCGTATACGACAGATATTTTAGGAGATTATGATGTGGTGCATATCAATACCTATGGCCCACGGAGTTTCCTTTTGCTCCATGCAGCAAAGCGTCGTGGAAAGAAAGTCATCATGCATGGCCATTCAACCCGTGAGGATTTTGAAAATTCCTTTATCGGGTCTAACTTTTTTGCGCCCTTGTTTGGGAAGTATTTGGCTCACATGTACCAAAAGGCAGACTATGTGATCACGCCATCTGAGTATTCCAAACACCTGATTCAGTCTTATGGGGTGACCACACCGATTATCGCGGTTTCCAATGGAATTGATTTGGAAAAATACAAGAAGGATCCGAAAAAAGAAGAAGTCTTTCGCAAGCATTTTAATATCCAAGAAGGCCAAAAGGTTGTCATCTGTGCAGGGCTTTATTTTAAACGCAAAGGGATTGAAGATTTCGTAGAAGTGGCTCGTCGCATGCCGGATGTGCGCTTTATCTGGCTAGGTTCTATCAACAAATGGATCATTCCGCGTAAGATTCGTCGTATCGTGGAAAAGGATCATCCAAGTAATGTGGAATTCCCTGGCTACTTCAAGGGAGCGGTCTTCCAAGGGGCCATGACGGGTTCAGATGCTTTCTTCTTCCCATCTTATGAAGAAACAGAAGGAATCGTTGTTTTGGAAGCCTTGGCCAGTCATCAGCACACGGTCTTGCGGGATATTCCAGTATACAATGGCTGGATCGACGAGACGTCTTCTGAATTGTGCCATAATGTAGACGAATTTGTGGATTCCTTGAACAAGGTCTTGAACGGACAAGTAGACAAGCGGGAGGCGGGCTACAAGGTCGCTGAAAGTCGTTCGATCGACTTAGTGGCTTATCAATTGGTCGAAGCCTATCAAACAGTTTTGGAGATGTAAGATGCGTGTAGGGTTATTTACAGATACCTATTTCCCGCAAGTTTCGGGAGTGGCGACCAGTATTCGGACGCTCAAAACAGAATTAGAAAAATTGGGTCACACGGTCTTCATCTTTACGACAACGGATAAAGATGTCAACCGCTATGAAGATTGGCAGATCATTCGGATTCCAAGTGTGCCTTTCTTCGCCTTTAAGGACCGCCGCGTTGCATATCGTGGCTTCTCAAAGGCGCTTGCCATTGCCAAGCAATACCAGCTGGATATTATCCATACCCAGACTGAGTTTTCACTGGGCCTTTTGGGAGTGTGGATTGGACGCGAGTTGCGGATTCCAGTCATTCATACCTACCATACCCAGTATGAGGACTATGTCCGCTATATTGCAAGAGGCATGGTCATTCGCCCAAGTATGGTCAAATACATTGTGAGAAGTTATATGAATGATCTGGACGGCGTGATCTGTCCTAGTGAGATCGTCTATGACTTGCTCCAAAAGTACAAGGTCAAGGCAGAAAAACGCATTATTCCGACAGGGATTGATTTGGCCAAGTTTGACCGACCAGAAATCACTCCGACAGAGACAGCAGCCCTTCGTGAAAAATATGAAGTCGCAGAAGATGAAACGCTTTTACTGAGTCTGTCGCGGGTTTCTTATGAAAAGAATATTCAGGCTGTTATTGCGGCTCTTCCTGATGTCCTCAAGGTCAATCCAAAAGTTAAGTTGATCGTGGCTGGAGATGGTCCTTATTTGGATGATTTGAAAAAACAAGCGGCGAAACTGGGGATTTCAGATGCGGTTGTCTTTACAGGGATGATCCCACCAAATGAGACAGCTCTTTACTATAAGGCGGCTGACTTCTTTATTTCAGCTTCAACGAGTGAGACGCAAGGGTTGACTTATTTAGAGAGTATTGCGAGTGGTACCCCGATCATCGCTCATGGCAATCCTTATCTCGATCATGTGATTGATGACCCTATGTTTGGAAAGCTCTTTTATGAAGAGAGTGATCTGGCACAAGCGATTCTTGAAGCGATTGAGGAGATGCCTCCAATCGATGAGACCAAGTGGGCAGAAAAGATTGATGATATTTCTGCAGCAACCTTTGGCCGTCGGGTCTACGAATTTTACTTGGATAAAATCATCTCTAAAGACTTTTCAAATGATTTGAATCCTGAGCAAAGTCGGGTTAAGCGGATGTCTAAGACCATTGTGAAAATCCCGACCAAGGTGATTGCTCTTCCGGTCAATGGATCTGTGAAGATGATGAAGGCTTCGGTCAAACAAGTGAAGAAAATCCGTAAAATCACGCATTTCTTTGATTGAAAATGAAACTTTTTCTTGCAAAATTTTTCAATCGTGCTATAATAACTGACAGAGACATATCAAATCTAGGAAATCTGATAGAGAGCGCGTGGGGCTGGAAATCGCGTAGAGGATAGGTTTGGGACTACTCGTGATTCTTTTATGCAAACATAAAACGGTGGCTACGTTAGAGCCAATCAGAGGTGTCCCTCTTTTTTGAGGAACATAAATGAAGGTGGAACCACGTTGCGACGTCCTTTCGAGGAGGTCGCTTTTTTGATTTCTTCATGAAGACATCAAAAGGAGTGACGATTCCAATGTTCAAAGACACCTCCCACCCATTTAGCTACTAAAAACTTTATAAGGAGAAAATCATGATTAAGATTACTTTCCCAGATGGCGCTGTTCGTGAATTCGAATCTGGCGTTACTACTTTTGAAATTGCCCAATCTATCAGCAATTCTTTGGCTAAAAAAGCTCTTGCTGGTAAATTCAACGGCAAATTGATTGACACAACTCGTGCCATCACCGAAGATGGAAGCATTGAAATCGTGACACCTGATCACGAAGACGCTCTTCCAATCTTGCGTCACTCAGCAGCTCACTTGTTTGCCCAAGCAGCTCGTCGCCTCTTCCCAGATATCCACTTGGGTGTTGGTCCAGCGATTGAAGATGGTTTCTACTACGATACAGACAACCAAGCTGGTCAAATCTCTAACGAAGACCTTCCTCGTATCGAAGAAGAAATGAAGAAAATCGTGAAAGAAAACTTCCCATCTGTTCGTGAAGAAGTGACCAAAGACCAAGCGCGTGAAATCTTCAAAAATGATCCGTACAAATTAGAATTGATCGAAGAACATTCAGAAGACGAAGGTGGGTTGACCATCTACCGTCAAGGTGAATACGTTGACCTTTGCCGTGGACCACACGTCCCATCAACTGGTCGCATCCAAATCTTCCACCTTCTGAACGTTGCTGGTGCTTACTGGCGTGGGAATAGCGACAATGCGATGATGCAACGGATTTACGGTACAGCATGGTTTGACAAGAAAGACTTGAAGAACTACCTTCAAATGCGTGAAGAAGCTAAGGAACGTGACCACCGTAAACTTGGGAAAGAATTGGATCTCTTCATGATTTCTCAAGAAGTTGGTCAAGGTCTTCCATTCTGGTTGCCAAATGGTGCGACCATCCGTCGTGAGTTGGAACGCTACATCGTTGATAAAGAAGTAGCAGCAGGCTACCAACACGTCTACACTCCACCAATTGCTTCTGTAGAACTTTATAAAACTTCAGGTCACTGGGATCACTACCGTGAAGACATGTTCCCACCAATGGATATGGGGGATGGAGAAGAATTTGTTCTTCGTCCAATGAACTGTCCTCACCACATCGAAGTTTACAAACACCATGTGCACTCTTACCGCGAATTGCCAATCCGTATCGCTGAAATCGGTATGATGCACCGTTATGAAAAATCTGGTGCCCTTACAGGACTTCAACGTGTGCGTGAAATGTCTCTGAATGATGGTCATACCTTTGTGGCTCCAGAACAAATCGAGGAAGAATTCAAGAAGATCCTTCAATTGATCATCGATGTGTATGAAGACTTTAACTTGACAGATTACCGATTCCGCTTGTCTTACCGTGATCCTGAAGACAAACACAAATACTTTGACAACGATGAAATGTGGGAAAATGCTCAACGCATGTTGAAAGCAGCCGTTGATGATATGGGTGTTGAGTACTATGAAGCAGAAGGGGAAGCAGCCTTCTACGGACCAAAATTGGATATCCAAGTGAAAACAGCTCTTGGTAAAGAAGAAACCCTTTCTACCATCCAATTGGACTTCTTGCTTCCAGAACGCTTTGATCTTCATTACATTGGAGCAGATGGAGAAGAACACCGTCCAGTTATGATCCACCGTGGGGTTATCTCAACGATGGAACGCTTTACTGCGATCTTGATTGAAAACTACAAGGGAGCTTTCCCAACCTGGCTTGCTCCTCACCAAGTAACCCTTATCCCAGTATCGAACGAAAAACACGTGGACTATGCTTGGGAAGTGGCTAAGAAACTACGTGACCGTGGTGTTCGTGCAGATGTGGATGAACGCAATGAAAAAATGCAGTTCAAGATCCGTGCTTCTCAAACACAAAAGATTCCTTACCAATTGATCGTTGGGGACAAGGAAATGGAAGAGCAGGCTGTAAACGTTCGCCGTTATGGTCAAAAAGAAACAGAAACCATGTCAGTGGATGCATTTGTAGAATTAATTCTTACAGATATTGCAAATAAATCCCGTGTTGAGAAATAAACCATTTAACCTAGAACAAAATCTCAGCCACCTAAAAAGCAACAACTGAAATAGTTGTTGCTTTTTTACATTTTGATTAAGCTGAGCTAGTAGTGATCTGCTAAACCACCACAAATAGTATCCTCATCAACAATCCTTTCTACCCATTAACTTTTGGATATAGGATATCCTCCCAAGATTTGCTTCCTCGAGTTAGATAAGGTCAATATCCTCAATCCTTGTCTGCTTCATTTTCTTTTACGAGATCTTTTTGAGAATCTTTTTCAGAGAGTTTTTGATCGATATACTTGTCAATGTTTTCGTAAAATTCCTTGGTCGTCTCACTATCTAATTTTGTCGAATTATGGACTTGATTGACTTTCAATTGAACAGATTGAATACCGTAAGAGTCTTGTTTTTGGCGAATGGTTTCTAATTCTTCTTCTGAAATCGGATCTCCAACAACTGTCAAGACCAATTCATTGCTACTTGACTTGTAGACTTGATTAATGATCGTATGATTGGCAAACTCTTTTCCTACAAACTGTTTGATCCCTTCTTTTCGTGCTTGATCCATCGTCAGAGTGACTGCTGAATAGCTGGCTGGAAGAACCAATAATACAATCAAGGAGATCAACCCAATTCTCATTTTCATGTTTAGCTCTTTAAATGAACTTAAGGGAGATTGTCTCATCATAATTCTTGTTCCAACAATATTGATTAGCATGATAAAGACACAGTTGATCAAGAAAAGATAGAGAGCCCCAAATAAAAATCGTACATTTCCATTAGCTAAACCATAGCCTGCAGTGCAGATAGGTGGCATCAGAGCTGTTGCAATAGCTACTCCTGGCACGATATTGTTTGCTTCTTTTTTTCTTGAACCAATGACACCTGCTATCCCACCCGCAATAGCAATGAGAACATCCCAAATGGTTGGAGAGGTTCGTGCAATCAATTCGCTACTTGCATAAGATAAGGGAGAAATCCAGAAATATAGAGTCGAGACAAGCAAACTGACCAATACTTGAGTAAATAAAACCCCTAGAGATTGCTTGATTAAACGCGTATCAAAAATAGCTAAACCAAACCCCAGTCCAATAATCGGTGTCATAAGAGGGGAAATCAGCATGGCTCCAATAATGACAGCTGTTGAATTCATATTTAGACCTATAGAGGCAATAAAAATCGAACACATCAAAATCACTGTATCTCTTAATCGAACATGAAGGTCATCATATAGTTTCTCGCGGAATTCACGTGTTGAATAGTTTCCGGACATTGGTTACTCCTTTTATTTCATATAATCTTGTTTCTGCATGGATGATGGTAGAGAGACTTCTGTCCAAACTGACATGTTTTTAATTCTCATTTGTAATTCTTTTGAACATTATCTTTTAAATATCCATCAGTCCATCCTGCATATTATATCAAAAATTTTACATTCTTTCTCTGAAGAAATCTATCAATTGAACAGATAGAGAAAGTCAGAAATTTTAGATTCCTTATTCAAAGAAGGAGAACGGTATCTCCTCTGAAAGTAGATACCGTTTTAATGTTTAAAGATGATGAGTTTGTAGCAGCAATCCTAGCTGATATCTCCAACAAATCACGTGTTTCAAAATAATACAAAAAGAAAAGATTGAGGATAAAATCATCTAAAAACTTTCCTTAGGTGAGTACG
>NZ_KV813675.1:400822-478844 GCF_001813675.1 Streptococcus sp. HMSC078D09
CTCGACAATCCAAAAACAATTAAGAGGCTATGATTTCTGTCCCACTCTCACTTTTCTCACAGCGGAAAGTTTTCTATAGATGATTAATTAACTCTAGCAAGTAGGAATATATAACACTTTTTAAAATCGATCTAATTGATTTTATCTTATAAAAATTATTTCTTTATTTTCTAAGATTGAGATTTCATGATCTCAGTTTTTTTGCTTTGTCTTATTGGAAAGTCCAGCAATTGAGACTCCACATTTCTTCATAAGTTTGATATAATAAGAAGATAGAGATTGATAAGGAAAAGTAGCATTAGAAACAGGTATGTAAGATGAAAAAAATATTAGTAGTTGATGATGAAAAACCAATTTCAGATATTATCAAATTTAACATGGCAAAAGAAGGCTATGAGGTATTGACAGCCTTTGATGGTCGGGAAGCTTTAGAGGTCTTTGCGGCTGAGAATCCGGATATTATTATTCTAGATTTGATGTTGCCAGAGATTGATGGTTTGGAAGTGGCGCGTACGATTCGTAAGACTAGCAATGTGCCGATCATTGTCCTATCTGCTAAGGATACGGAATTTGATAAGGTCATCGGGCTTGAAATCGGTGCGGATGACTATGTCACCAAACCCTTCTCAAATCGGGAATTGCAAGCGCGTGTGAAAGCCCTGTTGCGTCGTTCTGAGTTTGCGGCTGATCCTCAGCTTGAAAATGAGGCCGATACGGAAATTGTCATTGGTGATCTTCACATTCTTCCAGATGCCTTCTTGGTTCAAAAAGGCAACAAAGAATTGGACTTGACCCATCGCGAATTTGAATTGCTCTATCACCTTGCGACCCATGTCGGTCAAGTGATGACCCGTGAACACCTTCTTGAGACGGTGTGGGGCTATGATTACTTTGGTGATGTTCGGACAGTGGACGTGACAGTTCGTCGTTTGCGTGAAAAAATCGAGGACACACCGGGACGTCCAGAATATATCTTGACCCGCCGTGGTGTCGGATATTATATGAGAAACAATGATTGATCAACTAAAACAATTTGTAATGTCGTCGAACTTTGTCTTTGTTCTGATTACGGTTGGGTTTATCATTGTGGTAGCCTTGCTTTTGCTAGAAAACCGTAGGGACAATATCAAGCTCAGACAATTAAACGCCAAAATTAAGGATCTGATTGCAGGGGACTATTCCGAAGTGGTCGACATGCAAGGAAGTCCAGAACTGACGGATATGACCAATAGTATCAATGATCTGTCGGAGGTTATTCGCCTGACGCATGAAAACTTGGAACAAGAAACCAAGCGTTTGACCAGTATCCTTTCTTATATGACAGATGGGGTGCTTGCGACCAACAGACGCGGTCAGATCATCATGGTCAATGAAATGGCAGCCAAGCAATTGAATGTTAATCCAGATGAGGTGCTCAATACCAGTATTCTAGATTTGCTTTCACTTGGAGATGACTATGATCTACGAAGCTTGATTACAGAAGTACCAGAGTTGACCATTGATTCCCAAGATGAAAATGGGGAATACTTAAGTCTTCGTGTGCGCTTTGCTTTGATTCGTCGCGAGTCAGGTTTTATTTCTGGTCTGGTAGCTGTTTTGCACGATACGACAGAGCAGGACAAGGAAGAGCGGGAGCGTCGCCTCTTTGTCTCCAATGTGAGTCATGAATTACGGACTCCTTTGACCAGTGTGAAATCCTATCTGGAAGCCCTTGACGATGGTGCTTTGTCAGAGCCAGTAGCACCAGATTTTGTCAAGGTTTCACTCAATGAAACCAACCGCATGATGCGCATGGTCACAGATCTATTGAGCTTGTCACGAATCGACAATGAAACTAGTCAGTTGGACATCGAGTTGACCAACTTTACGGCCTTTATCACCTTTATTTTGAACCGCTTTGATAAGATCAAGAGTCAATCGCAAGAAGATACCAAGAAGTATGAACTGATTCGTGAATACCCGATCACTCCAATTTGGGTTGAAATTGATACGGATAAAATGACCCAGGTGATAGACAATATCTTGAACAATGCCATCAAGTACTCACCTGATGGTGGAAAGATCAAGGTAGGGATGAAAACGACAGATGCTCAGTTGATTATCTCTATCTCAGATGAGGGCTTGGGGATTCCAAAGAAAGACTTGCCACGTATTTTTGATCGCTTTTACCGAGTGGATAAGGCACGAAGCCGGGCCCAAGGTGGGACTGGTCTGGGCTTAGCCATTGCTAAGGAGATCGTTAAGCAACACAAAGGCTTTATTTGGGCCAAGAGTGAATATGGCAAGGGATCTACTTTTACCATTGTCTTGCCGTACGACAAAGATGCTATTAAAGACGACTGGGATACAGAAGAGGAAGAATAAGGAGTCAATGACAGAAGAGGGATTTAAGTACAGTATTTTAGCTTCAGGTTCTAGTGGGAATTCTTTCTACCTTGAGACACCAAAGAAAAAACTGCTTATTGATGCAGGGCTATCAGGGAAAAAGATTACGGGACTATTGGCTGAAATTGATCGCAAACCAGAGGACTTAGATGCCATTTTGATTACGCACGAACACTCAGACCATATCCATGGTGTGGGTGTTTTAGCGCGGAAATATGGCATGGATCTATATGCTAATGAAGCAACTTGGAAGGCTATGGAAGGCACCAAGTATCTAGGAAAGGTCGATGATGCTCAAAAACACATCTTTGAAATGGGGAAGACCAAGACATTTGGCGATATCGATATCGAAAGTTTTGGGGTCAGTCACGATGCTGCTGCCCCTCAATTCTATCGCTTTATGAAGGATGGCAAAAGCTTCGTCATGCTGACGGATACGGGCTATGTGAGTGATCGCTTGGCAGGTATCGTCGCGGATGCGGATGGCTATCTGATTGAGTCCAACCATGATGTAGAGATCCTTCGAGCAGGTTCTTATGCGTGGCGCTTGAAGCAGCGGATCTTGTCAGACCTAGGCCACCTTTCTAACGAAGATGGTGCGGATGCCATGATCCGAACCTTGGGAAATCGCACCAAGAAGATTTATCTGGGACATTTGTCAAAAGAGAACAATATCAAAGAATTGGCCCATATGACGATGGAGAATCAACTGGCTCGAGCAGATCTAGCTGTTGGCCATGATTTTGAGGTGCTAGATACCTCGCCAGATACCGCGACCCCTTTGACGAAGATATAAGGTAGAGAACCACCCGTGGGTGGTTTTTTATATGCCTATTTGAGGAAATCTATACCTAGTAATGAATTTGCTCTTTACCCAAAATTCGTGTATGATAGGAAAGAATGAATTCTGAGTGAGAGTCACGAGAGTAGAGGAGAAATAATAAATGAAAAAAATGATGTTATTACTGGCTAGTTTGGTTGCTTTAACAGCTTGTAGTCAGTCTAAGCAAGATACGAAAGAGTCGACTTCCAATCAAACGACGAAGGAAACAAAAGTATCAGAGTCTTCTAAAGAAGAAAAAGGTTTGAAATTTGTAGTAGCACCTCAGTATGAAGGTAAAACATCTGAGCTAATTGAGTTAGGAAAAAAATTGGTCAAGGAACATCCTGAACTCGGAAGTGAAGGTAATATGGCGCTCTACTTCACGGGAGCTATTTCTGAAGGAAGAGCAGCGCTCATGTTGGTCAATAAGACAGATGTGGATATCAAGAAAGATTTGAATTTTTCAATTACGTGGTCTTATGATAGCAAGACTATTTTTGAGAATCAAAAGGTTAGCTATTTCATCAAAGATAGTGGTGAATTACCCTCTCATACAGCAACTATGATATTATTACCATTGAACGAGGAGCAAATGAAGATTGTCGATGGAATGTCAGACCCTTCTAAGATGATACTTCGAATGTCAGATGTGAATGCTGTAGAGTGATTACGAAAAAAGAAACATACAAAGGAGAAGTAAATGCGCCTTGTTTATCTTACGATTGGTTTTGTGTCTTTGGGATTAGGAATTATTGGGATTCCTTTGCCGATTTTACCGACGACTCCCTTTTTACTGCTATCGATGGCCTGCTTTGCTAAAAGTTCCAAACGCTTTGAAACTTGGCTCTACCAAACCAAGCTTTATCAAACCTATGTAGCGGATTACCGAGAGACCAAATCGATTGCCAAAGAACGGAAGAAATGGATCCTTCTTCAGATCTACATTCTGATGGGCATTTCCATCTATCTGGCCCCGATTATTTGGGTGAAGCTCGCTTTAGGAACTTTGACGATTTTTATCACCTTTTATCTCTTAAAAGTGATCCCCAATAAGCCTGAAAAACCAACAGAAGAACATCCTGAGTAAAAATAGAGAATTCAGGACCTAGAACTAGGAAAAGAAGTGCGTTCGTGCTTCTTTTTTGGTATCTGAAACTTACAGTGAAGGAAAAAGCCAAATGCATGAAATTAATGGCCAACGTTGCTCACGAAATTGAACTGCGAGCGCTTGAATCAAAAATTGAAAAAGAGGTGTAGAAAAAATGGCAAATGAAGTAGAAAAAACAGCCATCAATGAAGTGTTGAGGACTGTTACACTAATTAATAAAAGGTTTGAAGAAATCATTGAATTACAACGTCAACAAGATCTAGCTATTTTTATCTTCGTGGTGTTCTTGATGCAAAAGATCAAGACCCTTAATGCTCGATAAAATAAGACCATTTTCTTTATAATCAGAATCTCGAAAACGTAAAGTATTAGATGTGATCAGATTGTAATCTGAACGTTCTAGCAATGATAAAATTTTATCTAACTTTTGATTTAACTTTTTATCAATAGATTCGAGAGTTGTAGCTTTGTCAAGACGGCTAATAGGCATTTTAAAGTTTTCAAAACTTTGCATTTTAGATTTGAGGTCAACTTTTGATTCTTCGATTCTTGACACATCTGTATCATAAAAAGTAGTACGGGTCGTGATGACATCAAAAGGAAGTTTTCCACCAGATTCTATGATCGGTTCAAGCGGAAGCTCTAGCGCTTGTCTAAAACCTAGTTCGTAAAATGCATTTGGATTGTGTTCTGTCATATCCGCAACAACCATATGAGCAGTTTTTAGGTAGTTTATAATCGTTTCATTGATATTGTCTACTGCATTGACATGGTCAACGCGAATCGGTTTATAACCTAAATCTTCGCAAACTGGAGCAATAAGGTATTTATATACTTTGTCAGCCCGTTCTCTTGTGGGAGTACCAGATTCCCCAATTGCGCTTATAATGAAACAAACTTTATCAGACATAAATACTAACCCCAATCGTTTTTAGTTTATTATACCAAATAACGATAGGGAATTAAATAATAAGAAGGTGAAAGAATGAAACCTAAACGATATCCGTATAGCGGAAAAAGAAAAAAGCCTATCGAGGTGTCGATAGACTTACTAACAAGAATTAGCGCTCTTGAAGTAAAAGCAGCCAATTTGGCAAGTCACGAAATATTCAGAATTCCATCTTCACATTCTTCAACTGTATAACCTGCACTTATGCACTCGGAAATAATTTCATCTTTAGGAATTGCATAAAGCGATGGATCTATGTGACAAACCTTATATAATGGATCGCTTAGAATTGTTTGAATGGTGCGATCTAAATCATCCCAGTTATAGTTAGGATAATTCTTTTGAGGTCTAGGTCGTAATTTTGACATAGTGTTTCTCCTTTCCATTGAAATCTTGACTAAAACTGTGAGAGGCCTTAGCCAAGATACATTATAATGTAAAAGCTTTTGTTTTTCAATATATAGTGATAAAAAGGATTAAATATGTTGCGCATACACAACATATAGTGTTTAAAATGTAGGAAAAGATTGAACAACAATTAAAATCAAGGGGCTGGTCGGTGTATCGACTAGCTAAAAAGTCAGGTATTTCTCAATCGAATTTTTCTAACTTAAAGGCTGGAAAATTGAAAGAGATGTCTTGGACGAATATGTGCAAATTAGCTGATGCACTAGAGGTCAGCTTGGACGAATTTAGATAGGAGGTGAAAATTACATGGCTAATGCAAATGTTGATATTGTATATGAAATTTATGCAAATAATATTAATGATGCTATCGACGCAAAAAATAAAATCATCGCCAACACGCTTGACGATGAAAAAGTACATATCAATATTAAAACAAGTGGAGATGTTTGAACTGTAGTTCATTATGACAATGGAACTAAAATTAGCGAAACGCACGTAACAGCGCCATTGTAGATTGTCTTATAGTACTTGGAATCTCATCTGTTTTGTTAGATTCATTTAAAGTGTATGACATAGTCAAACCTATATTTGTATCCAGTGTAAAAGTATCTTGGTATACTTTCCTATTGTTATCTCTGTATGAAATCGTGATTTTCGATGATCCTTTAAAATCATCTTCAATATTAGAAGTGAATTTTTGACCAGGAGCAATCATGTTTCCAATAAGAGATTTAAAATTATGCTGATTATAGATACCTAGATCTCCATTGACGGTTATGTCGGTAATATAGGCAGGCGTCTTACCAAAATTTTTAATAACATAAACTCTTTGTCGGTCCTTTATTTCAAATAAATCGACAAAGACATTTACATATGGCCTAGCCATATCTTCCTCGGCTCGCTTTGTACGATGAAGGGATACAATGTTAAAAAAGAACCCTACTAGAGCAATAACTACAGTTGTATACAATGTCCAAGTTTGGACTTCAAGTTCAGTAAAAGGCATATAAAGCCCTCCTTTCTGTGACTATTATATCAGAAAGGGGTAAAAAAATAAGGAGGTGAAGAAATAAAGCCTACCATAAGAAAAGTGCGTTAAGTTGGTAAGATATAGAAATGCGAAAGTTGAAGAAACTTAAAATTCATGAAGCAAACTTACAAAACGTGATATTCAACTTATTGGATCGATATTTAAATACACCTAAAATATAGCAAAAGCAATCAACTGTATCTAATGGATATCTAATGGTAATCGTATTAAAATTTTGGTATACTTAAAGGTATGAATTTATTAGAAAGTAGGCTTCCTATGGAGAAATTACAAGCCCTGTTATCGGAACGGTTTCAGATCGTTTTTTCAGATAGCAGTTTATTAGATACAGCTTTTACACACACCTCTTATGCCAATGAGCACCGCCTCTTAAAAATTTCACATAACGAACGTTTGGAATTTTTAGGAGACGCTGTTCTTCAATTAGTTATTTCCGAATATTTGTATAAGGAACACCCAAACAGACCTGAGGGAGATTTGTCTAAATTCCGTTCCATGATTGTCCGTGAAGAAAGTTTGGCTGGTTTTTCTCGGGATTGCCAATTTGACCGTTATATTAAACTAGGCAAAGGCGAAGAAAAATCAGGCGGTCGGGACCGCGATACGATTCTTGGCGATTTGTTTGAAGCCTTTTTAGGTGCCTTGCTCTTAGATCAAGGTGTGGAAGCGGTCAAGCGCTTTGTCTATCAGGTCATGATTCCCAAGGTGGAAACGGGTCAATTTTCCCAAGTTATTGACTACAAGACCCGTTTGCAAGAACTGTTGCAGGTTCACGGGGATGTGGAAATTCAGTACCAAGTGGTAAATGAGTCTGGTCCCGCTCATGCAAAGGAGTTTGAAGTGGAAGTGTTCGTGAACGGCAAAACCCTAGGACACGGTCATGGTCGCTCCAAGAAATTAGCGGAACAGGAAGCAGCCCGCAATGCAGTTGAAACGAGGAATGATGGCTCATGTATCTAAAAGAGATTGAAATCCAAGGCTTCAAATCCTTTGCGGATAAGACCAAGGTCGTATTTGACAAAGGGGTTACTGCCGTTGTAGGGCCTAATGGATCTGGAAAATCAAATATCACAGAGAGCCTACGGTGGGCCTTGGGTGAATCCAGTGTCAAGAGTCTACGTGGGGGCAAGATGCCCGATGTCATCTTTGCAGGGACAGAATCGCGTAAACCGCTGAATTATGCTTGTGTCACGGTTGTCTTAGATAATCAGGATGGTTTTATCCAACAAGCGGGGAAAGAAATTCGGGTCGAACGCCATATTTATCGCTCGGGTGACAGCGAGTACAAGATCGATGGCAAGAAAGTACGTCTCAGAGATGTGCATGATTTGTTCATGGATACGGGATTAGGACGGGATTCTTTCTCGATTATCTCCCAAGGTCGTGTAGAGGAAATCTTTAACTCCAAACCGGAAGAACGCCGGGCCATCTTTGAAGAAGCTGCCGGTGTCTTGAAATTTAAGACGCGGCGCAAGGAAACGGAGACCAAACTCAACCAAACCCAGGAGAATTTGGACCGTCTAGAAGACATCCTCTATGAATTAGAAGGACAAATCCAGCCTCTTGAAAAGCAAGCGACGGTTGCTCGTCGTTTCTTGGAATTAGACCAAGAACGCCAGGTTCTCTTACTGGACGTTTTGGTCGCTCAAGTAGATCTGACAAAGGATCTCTATGAAAAGGCTGATCAAGAAGAAAAAGCCATTCAAGAACAGTTGGCCTCTTATTACCAACGTCGTCAGGTCTTGGAAGAGGATAACTTGCGCATTAAGAAAGCCCGCCATCAGTTGGATGCAAGTCTAGCTGAGGACCAGGCAAGTTTGCTAGAGGTCACTCGTTTGATCAGTGATTTGGAAAAGCAAATCGAAGTCGCTAAGTTGCAATCGAGTCAAGCAGCCCATAGTCGCAGGGAAAATCTTGAGCGGCTGGATGCTGTTTTGGCCCGTCTGGAAGAAGCAAAAAAAGAGCTGGCTCAAAAACAAGAGAAGCTAGCTGTGCTTCAACAAAGACTGGCAGAGAACCGTCAGCAACAAGAAGAGTTGGAAAAAGAATTAGCCAACTATGAAGAAGATCCGGAACAAGTCATTGAGCATCTACGTGAGCAGTATGTCGCGCTCTTGCAGATGGAGGCTGAAAAATCTAATGAGCGGACAGCTATTGAGAGCCGGATCCAAGCACTCCTACAAGAATCTAGTCATCGTCAAGAGGACTTGACCAAGGCGCAATCCAATTTTGAAGCTGCCAAGGAAAAAGAAGTTCGACAATTGGAAGAGTTGGATCAGGCACAAGCGACGGTCAAAGGTCTATTAGTAGAATACCAAGATCAATTGGTAAAAGTGGAGCAGGCCAAAGCTGCCTACCAAGAGGCTCAAACTACCATGTTTGACTTGATGGATGAGAGCAAGAATAAGCGGGCGCGGATTAATAGCTTGGAAGCTATTCAGAAGAATCATAGTAACTTCTATGCAGGCGTCAAGAGCGTTTTGCAAGAAGCAGAACGGTTAGGAGGCATCTGTGGGGCTGTTAGTGAGAATTTGAGTTTCTCAAAAGACTACCAGACAGCGCTTGAAATTGCTCTGGGAGCTAGCAGCCAACAGATCATTGTCGAGGATGAAAAGGCTGCAACGCGAGCGATCGATTTCTTGAAACGCAATCGCTTGGGACGGGCAACTTTCCTTCCGCTAACGACCATCAAAGCCCGTCAACTATCCCCTCGGAATCTGGAATTGATTCAAGCCAGTGCAGGATTTCTAGGAATTGCGAGTGACTTAGTGACCTATGAGCATCGGTTTGAACAGATTTTCCAAAACCTGCTTGGCGTAACGGCCATCTTTGACACGACGGAGCATGCGCGTGAGGCGGCTCGTAAAGTCAACTATCAAGTTCGTATGGTGACCTTGGATGGGACCGAATTGCGGACCGGAGGATCGTATGCCGGTGGTGCCAATCGCTCCCAAAATACGGTCTTTGTCAAACCAGAATTGGATAGTTTGAAGCAGGAAATGCAAGCTCTGGATGCTCGTTTAAGAGAAGCAGAGCAGGAGGTTGAGGCCAAGGACAATCTGCTCAAGCAGGCGCAAGAATACTTGGCTTCTATTCAAAGCCAGGGTGAGCAAGCGCGTCTGGAGCAACAGCGGGCCCAATTGGCCTACCAACAAAGCCAAGAGCAACTGAAAGAAATTCAGGAACTCTTAGAAGCTTTGAAGTCAGAATTGGCAACAGATGCGACCCAGTCTCTCCAAGAAGAGCTGGAATCCCTTACTGAGCAATTGGCAAAAATTGAGCTTCAAAAAGAAAATTTGAATCGCGACATTGAAACCATGAAGTCGGACAAAGATGTTCTGCAACAAAAAGTGCAAAACCTGCAAGAGCAATTGGCAGAATTGCGACTTCAACAGACGGAATGTAAGAGCCAACAAAGCTATGAGCAAACAGATGCTCGTCGCTTGGAAGAAACGATCTCCCAGTTGGAAGTAGAAGAGCATCAGTTACAATTGCTGATTGAACAAGGCGAGGCCCAAGTTCAGACGGTGGATGTGGAGCAACTAGCCAATCAATTGGCACAGGCACAAGCCAAGAAAACGGACTTGGAACAAGGAGTCATTCGGAAACGCTTTGAGCTGGATGATTTGGAAGGCCAGGCCGAAGATGTTGCTGAACAGATGGAACAAGCGCGCAAGAAAAACGAAGAGTGGATTCGTCAACAAGCCAAGGCTGAAGCGACACGTGAAAAGCATGCGGATCGTTTGAACAAGCTCTTAACGCAAATTACCGATGAATTCATGCAAAGCTTTGACCAAGCCAAAGAGCAGGCCAAACCTGTTGAAAATCTTGCTGCAGCTGAAAACCAGCTCAAGAGCATCGAAAAAGATATTAAGGCACTTGGTCCAGTCAATGTGGATGCGATCGAGCAGTACGATGAGGTGAAGGGGCGCTTTGATTTCCTTTCCAGCCAGCGCGAGGATGTCTTGGCTGCGAAAAATATGCTTCTGTCTACCATTAACGACATGAATGACGAAGTCAAGGAACGTTTTAAATCAACTTTTGAAGCCATTCGTGAATCCTTTAAAGTCACTTTCCGTCAAATGTTTGGTGGGGGTTCTGCTGATTTGATTCTGACAGAGCCAGATCTTCTGACAGCTGGTGTTGAGATTTCTGTGCAGCCACCTGGTAAAAAGATCCAATCCTTAAACCTTATGAGTGGTGGAGAAAAGGCCTTGTCTGCCTTGGCTCTCTTGTTCTCGATTATTCGTGTCAAGACCATTCCATTTGTCATTCTGGATGAGGTAGAGGCTGCCCTAGATGAGGCCAATGTCAAGCGCTTTGGGGATTATCTGAACCGCTTTGATAAGGAAAGCCAATTTATTGTCGTGACGCACCGGAAGGGAACTATGTCGGCTGCAGATTCCATCTATGGGGTGACCATGCAGGAATCTGGGGTTTCTAAAATCGTCTCAGTAAAATTGAAAGACTTAGAAAATGAAGAATAATGATATTAAATTGATCGCTACGGATATGGATGGAACCTTTCTAAATGACCAACATCAGTACGATCAAGACCTTTTACGCAAGGTATTAGCAAGCTGCAAAGAAAAAGGCATCTATTTTGCTGCTGCAAGTGGCCGTGCCCTCCTTTCACTCAAATCCCTCTTTAAAGGATTTGAGGACCAGATGATTTTCATTGCTGAAAATGGTAGCGTGGTAGAATTTCATGGAGAAGATCTCTACGAAGCGACCATGTCCAAAAACTTTTATTTGAGTGTTTTTGAGGCTTTGAAAGCTTCCCCTTATGCAGACCCGAATAAATTGCTTTTGACTGGGAAAAAAGGAAGCTATGTCTTAGAAACAGTAGATCCCGACTATCTGGCCTTGAGTCAGCACTACAATGAAAACATTCAAAAAGTGCAAAGCCTAGCAGATATTCAGGATGAAATCTTCAAATTGACCACCAACTTTGATGCAGCTCTGGTATTAGAAGGTGAACAATGGGTCACTGAGAATATCCCAGGTGTCAAAGCGATGACGACAGGTTTTGAATCGATTGATATTGTCCTCGATTATGTCGATAAGGGAGTGGCCATTACCGCCTTAGCGGATAAACTAGGGATCTCGATGGATCAGGTGATGGCTTTTGGAGATAACCTAAATGACCTCCATATGATGCAAGTCGTGGGCCATCCTGTAGCGCCAGAAAATGCACGTCCTGAAATCTTAGCGATTGCTGAAACAGTCATCGGCCACCATGCGACGGGTTCTGTCCTCCGCTATATGGAGGAGATTGTATGAGTAAGATTTCCTTGATTGCGCTGGATTTAGATGGGACCCTTCTCAATTCTGAAAAAAAGATCTCCTCTCGCAATAGAGCAGCCCTCGCTGCTGCACAGGCCCAAGGTGTCAAGGTGGTTCTAACCACTGGTCGCCCCTTGAAAGCCATGGATTTTCTTTTGGAAGAATTGGGAACAGCAGGCCTCAAAGAAGAGTATACGATTACCTTCAACGGTGGTCTAGTGCAGCGAAATAATGGAGAAATCCTCTCAAAAGTTGTCTTGGCGCCAGAAGATGTCGCAACCATTCATGCTGAAACAGCTCGTCTAGGCCTTCCGCTGGATGCTATCAGTGAGGGAAGGGTTTATGAGATTCATGCAGATCGAAAGTCTCTCTATTCCCTTTACAATCCCTACCTGAACTTTATTGAGACAGATTTTAAAGACCTGCCATCCACGATTTCCTACAACAAGTGTGTGACAGCCGTTGATCAAGACTTTTTAGATGCAGCGATCAAGGAGATCAAGCCGGACTTATTTCAAGACTATGAAATTTTTAAATCTCGGGAAATGTTGCTGGAATGGTGCCCCAAAAATGTTCACAAGGCGACAGGTTTAGAGGCGCTGGCTTCTATTTTGGGTCTTAAGGCAGATCAAGTCATGGCCTGTGGAGATGAAGCCAATGACCTGTCTATGATACAATGGGCTGGACTGGGGGTTGCCATGGGCAATGCGATTCCAGCAGTGAAGGAAGTTGCAGCGCTTGTGGCCCCTGTGACAAATGACCAAGATGCCGTCGCATGGGCGATTGAAAATTATGTGCTAAAGGAGAGTGAATAAATGGGATTATTTGATCGTTTATTTGGAAAAAAAGAAGAAACTGAAAAAGTGCTTCCGTCTTCGGAAGAAGTGACGGAAAGTACGGAGGTTGAAGAAACTGTCAAAGAGGAGCCGGCGGCTACCTTAAATGACAAGGAAGAGCAAAAAATTGCAGATATGGAGGCTTATTACCAAGAGCTCAAAGCGCGAATTGCAGCCACTCATCAACCTGTTTCAACCCTCGCTCAAGAAGAGCCGGCAGAGGAACCTCTTGTAGAAGAAAAAGTGACATCAGAGACTAATGAAGACCAAGTACCAGTAGAGGAGTCTCCAGTTGTTTTTGAACCTGTTCAAACAGAAGCAAGTCCTGAAGAAGTTTCACCACTAGCTGATGAAACGGAGACTGAGCCTCTTGAAGAAGCGGAAGAAACTGAAAATGGTGAGGAAGCAGATGGGGCTGATGGTTCAGAAAGGAAAGAAGAGTCACCAATTGCCTCTCCATCATCTGATGCTGAGCTAGTAGAAGGGAGCACGACAGAAGAGGAGGTTCCAGAACTAGTAGAAGCTCAGGATGAGGTCCCAGAACCTGAAGTATCAGAAGCGATTGCTCAAGTGGAGGAAACTTCAGAAGTGGCAGAAGCCGAGTCCAGAATTCCTCAAGGAGAAGCTGCATCAACCGTTGAGGAAAGAACTGTTGAAGAGGCAGAGGAGCCAATTCCAGATGAGGTTGAGCCAGAGCAAGAAAACATTCAGGAAAAATACGATCGTAGCTTGAAAAAGACACGGACTGGATTTGGAGCACGCCTCAATGCCTTCTTTGCCAATTTCCGTTCAGTTGATGAAGAATTCTTTGAAGAATTGGAAGAACTCTTGATCATGAGTGACGTTGGGGTTCAAGTGGCCTCTAATTTAACCGAAGAGCTGCGTTATGAAGCCCGTTTGGAAAATGCCAAAAAACCAGATGCTCTCAAGCGCGTGATCATCGAAAAATTGGTGGACTTGTATGAAAAGGATGGCCAATTTAATGAAGCCATTCGTTTTCAAGATGGTCTTACGGTCATGCTCTTTGTTGGGGTCAATGGAGTTGGTAAAACAACATCTATCGGGAAGTTAGCCCACCGCTACAAACAAGAAGGCAAGAAAGTCATGCTGGTTGCAGCAGATACTTTCCGTGCAGGAGCAGTAGCTCAACTGGCAGAATGGGGACGCCGCGTAGATGTTCCTGTTGTGACAGGTCCTGAAAAATCAGATCCTGCCAGCGTCGTATTTGATGGAATGGAACGCGCGATCGCTGAAAACATTGATGTTCTGATGATTGATACAGCTGGTCGTCTGCAAAACAAGGACAACCTCATGGCGGAGCTTGAAAAAATCGGCCGGATTATCAAACGTGTTGTACCCGATGCACCGCATGAAACCTTGCTGGCCCTCGATGCATCAACCGGTCAAAATGCCTTGGTGCAAGCTAAAGAATTTTCAAAAATTACACCTGTGACAGGAATTGTATTGACCAAGATCGATGGAACGGCTCGAGGTGGGGTCGTCCTTGCGATTCGAGAAGAGTTGGATATCCCAGTGAAGTTGATTGGATTCGGAGAAAAGATTGATGACATCGGACCATTCCACTCAGAAAACTTCATGAGAGGCCTCTTGGAAGGCTTGATTTAAGAGTCAAATAGAAAAAGACAAATTGTTTAAAAGACAATTTGTCTTTTTGTTTCCTTGCGCTATCAAAAAAACCACCCGAAGGTGGCTTTCCTTAATTCTTAGGTTCAGGTTTCCAAACCCATTCGGCTCCGTATTCTGCAAGGAGATCATCGGATGCAGTTGGTCCCATGGATCCAGACTTGTATTCATAGAGCGGTGCTCCATTTTCGGCCCATAGTTTTTCAATCCGGTCAATCAATTGCCATGAAGCACGGACTTCGTGCCAGTGGCTGTAATTGGTTGAGTCATTGTTCAAAACGTCGAAAATTAATTTTTCATAAGGCTCTGGTGAAGCCCCAGTTGCAGTCGCATCTGTTTCATAATCAAAGGAAATTGGTGCGATGCTGAATTTTTCTCCGACCTCTTTTCCGTTGATGCTCAATGAGAAACCTTCATTTGGTTGGATATAAATTGTCAAGACATTTGGTTGCAAGCTATGTCCAAAGATGGAGTCGGTTTGCTTGAAGACCACATTGACCATGGTTCCTTTTTGCGTCAAGCGTTTTCCGGTACGGAAGAAGAAAGGCACACCGCGGAAGCGATCGCTATCAACAAAGAACGTACCAGAAGCATAGGTCTCCGTAGTAGATTCAGGGTCGACATTGGGCTCACTGCGATAAGAGATATCTTTTTTCCCTTCGATCGTACCTGAATGGTATTGACCACGGATAAAGAATTTCTTCAATTCGTCATCTGTTGGATTGTGCAATTGCTCAAATACTTTTACTTTTTCAGCCCGAATCGTATCCTTGGTAAAGGTAGCTGGTTTATCCATGGCAAGCAAAGACAAAAGCTGAAGGGTATGGTTTTGCACCATATCTCGAAGGGCCCCCGAGTGATCATAGTAGCCACCGCGTTCTTCAACTCCTAAGCGTTCAGCGAAGGTAATTTGGATATTGTCAATAAAATCTCGGTTCCAAAGATTATCAAAAATAAGATTTCCAAAACGAATGGCAAAGATATTTTGGATCATTTCTTTTCCAAGGTAATGGTCGATACGGAAGATTTGTTCTTCATCAAAGGTTTCTTCCAATTCCTTGTTGAGCTGACTAGCCGTTTCTAGGTCTGTACCGAAAGGTTTTTCAACGATCAAGCGCTCAAAACCTTGTCCATCCACAATGCCTTCTGATTTGAGGTGTTTAGCAATGGTTCCAAAAAATTGAGGAGCCATGGACAAGAAGAAGACCTTGTTGTGTTCCGTTTGGTATTTTTCATCCAAGCTATTTTGCAATTCGCGCAGGGCGATGTAATGTTCGGTATCATTAACATCATGACTTTGGTAGTAGAAATGACTGGCGAATTCTTGGGCTTGTTGAGGGCTATCTGCCAGGTCTGTGATGGATTCTACCACGACTGATTCAAAGTATTCCTTGCTCCATGGTCTGCGGGCTGTTCCGATAACCGCAAAGTTTTCAGATAGATTTCCTGATTTATAGAGTCTAAAAAGGGATGGATAGAGTTTGCGCTTGGCTAAATCTCCACTGGCCCCGAAAATGGTTACAATAACTTTTGAAGACATTTAAGTACCTATTTCCTATTTTATTAACCATATTTTACCATAAAATCCACAAGATTTCTTTGATGGAATCGTTGTTCCGAATATTTTCCGCTTGGATTAGAGGATTTGAGAGGAAAGCATAGAAAAAGCTAGAATCAATGTGGATTCTAGCTTGAACAGTTATAAGATGTTTGGATCTACAATGAAAGCTCCATCAGAATACGCGGTAGACATATGGATTAGCCGGTTTCGTAATGGTCTGGCAATCGCTAATGTGGAGAACAGGCAAGCTTTGCTTGAGCTGCTTGTGGTATTCAATGGACAAGGTTCCTTTCGCATGGATCCAAGTATTGTTTTCGAAATGCTGCGGAGCACCCGTCGTTAAGAGACCGTAGACGCCGGAATCTGCGATACAGTGGATGATCCCAAAGCGAAAGAGAAATTGGCTGTCCTTGTTATTGGGATCATTGTATACAAAACCGGTCAGCTCGATCGTCTTTCCTGCAAATTGGTCAGGATAATCATAAATCACTTCCATGACTTCCATGTAATTCTCAGTGGTCACCTGAATCACTTTTTTATCAACATATTTCTTTGCCGCCTGCTTCATTTCTGACTCATAGGCAGATTTGGTAAAATAGCTACTAGTATCTGGTTTGAGATACTGGGTTGTTGTCCCTTCGTCCTGCTGGATTTCCTTGGAAGATCCAGCCGCAACCGGGAAGTGGTAGCCTTTGGCAGAGACTGTTTGGGAATCCAGTGTCACTGTAGGAAAAAATAGCCCGACAAACAAAGGAATACAGAGCAAGAAAATACTCGCCACTTTTGCCCAGAAGCCAGAGAGATGACTGTGGATCTTCATCTGCTTGACCCAGATGATCAGCTGCACAAGAGCTAAAACAAAGGACAAGAACATGGAAATATAAGCCAAGTAAGAATAGTGTAAGTTGATGTATTGATTGAGCTTACCAGATAATTGCAGGTACATGGTGAGCTCAAAATAGCCAGCTAATATCAAGAAACGAATCATAGCACTACCCCCACAAACCAAGCATAAAGGAGCACAACTCCACTCACAATTCCGATAAATTGCCAGATAAAACGGGTCTTGAGATAATTTTTCATCATGAGGAGATTTTTGACATCAAGCATAGGCCCAATCACCAGAAAGGCAAGAACAGGCGCTACTCCAAAACTTGTTAGAAGAGAGGATCCAACAAAGGCGTCCGCCTCGCTACAAAGTGAGAGGAGAAAGGACAAGACCATGAGAAGGAGAATAGCAATAACCGGTGTCGCACTGATCGAAGTGAGGATCCGTGTTGGGACATAGACTTGGACGAGGCTGGCAAAGAGACAACCAAATACCAAGTAGCGTCCTGTATCAAAGAATTCATCAATGGCTTGCACCAAGACTTGAAAGAGCTTTTGGCCTTTGCTCAAGTCCCTAAAATCATGTTCATGCACAGGTTTGCGATGTTCTTTTTGGATCGAATCTGTCTGAATAAAGCCAAGGAAGATCCCTAGTACTGTTGCGACAAGCAAGGAACCAAGGGCGCGGTAGAGGGCCATCTTAACAGAATTCCCAAAGGCTGAGTAGGTCGCAAAGAGAACGATGGGATTGATGACCGGTGCTGTCACCAGAAAGGGAACAGCAGTATAACTTGGGACTTTCTTTTCTAGAAAGCGATTGATAATGGGAACAATTCCACATTCACAGGAAGGAAAGATAAAGCCGATAAAAGTCCCAAAGAAGATCCGCCCAAATTTATTTTTGGGAAGAAAGCGGTAGACCCTCTCGGGGGTGATATAGACCTCAATAATCCCTGAAATGATACTTCCGATTAGGACAAACGGTAGGGCCTCGATAATAATCGAGAGAAAAATAGCCCCAGCCTGCAAGACGCTAGAGGGAAGGTGTTGAAAGAATGTCATTACTTAACCTTCTTTGCTTCTTTAGTGGTAGCAGTTTCTGCCTTCTTTTTCTCTTCAGGAAATTCTACTTTCTTTTCTACATCCGGAAAACTCGCAAAATTTTCAAACATTTTATCAAGATCATCTGTTTTTGAGAATTTAATAGCCATTGTTGGGCCTCCTTTTTATTTTCTTTCATTATAACAAAAAGGAAAGAGCAAGGGGGAAATGGAGCATAAAAGGAAGGATCCATAGGGTCAAAATTATTCTATGAAAAATCCCTGAAACAGAGACCAGAACAGGCGATCTCACCCCTTGATGGCAGCAAAATATGCTATAATAGAAGCTATGGATAAATATGAAAAAATAGCCCAAGAATTGGGTGTTAGCTTAAAACAAATCGATACCGTATTGAGTCTGACCGCAGAAGGCTCAACCATTCCCTTCATTGCTCGCTATCGAAAAGATATGACGGGAAATTTAGATGAAGTAGCGATTAAGGCCATTATTGACCGGGACAAATCGTTAACGGCTCTGGCTGAACGAAAGGAAACCGTCCTTGCTAAGATTGAGGAACAGGGCAAACTGACAGAGGCGCTCAAGCAGGCTATTGAGGCTGCTGAAAAATTAGCGGATGTCGAAGAGCTCTATCTCCCTTATAAGGAAAAACGGCGGACCAAGGCGACGATTGCTCGAGAAGCAGGACTTTTTCCTTTGGCACGTCTCATTTTGCAAAATAGTCCAGACTTGGAAGCAGAGGCTCAGAAATTTACCTGTGAGGCCTTCCCAACTGAAACTGCGGCTTTAGCTGGTGCAGTGGATATTCTGGTAGAAGCTATTTCAGAGGATACCCAATTACGGGCCCTCACCTATCAAGAAATTCATGGGCATTCCCTCATGACGTCAACCTTGAAGGATGAAAGCTTAGATCCTAAGAGAACCTTTGAAATCTACTATGATTTTTCTGAGAAGATCAAGAATATGCAAGGCTACCGGACTCTAGCTCTCAATCGTGGAGAAAAATTGGGCGTTCTCAAAGTCGGATTCGAGCACCATTTGGATCGGATCATTCGTATTTTTGAGGCTCGTTTTAAAACTAAAAATGCCTATGTGGATGAGGTTATTCAACAAGCGGTTAAGAAAAAAATCGTTCCTGCGATTGAACGTCGGATTCGGACAGAGTTGACGGAGGTGGCAGAAGACGGGGCCATTCAATTGTTCTCTGAGAATCTACGGAATCTATTGCTCATTCCTCCGTTAAAAGGGCGCGTGGTCCTTGGATTTGACCCAGCCTTTCGGACTGGTGCTAAACTAGCCGTTGTCGATGAGACAGGAAAGATGCTCGCTACCCAGGTTATCTATCCAGTTGCTCCTGCAAAACCAGCTCAGATCGAGCAGGCTAAAAAGGATCTGTCCTCCTTGATCAAGGAGTTCGGAGTAGAAATTATTGCGATTGGAAATGGAACCGCCAGCCGTGAAAGTGAGGCCTTTGTCGCAGAGGTCCTCCATGACCATCCAGGAGTTCGCTATGTTATTGTCAATGAAAGCGGAGCCTCTGTCTACTCAGCTAGTGAGTTGGCCCGTCATGAGTTCCCAGAGCTAACCGTTGAAAAACGCTCGGCCATCTCGATTGCCCGCCGCTTGCAAGATCCGCTAGCAGAATTGGTGAAAATCGATGCCAAATCCATCGGTGTCGGTCAATACCAACACGATGTCAATCAGAAAAAACTGACAGAAAGCTTGGATTTCGTGGTAGATACCGTAGTCAACCAAGTTGGGGTCAATATCAATACGGCTAGTCCCTCTCTCTTAGCGCATGTAGCAGGACTCAATAAGACCATCTCTGAAAATATTGTGAAATACCGGGAAGAAGAAGGAATGATTCTTTCACGAGCGCAAATAAAAAAAGTCCCTCGTCTCGGTGCCAAGGCTTTCGAGCAGGCGGCTGGATTCTTACGCATTCCTGAAAGTAAAAACATCTTGGATAATACCGGCGTTCACCCTGAAAGTTACAAGGAAGTTGAAAAACTTTTTCAACTTCTTGAAATTACCGACCTCGATGCATCAGCTCAGGAAAAATTAAAAGCTGTGAACATCGAGGAGATGTCTACTCAGCTGGATCTGGGGCCAGAAACTCTGAAAGATATCATTGCCGATCTCCTAAAACCAGGTCGCGATTTGCGGGATTCCTTTGATGCACCTGTGCTCCGTCAGGATGTCTTGGATATTAAAGACTTGCATATTGGCCAAAAATTAGAAGGGGTTGTGCGCAATGTGGTTGACTTTGGAGCCTTTGTCGATATTGGCATTCACGAAGATGGCTTGATTCATATCTCCCATATGAGCAAGCAGTTTATCAAGCATCCAAGCCAGGTCGTCTCAGTAGGTGATTTGGTTACCGTCTGGGTGAAGAAGATTGATGTGGAACGCGAAAAAGTCAATCTCAGTTTGGTAGCTCCGAATGAATCTGACTGAGTATGTACGCCAAGTATCCCTAGAAGATTTTGGGAGAGAATTCCGTCATCGAGCAGAGTGGAATTCACGTCTTCAAACCACTGGAGGCCGTTTCTTTCCCAAGGATCGACACCTTGATTTTAACCCGAAAATATACCAAGCTTTCGGGTTAGAGGTCTTTCGCAAAATCGTCCGCCACGAACTCTGCCATTACCATCTTTACGATCAAGGTAAAGGATATCGCCATAAAGATCTAGCCTTTAAGCAACTCCTCCAGCAAGTGGACGGTCTTCGTTTCACACCTCCTCTACCAGATAGAACTAGGCGAGTCAAGCGGATCTATCTCTATCAATGTCCCCATTGTGGCCAAGAGTATAGACGAAAGCGAAAAATCGATCTGAAGAAATATGCTTGTGGTCGCTGTCGCAGCCACCTGCAATTCCTTGAAATGAGACAAGAGTAAGAATCGGTCTTTAGGCGGATCTCTTTCCAGTTCGACTCTGCTAAAATAGGTCTAACTAGAAAGAGGAAAATCAAATGACAGCATCATTTTACAAATTAAAACGACATCGCCTGGTTTCAGGTGTGCTAGCTGGCTTAGCCGATAAATTTGGTCTTAGCGTAACTCTCCTACGCTTCTTGTTTATTCTTTTTACGGTTTCTCATGCCTTTATCGGTGTGATTATCTATTTACTGTTAGATACGACCTTGCCTTATAAGGACGAGGAGGAGCAGGAAATGTTTGACTATGGCCCTCGACCTCGTCGAAGAAAAGAGGCTGAACCCATCCATGATCAGAATGATAGTCCGTTTTTCTAAAAGGAGATCCGGGTGAAGCAGAAGTTCTATTTCCTTGCTTTTATTCTATATCTCTTCTTCAGTTTTATAGGACAGTTTTTCATTTTAAATCGTGTTTTTGGGGAAGGAGTTGGAACAGTTTTGATCGGAATGCTCCTTTTTCCACTGGGCATTTGGAATAGTCTCTTCTACCTCTTGTTTCTGCCAACAGAAATGGCTAGAAAGCCACAAATTTATCGGTTTTCGATTTTATTTCTGCCGGTTTTGTATTTGGTTTTCTCCTTGTTGGGGGGAGGACCTTACGTCTTTATGCTCGGCTTGATCGCATTTCCTTCAAATGCGGTGGTCTATGCGGTCTCTACCGGAATCAAATCTATGATTAAAGATTTTTTGCAAGGCGAAGGCTAGAGCATTCTTCATATGTTACCATCATTTCCTAGAGGTTGAAGACCTTTGTCTTGGCCTCTTTTTGCTTGCCTTAAAAAGGAGTTGAAAATGGATCTTTCAAATGACACTTCAGTCTCTCGTCTGAAGAGAAAATCTGCTATAATAGAGAGAGAATTTGAAAAGGGAGAATGATATGGCAGTTACTGTTCGCGATCTACAGGAAAAGCTTCGTCTATCGGTTGTTTATGGGGATGATAGCCTCTTAAGCAAGGAAATTACGACTGCGGACATTTCACGTCCAGGTCTTGAAATGACGGGCTATTTCGACTATTACACACCTGAGCGGATTCAACTTGTAGGAATGAAAGAATGGTCCTACCTGGTGAAGATGAGCTCTCACAACCGTCATCAGGTCCTGCGCAAGATGTTCCAGCCAGAGACACCTGTCATCATTGTTGCGCGGAATTTAGAAATTCCAGAAGAAATGTTGCGTGCTGCGGAAGAGAAGCAACTAGCCATTTTAAAGAGCAATGTTGCAACCAGTCGTTTATCTGGAGAGCTTTCTAGCTATTTGGATAGTCGGCTAGCAGAACGTACGAGTGTACACGGTGTCTTGATGGATATTTATGGGATGGGTGTCTTGATCCAAGGAGATAGCGGAATCGGAAAAAGCGAGACAGGTCTGGAACTTGTCAAGCGGGGTCACCGCCTTGTAGCAGATGACCGGGTCGATATCTATGCGAGAGATGAGATGACCCTTTGGGGAGAGCCAGCTGAAATCCTACGCCACTTACTAGAGATCCGTGGTGTCGGGATTATCGATGTCATGAGTCTCTACGGTGCGAGTGCTGTGAAGGATTCTTCACAAGTCCAAATCGCCGTTTACTTGGAAAATTATGCTAAGGATCAGGTTTATGATCGTCTTGGTAATAATGCAGAAGAGTTGGAAATCGGTGGCGTGACCATTCCTCGGATTCGCATCCCTGTGAAGACTGGTCGGAACATTTCGGTCGTGATCGAAGCAGCGGCGATGAATGTTCGTGCCAAAGAAATGGGCTATGATGCCACTAAAACCTTTGAAGAACGTCTGTCCCAGTTGATTAGTCAAAATGAGGTGAAGGAATGAATCCAGTAGCCCTTCAATTAGGTCCGATCAGTATTCGTTGGTACGCAATTTGTATTGTCTCTGGCTTGATTCTAGCCGTTTATCTTTCTATGAAAGAAGCACCTCGTAAGAAAATTGATCCAGATGATATCATTGATTTCATTTTGATCGCTTTTCCGCTTGCGATTGTGGGGGCTAGGCTCTATTACGTTATTTTTGAATGGGGCTACTATAGCCAGCACCTGGGTGAGATTTTTGCTATCTGGAACGGAGGAATCGCGATTTATGGTGGCCTCTTGACAGGTGCCCTTGTCCTCTACCTATTCTCTCGTAGACGCTTGATTGAGCCAATTGATTTCTTAGATATTGCGGCCCCAAGCGTCATGATTGCACAGAGTATTGGTCGCTGGGGAAACTTCTTTAACCAGGAAGCTTATGGAGCTGCTGTCAAAAGTCTTAACTACCTGCCCTCTTTTATTCGAGACCAAATGTATATAGATGGCAGTTATCGTCAGCCAACTTTCTTATATGAATCCAGTTGGAATCTGTTAGGATTTCTCTTGATCTTGATTCTTCGTAGGAAGGCCCAATTTTTGAGGCAAGGTGAGATCACAGCCTTTTACCTTATCTGGTATGGTTTTGGTCGGATGATCATCGAAGGAATGCGGACGGATAGCTTGATGTTTGCGGGCTTACGTGTTTCCCAGTGGTTATCGATGATCCTGATTTTAGTTGGACTCGCCATCATCATCTACCAACGTCGCAAAAAAGCCCCTTATTATGTAGAAGCAAAGGAGTAATATATGTTTATTGAAATTGCATACGGCCTCCTAGGCCTTGCCTTAGTAGCGCTTGTCATTTATATGATTTTTTTCCTTTCAAAGATTGGAAAAGTTGTAGATGAGACGCAAAAAACGATCCAAGTGTTGACATCAGATGTCAATGTCACCTTGCATCAGACCAATGATCTATTGGCAAAAGTCAATGTTTTAACGGATGATTTGAATCAAAAAGTGGCAACGATCGACCCCTTGTTTACAGCTGTAGCGGATCTTTCCGTGTCAGTTTCAGATTTGAATGATCAAGCGCGTCAATTGAGTGTTAAAGCTGCATCAGCTGGTGGGAAAACTGTAAAAGCCTCTATCGGATTAAAAGCGATTCAGATGGCTTCAAAATTATTTAAATAGAATCGAGGAAAAAGATGGGACGTTTATCTAGTTTATTAATTGGTGTGATTTCAGGTGCTTCAGCAGCCTACTATTTGTCAACAGAGCAAGGTAAGAAAGTTACTAAAAAAGTTGTGCGCTTTGTAAAAGACTATCAAGAAGATCCTCAAGAAGTGCATGAATCAGTTAAACAAACTGCTAAAGATGTTTCAAAACAAGCAGCAGAAGTGATCCAACAAACCAAAGAAAAAGTTGGATCTGGAGAAATTACGACAGGAACTGTTTTGGAATCTGTCAAAGAAAAAACGCAAGATGTGGTTGAAAAATCTCAAGAAGTCTATCACTCATTTAAGGATAGACTTCAAAAAGAAAATCTAAGTGGCAATGACTTGGTTCAATCCATTCGCAAACAAACAGAATCAGAAGACATCGTGCTAGACTTGGATGAAAAAGATCCTAAAGAAGCGGCTGAAGAAGAAACAAAAGAAGCATAAAAAAATGAGGCCCAGTAGGCCTCGTTTTAGATTGAGGACAAAGTCATCTAAAAAACTTTCCTTAGGTGAGTGCGGACGTCAGCGAACTTCAAAGAAGTTCTATGACTTAGTTTTGAACCTAAAGTTTCAAAACTCCCGAGTGCCTGAAACAATTATGTTTCAGGCACTTTTCTCACGGCGGAAAATTTTAGTAGATGATTGAATAATTCAAACGAATAAATTTTTTTATTTTTGTAGAATTTTTCAGATTTATAAAAAAGAACAGTTTGTCTACGCTCTCAAAATGAGGCTCTCGGAGCCTCATTTTTTTGGAAGTGAAACGATCAGTTGGTAGTTAGAAGTTATTTTTGAACTTTTATTTTTGTAAAAAAATTCGACTAAAATAAAAAAATCAGGCGAACCTGATTTTTAATTTTTTCGTTTATTGTAGTAAATTCGGAATCCTTGAATACTAGCAAAGCTAGAACCAATAGCTAAGGCAAACGCAAAGAAGGTATTCATTTTCGTTGCTAAAAAGATAAAACTAAACACAACTGTCAACACACAGAAAATAGCGATATTTAAAAAATATAGCAATTCACTTAATTGAGGCGCGGGTTCAACTTCAGGAGCGTAGTCCTGAATAGGGGTTTCTTGGGTTTGTTTAGTTAATTCGATATAATCGAATTCTTCATCATAGTGTCTTAAATTTCTTACGGGCATTTTCTCTCTCCTAACAGTACTCTATTATTCTATCATGAATTCAGCTATATAAATGTTACAAAAATGTTACAATTTTTACAAAATAAATAAATTTTTCTAGAATATCGGAATTTTTGTTATAATGGTTTTATGAAAAATATTATGATTACAGCAACAGCAGAGAGTGTTGAGCAAGCACAAGCCCTGATTGATACAGGGGTTGACCGAATCTATGTCGGTGAAAAAGATTACGGATTACGATTGCCTCAAACTTTAAGCTATGACGAAATAAATCGAATTGCCCAATTAGTCCATGCTGCTGGCAAAGAATTGACAGTGGCTGTAAATGCACTCATGCACCAATCGATGATGGATTCAATCAAGCCTTTCTTAGATTTTCTAAAGGAAATTCAGGCTGATTATATTACTGTCGGAGATGCGGGCGTTTTTTATGTCTTGAAACGAGATGGCTATCCATTCAAAACGATTTACGATGCATCAACCATGGTCACTTCTAGCCGCCAGATCAATTTCTGGGGAAAACAAGCAGGAGCTTCTGAGGCTGTTTTGGCTCGTGAGATTCCATCTGCCGAATTATTCGTAATGGCTGAGAATCTTCAGATTCCAGCAGAAGTATTGGTTTACGGTGCTAGCATTATTCACCATTCAAAACGACCTCTTCTTCAGAACTATTACAACTTCATCAAGACAGAGGACTCTGTGACCAAAGATCGCGATCTGTTTTTAGCAGAACCAGGAGATCCAAATTCTCACTATTCGGTCTACGAAGACAAACATGGAACTCATATCTTCTCAAATAATGACTTGAATATGATGACCAAATTGTCTGAGTTGGTAGAACATGGCTTTGATCATTGGAAACTCGACGGTGTCTACTGTCCGGGTGAAAACTTTGTCAAGATTACAGAGTACTTTATCAAGGCCCGTGATTTGATTCAAAAAGGAACATTTACACAGGATCAAGCCTATCTGTTTGATGAAGAAATCCGTAAATTGCATCCAGCAAATCGTGGTTTGGATACTGGTTTCTATGATTATGAACCAGATCGTGTAAAATAATAAAAAACTAGGGCTTCTTCGTTTGAGAGTTTTCCTTTTTCAGGGAACGAAGAGGCTATTCATTATATCGACAATCTTGTAAATTGGAGAAAACATGACAAATACAAAAAAACGTCCAGAGGTTTTGGTACCTGCTGGAACCTTAGAAAAACTAAA
This sequence comes from Streptococcus sp. HMSC078D09, assembly GCF_001813675.1. Classification (GTDB taxonomy): domain Bacteria; phylum Bacillota; class Bacilli; order Lactobacillales; family Streptococcaceae; genus Streptococcus. The sequence goes on from NZ_KV813675.1 coordinate 427,064, forward strand.
AGTTGCCGTTAATTATGGGGCAGACGCTGTGTTCGTTGGTGGACAAGCCTATGGTTTGCGGAGCCGTGCCGGAAACTTCACCATGGATGAGCTTCGTGAAGGAATTGAATACGCTCATGCACGTGGAGTTGATGTACACGTAGCCTCGAACATGGTAACACATGAAGGAAATGAACAAGGTGCTGGTGAGTGGTTCCGTGAATTGCGGGATATGGGCCTTGACGCCGTGATCGTCTCAGACCCTGCCTTGATTGAAATCTGTGCAACTTATGCACCTGGACTCAATATTCACTTGTCTACGCAAGCTTCTGCAACCAATGTGGAGACTTTCCATTTTTGGAAAGAATATGGCTTGACCCGTGTCGTCTTGGCCCGCGAGGTATCCATGGAAGAGTTGGCAGAGATTCGTAAGCGTACCGATCTTGAGATCGAAGCCTTCGTTCATGGAGCCATGTGTATTTCCTATTCCGGACGTTGTACCCTTTCTAACCACATGTCTGACCGGGATGCCAACCGTGGTGGCTGTTCTCAATCTTGCCGTTGGAAATACGACCTTTACGACATGCCATTCGGCCAAGAACGTAAGAGTATCAAAGGGCAAGTTCCAGAAGAATACTCTATGTCAGCCGTTGACATGTGTATGATCGAGAATATTCCAGACATGATTGACAATGGGGTTGATAGCTTGAAGATTGAAGGCCGAATGAAATCTGTCCATTACGTATCAACAGTTGCCAACTGTTACAAGGCTGCTTGCGATGCTTATATGGAAAGTCCAGAAGCCTTTTATGCCATTAAAGATGATTTGATCAATGAATTGTGGAAAGTCGCTCAACGTGAATTAGCAACTGGATTCTACTACCAAACACCGACTGAAAATGAACAATTGTTTGGGGCACGTCGGAAGATTCCTCAATACAAATTTGTAGGAGAAGTAGTCGACTTTGATCCATCTACCATGACCGCGACGATTCGTCAACGGAATGTGATCAATGAAGGGGACCAAGTGGAATTCTACGGACCAGGCTTCCGACATTTTGAATGCCAGATCCAAGACTTACATGATAAGGATGGAGTGAAGATTGATCGCGCACCAAATCCGATGGAACTCCTTACCATTACCGTTCCGCAGGAAGTCAAACCAGGAGATATGATCCGTTCTTGTCAAGAAGGTTTGATCAATCTCTACTCAAAAGATGGGGCAAGTAAAACTGTTCGAGTATAACAAAAAAAGAGAGGGTTAAACCTCTCCTTTTTGTTGGGCGATGCGAATATTATTGGGGACCAAACTGATTTTCTGGATCTCAGAAATCCGAATAATCGTGGACATACTCTTTTTAAAATTTTTCACGATCAGTTGTCGGCGTTCTTGGTCATACTTGACAATATCGCCTGTAAAACTCTTGTTTGAAAAAATAACATGAACCCCTTGTTTTTTTCGCAATGCTTGTTGAATGATTTCAATAATTCTCTCATCTTCTAATGGGGCAGGGGTACTGACTTTTCCATTGAAAAATTCATTTGCTCGGTCTTTAACGATCTCGAGAAATTTTTTCATAGCTAAATTCTCCATAACTTGATACAATATATTATAGATAATTTCAACGATTTTGTAAATGATTTACGAATAATAGAGATGAGAAGGCAAGAAAGGAGTCGTGAAATGGCAGAATTTTCATTCCAAATCGAAGAACATCTACTGGTCTTGTCAGAAAATGACAAGGGTTGGACCAAGGAATTGAACCGTGTAAGTTTTAACGGTGCTCCAGCTAAGTATGATATCCGGACCTGGAGTCCCGACCATACAAAGATGGGGAAAGGCATTACACTCACGAACGAAGAGTTTCAAGTTATGCTCGATGCATTTAAAAATTAAAATAAAAAAGAGGTCCTTCAAAGACTTCTTTTTTGTTATAGTCTAAGACTATATAGATGTCAAAGATATTAGATTATCCCAAACCCTTGTTTATCAAGTGTTGGACTGCTATAATGGTTGCATTGGTGAATTAATGTAAAATTTATAGGAAAGAGGAATTCATATTGACACATACACATGCACCTTATCGCATAGACCATGTTGGGTCATTCCTTCGTCCAGCAGCTTTGGTTCAAGCTCGTGAAGATTTCGCAGCTGGAAAAATCAGTCAGGCTGACTTAACAAAAGTAGAAGATCAAGCGATTCGTGACCTCGTTGAAAAAGAAATTGCTGCGGGTCTGAAGTCAGTAACAGATGGAGAATTCCGCCGTGCTTATTGGCATTTGGATTTCTTCTGGGGCTTTGGTGGCATTGATCACGTCCAAGCTGCACAAGGCTATCAATTCCATGATGAAACAACCAAGGCGGACTCAGCACTTGTCGTTGGAAAAATCACAGGAGCCAATCATCCATTTGTAGAGCATTACAAGTTCTTGCGTGATCTTGTAGCAGATGTAGATGGTGTAGAACCTAAATATACTATTCCAGCGCCTGCGCAATTCTATTTTGAATTGATCCGTGATGCAGAACATGTAGAGCAATTGAATACCATCTATCCTGATTTTGCGGCTGTTCGTGAAGACATCAAGCAAGCCTATCTTCAAGTGATTCAAGATTTGTATGATGCAGGACTTCGGACACTTCAGGTAGATGATTGTACGTGGGGTGTCTTGGTAGACGATCATTTCTTGACGGCTTGGGGAGCAGCTCAAGGCAAGTCAAAAGATGAGGTTCGCCGGGAACTCGCTGATCTCTTCTTGACCTTTAACAACGATGTCTACCAACATATTCCAGCTGGTTTGACCGTCAATACACACGTTTGTCGTGGGAACTTCCATTCCACCTGGGCTTCATCAGGTGGCTATGCACCGATTGCCAAAGAACTCCTTGGAGAAGAAGCGGTCAATGCGTACTTCCTTGAGTTTGACACCGATCGTGCTGGTGGTTTTGAACCACTTGCAGAAGTGACCCCTGGAAAAGGAGTGGTGTTAGGCCTCTTGACATCTAAGAGTGGTCAATTGGAGAACAAGGATGAAGTCATCGCTCGTATTAAAGAAGCGAGTCAGTATGTACCGTTGGAAAATCTTTACCTGTCTACTCAGTGTGGATTTGCTTCAACAGAAGAAGGAAACATTTTGACAGAAGAAGACCAATGGAAAAAAATCGGTTTGATTAAAGAAATTGTCGCTGAAGTTTGGGGCGAATAAGGAGGAAGAAACATGTCAGATTTACTAAGTATTTATAAAGAATTGCAAGCTAAAAAATGGGTGGATTTGAGTCATCAGATCAATGCGGAAAGTCCACACTTCCCAGCCCTTCCTGCTTTACAACAAGAAGATCTCTTCACACTAAAAGATGGTTTCCATGTTCAAAAATTTACAGTGGTTGGTCAATACGGTACGCATATCGATGCACCAATTCACTTTGTAGAAGGTGGTCGTTGGTTAGATGAGATTGCCCTTAAAGATCTCCTCTTGCCACTCTATGTTATCGACAAGTCTAAAGAAGTTGCAGCCAATCCAAACTTTATCTTGAGCAAACAAGATATCTTAGACTTTGAAGCAGAGCATGGACAAATTGCAGAGGGTGCTTTTGTGGCCTTCCGTAGTGATTGGTCAAAACGTTGGCCGGATCAAGATGCTATGCGCAACCTTGATGAAAATGGGGTTCAACAAAGTCCAGGATGGAGCCGTGAAGCTCTGGAATTCTTGATTCATGAACGTCATGTCAAAGCAGTGGGTCATGAAACCTTTGATACCGATGCAGGTATTCCAGTAGCAGAGCATGGCTTGGTCAATGAATACTACCTCTTGGAACAAAACATCTACCAAGTTGAAGTCTTGAACCAATTGGATCAAGTCCCAGCTGTAGGTGCCTTAATTTCGATTGCTTTCCCTCATTGGGACAAGGCAACCGGTTCACCGGTTCGTGCCATTGCCATCTTACCATAAGAAAAAAGCTTGAAGTACAAAGACTTCAAGCTTATTTTTTATCTCATGGTCACAAATTCTTCGGATCCAGTTGGGTGAATGGCGACAGTTGCATCGAAATCGGCTTTTGTCGCTCCCATCTTGATAGCAACTGCAAATCCTTGGATCATTTCATCCACTCCGTAGCCAAGACCGTGAAGGCCAACGACTCTTTCTTCTGGTCCTGCAGTGATGAGTTTAAATTTTGCTTGCTGGCGGTGTTGGGTAACAGCGGTGTACATAGAAGCAAATTGAGAAGTATAGACTTTGATATTCTCTTTTCCATAAGTTTGCTGGGCTTCTTCCTCTGTTAAGCCAACGGTACCGATAGCAGGGTGAGAAAAGACAACGGTCGGGATACTAGTATAATCCATTTTGGCATTGACTTTTCCATTGAATAGTCGTTCAGAAAGAGTGCGTCCAGCTTTAATAGCGACAGGTGTTAATTCTTTTTCTCCTGTGACATCGCCAAGGGCATAGATTCCTGGAATAACTGTATTCTGGTATTTGTCCACTGCAATGAATCCTTTTTCATTTAAGGTGACACCTGCAGCTTCCAAATTGAGATCCTGGACGTTTGGTTTGCGCCCGGTTGCCCAGATGACATGTTCTGCCACGTGGCTGGTCATATCTTCAAAATATATCTTCACACGACCGTCTGCTAATTTTTCAAGCTTCATGGGAACCTTATGTTTGTGAAGTGGAAGGTTTTGTTTTTCCATTTCTTCCATTAAGCCATCGGTAATATAGGAATCAAAACTACGTAAAACCCGATCTTTTCGGATGAAGAGGTCTGTTTGAACGCCTAAATGGTGGAGCACACCGGCTAGTTCCACCGCGATGTAGCCTGCCCCAATAATGGCAACAGATGTAGGGAGTTCTTCCCAAGCAAAGACATCATCAGAAGTTTCGCCGAATTCTGCTCCAGGAACAGAAGGGATGAAAGGATGGGCACCGGTCGCAATCACGATATGCTTGGCCTTAATGGTTTCTCCATCTACCTCAACTGTATGAGCATCCACAAAACGAGCACGACCTTCAATCAATTCGACTCCATTGCGTTTAAAACTACCATCATAAGAATTCCGAGAACGATCTATATAGGCTTCGCGATTTTTTCTTAAGGTTGCAAAATCAAATCTTGTTTGTTCAGAAGTAAAACCATAGTCTGGTCCATAATCGCGAATAGCTTCTGCAATTTGTGCACCATACCACATAATCTTTTTAGGCACACATCCTCTGTTGACACAGGTGCCCCCCAATTGTTTTTCTTCAATGACGGCAGCGCGTGCTCCATGTTCTCCAGCTCGGTTCATGGTAGCGATTCCTCCACTGCCTCCACCGATTGAAATAATATCAAATTCTTTCATGTTTTCCTCCTAAATGGGATTTCAGATTGATTGTAATATCAATTGTTACAAAAGTCAAGAGTTTAGCATGTTCCCAAGCATTTAAATTTCATTTTGCTGTGTCAATTTTAGATAGAAAAGTAAGGAAATATGGTATACTATGGTATAGAATAAAACGCTTTCGTTGATGGAGAAAAACGATGAAGAAATTGAAAAAATGGCAACTATTTACAGCCGCAGGTGCGGCAATTGTGGTGATTGGAACAGGAAGTGTGATGATGTTTTCGCACCCAAGTACTCCTGATCAGGCAATCACGAAAGAAACTCCAATGGTGCAAACGGTCAAGGATGGATCGATCGCTTCTTCAGTCTTGTTAACTGGGAAAGTCACTGCCAACCAAGAACAGTATGTCTATTTTGATGGAACCAAAGGGGATTTGCAGTCGATTTTGGTCAATGTCGGAGATCAAGTGACGGCCGGTCAGCCAATCGTTCAATATAGCAGTACAGAGGCCCAAACCGCTTATGATGCAGCCGTTCGTGCTGTCAATAAGGCAGACCGTCAGTTAAATGATCTACTGACAAATGGTGTGACCATTGATACGACAGGAGATGAAGAGGCAGATGCCAAGTCAGCTTCACAGACCCAACGGACTGTCGATTCTCAAGCTAGCGATTTACGAGATGCCAAGTCTGATGCAGTCGATAATATGAACAAGGCTAAGGCTCTTCTGGATGCGACAACTGTCAAGAGTAATACAGATGGTACTGTGGTCGAAGTTAATAAAGATGTTTCAAAATCGACTACAGGGACCAACCAAACTCTGGTTCACATTGTGAGTAACGGAAATTTACAAGTCAAAGGGGAATTATCTGAATACAATTTGGCCAATATCTCTGAAGGTCAGGAAGTGGTTCTCACTTCCAAAGTTTATCCGGATAAAACCTGGACAGGAAAGATTTCTTATGTAGCGAATTATCCGACTGACGCGGCTCAAGCAGGTGCCAATGCAGCAGGTGGAACACAAGGAAGTGGTGGAGCCAAGTACCCATTCACAGTAGATATTACTAGTGACATTGGGGAACTCAAACAAGGCTTTTCTGTCAATATTGAAGTCAAAAGTTCTACCCAACATCCCCTTGTTCCCGTGACCAGTGTCATGGCTGATGGGGATACGAGCTATGTATGGACGGTCGAAAATGGTAAGGCTAAGAAAGTAAAAGTGACGCTTGGTAACGCCGATGCAGAAAACCAGGAAATCTTGTCAGGCTTGAAGAAAGATGCCCAAGTTATTGTGAATCCTAATGAGAAACTGGAAGATGGAAAAGAGATCGGAAAATATGACAAAATTGATTGAACTAAAAGGAATCAATAAAACCTATAGAAATGGAGACCAGGAACTTCGTGTCTTAAAAGACATCGATTTAGAAGTCGAAGAGGGAGAGTTTGTGGCCATTATGGGCCCGTCTGGTTCAGGAAAATCAACCTTGATGAACGTCATTGGCCTGTTGGATCGCCCGACCAGTGGAGAGTATTTTCTAGAAGGTCAGGAGGTTGGAAATCTCAGTGAGAAAAAATTAGCGCGTGTTCGAAATGAACAGATTGGTTTTGTCTTTCAACAATTCTTTCTTCTCTCCAAGCTCAATGCCTTTCAAAATGTAGAACTCCCTCTCATTTATGCAGGGGTTCATCCTGCTAAAAGAAAGGAATTAGCTGAGCAATATCTTGAAAAGGTAGAGCTTCATTCTCGCATGCACCATTTGCCTTCGGAACTCTCTGGAGGTCAAAAACAGCGGGTGGCAATTGCCCGAGCACTGGTTAATCAGCCCGCCATCGTCTTAGCAGATGAACCAACCGGTGCACTAGATACAAAGACGGGAGAGCAAATAATGGATTTGCTAACCAAGTTAAACCAAGAAGGAAAAACCATTATCATGGTTACACACGAGCCAGAAATTGCAGCCTTTGCGCATCGTCGCATCGTCATTCGTGATGGAGTGATCTCCTCAGATAGCAAGCTGGAAAGGGGGACCTAATGCAAAATTGGAAATTTGCGATCAGCTCGATTATGAGTCATAAATTACGGTCTTTCTTGACCATGGTAGGGATCATTATTGGGGTTGCTTCTGTCGTTGTCATCATGGCTCTGGGAGATGGTATGAAAGCTGGTGTCACCAAGACTTTTACCAAGGACCAAGAGTATGTACAAATCTCTTATTCTCCCAACAAGAGTGGCTATGTGACAGGAATCAATATTGGCCCTTCTGAAGATACAGGTGAGGGTGGAGGCGAAAGTGGCCCTGCAGCTGAAGATCGAGGGATGGCTGCTCCATCGGATATTGATGGGGAAAATGCTGAAGATATTGATGGTCAAGTCCAAGAAGCACCACCAGTTGTGCAAGAATCTTGGGTTAAGGAATTAACCAAGATTCAAGGCATCGATGGTTACTATGTTAGCAATACCTCCAATGCAACCATTGCTTTTCAAAAGAAAAAAGCAGACGGAGTGAACATCCAAGGAGTAAATGAGACCTATTTTTCTGTCAAAAAGGTTGAGCTTTTATCTGGACGAAAATTAACTCCTTCAGACTATAGTAATTTTTCACGGGTTGTGCTCCTTGATGAAGGATTGGCTCAACAATTATTTGGATCTGAGAATCCGCTGAATCAGGTGGTCTCTGTTGGAGACAATAATTATCGGGTTGTTGGTGTGTTTAAAGATCCAAATGCAGGGACAGCCCTCTATGGAGCTTCTTCAGGTGGAAGTGCCTTGATGGCCAATACCCAACTGGCTTCTGAATTCGGAACGGATGAAATTCAAAATATTGTCGTCTATGTACCGGATGTGAAGCAAATCAAAACCGTTGGGATCGAAGCTGCTCAAAAGCTAACAGAGCTATCAGGTGTTCGCCAAGGGGAATTCCAAATCTTTAATTTGGATAGCATCCTAGAGGAAACCAACAAAGTAGTAGGAATTATGACGACAGTGATCGGTGCCATTGCAGGGATTTCTCTCTTAGTTGGTGGGATTGGAGTCATGAATATCATGTTGGTTTCTGTCACTGAGCGGACGAGAGAAATTGGCCTTCGCAAAGCATTGGGTGCAACTCGGGGTAAGATTCTGGTTCAATTTTTGATTGAGTCTATGGTCTTAACCATCATTGGTGGGCTAATTGGACTTGGCCTTGCTTATGGTGTGAATAGCTTGATTACTACACTCGCAGTAGCCTCCCTAGAAGGACCACCGATTATTTCCTTAAATGTCGCTATCGGCAGTATTATTTTCTCTGCTTTTGTAGGCATTATCTTTGGAATTTTACCAGCGAATAAGGCTTCTAAGTTAAATCCGATCGAAGCCCTTCGTTATGAATAAAAAATAGGAGCGAGTCAGGATGAATGGTTCAAGATTCTCCACGCTCCTTTTTGATGCTGTTGTGGAATAGCTTGTCGAAACCTTTTCAATCATCTCGTCTTATACAGGTCAAACTATTTGGACAGTCAACGACGGTCTTCAGATGTTTTTGAGTATTCATTCAAGAAGCTGCATTTTTTCTTCCATCTTATTTTTGTTTAATTGGCAAATATTAGTGAATTTCTGGTCTAAATATGATAGAATAGGGAAGAATAACTTAGGAGGTTCCAAATGACTACTGAACATATGGAAGAATTAAATGACCAGCAGATTGTCCGTCGTGAGAAAATGGCGGCCCTTCGTGAACAAGGAATCGATCCATTTGGGAAGCGATTCGAACGTACTGCAAATTCAGGTCAATTAAAAGAAAAATATTCAGAATTAGATAAAGAACAACTCCACGACTTGAACGAAACAGCTATTATTGCAGGTCGTCTTGTTACCAAACGTGGAAAAGGAAAGGTTGGCTTTGCCCATCTTCAAGACCGAGAAGGTCAAATTCAGATCTACGTTCGTAAGGATGCTGTTGGAGAAGAAAACTACGAGATCTTCAAAAAAGCAGACCTCGGTGATTTCCTTGGAGTTGAAGGGGAAATCATGCGCACAGACATGGGTGAACTTTCGATTAAAGCAACTCATATCACTCACTTGTCAAAAGCCCTTCGTCCTTTGCCTGAAAAATTCCACGGACTTTCAGACGTTGAAACCATCTATCGCAAACGTTATTTGGATTTGATTTCAAACCGTGAAAGCTTCGAACGCTTTGTAACCCGTTCAAAAATCATCTCTGAAATCCGTCGTTATTTAGACGGTCAGGGATTCCTTGAAGTGGAAACACCAGTGCTTCACAATGAAGCTGGGGGTGCGGCTGCCAAACCATTTATCACTCACCACAATGCGCAAAACATTGACATGGTGCTTCGTATCGCGACGGAGCTTCACTTGAAACGTTTGATTGTTGGTGGGATGGAACGCGTATACGAAATCGGACGGATCTTCCGTAACGAAGGAATGGATGCCACTCACAACCCTGAATTCACTTCGATCGAAGTGTATCAAGCTTACGCTGACTTCCATGATATCATGGACTTAACAGAAGGCATTATCCAACATGCTGCGAAAGCGGTCCATGGTGATGGTCCAATTGACTACCAAGGAACAGAGATCAAAATCAATGAACCATTCAAACGGGTTCACATGGTTGATGCAATCAAAGAAATCACAGGCGTTGACTTCTGGCAAGACATGACCTTTGAAGAAGCTGTAGCACTTGCAAACGAAAAACATGTACCAGTTGAAAAACACTACACAGAAGTGGGACAAATTATCAATGCCTTCTTCGAAGAATTCGTTGAAGAAACCTTGACACAACCAACTTTTGTTTACGGTCACCCAGTAGCAGTGTCACCTTTGGCTAAGAAAAATCCAGAAGACCCACGCTTCACTGACCGTTTCGAACTTTTCATCATGACCAAAGAGTATGCGAATGCCTTTACGGAATTGAATGATCCGATCGATCAATTGCAACGGTTCGAAGCGCAAGCGCGTGCTAAAGAATTGGGAGATGATGAAGCTACAGGCATCGACTATGACTATGTTGAAGCCCTCGAATATGGTATGCCACCAACAGGTGGACTTGGAATTGGTATTGACCGTCTCGTTATGTTGTTGACAAATGTAACAACAATTCGCGACGTCCTTCTCTTCCCAACTATGAAATAAGCTAAAAGAAAACACTGATCGCAAGATCAGTGTTTTTTAGTCTTCCATATAAGAAGTGTCGTTCCAAGTGTCTAAGTGATAGTGCTCAAAATCATCTGTTGTCAAAATCGTCACGCTGGCATTGTCTAGTCCGCCATTTTTGCGGAGTTCTCCAGTTTCATAACCAAGCAAGGTTCGAATAGAAGCTGTCAAATTAGCTCCGTGTCCAACGATGAGAACAGTATCGAGCTCTTTTCCTTTCAGGCTTTTTACAAAATCACAGGTACGTTTAGTCGTTTCATAGACAGATTCTGCATCAAAGATTTCATTTTGAAAGCGAGCGAGGTTATGGCGAAATGCATCCATTTGTTGGGGATAGATAGCTGAAATGGTAGAAATTTTAGCCCCTTCCAGTTTTCCCAAATTCCACTCACGTAGAGCAGGCGTTGCTTGCAATTCTAGAGGTGTCTCCAATTGATCGAGGATGATCTGTGCGGTATGGACTGTTCGTGGCAGATCACTTGCAAATACTGCATCAAAAGGAACGGTAGCCAGGTGCTTTCCTAATTTTTCAAGCTGATGAATGGAGGCTGGTAACAACGGAGAATCGCCGTTTGATCCCTGAAAACGTCCCTCTTCATTCCATTCTGTCCGTCCGTGTCGAATAAAATATAGTTTCACAATCTTGGCTCCTTCTCTGTCTTTATTCCAAAATATCTGCAAAAGTCGCTTTAACGAAGTCTGCTAGAAGTTGTGGTTTGATTTGAATACTATGGCCGATTTCCCCAGCAGATACGATCATGGTTTCTAACTGAAGGGCAGATTCATCGATAAAGATAGGAAAAGGATGCTTTTGACGAATGCCTACCGGATTATTGGCACCATGAATATAACCTGTTGTTTTTTCGAGATCCTTTTGAGGAATCATTGCCACTTTCTTATTTCCCGATAATTTGGCCAATTTTTTCTCTGAAAGATGCTCCGTGATAGGAATGATCCCAATCACGGGACCCGTTTTATCTCCTTTGAGAGCTAGGGTTTTGAAAATAGTAGAGCGATCAATACCTTCTGGTAAGATCCCTTCTAAAGCGTTGATTTGTAAGCCTATGTGCTCAATTTTTGCTTTTGTCAAGATCTGTTCGACCAAGGTTTTTTTTACTTTATTTTTTTTTGCCATGGCTTTCTCCTTTTCTCTTTTTCTCTACAAAATCAGATTTCATTAGACCATTATAACATATAATAGCGGTGATATTGCTTTCTCCTTTAAAAATAGAAAACAGCAGAAAAAGTGAAGATCACTTGATCTGCTGTTTTAAGGCTATGAGGAAGAGCCATCTTTTTGTACCTTGAAAAGTTTCCGATAAATCGCTTCTTGGTCTTGCGTCGGAGCAATTTGGTTGAGATCCAAGTAGTGTGAGAATCCATTTAATTGCCCTTGAGAGGTATATTGATGCAAGTCATATTCCGTATTGGTATCTGGCGCAGCATTATAATAGCCATCATCAAATCCATATGTTGGAATCCAAAGAGCAGTAAATTTATCAGTGGAGATACTGTGTTCTTCCATGAAGTAGGTTCCGATATAGATTCCAATATTTTTTGCACCAAGAGCTTGTAGTTTTGCTCGGAAGGCTTCAACACCTGCATTCATATCCTTCATAGTTTTTTCCTCAACGTCTAACCAATAGTAGGTCGGCTTGTAAGGAGAAGCAGCCTTGTAAAATTCTTCTGCTTCTTTTTCCATTTCTTTTTTATCCTTAGCAGCGACATAAGCATAGACTGCGACAGGGATATTTTGTTTTTGGAATTCTTGGATATGGGTTTTAAAAGATTTATCCAGACCATTTAAGTAGGTTGCTGCATTTTCCTTTTTAGCTTGGGCTCCACTATGAACGCGAACAATCACACCTCCCACATTTTGGGAGAGGACATCGTAATCAATTTCGCTTGGTAATTGCCAGCCCGAGATATCAATGATGGGACGGCCAACCAGTTCTGGATTGATGTCTTCTTCTTTTTTTGAAGAAGAGCTTGCAGTAGTTGTTTTTCGAGGTGTATTGGAGTTCGGAATGGTTTTGGTTGTTTCTTGTCGCTCTCTTGCTTGCAGATCGGCAATCGTTCGTGAAAGAACGAGAAAAGAAATGATACCGATAAAAAAGACCAAGAGAACAGCGGGTTTTATCCTTTTTCTCATACAGAAACATTTTACCGTAAAAAAAACGAAAAGGCAAAACTTAATGCTTAAAAGATGCTGATTTCAGCCATTATTTTTTAAAAAAAAGGAATATTTTCATCGAAAAAGGATAAAAATATATGAAAATAAGAAGAATCAATAGAATATTACTTAAAAATAGAGAAGAAGCCGAATCTTTTCTGGCCTTTCCTTGGTTTTGCTTCTTAAAAATGATATAATGAAGGTTGAACATTAGGAATATGGTGAACTATGAAAATTGATAAAAGACATCTTTTAAATTATTCCATCCTCATTCCCTATTTGATTTTATCCATCATTGGTTTGATTGTAGTCTATTCGACAACAAGTGCCTTAGCGATTCAAAGTGGAGTGAGTTCGATCCGGATGGTGCGGACGCAGGGGCTCTTTTTTATCCTCAGTCTCTTGACCATTGCATTGATCTACAAGTTTAGTTTAAACTTTCTTCGAAATAAGAAAGTTTTAGCTGTTATTATCTTTATTGAGGTAATTTTGTTACTTCTTTCAAGGTTTGTTACTGATACGGTCAATGGGGCTCATGGTTGGTTGACAATTCCTGGAGGCTTCAGTATCCAGCCAGCGGAGTACCTTAAGGTTATTTTAGTCTGGTATTTAGCTTTAATTTTTTCTAAACGGCAAGATGAAATACGTGACTATGATTATCAAGCCTTGACCCATAATGAGTGGATTCCTAGGAATTTAACTGATTGGCGTTGGTTGACTTTGATTCTCATTGGAATCGTTGCTATTATGCCCGACTTAGGAAATGCAACCATCTTGGCTTTAACGGTCTTGATTATGATTACGGCTAGTGGAGTGGGGTACCGTTGGTTCACTTCTCTGCTTGGTTTAGTCGTTAGTGGATCGGCGATTATTCTTGGTTCAATTTGGATCATTGGTGTGGACCGTGTCGCTAAAATTCCTGTTTTTGGTTATGTAGCCAAACGTTTTAGTGCCTTCTTCAATCCATTTAATGACTTGACTGGTGCAGGTCACCAATTGGCCAATTCCTATTATGCCATGAGTAACGGTGGATGGTTTGGATTAGGCCTAGGAAATTCAATTGAAAAGCAAGGTTATCTACCTGAAGCACACACTGACTTTGTATTTGCGATTGTGATTGAAGAATTAGGTTTTGTTGGAGCTAGCTTGATCCTTGCACTCTTATTCTTCTTGATTCTTCGAGTGATCTTAGTAGGAATTCGAGCAAAAAATCCTTTTAATTCTATGATGGCCATTGGTATTGGTGGCATGATGTTGGTGCAAACCTTTATTAACATCGGAGGAATTTCGGGTTTGATCCCATCTACTGGGGTAACTTTTCCTTTCTTATCCCAAGGAGGGAACAGCTTATGGGTCTTATCTGTAGCTATTGCTTTTGTTCTTAATATTGATGCTAGTGAAAAAAGACTAAGAATGAAGCAGGAAGGAATCCTTTTTGAGGAAAAGGGTAAAATTAAATCTTATTACTAAATTTGTATTTGCTAGACTACGATCAATAAAGGAGAAAAAATGGTCTTACAAAAATTAGAGAACTTTAGAAATAAAGACATTGTCAAAGAAGAAGCCGAAATTCTAACAGATCTATTAGATGATATTACTAAAAATCTTGTTTGTCCGGAGACATTTGAAAAAATTTCACAATTAAAGGATCTATCGAAAACAAAGAATTACCGTGACTTGAACCAATTAGTAGAACAATTGTCTAATGAAGAAATGACGGTAATCTCACGCTATTTTGCGATTTTACCACTTTTGATCAACATCTCTGAAGATGTCGATTTAGCTTATGAAATCAATCATCTTAATAATGTGGATGGCGATTATCTTGGGAAACTTTCTTCAACGATTAAAGAAGTTGCAAAAAATGAAGATGCACAAGAAATTTTAGAAAATCTAAATATTGTACCCGTTTTAACGGCCCATCCGACTCAAGTGCAAAGAAAGACCATGCTGGATTTGACCAATCATATTCATGCTTTACTTCGCCAACATCGGGATGTTAAAGCAGGATTGATCAATGAGAATAAGTGGTATAATAACCTTCGTTGTAATATTGAAATCATGATGCAAACGGATATGATCCGTGATAAAAAATTGAAGGTGACAAATGAGATCACCAACGTCATGGAGTATTACAATAGTTCCTTCTTACAAGCTGTTCCAAACCTCGTGTTGGAATACAAACGTTTAGCAAAAGAACATGGTTTAGAGCTCGAACAACCACATCCAATTACAATGGGAATGTGGATTGGAGGAGACAGGGATGGAAATCCTTTTGTGACGGCTGATACTTTAAAACGTTCAGCAACCATTCAAAGTGAAGTCATTTTGAACTATTACATTGAAAAGATTTCTAAATTATACCGTCATTTCTCACTTTCAACTAGTCTCTCTAATACTAGTGAAGCGGTAGCTGAGATGGCTGCCTTGTCAAGTGATACGTCAGTCTTTCGCGAAAAAGAACCTTACCGTCGTGCTTTCCACTATATCCAATCAAAATTGATCCAAACCTTGGTTAACTTAAAAGAATGGACTATGGTTGGTGAAACAAGGGAAGACCGCTATGCGGTAGAGAGATTATTGGGAGCAAGTAATCACCAACAAGGGCCCGTTTCTGATTATATTGATAATCGGATTTCAGGCGCCTTAAAAGAGATTTCTGCTAAAGAATCTCCAGCTTATGCGTCCGCTCAAGAGTTTAAAGAAGATCTTGAAAAGATTAAAGATTCCTTGTTAGAAAATAAATCAGAGTATTTGATTTCCGGTGAGTTTGCAGAACTCCTAGAAGCTATCGATGTCTTTGGTTTTTACCTTGCATCTATTGATATGCGCCAAGATTCTAGTGTGCATGAAGCCTGTGTGGCAGAATTGCTGAAATCAGCAGGGATTAATGATCATTATTCAGATTTATCAGAGGACGAAAAGTGTCAGATTCTCTTGAAAGAACTCTTAGAAGACCCACGTATTTTATCAGCAACCCATGCCGATAAATCTGAGTTGCTTGAAAAAGAATTGGCGATTTTCCAGACAGCGCGTGAATTGAAGGATCGCTTGGGTGAAGAAGTTATCCGTCAAAACATTATCTCCCATGCAACAAGCGTATCAGATATGTTGGAACTGGCAGTGATGTTAAAAGAAGTGGGCTTAATTGATACTGAAAAAGCACGTGTGCAAATTGTTCCATTGTTTGAAACAATTGAAGATTTGGATCATTCAGAAGAAACCATGAGAAGCTACTTGTCACTTCCAATCGCTAAACGTTGGATTGCTTCTAAGAATAATTACCAAGAAATTATGTTAGGTTACTCTGATTCCAATAAAGACGGTGGTTATTTGTCTTCTTGTTGGACCCTCTTTAAAGCTCAACAACAATTGACCGCAATTGGAGATGAGTTTGGAGTGAAGATCACTTTCTTCCATGGCCGTGGTGGTACCGTTGGCCGTGGTGGAGGTCCTACTTATGAAGCCATCACGTCTCAACCATTGAAATCGATTAATGACCGAATTCGCTTAACTGAGCAAGGGGAAGTAATCGGAAATAAATATGGAAATAAAGATGCCGCTTATTACAACCTTGAGATGCTCGTCTCTGCAACCATTAACCGAATGATTGCCGAACAAAAGAGTCCATTCTCTATGTTCGATCGTTTCGGGGAAGTCATGGATAAAGTCGTGAATCGTAGTTATGATATCTATCGTGATTTGGTCTTTGGAAATGAGCACTTCTATGACTACTTCTTTGAATCAAGTCCGATCAAGGCTATTTCTAGCTTTAATATTGGTTCGCGTCCAGCTGCTCGTAAGACCATTACAGAAATTGGTGGTTTACGTGCCATCCCATGGGTCTTCTCTTGGTCACAAAGTCGTGTGATGTTCCCTGGTTGGTACGGAGTAGGTTCTAGCTTTAAGGAATTTATCGATGAGGATCCTGAGAATATCGAAACCCTTCGATACATGTATAAAAACTGGCCTTTCTTCCAATCTCTCTTGTCAAATGTGGACATGGTCTTATCAAAAGCCAATATGGATATTGCCTTTGAGTACGCGCAATTGTGTGAAGAAGAAGAAGTGCGCAATATTTATCAAATTATCTTACATGAATGGCAATTGACGAAGGATATCATCTTGATGATTGAGGAACAAGAAGAATTACTCGCGGAAAACTCTTATTTGAAAGAAAGTTTGGACTATCGGATGCCATACTTTAACGTCTTGAACTATATTCAGTTAGAATTGATTCGACGTCAACGGACTGGACAACTACCAGCCGATCAAGACAAGCTGATCCATATCACCATCAATGGGGTTGCTACAGGACTACGGAATTCAGGCTAAAAAATCGGAACAATTGTTCCGATTTTTTAGCTTTGGAAGGAAGTGATAGAAGATGATTAACGAGCTTGAATAGCAGGTTTTAAATGAGAATTTTCAAAGCTTGATCAAGATCTTTCTGTAAGATGACAAAATAAAAGAAAAGAAGAGGAATAATTAAGAAAATATAGGTAAAAGGCTTGCAATTTTATCTAAAATTCGATAGAATAGTAAGGAAAGTTAGACTGTATTGCCTACTGTCTATCTATAAAATATATTTTATTGGAGGCTTTTACTCAAATGGCAAAAGAAAAATACGATCGTAGTAAACCGCACGTTAACATCGGTACAATCGGACACGTTGACCACGGTAAAACTACCCTAACTGCAGCAATCACAACTGTTTTGGCACGTCGCTTGCCTTCATCAGTTAACCAACCTAAAGACTATGCGTCTATCGATGCTGCTCCAGAAGAACGCGAACGCGGTATCACTATCAACACTGCACACGTTGAGTACGAAACTGCTAAACGTCACTACGCTCACATCGACGCTCCAGGACACGCGGACTACGTTAAAAACATGATCACTGGTGCCGCTCAAATGGACGGAGCTATCCTTGTAGTAGCTTCAACTGACGGACCAATGCCACAAACACGTGAACACATCCTTCTTTCACGTCAGGTTGGTGTTAAACACTTGATCGTCTTCATGAACAAAGTTGACTTGGTTGATGATGAAGAATTGCTTGAATTGGTTGAAATGGAAATCCGTGACCTTCTTTCAGAATACGATTTCCCAGGTGATGACCTTCCAGTTATCCAAGGTTCAGCTCTTAAAGCTCTTGAAGGTGACTCTAAATATGAAGATATCATCATGGAATTGATGGATACTGTTGATGAGTACATCCCAGAACCAGAACGCGATACTGACAAACCATTGCTTCTTCCAGTCGAAGACGTATTCTCAATCACTGGACGTGGTACAGTTGCTTCAGGACGTATCGACCGTGGTGTTGTTCGTGTCAATGATGAAATCGAAATCGTTGGTATCAAAGAAAAAATCCAAAAAGCAGTTGTTACTGGTGTTGAAATGTTCCGTAAACAACTTGACGAAGGTCTTGCAGGGGATAACGTTGGTGTGCTTCTTCGTGGTATCCAACGTGATGAAATCGAACGTGGACAAGTTATCGCTAAACCAGGTTCAATCAACCCACACACTAAATTCAAAGGTGAAGTTTACATCCTTACTAAAGAAGAAGGTGGACGTCATACTCCATTCTTCAACAACTACCGTCCACAGTTCTACTTCCGTACAACTGACGTGACTGGATCTATCGAACTTCCAGCAGGAACTGAAATGGTAATGCCTGGTGATAACGTGACTATCGACGTTGAGTTGATCCACCCAATCGCCGTTGAACAAGGTACTACATTCTCAATCCGTGAAGGTGGACGTACTGTTGGTTCAGGTATGGTTACTGAAATCGAAGCTTAATTCGATCTAGTTCCCAGATTAACAATTATATAGACAGACAGAAAACCCCGTGAAGACGGGGTTTTTATTTTGGTAAAAAGTAAAATGAGCTTGTGCAACCTTTCATTATGACGAAATTTATGGTAGAATAGATAGTATAAAATTAGAAAAAAGAGGTATGTGAAATGTCACGTAAACCATTTATCGCTGGTAACTGGAAAATGAACAAAAATCCAGAAGAAGCAAAAGCATTCGTTGAAGCTGTAGCATCAAAACTTCCTTCAGCTGATCTTGTTGAAGCTGGCATCGCAGCTCCTGCAGTTGACTTGACAGCTGTACTTGCTGCTGCTAAAGGTTCAAACCTTAAAGTTGCTGCACAAAACACTTACTTTGAAAATGCTGGTGCCTTCACTGGTGAAACTAGCCCACAAGTTTTGAAAGAAATCGGTACTGACTACGTTGTTATCGGTCACTCAGAACGTCGTGACTACTTCCACGAAACTGATGAAGACATCAACAAAAAAGCAAAAGCAATCTTTGCGAACGGTATGCTTCCAATCATCTGTTGTGGTGAGTCTCTTGAAACTTACGAAGCTGGTAAAGCAGCAGAATTCGTAGGTGCTCAAGTTTCAGCTGCTCTTGCTGGATTGACTGCAGAACAAGTCGCTTCAACAGTAATCGCCTACGAACCAATCTGGGCTATCGGTACTGGTAAATCTGCTTCACAAGACGATGCACAAAAAATGTGTAAAGTTGTTCGTGACGTTGTAGCTGCTGACTTTGGTCAAGAAGTGGCTGACAAAGTACGTGTTCAATACGGTGGTTCAGTTAAACCTGAAAATGTTGCTGAATACATGGCTTGTCCAGACGTTGACGGAGCTCTTGTAGGTGGTGCATCACTTGAAGCTGAAAGCTTCTTGGCATTGCTTGACTTCGTTAAATAATGACATATAAAAGGCGAGAGGTTTCTCGTCTTTTTTATAGTAGAAAAGACCAGCTACAAAGCTGGTCTTTTGAGTTAGGAACGTCCTAAAAGTTTCTTAATGAGAGAAATCATTTTGTATTTAAGAGGACGGGGATAATAACGGAAGGTTCCCATCTTACGAACGATGTAGCCATTAAAGTTCTGTTTGAAACGAAGCACACCATCTGACCCGTCAAAGATTCCTTGAATGCCAAGGAAGTTGTATCTTGGGATACCACGTTTGATGGTTTCAAGCATCATATATTCCTGGAGAACAGCAGGAGCATAGAACTTATTAAATTCTGTATAAGAGCCACTGAATAAATAGGTGGATTCTTGTGGCATATAGACGAAGAGGCTACCTGCAAGAATGACGTCTTGATCTCCATATTTTTCAATATATTCTTTTGCGTCCCTCTTTCTCACCTCAAAGGTATCAAACTGGCTAGAGAATTCACGAAGTTGATTTTGTTTTTTCTCTGAATTGGGGTTGACTTCAAGATCCTTCTGTAATTTCTCAATCTTCTGTGCTAGTTTTCCTTGGTCTTTTTCAAGATTCGTGTAGTAATGGTGGAAGTTCAGTGTTGCGATCATGAAATCTGCATTGTCGCCAAAACTGTCATAGAAAGTTTGGTAATAATCCAAGGTCTTATCCTGATAGTCGCGACGGTCACTGGTAGAGGAAGTAATATCCTTAAAGAGTTGCAGTTCATCTCGGTTTAATCGTTTCAGTTCAATACCGAAAGATTTGGCTTTCTTGACAAGTGGCTTTCCTTTTTTACTGAAGCTCTTGAGAAGATTTTTCTCGGTGATACCCTCCATATCTTTCACATAATGCCAATCACCTTCTCCACCTGGATAACCTGTTGTTAAACCATCATGCTGATAGCCCAATTTTTTTAGGGTATCCATAAAATGGGTTTGCTCTTCACTGGTTGGATTGCCGTCACTGTCAAAGGTTTGATAGGTATCATAGGGCTTGATAACGAGTTCAATAGCCCCATTTTCTTTCGCATAGTCTTTTAAGGCTGCATAGAAGGGTTCTAGCATAGATTCCTCTTGGTAAAGGGGGCCAGAATTGATTTCCATATGGAGACCACCTGTCATAGGAAGACTGTACAAGATTGCTGCCACTTGGACTTGATCTTCTTGCTTCCAAGCGATAAATTGGACGGTATTTCCTCGCTTTTTAAGCAGATCTGCCATTTCAGCAGACTGGATAAAAGAGCGATGGGAGACAGTATTTGCAAATGAGGTAAATTCTTCTTTTGAAATTGTCGTAAGAGTCATGTAACTTTATTTACTCCTTAATTTTTTCCGGATCTTGTAGACTTTGTTTACAAGTGGATAGAGTGGACTGGTTGGGAGGTTGAATTCCCCAACAAATTCTTCAATGACAGGATTAAATTTAGATTTAAAATGATAGAGACCACCATCGAGTGAATTTTCAATGCCCCCCATATTTTGCCAAGAAGCACCACGGTCGAAAGCGTGTTGGGCAGTTTCATACCAGGTGAGGATAGCAGGTTGGTAACGGCGGAATTCTTCATCCATCCCTGCATAAACATTTTCAGACGTCCCACCGAATTCAAGGGTTAAGGTCCCAGATAAAGGAACGATCTGTCTACCTGCTTGGAGATGCTGTTCAAGAAATTGCAGTTCTTCCTCTATCCGCTCTTTTTCTTTTTGGTTATTCTCAACCTTGCCAGGCTTTGTTTTTTCTGTGAATTTTTCAGCCTCTGCCTTGTTTTTTTCAAGATCTTTTGTAAGGGAGGTTTTCCGTTTCTCGAGATCTAGCGTAGACAAGGTAATGTAGGATTGTCCTTGGTAGGTTGTGAGCAGTTTTTCGTAGTAGTCTTTTCCACGTAAATGAATGCTTTTACGAGCCTCAGTCTTTTTCATGAGAGAAGCAAAGTCCTCTAACAATTCGGTTCCGCCAAATTGGACTTGGATTCCTTTGTTTCGAGCAGTTCGGATGGCTTGTCGAGTAGATTTTGAAAGATCTTGCTCGGTGAAAAACTCTTTGTGGATATTTGCTTGAAAGCGTGGTTGGATATTTTCTGCCATATCACTGGTTCGGCCAGTCCATTCAACCCCTTCTTTAGTTAAGGTGTCGATCATCGCTTGCACAGTAGGAGCTTCCGTCTTTTCTTGTCCAATCAAGTGTTTACTCAAGAAAAGACTTGGATCAAATTTCACAAACAAGGCCTTGTATTGTTTGGCTATCTTTTTAAGGGACTGGATCACAAATGAAACCAGCTCTTTGTTTTGGTAATCCATGATTGGACCTCGAGGAATGTAGAGCATGGAAAAGCCAAGTGGCAGGGGTTGAATCAAGATGCTAGCAACAGCGACTAATTGGTCTTCTTGATAAAAACCAACCCGTTCATTTCCCCAATTATCTTTGATTTTTGCCCATGAGCTGCTTTGTAAGAGATTAGTTTGGTCACTCTGAATAACAAAGTCATCATGCTCACTAGCAGAAATTCCTAGCTGGTAATGGTACATTTCTTATAATACCCACTTTCTAATGGCGTATGCAACGCCAGATTCATCATTTGATTTGGTAATAGTTGTAGCAATTTTTTTAAGAGCTGGATTGCCATTCTCCATAACGACGGCATGTCCCACGACTTCTAGCATGGAACGGTCATTTTCCTCATCTCCGATGGCCATGGTTTCTTCTTGCTGAATTCCAAGTCGTTCAGCTAGATGAAGAACAGCTGATCCCTTATTGGTTGTTTTCCCTAGAATTTCTAAATAAAAAGGGGCTGATTTGACCATAGTGAAGCGATCCTTGAATTCTTTAGGGATTTTTGCAATCGCAGCATCTAGAATATCTGGTTCATCGATATACATGGCCTTGACAAATTCTTTCTCACGAACTTCTTCAGGCGTCCGGTAATAAAGGGGCATATTGACCAGTTGAGATTCATGAATGGTGTAGCGTCCGATATCGCGATTGCTGGTATAGATGCCGTCTTTAGTAATAGCATGAGAGTGGATTTGGAGTTTGTTAGCAAGAGACTCGATATCGAGATAGTCCTCATAATGTAAAAGGTCTTTGATGAGTTCTTTTCCAGTAGCAGTTTCTTGCACCAGACCGCCATTAAAGGTAATGACATAGTCTCCAGGATCCATCAAATGGAGTTCTTTTAAAAGTTTTGAGACCCCTGCGATAGGACGACCGGTTGTGATCACGATTTTAACACCTGCGGCTTTAGCGTCTTGAATGGCTTCAAATACGGAAGGTGTGATCTCTTTTTTTGAATTGAGAAGTGTACCGTCGATATCGATCGCAACTAATTTAATGGACATCCGTCTCTCCTGTAAAATAATCATTGGTGATATAGGAAGTGAATTCCTCTACTTGCTTACTGAAAAGTCCATTAACCTCCAGCATTTCTTTTGGGAAATAGAAGCGGTTGTCCCCATAGCGAGTTCCTGCTAAAGCAGCGACGAGTGGAGACAACTGAGATAATTCAGCGAGACTCCCATCTTTTCGGATCATCTCGATCTGGGTCCGCGGTTTTTCAAGCTCTGGTCGATAAATATCGTAGGGCAGATCGAAATTTTGATGAATAGCTGTGTAGTAGGTTGGATTAAACCCAACCTCTTTAATCAGTTTTTCAAGGATTGCTAAGTCTTTTCGTTTATCTTCTGTAAATAGAATCGATTTAAAGACTTTCCGATTAATATAGCGCTGAGCAAGATCAGACAAGATGGTATCCGGACTATCCATCCAGACTTGGAAATAGGTATTCATGACACCGTCATCTAGATTTAAGTAGTCTTGGATAGTGACTTCTTCTTCAAAAAATGGAATCAAGCGAGGTGAAGTCAGTTGAAAATACTCTTTCTGATCTGGATAAATGGTTCTAGCGCGTTTGAGTAGATTTTGAAGGAGGACTTCCATGGCACGAGTAGCCGGGTGGAAGTAGACCTGCATATACATTTGGTAACGGCTGACCACATAATCCTCGACAGCGTGCATGCCATTTTGTTGGAAGGCAATGCCATTTTCAATCGGTCGAATGACGCGCAAAATACGGGTCAAGTCAAATTTTCCATAGGAAGCACCCGTAAAATAGGCATCCCGCAGTAAATAATCCATCCGGTCCACATCAATTTGACTAGAAATCAATTGCACCACTTGCTTATTGGGGTAGGTGTGGTCAATGACGCTGGCTACACGATTAGGGAAATCAGGTGCCACCTGTAAGAGGATCTGATTCACCTCTGTCTCTGGACTGGTGATGATCAGCTGGGTCATTTTTTCGTGATCGGTCCCAAAGAGTCCTTCGAAGGTATGGGAATAGGCACCATGCCCGATATCATGAAGAAGGGCCGCTGTCATGGTCAGTAGATTTTCATCAGAATTCCATCGATCTGCATACTTTTCCTCAAAAATAGACAGAATTCGTCTTGAAATTTCATAGGCACCCAGACAGTGAGAAAAACGACTATGCTCCCCACCGTGGAAGGTAAAACCAGATGTCCCCAGTTGTTTGATGCGGCGTAGTCGTTGAAATTCTTTACTATTAATTAATTGATAAATGATCGGATGATCCACATGAACGTAATCATGTACGGGATCGCGAAAGACTTTTTCATTCATGGGTCTATTATAGCAAAAAAAAGCCTATTTTGCGATCTAGAGGCTAATAGGAGCAGTCAAAATGCGTTAAATTTGATAGAATAGTAGGGTAATGAAAGAAGAGAAGGAGAGAAAGATGCAGATTCGCATTCAAAATACTATTCGATTTGGAGAAGAAATGGAAATCGTTGATCAGTACTATCAAGGTGAATGGAAGGAAAAAGCAGGTTTTCAATATCTCTTGTATACCAATGAAGAAGATGAAAAGGTTGCTTTGAAATTTTCCAACGATGAATTGGTCATGACACGATTCTCAAGTCCTAAATCCATCATGCGTTTCTACAAAAATGAAGATGGTGGGGCAATCATCCCAACTCCGATGGGCATTCAGCAGTTTTTGATTACAACAGACCTCTTTCAATTAGAAGCAGGTCATTTGCAAGTCTCTTATCGCTTGTTAACTCTCGATGGAGAACAGGAATTTGCCAATTATCAATTACTAGTGGAATGGGAAGAATAGACCTCATTAAATTATTAGAGATCCCGCTTGCTTTATTCTATAAAAATGGTATAATAAAACCACTCAAGGGAGTAGCTGGCGGTTTTCCGCGATAGTGTCGTCATTACGAATTATTTCCGGCACTATATTAAACAGCGAGACTTGTTTTTTTAAAAAACAGGTCTCTTTTTTTGTAAAAAGAGACCAAAAAGGAGGAGACTGTTTTGTCAAAAGAACAAAATAAAGATTTGTTTTACACGCAATCTTCTGAGGAAGTCCTAAAGAACTTGGACTCATCTGTCGAAGGTTTGTCAACCGCCCAGGCTCAAGAACGCTTAGCGAATTATGGTCGTAATGAGTTGGAAGAGGGTGAAAAACGTAGCCTACTAGCTAAATTCCTTGATCAATTTAAGGATTTGATGATTATCATCTTGCTTGTGGCAGCGACACTTTCTGTGATTACAGAAGGAATGGACGGTCTAACGGATGCCATGATCATCTTGGCCGTTGTTGTCTTGAATGCTGCCTTTGGGGTTTACCAAGAAGGGCAAGCAGAAGCAGCCATTGAAGCTCTGAAAAATATGTCTAGCCCCATGGCTCGTGTTCGTCGTGATGGCCATGTTATTGAGATTGACTCAAAAGAATTGGTACCCGGAGATATCGTCTTGCTTGAAGCGGGAGATGTCGTGCCTGCAGATATGCGTTTGTTTGAAGCAGCTTCTCTTAAAATTGAAGAAGCAGCTCTTACAGGGGAGTCTGTGCCAGTTGAAAAAGATGTGACAGGACTTGTTGAAGCAGATGCTGGTATTGGGGACCGCGTTAATATGGGTTACCAAAACTCAAATGTAACTTATGGTCGTGGTATTGGTGTCGTAACAAACACTGGTATGTATACAGAAGTTGGTAAGATTGCAGATATGTTGGCTAATGCCGATGAGACTGAAACACCATTGAAGCAAAGCTTGGAACAATTATCTAAAGCCTTGACTTACTTAATTGTTGTGATTGCGGTCATTACTTTCTTAGTTGGTGTCTTCGTTCGTGGAGAGCATCCATTAGAAGGCTTGATGGTTGCGGTAGCCCTTGCGGTTGCGGCCATTCCAGAAGGACTTCCTGCCATTGTAACTATCGTTCTATCTTTGGGAACTACAACCCTTGCCAAACGCAATTCGATTGTTCGTAAATTACCAGCGGTTGAAACTCTTGGTTCAACAGAAATCATCGCATCTGATAAAACAGGTACTTTGACCATGAACCAAATGACGGTTGAGAAGGTTTATACAAATGGTCAATTGCAAAGTTCGGCAACTGAAATTTCTGCTAGCAACAATACCCTTCGTATCATGAACTTTGCCAATGACACTAAAGTGGATCCATCTGGTAAATTGATTGGGGACCCAACGGAGACAGCCCTTGTACAGTTTGGTTTGGACCACAACTTTGATGTTCGTGAAGTCTTGAAGGATGAGCCACGTGTGGCTGAATTGCCATTTGACTCTGACCGTAAGCTTATGTCTACTATCCATAAGGAAGCTGATGGTTCATACTTTATCGCTGTCAAGGGTGCTCCTGACCAATTGCTTAAACGCGTGACACGTATTGAAGTCAATGGGGAAGTTCGCCCCATCACAGAAGAAGATAAAAATGCTATCCTTGCCACTAACAAAGACTTGGCTAAACAAGCCCTCCGTGTCTTGATGATGGCTTATAAGACAAGCAACGAAATCCCAACCTTGGAATCTGAAATCGTTGAGTCTGACCTCATCTTCTCTGGTTTGGTCGGCATGATTGACCCTGAGCGTCCAGAAGCAGCAGAAGCTGTTCGTGTCGCTAAGGAAGCAGGTATCCGTCCGATCATGATCACAGGTGACCACCAAGATACAGCGGAAGCTATTGCCAAACGTCTCGGTATCATCGATCCAAATGACACAGAAGATCACGTCTTTACAGGAGCTGAGTTGAATGAACTCTCTGATGAAGAATTCCAAAAGGTCTTCAAACAATACTCTGTTTATGCTCGTGTATCACCTGAACACAAGGTTCGGATCGTGAAAGCCTGGCAAAAAGAAGGTAAAGTTGTTGCCATGACTGGTGACGGGGTTAATGACGCACCATCACTTAAGACAGCTGACATCGGTATCGGTATGGGGATTACTGGTACAGAGGTTTCTAAGGGAGCATCTGATATGGTCCTTGCTGATGACAACTTCGCAACCATTATCGTAGCGGTTGAAGAAGGACGTAAGGTCTTCTCAAATATCCAAAAATCTATCCAGTATCTCTTGTCTGCCAATATGGCTGAAGTCTTCACCATCTTCTTTGCAACCCTCTTTGGTTGGGATGTGTTGCAACCAGTTCATCTTCTCTGGATCAACTTGGTAACTGATACTTTACCAGCTATCGCTCTTGGGGTAGAGCCTGCTGAGCCAGGCGTGATGACCCACAAACCTCGTGGACGTAAATCTAACTTCTTTGACGGTGGTGTCTTCGGAGCTATCCTTTATCAAGGAATCTTCCAAACTATGCTGGTTCTTGGTGTCTATGGTTGGGCTTTGATTTCTCCTGAACACTCTACCCGGGCAGAAATCCATGCTGATGCTTTGACCATGGCCTTTGCGACTCTTGGATTGATCCAATTGCTCCATGCCTTTAACGTTAAATCGGTTTACCAATCGATCTTTAAAGTGGGACTCTTCAAGAACAAAACTTTTAACTGGTCTATCCCAGTAGCCTTTATTCTCTTAATGGCGACGATTATGGTACCAGGATTCAATAAACTCTTCCACGTGTCTCATTTGAGCTTGACACAATGGTTGGTGGTTGCTGTAGGTGCCCTTATGATTGTTGTCCTTGTTGAAATCGTTAAAGCCGTTCAACGTGCACTTGGTAAGGATAAAAACGCCATTTAATCGCGTATCAAAAGTCATCTTCGGATGGCTTTTTTGCTTGCAGAGATGTCTGGGCATATTTCTTGAGCCCAGACTGGATTTTTGATAAACTAGACAACAGTTTGAAGAAAGGAAACTTATATTATGAAAAAGTTTTTTGCTGAAGTTATCGGCACATTTATGCTTGTCTTTATCGGAACCGGTGCTGTTGTTTTTGGAAATGGGACTGAAGGTCTTGGGCATTTAGGAATTGCCTTGGCATTTGGTTTGTCAATTGTTGCAGCTGCATACTCTATTGGGACTGTTTCTGGTGCTCACTTAAATCCTGCTGTTTCTATTGCTATGTTTGTCAACAAACGCTTGTCGTCTAAAGACTTGATTAACTATATCGCAGCACAAGTGGTTGGAGCAGTTCTTGCGTCTGCAACAGTATTCTTTCTCTTGTCCAATTCAGGTATGTCAACTGCTAGTCTTGGTGAAAATGCCTTGGCTAAAGGAGTGACTCCATTTGGCGGTTTCTTGTTTGAAGTGATTGCATCCTTTATCTTTATCTTGGTCATCATGACAGTGACATCAGCTTCTAAAGGAAACGGGAAAATCGCTGGTCTTGTCATCGGTTTGAGCTTGACCTTGATCATTCTTGTTGGTTTGAACATTACAGGCCTTTCTGTTAACCCAGCTCGTAGCTTGGCTCCTGCACTCTTTGTAGGTGGTGCAGCCCTCCAACAAATTTGGATCTTTATCTTGGCTCCAATTGTGGGAGGAATTCTCGCAGCAATCGTTGCAAAAAATCTCTTAGATACAGAAGAGTAAAAAATGATTCCAGAGGAACAATTTTGAGAACGTAGATAAAATGTTCTTCTTTGCAAATCTTATAAATTTTATAAAGACAAAAAAATTAACTGTTAGCATTATTCAATCATCAACTAAAACTTTCCTTTGTGAGAAAAGTGCTAGAAACACTCTTGTTTCTAGCACTCGGGAGTTTTGGAACCTTAGGTCCAAAACTAAGTCATGGAACTTCTTCGAAGTTCGCTGACGTCCGTACTCACCTAAGGAAAGTTTCTAAATGACTTTGTCTTCAGTCTGAAATTGGTTCCAGAGGGACCAATTTTTTATAGTTCAAGGATAGTCATGGCTTGAGAAAATTCATGAGCAAGCTGTTTTTTCTTGTAGGCTTTAAATTCAGGAAGGTCTTTAATTCTGCGATAGCGTTTGTAGGGGTCGTATCGTTTTGGAAAATCATATTCAGGAAAAACCTCAAAGAATTGTTTGCAGAGCTCCCATTCTCTGACATAGCCTAAAGGTCTGGCATGATAGGTGATCGTGTCAATAGTTGTTGCTGGCATTCGGTGGTGGCTATGACCAAAAATTACTTCTCTGACAGGAAATTGTCTAAAAAGCTCATGAAAGGCTTGGCTCCCTAAAAAAGCATTGAAACGTTCAAAATAAGGGTGGCGTAGGAGAAACTGACTATGGGGAACAAAGTGCATAGCGATGATCAGGGGTTGATCCACTTGCATGAGTTCTGTTTCGAGCTCTCGCAACAAACGTTGGGTAATGGCTGGATCAGCTCCCATTCGTTGGAGGCGTCTGTCAAACCAAAACAGATTCTTGGTTTGGAGATGTTTTTGGGGAGAGAGATTAGGAACAAAGCTGTAGTCATACCAGCCAGAAAAGGCAAGGAGTGTATGCTTTGAAAAAGGAATCTTTTGAAATTCAAAAGGTTTCATAGCTTCTTCTGATAGACCCAACATATCATGATTTCCCAAGCTAAAGGTCACAGGAAGCTGATATTGGAGTTGGGCCAAAAATTCTTGTGACGTCTTTTCAAAGCCGTTGGCAATATCTCCTGCAATATGGAGATGTTGAATTTTTCTGTCCTTGAAAAGAGTGATAAGGGTCTCTAATTCATCTTTTCCAAAGTTGTTTGAATCAATATGTAAATCGGACATAAAAGCTACTGTTGTCATGCTACCAGTCTAGCATAAGAGGATCTTTTTTTCTAACAATTAGGTTACAAATGAATGGAAAAATTTTGAAAATTAGCTGGCTTGGCAATGATCAACCAGCAGATCCAATATTGGAAGGTGGGCAAATAGTGAAGGTTATGATATAATAGACTAGATACATAGAAAGAGGTACTTATGGACATTTCAGAAATTCGTCAAAAAATTGACGCAAATCGTGAAAAATTAGCTTCTTTCAGGGGGTCTCTTTGACTTAGAGGCATTGGAAGAAGAAATTGCCATTTTAGAAAATAAAATGACAGAACCTGATTTTTGGGATGATAATATTGCTGCACAAAAGACATCTCAAGAATTAAATGAACTCAAGCAGACCTATGAAAATTTCCATCAAATGGTGGATCTCTTTGATGAGTCAGAAATCTTACTGGACTTTTTGGCAGAAGACGATTCGGTCAAGGAAGAATTGATCGAAAAGTTAGAGGAGCTGGACAAACGCATGACCAGCTATGAGATGACCTTGCTATTGTCTGAACCCTATGACAATAATAATGCCATCCTAGAAATCCACCCAGGTTCAGGAGGGACAGAAGCTCAGGACTGGGGTGACATGCTTCTTCGGATGTATACTCGTTTTGGAAATGCCCATGGCTTCAAAGTTGAAGTCTTGGACTATCAGGCTGGAGATGAAGCTGGAATTAAGTCTGTGACCCTATCCTTTGAAGGGCCACATGCATACGGTCTTCTGAAATCTGAAATGGGGGTTCATCGTTTGGTTCGAATTTCTCCATTTGATTCTGCTAAACGTCGGCATACGTCCTTTACATCAGTTGAGGTTATGCCTGAACTCGATGATACCATCGAAGTTGAAGTTCGTGATGATGATATCAAGATGGATACCTTCCGCTCTGGTGGAGCTGGTGGACAAAACGTCAACAAGGTTTCTACAGGTGTGCGCTTGACCCATATTCCGACAGGAATTGTAGTGGCATCCACCGTGGATCGGACCCAATATGGGAACCGTGATCGTGCGATGAAAATGCTTCAAGCTAAACTCTACCAATTAGAGCAAGAGAAAAAAGCAGCAGAAGTGGATTCTCTAAAAGGGGATAAAAAAGAAATCACCTGGGGAAGTCAAATCCGCTCTTATGTCTTTACCCCTTACACCATGGTTAAGGATCACCGGACCAACTACGAAGTAGCACAGGTGGATAAGGTGATGGATGGAGATATCGATGGCTTTATTGATGCCTATCTCAAATGGCGTCTCCAATAACTTAGAGGAAATCAACCAGAAAAGAATGAAAGGAATTTCATTACATGTCAATGATTGAAATGAAAGATGTTGTCAAAAAGTATGACAACGGGACGACGGCCCTTCGCGGGGTCTCTGTCCAAATTGAACCAGGAGAATTTGCCTACATTGTAGGACCTTCTGGTGCAGGGAAGTCGACCTTTATTCGACTTTTATACCGTGAAGTTAAACACGATAAAGGAAGCTTAAAAGTAGCTGGTTTTGATTTGGATAAAATCAAAAAACGCGATATTCCTATGTTGCGACGCAATGTAGGAGTGGTTTTCCAAGATTATAAATTACTTCCAAAGAAAACCGTTTATGAAAATATTGCCTACGCTATGCAAGTTATCGGTGAGCGCCGTCGCAATATTAAAAAGCGTGTGATGGAAGTTTTGGATCTTGTTGGGTTGAAACACAAGGTCCGCTCATTCCCAAATGAATTGTCCGGTGGGGAGCAACAACGGATTGCGATTGCTCGCGCGATCGTCAACAATCCGAAAGTCTTGATTGCGGATGAGCCAACTGGTAACTTGGACCCAGATAATTCATGGGAAATCATGAACCTTTTGGAGCGGATTAATCTGCAAGGGACAACAGTATTGATGGCGACCCACAATAGCCAGATTGTAAATACTTTACGTCACCGTGTCATCGCGATTGAAAATGGTCGTGTAGTGCGTGATGAAGCGGAAGGAGAGTACGGATACGATGATTAGAAGATTTTTCCGACACTTAATCGAATCGCTTAAAAGCTTGAAACGAAATGGTTGGATGACGATTGCAGCGGTCAGCTCGGTTATGATTACCCTTAGCTTGGTTGCTATTTTCGCCTCTGTGATTGCTAATACCATCAAGCTTTCAGATGATATTCAAAATAGTGTGCGGGTTGTAGTATACATGCGCAAAGATATTCAAGACCAGAGTGAGCAAATTGAAAAAGACGGTCAAACCGTGACCAATGAAAACTACCATAAGGTCTACGATGCTCTGACAGCCATGAAACATGTTGACAAGGTTGATTTTTCTAGCAAGGAAGAACAGTATGATAAACTGATCAAAACGGCTGGGAACAACTGGAAGATTTTTGATGGAGACGCAAACCCCCTCTACGATGCCTATTATGTAGAGACAACAGCTCCAAAATATGTGAAGCAAGTCTCGGCAGACGCTAAAAAAATTGAAGGGGTCTCTGAAGTGAAAGATGGTGGGGTTGATACCCAACGCTTGTTCGCCCTTGGAACCTTCATCCGAAACTGGGGCTTGATCGGTGTAGCTTTATTGATTTTCATCGCTGTCTTCTTGATTTCCAATACCATCCGGATTACCATCATTTCACGTAGTCGTGAGATTAAGATTATGCGACTGGTAGGAGCAAAAAATGGCTATATTCGTGCACCATTCCTTTTAGAGGGGGCTTGGATCGGTCTCTTGGGAGCCTTGGTTCCTTCGGCTTTGGTCTTCTATGTTTATAATGTTGTCTATACATCAATGAACAATAACTTGTCAGATCAAAACTTGTATCTCTATAGTCCACATCTTTTGGTACCGATTATGGTGGGTGGTCTCTTTGGATTAGGAATTTTGATCGGAGCGATCGGTTCTTCAATCTCCATGAGACGTTTTCTTAAGATATAATAAAAAAGCAAGTTCACACTTGCTTTTTTTGTATCCTTTTATGAGGACAGGAAGGAGGATACATGATTCTTTAAGATTGTCTAAAGAAGGGATTGAACATCTTCTCGTGACCGATAGAAGTTTCAGGGCCATGGCCAGGATAGACAGTGTAGGAAGATGGAAGGGTAAAGAGCTCTTCCCTGATACTGCTAAGCAACTGTGCCGCGTTCCCTGTTGGAAGATCGGTCCGTCCAATGGTTTCGCGAAAAAGGGCGTCACCGGATAGAACCAAGTGATCCTCAGGAAAGACGATGGAGACTCCTCCTGCAGAGTGGCCCGGTGTTTCTAGAACATAAAAGTGGAAATCGGCTATTTCGTAATCGGAGCGAATTTCATAAAGGAAGTCGGCCTCCTGACAGACAACATCTTCTAAATCCGCATGACGATCCAAACCAGATAAATTATCGACAGGAGAAGACAACCAACTGGCTTCTGCCGAATGGACATAGACTGGTGGGAAATGATACGTCTGACGAACCTTTTCAAGACTCATTATGTGATCGTAGTGCGTATGGGTTAAAAGAATCGCTACAATTGGTTTTTCAATGCGATCTATTTGTTTTTGAATGGTCGCCCAGTCGCTACCTGGATCAACAAGAATGAGGGAGTGTTCATTTTCAAGGTAGTAGGTGTTTTCATAAGCTACAGGATTAACAGTACGATAGATTTTCATAAGGACTCCTTTCTAGAATAGTGTATCAAATTGCGAAGAAAATAACTGGATTGAAGTCAGCCTCAAAGGAGAAAAAAATCTGCAGAGCTTGCTCAAACGTGATATAATTTTAAGTATTATGACAAGACAGAAACGGAAATATGCCATTGTGGACCTGGAAGCCACCAGTGCCGGAAGTAATGCTAAGATCATTCAGGTTGGGATTGTCATCATCGAAGATGGAAGGATTACGCAATCATATGAGACGGATGTGAATCCCCATGAACGATTGGATGAGCATATCAAACAACTGACTGGCCTGACAGATGCTCGCTTACGGAAAGCACCAGAGTTTGCACAAGTGGCAAAGGAAATTTTTGAATTAATAGAAGATGCCGTCTTTGTGGCTCATAATGTCAAATTTGATGCGAATTTATTGGCAGAAGCTCTCTTTTGGGAAGGATTCGAACTAACGACTCCTCGAATTGATACGGTTGAATTGTCTCAAATTTTCTATCCGACTTTAGAACGCTACAATTTAGGAGCGCTTGCGACTGAACTGGAAATTGAGTTACACCATGCTCACTCCGCTCTAGCGGATGCTATGGCAACAGCCCAGCTGCTGTTGAAATTGAGAGAGAAAATTGCGAGCTTACCAAGAGGATTGATTGAAAAACTTCTTTCGATGGCAGATTGTTTGATTTATGAATCGCGACTCTTAATAGAAGATGCGCTTGAAGACAGTAGTCTTTTTTTACCAGCTCATTTAGTAGAAGTTCATGGACTCTACCTGCGAAAGCCACAGCAGTTCTTAGAAAGTCACTATTTGTCTGAACAGTTTGAACTCAATATGCAGTTGTTGGGAATGGAAGCTTATCCAGAGCAGAGTGAATTTGTTGCCTATATCGAGGACAGTTTGCACCAGCCGCTTCCAAGTTTTATCGAGGCGCCAACGGGAATTGGGAAGACCTACGCTTATCTGTTAACGCTTTTGGCCAAAACCTCTAAGCGCATTCTTGTGAGTGTTCCAACTAAAATTCTTCAGGATCAAATTATGAAGAAAGAAGGAAAGACCATCCAGGATCTTTTCCAAATTCCCTTTCATAGCCTTAAAAGTCCCAAGGATTATATCCAACTCGATAAATTTTATGAGACCTTACAGAGTGAGTCAGATAATGGGATGATTCGACGCTTTAAAATGCAACTGTTGGTTTGGCTGACCATGACTGAAACAGGAGAGTTCAGTGAAATTGGCCAACTCTATCGTCATGTCCATTTTGTAGCTGACATTTGCCACGATGGTCAATTGTCGAAACGTTCACTATTTTATCAGGAAGATTTTTGGCGTCTTGGTCAGGAAAAAGTGAAAACCAGCCGGGTGATTTTGACCAATCATGCTTATCTGCTAACCCGTCTAGAAGATGATAAGAGTCTACTTCAAGAGTCTGTTCTGGTCGTGGATGAAGCGCAAAAACTCTTCTTTGCTTTAGAGCAATTTTCACAGAGAGAAGAAAACTTGCAATCTCTTCTTTTAAACTTGCAACACGCTATTGAAGAGGAAAAAGATCTTCTACAACGACGTTTGCTGGAGAGTATTCAATTTGAGTTAAATGCCTGCTCCAAAGAAGTCGTGCAAGGAAAAACGGCAGTTTTATCAGATCAAACGGTGGCAAAAATTCGGCAGGATGTATCGGAATTGAAAACCGAATCTCTAGAGAATCTAAAGGAATTGTTTGATGAGCGCTACCAAACCTTTTGGATAGACAAAGAAGTGGTTGAAAGCCACCAGATTCTTCGTCTCCATGGAGGAGTGGAGGACTTACTATCCTTTAAGGAATTTGTACCTGAAGAAGTGACCGTGCTCTTTGTATCAGCGACGATCGCTATCAGTAAAAAAGTGCATTTACCTGCTCTTTTAGGATATCAAAAGCAGCAAATCTATCGGGTACCGATAACAGTCAAACAACACCAGGAATTGCTGGTGCCGATTGATTTTCCAGATGTTGTTTCTTTATCTTCAGTGGAATACGCAGGGGAGATTTGTCAGCTCGTCGGTGAACTCCTTCCTTTACGAAAGCCAATTTTTCTTTTGTTTACTTCAAAAGAATTGTTACTGGAGACGTCAAACGCATTGAAGTTTCCTCACTTGGCCCAGTATCGAAATGGGGATGCAGCCAATATTAAGCGACGATTTGACCGAGGAGAAAGCTCCATTTTATTGGGAACAGGAAGCTTCTGGGAGGGAGTCGATTTCTCCCAACAAAAAGAAGTGATTCAAATCATCACGCGCCTTCCTTTTGACAATCCTAAAGATTATATGGTTCAAAAGCTGAATACAAAACTCAGAGAACAGGGGAAAAATCCCTTTTACGACTATAGTCTTCCAGTCGCGATTTTAAGGCTAAAACAGGCTATTGGGAGAACCAGCCGTTTTCAAGATCAGGAATCTTTGGTGCTTTTATTAGATCAGCGGGTGGTAACCAAGCGATATGGAAAACAAATTTTGGATGGTTTGCAACAAGTGTTGCCCCTTCACACGACAGTGAGAGAGCGGCTTGTTGAGCAAGCAGCTGACTTTTTTGAAAGGAATTGAGAAAATGAAAAATAAAGGATTTGGACTTGCAATTGCATTTGTACTGGCACTTTGTGCTATGTTGTTGGGAACTTTCTTTCCCATTATTGGCTCCAGTGTTTTTGCCTTAATTTTAGGAATTGTCCTTAATGAATTTGTGGATTTGCCGGAGAATTCACGACCAGGCTTGAACTGGTCCGGTAAGAAATTGTTGCAGTATTCGATTATCTTCATGGGATTTAGCTTGCCCATTGCGACAGTTGCCTCTACAGGTTTGTCTTCTTTAAAGATTAGTCTGCCAACGATAACCGTTGCCTTTCTTGCAGCTATTATTTTTGGGAGAGTCTTCCACCTGAAATCTCATCTACGGACCTTAATTGGGTTTGGTACAGCTATTTGTGGTGGATCTGCTATTGCAGCAGCAGCGCCGATCATTGAAGCAGACGAAGAGGAAATTGCCTTGTCTATGTCAACTATCTTCTTCTTCAACATTTTGGCTGTCTTTATCTTTCCAGTATTAGGGCATGTATGGCATATGTCTAATTTTCAATTTGGCCTCTGGTCAGGAACAGCTATTAACGATACGTCATCAGTTGTAGCAGCAGCGTTTTCTTATAGTAAGGCGGCGGGTGAAATGGCGACCATTGTTAAGTTGACACGCGCCCTGATGATTGTACCAGTTTGTTTGGGCTTGATCGGTTTAAAATGGTATCGTAGCAAGCAACAAGGAAGAAACAAAGGAATGTTAAAGAAAATTATTCCTTGGTTCATCATTTGGTTTATTGTGGCTTCTATTCTTTCATCTATCGGCTTGTACCTAAAGTGGTTCTTCCTTACCTAAAGGACCTTTCTCACCTCTTTATGGCCATGGCCTTGGTCGGAATCGGAAGCAAGGTTTCTTGGAAACAGTTCCGTGCAGCAGGAGCAGCCCCCCTCCTAGTAGGGTTGATTGCTTGGTTTTGTGTAGCAGGATCTAGCTTGATTCTACAGATGTTGTTCTATTAATTAATTTGATGATTCTCACAGAAAGGAACGTGAATGAAGAAAAATCATTTTTGGACGATTCACCTGGATTATTCGATCATTGGGATTGTCTTCGCCCTTCTCATGATTGGGATTTTATCTGTTTATGTAGCAGTTTCTCATGACTATCCCCAAATGGTGTGGCCTTTTTTAGGGCGGCAATTGGCCTGGATTGGTGTGGGATGCGTCATTTGCCTGATTGTGACGATTTTTAGCACGAAATTTCTTTGGAAAATCACTCCCTTTCTTTACCTGCTTGGTCTGGCCTTGATGGTTCTTCCCCTTGTTTTTTATAATCCCAACTTGGTAGCTTCAACAGGAGCTAAAAACTGGGTGGCTTATGGGAACATCACCTTATTTCAGCCTTCAGAATTTATGAAGATCCCTTTCATCCTGATGCTGTCAAGCTCTATTGTCCGATTTTTACAAAGAAATAAGGGGCGTGAGCGATTATTACGACAAGATTGGTTTTTGATTCTAGAGTTGACCATCTATACGATTCCGGTCTTTGCCTTATTGGCTCTCCAGCAGGACTTGGGAACGGCCTTAGTATTCTTGGCCATCTTTGCGGGCTTAGTGCTCGTTTCAGGAGTTTCCTGGAAAATTATCTTGCCGGTCATCTTGCTTCTGGCAGGTGGGCTAGCAGGCTTTCTCTTCCTCTTTCTTTCAGAAGGGGGGCGAGCTTTTCTGCACCAGCAAGTAGGGATGCCAACCTATCAGATGAACCGTATTTTAGCCTGGTTAAATCCTTTTGACTATGCACAAACCACCACCTACCAGCAGGCACAAGGACAGCTAGCCATTGCAAGTGGTGGCCTCTTTGGTCAAGGCTTTAATGTCTCCAATTTATTGGTTCCCGTACGGGAAAGCGATATGATTTTTACGGTCGTCGCAGAGGACTTTGGCTTTGTTGGAGCTCTGGTACTGTTGATTTTATATGTGACCCTGATTTACCGCATTTTAAAAATCACCCTTCAGTCTAATAACCAGTTTTATACCTATATTTCCATCGGATTTATTATGATGCTGGTCTTTCATATTTTTGAAAATGTCGGAGCGGTAACGGGTCTTCTCCCTTTGACGGGAATTCCCCTCCCCTTTATCTCACAAGGTGGATCGTCTATTATTAGCAACCTGATTGGTATTGGACTGGTCCTTTCAATATATAATCATAGTAGCAAAAAGAAAGAGCCAGAAGAAGGGCCTCCAATCCGTAAAAAAGTAGTCCTTAAAAAGGCGCAATAGATAGAAAGAAGGAATGAAAATGAAAAAAGTAGCAACGATTTTAGCAAACGGTTTTGAAGAAATTGAAGCCTTGACCATTGTCGATGTTTTGAGACGGGCTGGGATCGACTGTGACCTTATTGGCATGGAAGAAACGGTCACAGGTTCTCACCAGATCACAGTGGAAGTCGACCGCCTCTGGAATGGGGACCTGTCAGATTATGATGGAATCTTCTTACCAGGTGGGATGCCAGGAGCTGCGAATTTGCGGGATAATCCGGAATTGATTGCAGCTCTTCAAGAAGAAAGTAGAAAAGGAAAAATCATTTCTGCGATTTGTGCAGCACCAATTGTCTTGGCACGTGCCGGCCTCTTAAAAGATAAACACTATACCTGTTACAATGGTTTTGAAGAAGAGATTCAAGATGGGCACTATCAGAAAGAAACAGTGGTGAAAGACGGGAATCTCTTGACCAGTCGTGGTCCTTCAACTGCGCTTGCCTTAGCCTATGCCTTGGTAGAACAGTTTGGAGGAGATGCCCAAAGCCTTCGTCAAGGAATGCTCTATCAAGATGTCTTTGGAGATGCTTAAAATTGCTCTTTTGGACACCATATTTTCTGGTGAAAGTTTACATTCTATGACGGAAAATGACTTCTCTATGATTTAAAATGAAATGACCGTAAAAAATGGCTAAAATCCCCCCTAAATGAGGGTTTTAGCTTATTTTTTTGTCCATTTGTGGTATAATATTGACTATGAATTATCATGATTTTATATGGGATCTTGGTGGGACGCTATTGGATAATTACGAAACGTCCACAAATGCCTTTGTAGCGACATTGAAGGACTTTCACATTCAAGCCGATCATGATTCTGTTTATGCAGCATTAAAAATCTCAACACAGGATGCAATTCAAACCTTTGCACCTCATATTTCCAATTTTCGTACGGAATACAAGAAAAAAGAAGCCTTGGGCTTGCAAGAGCCGGTCTTATTTGAGGGAGCAAAAGAGTTACTAGAAGAGATCCAAGCACATGGAGGACGCCATTTTTTGGTATCTCATCGGGATCGCCAAGTTTTGACCCTTATTGAACAGACAGGCATTGCACCCTACTTTACGGAGATTGTAACGGCAGACGAGGGCTTTCCTCGAAAACCAGACCCAGCCTCTATGCTTTATTTGAAGGAAAAATATGGTATTCAAGACGGTCTGGTCATCGGAGATCGTCCGATCGATATAGAAGCTGGAAAGGCTGCAGGGCTTTCGACCTATTTATTTGATTCCATGCCACACTTACACCAGTTTATATTTGAATAGAAAAGGGAAATTATGACAGAGGATAAACAGCAAGAAAATCAAGCACAAGAATATGATGCCAGTCAGATTCAGGTCTTGGAAGGACTAGAAGCCGTTCGGATGCGTCCGGGAATGTATATTGGATCTACCTCAAAAGAAGGTCTTCATCATCTGGTCTGGGAAATCGTTGATAACTCGATCGACGAAGCCTTAGCTGGTTTTGCTAGCCATATTGAAGTTTTCATTGAAGCAGATAATTCGATCACGGTTGTCGATGATGGTCGTGGGATCCCAGTGGATATCCAAGAAAAGACAGGTCGACCTGCCGTTGAAACTGTCTTTACCGTGCTTCACGCGGGAGGAAAATTTGGCGGAGGCGGCTACAAGGTTTCTGGTGGTCTTCACGGGGTAGGGTCATCCGTCGTGAATGCCCTCTCCACATCCCTCGATGTTCGCGTCTATAAAAATGGCAGTATCTATTACCAAGAGTATCGACGTGGACACGTTGTGGATGATTTGAAAGTCATCGGGGAGACTGATCGGACAGGGACAACCGTCCACTTTATTCCAGACCCAGAAATCTTCACGGAAACCACCGAGTATGATTTTGAAAAATTAAATAAACGAATTCAAGAACTAGCCTTTTTGAATCGTGGCTTGCGTATTTCTTTGACGGATAAGCGAGAAGGCTTAGAGCAAGAAAAGCATTACCACTACGAAGGTGGGATCTCTAGTTACGTCGAATACATCAATGAAAACAAAGATGTCATCTTTGAAAAACCAATCTACACAGATGGTGAAATGGATGATATTACAGTTGAAGTAGCTATGCAATATACCACAGGCTACCATGAGACGGTCATGAGTTTTGCGAATAACATTCATACCCATGAAGGTGGGACTCATGAACAGGGCTTCCGTACAGCTCTCACTCGTGTGATCAATGATTATGCTAAGAAAAATAAGCTCTTAAAAGAAAACGAAGACAATCTAACCGGGGAAGATGTTCGAGAAGGCTTAACAGCAGTGATCTCGGTTAAACATCCAAATCCACAGTTTGAAGGACAAACCAAGACCAAACTTGGAAATTCAGAAGTTGTTAAGATTACCAATCGACTCTTTAGTGATGCCTTTTCTGATTTCCTTTTGGAAAATCCGCAAATTGCTAAGAAAATCGTCGAAAAAGGGATTTTAGCAGCGAAAGCTCGCGTAGCTGCTAAGCGAGCGCGTGAGGTGACCCGTAAGAAATCAGGGCTTGAGATTTCCAACCTACCTGGTAAATTGGCAGATTGTTCTTCAAATAATCCACAAGAAACAGAACTCTTTATCGTCGAAGGGGATTCAGCCGGAGGATCTGCAAAATCTGGTCGAAATCGGGAATTCCAAGCGATTTTACCAATCCGCGGTAAGATCTTGAACGTTGAAAAAGCAAGTATGGACAAAATTCTAGCCAATGAAGAGA
Source organism: Streptococcus sp. HMSC078D09 (assembly GCF_001813675.1). Taxonomy (GTDB): domain Bacteria; phylum Bacillota; class Bacilli; order Lactobacillales; family Streptococcaceae; genus Streptococcus. The sequence goes on from NZ_KV813675.1 coordinate 467,592, forward strand.
TCCGTAGTTTATTTACTGCTATGGGAACTGGATTTGGTGCAGAATTTGATGTTACAAAAGCGCGTTATCAAAAATTAGTCATCATGACCGATGCCGATGTCGATGGCGCTCATATCCGAACCCTTCTGTTGACCTTGATCTATCGCTATATGAAACCAGTCTTGGAAGCGGGATATGTTTACATTGCGCAACCACCAATCTATGGGGTCAAAGTCGGTAGTGAAATCAAAGAATATATCCAACCTGGTGCCAACCAAGAAGCCGAATTAGCTGCAGCTTTGGAACGTTATTCAGAAGGTCGCTCAAAACCAACCATCCAACGCTATAAAGGTCTTGGAGAAATGGATGATCACCAATTATGGGAAACAACCATGAATCCAGAACACCGCTTGATGGCACGAGTATCAGTAGACGATGCTGCGGAAGCAGATAAGATCTTTGATATGTTGATGGGGGACCGCGTGGAACCACGTCGTGAATTTATCGAAGAAAACGCTGAATATAGTACACTCGATGTATAAAATTCACCGAACGCTTCCCATTAATGGATATTTTATGGTATAATTACTAGGATTACGTTCAAGTAATACGATGAAGGAGTTTTTATATGTCTAGTGGACTAATTGTTCTCATCTTTATTGTCGCCCTTATCTTGATTGTAGGATATGTGGTTGCAGTCATTTTGAGAAAACGAAATGAAGCCTTACTGGCAGCACTGGAAGAACGAAAAGAAAAGTTATATAACCTTCCGGTCAACGATGAAGTAGAGGCCGTAAAAAACATGCATTTGATTGGTCAAAGTCAAATTGCATTTCGTGAATGGAATCAAAAATGGGTAGATTTATCCTTAAATTCATTTGCTGATATTGAAAACAATCTGTTTGAAGCGGAAGGCTATAACAATTCTTTCCGTTTCATGAAGGCTAAACAAGCCATTGATAATATCGAAAGTCAGATCCAATTGATCGACGAAGATATCAAGGCGATTCGCAAAGCCCTTTCTGCTCTGGAAGAGCAGGAACAAAAGAATAGCGGACGTGTGGTTCATGCCTTGGATATGTTTGAGGAACTTCAAAAAGAAGTCACTTCAGACCCAGATCGTTATGGCAGTGCACTTCCTGAAATTGAAAAACAAATTGGAAATATTCAATCTGAGTTTTCACAATTTGTAACCTTGAATTCTTCAGGTGACCCTGTTGAAGCGGCTGAAATCCTTGATACAGCTGAAAATCATATTGTAGCCTTAAAACAAATTGTTGAGCGAGTGCCAGAAATTGTCACTGCTCTTCAAACAAAACTTCCTGATCAATTAGAGGATTTGGAAAGTGGCTACCGCAAGCTTTTGGAATCTGGATACCACTTCACTGAAACAGATATTGAATCTCGTTTCCAACAGTTGCATGCTTCTTTGAAGAACAATATGGCAAATGTATCTGCCCTTGAATTGGACAATGCCATTTACGAAAATGAACAAATTCAAGAAGAAATCGATGCATTGTATCACATCTTTACTCGTGAAATTGAATCACAAAAAGTTGTGAAGAAGTTAGTGAAACAACTGCCTGGCTATTTGAAACATGCTAAAGATAACAATAGCAAGCTTGCGGCAGAAGTGGAACGTCTCGGTAAAACATTTGTCTTGAATGAAAGCTTCAGCCAACAGTTAAAAGAGTTGGAAGCTGAGCTATCTTCACAAGAAAATGTGGTAGAAGATGCCTTGAAAGATTCATCTGAAACACAAAAGGCCTATTCTATCGTAGAAGAAGAGTTAGAAGCTATTGAAGCTCGCTTGAAAGAAATCGAAGATGAGCAAATTGGCTTAAGTGATTCCCTTTCAAAAATTGAAAAAGACGATGCCAATGCTCGCCAAAAAGTCAACATCTATGCCAACCGTTTGCATGCCATTAAACGCTATATGGACAAACGGAACTTGCCAGGAATTCCTCAAGAATTCTTAGAAATTTTCTTCACTGCAAGTAACAATACAGAAGCTTTGATGGATGAGTTAGAAGGGGATAAAATCAACATCGAATCAACCAATCGTTTGTTGGAAATCTTGACCAATGATATGAATGAATTGGAAGAAGCGGCGTATCGAATTGTTCAAAATGCGACATTGACAGAACAATTGTTGCAATACTCGAACCGTTACCGTTCATTTGATGATCATGTACAGGCAGCCTTTGATGAGTCCCTTTATATTTTCGAAAGAGAATATGACTATGCGGCTTCCTTCAAAGTCATCTCAGATGCTTTGGAAATGGTAGAAGCAGGCGTAACTGATCGCTTTGTTACTTCCTATGAAAAAACCCGCGAGCAAATTCGCTTTTAATAACAGAAAAATGACCTTTTAGGAGGTCATTTTTTTATCTTCAAATCATAATTGAAACTTGAAATTTAAACCCTATTTTTGTATAGTAAGGGAGAAATAAGAAAGGAAAGCGATGAAAGAAGTAACAGGTCTTCTCGTTATGGATGTAGATGGAACCTTGATCCGACAGGAAGGGATTGATCTACTAGCTCAAGAAGCTGGCGTGGGAGAAAAAGTGGCTGAGATTACAGCACAAGCAATGAATGGGAAGCTGGATTTTACAGCATCTTTAGAGGCGCGTGTTGCTTTATTGAAGGGATTAGAGACCTCTATCTTTCCGAAAATTTTGGAGCAGATGGAAGTCACGCCTGGTGCTGAGACATTGATCATGGAACTGCATCAAAGAGGTTACAAGGTTGGTCTTGTTTCGGGGGGATTTCATGAAGTCATTGATCCCATCGCAAGGTCTTTAGGAATTGATCTGGTCCTTGCCAATCGTTTGCGGACTTTTGATGGCCGTCTAACAGGGGAAGTCCTCGGTGGGATAATCACTCCTGAAAGGAAAAAAGAGGCACTTTTAACCTGGGCGAAAGAAAATCATGTCCCACGAAGTCAGACGATTGCGATGGGAGATGGTGCCAATGATCTTCCGATGATTGAAACAGCCGGTATCGGGATTGCCTTTATGGCCAAGCCAATCGTCGCTGAGCGAGCCCCATATCGTATCGAGAAGAGGGATTTAAGCCTTGTTCTTGAAATTCTAGACCAGCATAGAAAGGAAACAGCATGCATATCCTACTAGCCCCGGATTCATTTAAAGAATCATTATCTGCCAAACAAGTAGCAGAAGCCTTGAAAAAAGGATTTCAAGAGGCTCTACCAGATGCAACTTTTGACCTCCTTCCTATTGGGGATGGAGGCGAAGGCACCATGGAAACCCTAGCTGGAGTTCTGGATGTAACGGAGTACCAAACTCAAGTAACCGGACCATTTGGACAGCCTGTTTCAATGTCCTACTACCAAAAAGATAAGATGGCTTTTTTTGAAATGGCCTCACTTGTCGGTTTAGGCTCCATTCCAGCTGAAAAACGAAATCCTCTTGAACTGGAAACACGAGGAATTGGTGAACTTATTTTGCAATTGGTTGACCAAGGGGTTAAAACGATCTGTGTGGGAATTGGCGGTTCTGCAACAAATGATGGTGGGATTGGGATGGCAGCCGGATTAGGGGTAGCCTTCTATGATGATCAAGGCCATCTGCTTCGTCCTGTCGGGGCTTCGCTCGGTCGTGTAGCTAGAATAGATACCAGTGCGGTTCCAAAAGTTTTAGAAGACATCGAGCTCCAAGTCTTAACGGATGTAACCAATCCTCTCTGTGGCAGTCAAGGAGCGACCTATATCTTTGGTGGGCAAAAGGGATTAAATCCCCTTCTGTTTCCAGCTGTTGATCAGGCTATGCAGGGTTTTTACCAATTAGTAGATGCACGAATATTGTCCATGCCTGGTGCCGGAGCTGGAGGTGGCATGGCTGCTGGCTTGGTCGCTTTTGCCGGTGGTCAGATCTCCTCAGGAATTGAAAAAAGCCTTGATTTGATTGACTTTGATCACAAAGTACAAAAAGCTGATCTGGTCGTGGTCGGGGAAGGTAGGATGGATCTCCAATCTCTTTCTGGTAAGGCACCTGTCGGGGTAGCCAAACGAACACCAGAGAAGATCCCAGTGCTTGCTATTTGTGGTAGCTTAGCGGAGGATTTGCCTGCTTTTCCTAGTCATCACATTGAAGCTGCCTTCTCTATCGTACCTGGTCCTTGTGAGGTAGCAGATGCACTGGCTCATGCTGAAAGGAATCTGATTTCCTGCGCTCGAAATATTGGGAACCTTTTGAAAATAAAAGCAAACTAAAAAACCAATGGAAAGGAGATGTTCCCTTCCATTGGTTTTTCTTTAGCTAAAGAGACGTTTCCAGAATGATTTCTTTTCTGGACCGGCAGTCTCTTCTTTCTTTTCAAATAAAATTGGATACTGGAGATTCATGTCTGTTGGTGAAATTCCAGATGGGTGGTCAGTATGGATGATGAGACCAAAGGGGGAATGACGACAGTCATCCGAAACGATGCTTGCCACAAGTCCAAGTTCCTTGGTTTTTTTCAAATATTGTAGCTGGCTGTTTTCATCTAAAGCTGGGGAGATCTTGACCAAAACAGGATGAAAGCGATCTGAAATATCAGTGAGGATTGTCGAATACTGCTCCAGGTACATCTTGTCCCTTGCCTCCTCCAAGGTGCATGAAGCAATCACCCGCTCCTCATATGTCTCCAAAAATCGACGCTGCTCATCCGGATTGAATCGAGTAGGACCAGCAGCTTTTTCTAAAATTGTTTTATTAATATCTGTCATAAGCTTAGTATAGCATAAAGCGTAGCAGAAGAATAGAAGAATGCGAAAAAATTAAATAAGGAGGGAAATAGAAGAAAAAAAGAAAGTGGAACCGTTTTCTTGTTAAAAACTTCTCAATTTTCGTAGATTTCCTTGTTTTTTCTTGAAAAAATAGCCTAATTACGATATGATAGAGGAGTAAAAAATATAACTCAATAAGGAGAGTAAGAAATGTCAATTATTACTGATGTTTACGCTCGCGAAGTCCTAGACTCACGCGGTAACCCAACACTTGAAGTAGAAGTATATACTGAATCAGGTGCTCATGGACGTGGTATGGTTCCATCAGGAGCTTCTACTGGTGAACACGAAGCAGTTGAACTTCGTGACGGTGACAAATCTCGTTACGGTGGTCTTGGAACTCAAAAGGCTGTTGACAACGTAAACAACATTATTGCTGAAGCAATCATCGGCTACGATGTACGTGACCAACAAGCTATTGACCGTGCAATGATCGCTCTTGACGGTACTCCTAACAAAGGTAAATTGGGAGCAAACGCAATCCTTGGTGTGTCTATCGCTGTAGCTCGTGCTGCTGCTGACTACCTTGAAATCCCACTTTACAGCTACCTTGGTGGATTCAACACTAAAGTTCTTCCAACTCCAATGATGAACATCATCAATGGTGGATCTCACTCAGATGCTCCAATCGCTTTCCAAGAATTCATGATCGTACCTGCTGGTGCACCTACATTCAAAGAAGCTCTTCGTTGGGGTGCTGAAATCTTCCACGCACTTAAGAAAATCCTTAAAGGTCGTGGTCTTGAAACAGCCGTTGGTGACGAAGGTGGATTTGCTCCTCGTTTCGACGGAACTGAAGATGGTGTAGAAACTATCATCGCTGCTATCGAAGCTGCTGGTTATGTTCCAGGTAAAGATGTATTTATCGGATTTGACTGTGCATCATCAGAATTCTACGATAAAGAACGCAAAGTTTACGATTACACTAAATTCGAAGGTGAAGGAGCTGCTGTCCGCACTGCTGCTGAACAAATCGACTACCTTGAAGAATTGGTAAACAAATACCCAATCATCACTATCGAAGATGGTATGGATGAAAACGACTGGGACGGTTGGAAAGCTCTTACTGAACGTCTTGGTGGTAAAGTTCAATTGGTTGGTGACGATTTCTTCGTAACAAACACTGACTACCTTTCACGTGGTATCGAAGAAAAATGTGCTAACTCTATCCTTATCAAAGTTAACCAAATTGGTACTCTTACTGAAACATTCGATGCTATCGAAATGGCGAAAGAAGCTGGTTACACTGCCGTTGTATCACACCGTTCAGGTGAAACTGAAGATTCAACAATCGCTGACATCGCAGTTGCAACAAACGCAGGACAAATCAAGACTGGTTCACTTTCACGTACAGACCGTATCGCTAAATACAACCAATTGCTTCGCATCGAAGATCAACTTGGTGAAGTAGCTGAATACCGTGGATTGAAATCATTCTACAACTTGAAAAAATAATCTAGTTTACTAGACTAGAAAGATCCTTGAGTCTTCTCAAGGATCTTTTTTTGCTTGGGGTAAACAAAAATGAGGCTGGGACAAAAGTCCTGGCCTCTCAATTGATTTTTGGATTGTTGAGCAAGACGCAGTGGTTGAGTGGGCTCTACTACGCTGATTTCATCAGCTTTTACAGCCCTACTCAACTGTGCGGAGGTGGGACGACGAAATCGAATTCTAACGAATGACCGATTTCTGTCTCACTCTCATCGTCTTATTAGAACAAGCCTTTGATTTTGTCCAAGGCACCGCTTACCATTTCATTTCCAGATACAAGCCCTTTGGCTTGTTCAAGGTAGTCACCGAGGTTGTCTTTGTTGTCATCAACAAATTTCTTTGCAGCGTCGAAATCTTTCTTTTCGATCATTTCTTTCACTTGGTTAAATAAGTCTAATGGATTCATGTTAGGGTCTCCTAAAATATAAGTTGTGAAGTCAGGCTCACGCCTTTTCCTCATCTATTTAATCATTTTTTTAGAGGTTTGACAACTAAAACGACTTAATAAAAAACCGTACAAACGGCCTCTGGAACATAGAAGTCGTCGGATAGAAGGGTCAATTTTCCGCTAGCAGGATCTCGCTTGAAGACGGTGGCAATAGGTGAATCTTGATGGGCTGCGATCAAATAGTTTTGATCAGGACTAAGAGTGAAATCACGTGGATTGAGGCCATCTGTTGGGACGATCTCGATGAGTTTCAAGCTCCCGTCAGCGATTACTTCAAATACAGCAATGGAATTGTGTGCACGGTTAGAGGCATAAAGGAATTTTCCATCAGCTGAGAGCTTGATCGCAGAAGCCCATTTTTGACCATCGTAGTCTGATGGAAGTGTGGAAACAGTTTGGAAGTGTTCGAATTCACCCATACCATCATAAAAGAGTACATCGATCGTAGCATTTAATTCATTGATGAGATAAGCAGTCTTATAGTGAGGATGAAAGACCAAGTGACGAGGTCCTGCCCCTGGAGCTGTTTGATACTGATTGATCAGGGTCAGTTTTCCTTCCTCACTGACATCATAGACATGTAAACGGTCTGTTCCTAGGTCACACGTGATCAGGTACTGATCTGGTGTAAGGTCTGCAAAGTGGGTATGTGGACTTGCTTGATTGGCATGAGGACCACTTCCTTGGTGGGTGTCTTGATCGACAAAGGACAAACGCCCACCTGCCTCTAGCTGATATACGAGAACTTGACCTTTGTGATAGTTGGCTCCATAGACCAGTTGACGCTTGTCATCGACAGAGACATAGCAGAGTGGAGCCCCCTCTTCAACAACGTGATTGAGTGGCTGAAAATCAGCTGTAAAGCTTGCGATTCCTCCTTTTCCCTCTTCAGCTCCGACACTGTAGAGGTTGCCTTTTTCAGAAAAAGCGATATAGGTTGGATTGGGCTCAGCTGCCACTAGTTCAAGTTGGCTCAATGTGCCTGTTTCAGGATCAAATTGTGCCTTGTAAATTCCTTTGGATTCTTTTTTGGTATAGGTACCGAAATAAATGGTTTGAGACATAGGTCACCTCGTATGATTTGTTAGGTTTATTATATCAAAGGTCCTATTGGAAGGCAATTGCTAGTTGAAAAGGCGAGGGCCTTTCTTTCTTATTTTGCTAGTTTTTTCGTAACTTCAAGCTCAAAAAATGCTAAAATAGAAACAGATTGAATTGAAAAGGAGTTCTCTGTGGATAATAAAGAAAAACAGTTTAGTTTGTCCTGGTTTTTTAGATGGTTTTTAGACAACAAGGCCATTACCGTATTTTTAGTTACCTTGCTGTTGGGCTTGAACCTTTTGGTTTTGAGTAAAATCACCTTTATTTTTATTCCTATTTTTGAGTTTGCAGGAGCAGTCATGCTGCCTGTTATTATCTCTGGTTTGCTCTATTACCTGCTCAACCCTATTGTTGACTTTCTTGAAAGAAAAGGACTCAAGCGGATTTTTGCGATTTCCTTCGTCTTTTTCTTGATTGCAGTGCTTTTAATTTGGGGTCTAGCTGTAGTGATTCCATCCGTCCAACGACAAGTGGTGAGTTTCTTTCATAACCTGCCAACTTATTTGGAAAAGGCCAATGCAACCATCGATGATTTTCTAGATAATCGCGTCTCCTCAGATATCAAACCCCAGTTAGATGAGATCACCAAGGAATTGTCTGCAAACATTACTTCTTGGGCCAGTTCGATCTCTGGGCGGGCTGTCAATTGGGTCAGCAACTTGATCGGAGTGGCTTCGCAAGTTATTGTTGCCTTGATCATCATGCCTTTTATTGTCTTTTATCTTCTTCGAGATGGAAAAAATTTAAAGGGCCACATTGTTCGCTTCTTACCGACTAAGATTCGTAAATCGGCTGAACAAGTTCTCTCAGATGTCAACACTCAACTCTCCAACTACGTTCGAGGGCAAATTACGGTAGCCATTGTCGTCGCCATTATGTTCATCATCTTCTTTAAGATCATTGGTTTGCGCTATGCGGTGACACTTGGGATCTCTGCGGGGATCTTGAATTTGATCCCTTACTTGGGTAGTTTTTTAGCCATGTTACCTGCCTTAGTATTGGGCTTGGTAGCAGGACCAGAGATGTTTATCAAGGTCTTGATTGTATTTGCAGTGGAGCAAACCATTGAAGGACGTTTTGTATCACCTTTGGTTTTGGGAAGCCAGTTAAATATCCATCCGATTACCATTTTATTTGTTCTCTTGACATCAGGATCTATGTTTGGAATCTGGGGAGTTTTCCTTGGAATTCCAGTCTATGCATCTGCTAAGGTGGTGATCGGAGCTATCTTTGAATGGTATAAGGTTGTCAGTGGTTTGTATGAAGAACATAATGAAGTAGAAGAGGAAACACACAGTGAGTCATAGTCAACAAATGGTAGAGGCTCTCGATCGGCAGGAGCTAGAAGAAGCAGAAGTTCAATTTCAACAGGCTTTGTTAGAAGATAGTGAAGCACAATTATTGGATTTAGGTCAATATCTTGAAAGTATCGGTTTTTACCCTCAGGCAAAGGAGATCTATGAACAGATTGCAGAAACCTATCCAGAAGTGTATCTAAGTTTGGCAACCATCCTTGCAGAGGAAGGCCAAATGGAAGAGGCCTTTGCTTATTTAGAAGAAATTGAGCCAGACTCTAACTGGTATGTGGCCAGTCTCTTGGTTAAGGCGGATCTCTATCAGATGGAAGGCTTAGCAGATGTGGCGCGTGAAAAATTAGTTGAAGCAGCCCGTCTGTCTGATGATCCCATCATTCAATTAGGGCTAGCTGAAATTGATCTGGAATTGGAACGCTACCAAGAGGCTATCCAAGAGTATGCCCAGTTAGACAATCGGGAGATTCTGGAAGCGACAGGTATTTCCACCTACCAACGAATTGGTTTTGCCTATGCCAATCTTGGTAAGTTTGAAGCAGCTGTTCCCTTCTTAGAGAAAGCTCTGGAGATTGAGTTTGATGACCAGATTGCTTACGAATTAGCGACCTTATTGTCTGACCAAGAAGAATTCCAAAAAGCCCTGATCTACTACAAACAAATTGATACCTTGTCGCCTGATTTTGAGGGCTATGAGTATGGTTATGCCTTGGCTTTACAGGCTGAAAATGACCGTGAAAAAGCGCTTGAGATTGCTAAACAAGGGATCCAGAAGAATCCCTTTGATGCCCAATTGAAGCTTCTTGCTTCTCAGCTTTCTTATGAACTTCACCAGCCTGAACAGGCAGAAGCTTATCTATTAGAGGCTAAAGAAGTGGCAGATGATCTCGAAGAGATTGCTCTTCGCCTGACCACCCTTTATTTGGAACAGGAACGCTTTGACCAAGTCTTGGATTGGCAAAATGAAGAAGTCGAAACGGTTGTCACCCGTTGGAACATTGCCCGTGCCTTATCTGCCTTGGAGAAAACAGAAGAGGCCGTCTCAGCCTACCAAGAGCTCTACGAAGATTTAAAGGACAACCCAGAATTCCTCGAAGCCTATGTTTATTTGTTGCGTGAGGCTGGAGATGTGACGAAGGCGCGTGAAGTGGCTAATCAGTATTTGGCAATCGTACCAGACGATGTGCAGATGCAAACCATCTATGATAGCCTCTAATCAAAACCATATCGTGAAGATTCGGAATAGTTTGTGGTATACTGGTAGAAGATAGAATGAGGAGAGAAAAACATGGAACCAGTGAAACTTTTTCAATACAATACCTTAGGTGCCCTAATGGCGGGTCTGTACGGGGGTTCATTTACGATTGGAGAACTCTTGGAACACGGAGATCTAGGAGTTGGGACGCTAGATTCTATTGATGGAGAGTTGATCGTATTAGATGGTAAGGCATATCAGGCCAAGGGATCAGGGGACCATCCTGAAATAGTCGAAGTTTCTCCGGATGCCAAGGTTCCTTATGCAGCAGTCGTTCCTCACCAAGCAGAAGTGATTTTCCGCCAACGATTTGAAATGACGGACGAGGAATTGGAAGCCCGTATTGAGTCTTATTATGATGGGGAAAATCTTTTCCGCTCTATTAAGATTTGTGGTGACTTTGCCAAGATGCATGTCCGTATGATTCCAAAATCAACACCAGAGATGAAGTTTGCAGAGGTTGCAACCCATCAGCCAGAGTATACACGGGAAAATGTCACTGGAACCATCGTCGGTTTTTGGACACCAGAAATTTTCCATGGCGTGAGTGTGGCTGGTTATCATTTGCATTTTATTTCAGATGACCACACCTTTGGTGGCCATGTCATGGATTTTATCATCACAGAAGGGATTGTAGAGGTGGGAGCTATCGATCAGCTGGATCAACGTTTCCCAGTTCAAGACCGTCAGTACCTCTTTGCCAAATTTAATGTTGATGAGGTCAAAGAAGATATCAATAAAGCAGAATAAAAAGGTTGAGCATCGCTCAACCTTTTAGAATGTAGACAAACTGTTCTAAGAATGCTGAAAAATAAAATGAGGTATACTTTTAGGCTCATTCAACATAGATTGAAACTTTCCGCCGTGAGAAAAGTGCTTG
>NZ_KV813675.1:478944-496535 GCF_001813675.1 Streptococcus sp. HMSC078D09
CTTTCCGCCGTGAGAAAAGTGCTTGAAATATAATCATTTCAAGCACTCGGGAGTTTTGAGACTTTAGGCTCAAAACTAAGTCATGGAACTTCTTTGAAGTTCGCTTACGTCCGTTCTCACCTAAGGAAAGTTTCTTAAATAACATTATCTTCAATACGAAAGGTTGAGCGTCGCTCAACTTTTTATTTTTGAAATCAGTCCGTTAGTTTCATGGCTTTGATTTTTTCTTCTTCGGGGGTGACCCGCAGAGTTTTTTGGCCGGTGTAGGTGACAAAACCTGGTTTTCCACCAGTTGGTTTATTGAGTTTCTTGGCTTCGATCATATCTACTTGGACCAGGTTTGAGAGACGGGCCTTGGAATAGTAGGCCGCCAACTCTGCAGCATCGGTCTTCACTTCATCCGATGGATTTAGATTTCCTGTAATGATGACATGGCTTCCCGGGATGTCTTTGGCATGGAACCAGAGCTCGTCTTTTTTAGCAATCTTAAAGGTTAGTTCATCGTTTTGCAGATTATTGCGACCCACTAAAATAATAGTTTTTCCATCACTAGCCAGGTATTTTTCTGGTTTTTTTCGTTTATGAATTTTTTCACGGTTGCGCCGTTTGATAAAGCCGGTCTGGATTAGCTCTTCTCGAATTTCTGCCACCTCAGCCAGGCTCGCTTGAGAAAGGGCTGTTTCAACCGTTTCAAGATAAGAAATGGTTTCCTTGGTTTCTTGAATGAGGATGGTCAAATGTTTGACGGCTTCTTTTAACTTCTGGTAGCGTTTGAAGTAGCGTTGGGCATTTTGATTGGGGGTCAGGGCCTTGTTGAGTTGGATGGTGATCGGTTCATTTGTATAGTAATTATCCAAAACAACCTGATCTTGGTCGTTTGGTACCTGATGGAGGAAGGTTGTCAGCAATTCTCCTTTTTGGCGGAATTCTTCCGCATTGTCGGTCGCCGCTAACTCCGCTTCTTGCTTGGCTAATTTTTTCCGGTTCTTTTCAAGATCGTTTTCGACCTTGCGGATCAATTCACTGGCCTGTTGTTGCACCCGATCGCGCTCAGCCTTGTCTCGGTAATAGTCATCCAGCAGATCGGAAAGTGTCTCAAAGGTTTGACTAGTCGCATCCGCAAAGGGGATAGCCGAGAAGGATTTGGTCGTTAGGCGAGGCTCAGTTGGAGCTTGGAAAAAGGCACGGAAGGTTTTTAATTTTTCATCTGTCTCAAGTCGCTTGGCCAATTCTTGAGCCGTATCTCGCCCCAAACCTTGGAAACATTTTTGAAGGGTCTTTGGACTTAACTCTTCCTTGTGAAGAAGGGCAAAAAGAGCTTCATCTCCAATTGTAAAAGGATTGACCGCGTCGGTTTTCGGAGGAGCTACATAGGTCGACCCAGGGAGAATGGTCCGGTAGCTATTTTGTGAGAAACCGACATGTTTAATGGCTTCGATGATTTTATTGCTGGTGCGGTCCAGGAGAATAATATTACTGTGCTTGCCCATGATTTCGATCATGAGGCTGACAGAAATGGCATCTCCAATTTCGTTTTTATTGGAGACACGGATTTCAAGAATCCGGTCGTTTTCCATTTGCTCAATTCCTTCAATGACAGCGCCTTGAAGATATTTGCGCATAACCATAATAAAGGTATTGGGAAAGGCAGGATTTTCAAAGTTGGTCTGGGTCCGTTGAATCCGTCCGAAGACAGAATGGGCAGAGAGCAAGAGTTTTTGGTTTTTTCGATTGCCTCGGATTTGGAGCACCAATTCTTGCTCGAAAGGTTGGTTAATTTTTTGAATGCGACCGCTCAAGAGTTCAGCCTTCAATTCTTGCACCATATGGTGTAAAAAAAATCCATCAAAAGACATGGGATTCCTCATCATTCTAGCGTTTATTCTAGTAAATTATATCAAAATTAGAGCGGAAATCCCAGAAAGAAGCAAGAGGATGTAAAATAGAAAATGCGAACGTTTTCAAAAAAATACAGAAAAAGTATTGACATTTTTGAAAGAAAACTTTAAAATGTAAGAAATTAGAAAAGTAGTAAATGAAAGTTTCAAGAGAGCCCACGGTTGCTGAGAGTGGGTAGCGGCAGTTTATGAAATTGGACTAATGATGAGATGAATTTGAAACAATAAAAATTCGGTTGGCACACCTTATCGTGCAACTTGTTGCTAGACAAGACAGAGATATGGGGAAGACTATCCTTTTCCCATAAGTGAGGTGGCACCGCGATGACACGTCCTCACATAGCTTTTGCTATGTGTAGGCGTGTTTTTTTGTTTTAGATGAGAAGGGAGAAAAGATATGAAGAAACGATGGCGTCGCAGTCTTTAGATGATGGAAAAAAAGAAGAAAATGAAAAAATAGAAGAGGTATTAAAAATGAAAAATAAACGTTTAATGGGAATTATTGGTTTGATTGCAGCAGCAGTCATTGGGACAGCGATCTATTCAGCTACAGCAGGCAAAGACAACAAGGCAGCAACTAGCAATGAAAAGGCTAAAGTTGGGGTCTTGCAGTTGGTCAGCCACCCTTCGCTTGATTTGATTTACAAGGGAATTCAAGATGGTTTGGCTGAAGAAGGTTATGACAAAGACAAAGTGGACATTGATTTCCTCAATGCAGAAGGCGACCAAAACAAGGTTGCAACCATGAGTAAACAATTGGTAGACAAGGATAACCAAGTCTTGATTGGAATTGCAACCCCATCTGCTCAAGGTTTGGCTAGTGCAACCAAAGACAAACCAATTGTCATGGGTGCTGTAACCGATCCAGTCGGCGCAAACTTGGTCAAAGATTTGAAAAAACCAGGTGGCAATATCACTGGGGTATCTGACCACAATCCAACTGAGCAACAGTTGAAATTAATCAAAGAATTGACTCCGAACGTGAAAACAATTGGGATCCTGTACTCAACCAGTGAAGATAACTCAAAATCTCAAGTAGAAGAATTTACAAAATTGGCTGAAAAAGCAGGCTACAAGGTCGTTCCTTATTCTGTTCCTTCTACAAACGAAATTGCTTCCACTGTGTCTGTAATGTCAGGCAAAGTTGATGCCATCTGGGTTCCAATCGACAATACCATCGCTTCAGCCTTCTCAACAGTTGTCGAAGCCAACAAAACAGCTAAAAAACCAATCTTCCCAAGTGCGACAGCTATGGTAGAAGCTGGTGGTCTTGGTTCAGTCGTTGTCGACCAACACGATCTTGGAGTAGCAACTGGTAAAATGGCTGCGAAGATCTTGAAAGGTCAAAAACCTGCGGATACACCTGTTGAAATCTTTAGCCAAGGAAAATCTGTCATCAATAAAAAAGTCGCAGATGAATTGGGTATTACTATTCCAGAATCTGTCTTGAAAGATGCTGGACAAGTCATTAAATAAAAAGAAAACGAATCACAAGAATGGCGGGGGAATTTGGCTTTGGCAGGTCTTTAAATCGTGACCTTTGAAAATGTCTACCAGTGCCCAGAACCAACTTTGTTACTCTTGGTAGAGGAGAAAGAAATGGAAGTCAAGATAACAGATCTTCATCCGACCCAACTATATTTATCAGAAAAGAAGTTACAAGCTATCCAGATGCTTGATCAGTCGGCAGAAATCATCAATGTGGATCCAATTAGTGTTCTTGCATTTGGAAATCGCTTCTTGATTACAGACGGGCATCACAGGGCTTATCAGGCTTTATTGGCAGGTCGGGATACGATTTCTGCTGAGTTTGATAGAGATGGTGGCGATGAATTGTATGCTCTCTATGCGCAAGCTTGCGAGGAAAGAAAGATATCCTCTGTTTTGGATTTAAAACATCGTATCTTACCTCAAGATGAGTATGAAGCAAAATGGTATAACTGGTGTGATGGTTTTAACCAAGCAGCAACTCTTCTATTGAAAAGGCAATCAGATGAAACAGACAAGGCAAATAGATAATGCACGGCCTCTTGTTCCTTTGTATATTGAAATTAGTCTCATCTAACTTGTTTTTTAACAAAAAATCTGCTAAACTAGATAGTAATCGAATAGAAATCTGCAAGACTAGTATCTCAAGGGAAGTGCGACAGGGAGAAGAGCCGTGACTGAAAGCTCTTTGCATGAAAGCTGAGTGAATTCACTTGCGTAAAGGATTTAGAAATTAAGGTCTGGTTTACGGATAAAAAACGGATGGTACCGCGTGTCAACGCTCCGAATGAGGGTGTTGGCGCGTGGTTTTTTCTATGTCTGTAGAGGGACCATGATGGAGGAAATATGTCAACGATTGAAGAACAATTAAAAGCGCTTCGTGAAGAAACGCTGGCAGCTTTGAAGCAGATTTCTGCTGAAAATGAAAAAGAGATGCAAGAACTACGGGTCTCTGTTCTTGGAAAAAAAGGATCTCTGACGGAAATTCTTAAAGGGATGAAGGATGTCTCTGCTAAGATGCGTCCGGTTATCGGGAAACACGTCAATGAAGCGCGTGATGTCTTGACGGCTGCCTTTGAAGAAACGGCCAAACTTTTGGAAGAAAAGAAAGTCCAAGCCAAATTGGCTAGTGAAAGTATCGACGTGACCCTACCAGGTCGTCCAGTTGCTAGTGGTTACCGTCATATTTTGACCCAAACCAGTGAAGAAATCGAAGATATCTTTATCGGGATGGGCTATCAAGTCGTAGACGGCTTTGAAGTGGAGCAAGACTATTATAACTTTGAACGGATGAATCTGCCTAAAGATCACCCAGCGCGGGATATGCAGGATACCTTCTATATCACAGAAGAAATCTTGCTTCGGACCCATACCTCACCTGTACAGGCGCGGGCTATGGATGCGCATGACTTTAGCAAAGGACCATTGAAGATGATCTCTCCAGGGCGGGTTTTCCGTCGGGATACGGATGATGCGACCCACAGCCACCAATTCCATCAAATCGAAGGTTTGGTTGTTGGGAAAAGCATTTCTATGGCCGATCTTCAAGGAACGCTTCAATTGATCGTGCAAAAGATGTTTGGTGCAGAACGCCAAATCCGTTTGCGTCCTTCTTACTTCCCATTCACTGAGCCATCGGTTGAGGTGGACGTTTCTTGCTTCAAATGTGGTGGTGCTGGATGTAACGTATGTAAGAAAACTGGTTGGATTGAAATCATGGGAGCCGGTATGGTTCACCCACGCGTCCTTGAGATGAGTGGGATTGATCCAACAATCTATTCAGGATTTGCCTTTGGACTTGGTCAAGAGCGTGTGGCCATGCTTCGTTACGGAATCAATGATATCCGTGGCTTCTATCAAGGGGATATCCGTTTTTCAGAACAATTTAAATAATTATGTTAGTAAAAGTTAAGGCGAAAGATTTTCATATTTTAAGGGAATTAGAGGTGGAAACCTATGGGGATACCTTTGGTCCCTACAACTCTGATGCCGATATGGAAGATTACTACCAGATGGTTTTATCGCTAGAGCAAATCCAAAAGGACCTAGCAGACCCGGAATCAGAGACCTATTTTGTCCTTGATCACCATCAG
This sequence comes from Streptococcus sp. HMSC078D09, assembly GCF_001813675.1. Lineage (GTDB taxonomy): Bacteria > Bacillota > Bacilli > Lactobacillales > Streptococcaceae > Streptococcus. The sequence continues at coordinate 484,424 of NZ_KV813675.1, forward strand.
GAAATTTGTGGTTTCCTCAAGTTTAACTGGGGCAAGGCACAAACGGAGCCAGTAGAGATGGACAATGCTTTTGAAATTCAGCGCATCTATGTCAAAAAAGAACATCATGGCAAGGGCTATGGCAAGGAAATGTTTACCTTTGCCTTAAAAGAGGCTCAAAAACGTGGATTTGACTGGGTCTGGCTGGGTGTCTGGGAACGGAATTTTAAGGCCCAAAACTTTTACAAACAATTCGGATTTGAACGATTTAGCGAGCACCACTTTATCACAGGGGAAGCTGTGGATATCGACTGGTTGCTGCGCAAGCATTTGAAGGAGAATCCGCAAGCTTAATTGTGGGTCCAAATTGAGAGAAAGGAATTGAGAAGATCTCACCAAGTGGGATCTTACGATCAGAATAATGTTAGTATCATATAAATGGTTAAAACAATTGGTGGACGTGGATGTGCCATCAGAAGAGTTGGCTGAAAAAATGTCAACTACAGGGATCGAAGTAGAAGGTGTGGAATCGCCTGCTACTGGTCTCTCAAAAATTGTCGTCGGAGAAGTCTTGTCTTGTGAAGATGTGCCAGAGACACACCTTCATGTCTGCCAAGTTAATGTGGGGGAAGAAGAAGCGCGTCAAATCGTCTGTGGAGCACCAAATGTGCGAGCAGGCATCAAGGTGATGGTGGCTCTTCCAGGTGCTCGCATCGCAGATAACTACAAGATTAAAAAAGGGAAAATCCGTGGTTTGGAATCCCTTGGGATGATCTGTTCACTTGGTGAGTTAGGCATTTCTGACTCAGTTGTACCGAAAGAATTTGCGGATGGCATCCAAATCTTGCCAGAGGATGCTGTTCCAGGAGAAGAAGTCTTCTCTTACCTAGACTTGGATGATGAAATCATCGAGCTTTCTATCACTCCAAACCGTGCAGATGCTCTTTCGATGCGTGGGGTAGCACATGAAGTAGCAGCCATCTATGACAAGGCAGTCAACTTCAAAGAATTTACTTTAACAGAAACAGACCAAGTTGCAGCGGATGCTCTTTCTGTCAGCATCGACACAGATAAGGCTCCTTATTATGCAGCTCGTATCTTGGACAATGTAACCATCGCACCAAGTCCACAATGGTTGCAAAACCTCCTCATGAATGAAGGCATCCGTCCCATAAATAATGTGGTTGACGTGACCAACTATATCTTGCTTTACTTTGGTCAGCCCATGCATGCCTTTGACTTGGATACCTTTGAAGGAAATGACATCCGTGTACGTGAAGCGCGTGCAGGTGAGAAATTAGTGACCTTGGATGGGGAAGAGCGTGAGTTGGAAACAAGTGACCTCGTGATTACGGTTGCTGACAAACCAGTAGCCCTTGCCGGTGTCATGGGTGGAGAGGCTACAGAAATCTCTGAAAAGTCTAGTCGTGTCGTCCTTGAAGCTGCTGTCTTCAATGGTAAATCAATCCGTAAGACTAGTGGTCGCCTCAACCTTCGTTCAGAATCTTCTTCTCGCTTTGAAAAAGGCATCAATGTGGCAACCGTTAATGAAGCCCTTGATGCAGCTGCAAGCATGATTGCAGAATTGGCTGGTGCAACTGTTCGTAAAGGTATTGTTTCAGCAGGTGAATTGGATACTTCTGATGTAGAAGTTTCTTCCACTCTTGCAGACGTTAACCGTGTCCTTGGTACTGAGCTTTCCTACGCGGATGTAGAGGATGTCTTCCGTCGTCTTGGCTTTGGTCTTTCTGGAAATGCAGAAGCCTTCACAGTTAGCGTTCCACGTCGCCGTTGGGATATCACGATTGAAGCGGACCTCTTTGAAGAAATCGCCCGAATTTATGGTTATGACCGCTTGCCAACCAGTCTTCCAAAAGATGATGGGACAGCCGGTGAGTTGACAGCGACACAAAAACTCCGTCGTCAGGTTAGGACTATCGCTGAAGGGGCTGGATTGACAGAAATCATCACCTATGCACTGACAACACCTGAAAAAGCAGTGGAGTTCACGACTGCACCAAGCAACTTAACGGAGCTCATGTGGCCAATGACTGTGGATCGTTCAGTCCTTCGTCAAAATATGGTTTCTGGTATCCTTGATATAGTTGCCTACAACGTAGCGCGTAAGAACAAAGACTTGGCTCTTTACGAGATTGGAAAAGTCTTCGAGCAAACGGGTAATCCAAAAGAAGACTTGCCAAACGAAATCAACAGCTTTGCTTTTGCCTTGACAGGTTTAGTAGCTGAAAAAGACTTCCAAACAGCAGCGGTTCCAGTTGATTTCTTCTATGCTAAGGGAATTTTAGAAGCCCTCTTTGCTCGTTTGGGTCTTGAAGCGACCTATACAGCAACGCAAGAGATCAAGAGTCTTCACCCAGGACGTACAGCCTTGATCTCACTCGGTGATCAAGTAGTCGGTTTCCTCGGTCAAGTGCACCCTGTTACAGCTAAGGCTTATGATATTCCTGAGACTTATGTATCTGAGCTTAACCTTTCGGCTATTGAAGCAGCCCTTCAACCAGCAGCAGCCTTTGTGGAAATTACTAAATTCCCAGCAGTCAGCCGTGATATCGCCCTTCTCCTCAAGGCAGAAGTGACTCACCAAGAAGTGGTTGATGCTATTCAAGCTGCAGGCGTGAAACGTTTGACAGACATTAAACTCTTTGACGTCTTCTCCGGTGAAAAACTGGGTATCGGAATGAAGTCCATGGCTTATAGCTTGACCTTCCAAAATCCAGAAGATAGCTTGACAGACGAAGAAGTCGCACGCTACATGGAAAAAATCCAAGCATCACTCGAAGAAAAAGTAGACGCAGAAGTGCGTTAAATCGTAAAAATATGAAACAGTTGAGAATTTCTCAACTGTTTTTTTCTTCCAGAAATTGTATATTATAGGGCTTGAAACCCTATTAAAATAAAGAAATTTCTTTAAGTACTCAAAATATCTATGTCAAGCATCCTTCTATTTTTGACAACTATTTTTATTTTTTTGTAAAATATACTTGTCAAAAAGAAAAAGAAGTGTTACAATGAGTTTAGTTAATAAAAGGGGAGGTTTTCTTATGGGAGCCATGTGGATTCTTTTTATCCCTTTTCTGATTATGGTTTATGCGAGCTCAGAAAAGAAGATAAAAAGGTTAAACAAACGCATTAGACGATTAGAAAAACAAGTGAAAGGAAATCAAGACATGTCTAGAATTTTAGAAGAATTGAAAGGCCAAACGGCCACGGTTACAGTGAATGGTTTTGGAACTGAATATGAGATTATGGATATCGACGAAGATTGGGTCAAACTGACTCGTGTGAATAATAAACAACAAAGAGAGACAAAATTAGTTCGCATCGAAGATATTCAAGGTATTCAACTATAAGGGGGCGAAAGCCATGATCTTAAAAAATCGGCTGAAAGAGCTGAGGGCGCGTGAAGGGCTCAACCAATCCGAGCTAGCCAAGCTAGCAGGAGTCTCGCGCCAGTCCATCAGTCTCTTGGAGCGGGGTGAATACACCCCTTCGGTTATCATTGCGATCACCATCGCCCAGATTTTCAAGGAACCGGTGGAGAATGTTTTTAGTCTAGTAGAGGGAGAAGAATAAAAATGAAAAAGCAACAACAAGAACGATCTGATCGTTACCGTTTTTGGAGAAATGTGGGAATCATCACTGTTTCCGTATTGATCGGAGGAGTCATCGGATTTTTGAAAGGGATGTTTGGATCCAAAAAGCCCCTTGAAATCCAATCCTTCTTTAGTAAAGAAGGGCTCTATTTGGGATCAGTGGCTTTGTTTCTTATCTTGTTTGTAGTCACGATGGGCTTACTGATGCGCGTGAGAAAAGTTCATCAAAAGATACTTCAAATAGAAGATGAGGATGAGGCCTATCACTATGAAATCCAGAGGGAAAAACTGTATGGGTTAGCGACCATCTTTAAAGGAATCATGATCTTGCCCTACTTTTTTATTATCATCTTTTATATTCAATTGGTTGTATTGGGTAAACCTGCCACAAGAAACTTGGCTTTTATCTTTGGAGACTTTACCATGCTCTATCTCGCCCTATTTTTCCTATCGGATATCTTCTTTCGCAAGACCTTTCATCTGATTTATGGAAAACCGATTCCCCGCAATGCTAATGCCAAGGAAGTGCGTGAATTTTTGATGAGTATGATGGATGAGGCAGAAAAACAGATAAACTACGAGGAAAATTTCGAAGTGGTGGTCAAGTTAAGCAATTATATCTTACCGAGCCTGCTCCTTGCACTCCTCATCATTGGATTCGCCTTCCAGGCGGATATCCTCTTGGCTTTGTTCGTCGTATCCATTCTCTATATTTATATCCTTATTTCACAATACAAGATTACCAAACGTTATTATAAAGAGTAAAGGAGTCATCCATGTTAGAAATTAGAAATTTAGAAAAAAGCTTTGGGAATAAGCAGGTCCTCTTTGGAGTGGATCTGACAGCACAACAAGGGCATATCCTTGGCTTAGTTGGGAAAAATGGGGCCGGGAAAACAACTATTTTCCACAGTATCTTGCGCTTTTTGGACTACAGCGGCGAGATCCGCCTAGGTGGCAAAGCGATTACACAAGAAACCTACAAGGAAATTGGCTATTTGCCTGAAGAGCGTAGTCTCATGCCAAAACTCACGATTTTTGAGCAGGTCCGCTATTTGGCTGCCTTAAAAGGAATGAGCACCGCCGAGGTCAAGGAAAAATTACCGATTTGGATGGAAAAACTCCAAGTAAAAGGGAAATTGACTGATAAAATCAAGAGCCTCTCAAAAGGGAACCAACAGAAGGTGCAATTGATCATCACCTTGATCCATGAGCCTAAATTGATCATTTTAGATGAACCCTTTAGTGGCTTGGATCCGGTCAATACAGAAGTGCTCAAGCAGGTCATCTTTGAAGAAAAAGAGCGTGGGGCAACCATTATCTTTTCTGACCACGTCATGACCAATGTCGAAGAGTTGTGTGATGATATCCTAATGATCCGTGATGGTTCGGTTGTCCTTTCAGGGCCTGTCCAAGAGGTCCGGAATAGCTATGGCAAGACTCGCCTCTTTGTCTCTAACGACTTTAGCAAAGAAGAGCTAGAAGCTCTGCCACACGTGACCAAGGTCAGCATGACCAAGCAGGGGACTTGGAAGTTGATCTTGGATGATGCGTCAGCTGGTCCAGAATTATTTGACCGCTTGACCAAGGGCCACTACCTTGCGACCTTTGACCACCAAGCCCCAACTATTGATGAGATCTTTAAACTTGAATCAGGAGTAGAAGTATGAAACAGATGTTTGTCGTAATGAAAGAAACCTATATCAGACAAGTGAAATCATGGAGTTTTCTCTTCATGGTCTTCGGTCCCTTCCTCTTTTTAGGGTTGGGCGTTGGAATCGGTTATCTAACGGATTCTTCTACAGATGCGAAGAATCAGGTGGCCTTGGTGACCGAAGTGCCAGCTGTCAAAGAAAGCCTCAAAGGAACCGATGACTTGACCTTAGACTATAAAGATGAAGCTGCAGCTAAAAAAGCCATCAAGGATGAGAAAGCCGCTGCTTACTTGACGGTCGATGAAAAAGATGGCCAGCTAGAGGCCACTTATGTGGGTGATCAAGCCATGAAAATGGAATTGAAAAGCTTTGTCGCTGCTAAATTAAGTCAGGTCCAACAAGGGATCAATCTAGCGCGTGCTAATCTAAGCAAAGAGCAACTGACAGCCTTGTCTCAACAGGTTTCTCTCAAAGAAAAAATTGATGAGAAAAAAGAAGGCTTGAAAATGGTGCAAACCATGGTTGCAGGTGGTCTAGGAATGTTGCTTTATATGATTTTGATCTTCTACTCGAGTATCACAGCCCAAGAAGTGGCTAGTGAAAAGGGAACTAAGATCATGGAAGTAGTCTTCTCTAGTATCAAAGCAACCGACTATTTCTTCGCACGCATGCTCGGACTCTTCGGAGTGATCTTTACCCATATTTTTGTCTATGTGATTGGTTTAGTAGCTGTTTGGATCTTTAGAGCAGATATCCCAGTTGTCAAGGATATTCTCGCTCCAAACTCTCCGATTACCCAACACCTTGCAGAGTCGATCTCGCTCAATACCGTTTTCTTCATTATCCTTGGGATCTTTATGTATGTGGTGCTCTCTGCCTTCTTAGGCTCAACAGTTGCACGACCTGAAGATTCAGGAAAAGCGATTTCGCCACTAATGATGTTAGTTATCTTTAGCTTCCTTGGGGTAACCACCTTGGGAAGCGCCGGTGATGTCTTCTTATTGAAGATTGGTTCCTACATTCCATTCTTTTCAACCTTCTTCATGCCTTTCCGTACCATCAATGGCTATGCGACTGGTCTTGAATCTTGGGCTTCATTGGGAATTGCGGTTCTCTTTACCATCGTGGGAACAGTTCTCATCGCTCGAATTTACGCGAGCTTAATCCTCCAGACCGATGACCTCGGACCGTGGAAGACCATCAAACGTGCTCTCAGCTATCGCTAATTAGATAAGCCCTCAGTTACAGCTGGGGGCTTTTTGATTGCAAATTGACTTTTGCAAGCCTTTTCAATACAATAGAACTACAGAAAAGGAGGCGGACATGAACTATATTGAGTTTGCTGAAAATGAGCGTCTGTCCACAATTGTCCTTGGGATGATGCGGATCAGTCAGATGAGTGAAGATGAGGTGGAGGCCTTGGTAGAGGGGGCCTTGTTGATTGGGATCAACACTTTTGACTTAGCGGATATCTATGGCGATGGCCAGTGTGAGGTCCTGCTGGGTAAGGTTCTCAAGCGTCGTCCGGATCTTCGGGACCAGATGTGGATCCAGTCCAAGTGTGGGATTCGCAAAGACGGCTTTACCTATTTTGATTTTTCCAAAGACTATATTTTGGATTCCGTTGATGGCATTCTCGAGCGTCTGCAGATCGAGCGCTTAGATAGTCTTCTCCTTCACCGACCAGATGCCCTCATGGAGCCTGAAGAAGTGGCGGCAGCTTTTGATCACTTAGAGCAAGCGGGCAAGGTTCGTCATTTTGGGGTGTCCAATCAAAATCCCATGATGATGGAATTGCTCAAAACGGCTGTCAAACAACCTCTCAAGGTCAACCAGTTGCAGTTGAGTGCCGCCTTTACACCAAGCTTTGAAGCTGGTTTTCATGTCAACATGGAAGGGCCAAAAGCAGCTGTGCGAGATAGCAGTGTCTTTGAGTATTGTCGCCTAACCGATACGGTGATTCAAGCCTGGTCTGTCCTCCAGCATGGCTTTTTCAAGGGGAATTTTGTCGGCAAGGAAGAGTTTGCGGCCCTCAATCATGTCCTCAATGAGTTGGCGAAGAAATACCAGGTCACTCCGACAGCTATCGCCCTTGCTTGGGTCCTTCGCTATCCAGGTAAAATGCAGGCTGTCATCGGAACGACCAAACCCCAGCATGTCCTTGAAGCAGGGAAAGCAGCAGCAGTGACCCTAACGCGCAAGGAATGGTACCAAATCTACCTTGCTGCAGGTAATGATTTGCCTTAGAATCTTGTTAGTAGACCAGTCCTCACTCCTATCAGTGGGCTGGTCTTTTGCTTTATACTTTACGAATTTTTCTTGACAAGTCTTATTTTGTTATGGTATTCTTTTAGGCAACAAATGTTGCGCAACGACCGTTGCGCGAAAGGAGTCTTATGCCACCAAAGGTTAAATTTAGTAAAGAGACTATGATTGGGACAGCTTTACAATTGGTGAGAGAAGAGGGCCTGGCTAGTTTGACGGCTCGAGCATTAGCAGAGAAACTGGGAGCCACGCCAAGGGTCATTTTTGGCCAATTTGCAAATATGGCTGAGTTACAAGCAGAGGTTATTGTTGCTGCGGAAATGGTAGTGGTGGGGTATATTCGCAAGGCCTTAGAAGATGAGAAGCCTTTTCGATCTGTCGGGGTTGCTTATATCCTCTTCGCCTCAAAAGAGCCCCAACTCTTTCAGTTGCTTTTCCAAAATCCTAGCAAAGATCCGATTCGTCGCTTTCAAGATTTTCTTCCCATGAAGGATCATAGTTACCAATTGGTTCTGGAATCGATTGTCGCAGACTATCCGTTGACGTTAGAGGAGGCTAGTCGCTTGTACCAGCATTTATTTATCTACTCACACGGGATGGCCTCTATGGTTGCTTCTGGTATTTATCAGTTCAGCATGGAAGAAGTGATTGGTTTATTGACAGAAGTTTGTCAATCTCTCATCAAAGAAATGGTAGGAAAGAAATGATTCAACTAGAAAATGTTCACAAAAGTTACGGCCAAACCAAGGTTTTAAAAGGGATTGATTTGCAGATTCAAGACCAGGATGATGTGGTTATCCTGGGACCTTCTGGATCAGGAAAGTCAACCCTCTTAAACGTGTTATCCGGATTAGAAAAGGTAGATGAGGGGCATATTCTCATTCAAGGACAGGATTTGTCTCAACTCACGGATGCTCAATTGACAGCCTTTAGACGTGAGAAGATCGCCTTTATTTTTCAGCAGTATTATTTATTACCGAATCTCACGGTTAGACAGAATGTAAAGATGGGAGCTGATCTGGCAAACAATCATGATTTTTTGCAGATCATCGAGGATTTGGGACTTGGCGATAAGCTGGACAAGTATCCGAGTGAATTGTCGGGTGGGGAACAGCAGAGAGTGTCCATTGCTCGGGCCTTGGCCAAAAAGCCAGAGATTCTTTTCTTAGATGAGCCGACGGGAGCCCTGGATGAAGAAACAGGGCGAAAGATTCTCGACTATATCTGGAAATTAAAGGAGAAGCTTGGCTTTACCCTCATCATGGTGACGCACAACCAAAATATTGCGGATATGGCTAAAACCATCATTCGTGTCAATAGTGGCAAGATTACCGAAGTTGTGACCAATGATCAACCTCAGACTGCTTATGAGATTGGATGGTAAGCCATGTTTTCAGTAAAAGATATTCGAAAATTAGTTGTCGTCAGTATTATTGGAGCCTGTGCAGTCTTTGTGGCCAATCTCTTCTTGAATTTTTACCTGGATATCGAGCAGGTGGAGATTTCTAAAACCAATCCGATGATTCAGACCTACTATGATGCCCAGGTTTCGCTTTCCTGGATGGTGGCCATGGTCAGTGGGGTTGTCTTGTCCTTGACGTCGATCCTTCTCATGTGTTTTTATATCAAACAATTTGTCGACGACCACAAGGAACAATTAGGAATTTTAAAGGCTTTGGGCTACAGCAATGGCCAGTTGGCTAAACGATTTTGGGCCTTTGGACTCAGTTTTGGAGCTGGAGCGCTTCTTGGCTATTTTGCTTCATTTCTCATGATGGGACATTTTTATGACTTCCGCAATGAGAAGAGGATTTTGCCAGAAATCACCATTCATTTTCACTGGCAGCTTTTGCTTGCTTTGGTGATGCTACCAACGACCTTCTTTATGGTTCTCGCGATTGGGTATGCTAGAAGACAACTACAAACGCCAGCGCTTCGCTTATTGAAAAAGTCCCCAAGTCCAATCAAGGTCAAAAGGAGAAAGAGGATTCCTAAGAAAGAGAAAGACTTCCTAAAAGAGTTGTCCTCATCGCTGATTTGGGGGAGAAAATCGATCTTGTTTTTTGTGGTCTTTGGATCCATGTGTTTTGCGGCCATGGTTCAATTGTCCTTTGGCCTCAGGGATTACACAGATGATATCATCCAAACCATGATGATTATGATTGGCTTGATCCTTTCTTTCTCGATTCTCTTTTTGTCATTGGGGATTGTTGTCTCTGAAAGTCGGGAAACCTTGGCTCTTATGAAGGCTTTTGGCTACACCGATCGTGAATGCCAAGGTCATATTCTCGCTCCCTATCGTTTTTGGGCCTATCTAGGATTTGTTCTTGGGACGGCTTATCAATATGGCATCATGGAAATCTTGATCGGTGTGATCAAAGATACGGTTCCTGAAAAGATTGAGCATCACTTTGATGGGAATGTGTGCTTCTGGACCTTGCTCGGTTTTGCTGTGGTTTATGAAAGCCTGTTTTATCTATCCAACAGAAAACTCCAAAAACAAACCATCAAAGAAGTGCTCTTAGCTGAATAAATAGAAAAGAGAGTGGGACAGAAATTGGTAATTCGTTAGAATTCGATTTCGTCGTCCCACCTCCGCACAGTTGAGTAGGGCTGTAAAAGCTGATGAAATCAGCGTAGTAGAGCCCACTCAACCACTGCGTCTTGCTCAACAATCTAAAGACAATTGAGAGGCCAGGACTTTTGTCCCAGCCTTTTTCTTTTGAAAATCATTGACAGGGAGAGGCTTTTCCGTTATTCTAAGGGAATGAAAGAAAGGAAAGAGATTGGGATGAAACGGACTTACTGGCAGGACCTGAAGGGAGCCTTTTACTTAATCTGGCGCAACAAATGGTCCTTTATAGCGATTGGGATTTTGCTACAATTTGTGGTTGGCATTGGGGCTACAGCCTTGACTTGGCTCTTTCATCTGGCAGTCTTGCTTGCGGGTCAGGCTAATATCGATAAGAACAACCTTGTCTCTGTTATGAGCCATCCCTTGAGCTTGCTGGCTCTTTTGGTCTTTATCATGGTCTTTGCTTTCTTGTTTATGCTGGAGATGCGGACCCTGATTTCGGTCATTTACCTATCGCGAACCGACCGACACTTGTCCTTTAAAAAGGTCTTGCGGCAATCATTTGGTCGCTTGAAGGACCTAGCGGGGAGAAACCTGCTTTATTTTCTGCTCTATCTCTTTTTGACCTTGCCTGTCGCAGGTGTCTTAATTGGATCAACTCTGACAGATGGGCTTTATATTCCAACCTTTATCACAGGGGAGTTTGAAAAGACCACGATTGGCTCCATCGGGCTCTTTGTGGTGCAGCTGACCTTTATCTATCTCAATCTTCGCCTCATCTATACGGTTCCCAACCTCGTGGTAGAGGAGTTGCCATTTGGTCGTGCCTTGAAAAAAAGCTGGACTATGACTAAAAGAGGAGGTTTTCGTCTCTTATGGAGAATTCTGTCCTTTGAGTTTCTCTTAACCTTTCTAGGGATTTTATTGATTTTGGGTTTGGTCTTTACCTTGACCGTGATCGATAAAGAAGGCCAGTATTTCTGGGTGGTGACCATCTTTTTGGTCTTGATTCGGACCTTCCTATTCATTTTTACAGTCTTGACAAAGGTGGGGTCGCTCGGCATTATCTTGGATTCTGCATGGGAAGTACCGAGCCGATCGGTCATGCGCTCGAAAGGCAGTCGAAAGATGAAGGGGCTCTTTGCCTTGATAGTGGTCTTTCTCATGGTCCAATCGGGGATCTCAGCCTATGAACTGGCAACCCTAAAGGTGAACGACCAGATCAAGCTCATCGCCCATCGAGGGGATGTCTCTAAAGGGGTAGAAAATTCCCTGGAAGCCTTAGAAGCAGCAGCCAAGGAAAAGGCAGCTTATGCGGAGATGGATATCCTTCTCACTAAGGACCATCAATTTGTCGTCATGCATGACTACAATCTCAAGCGCCTTGCTGGGGTGGACAAGGATGTGAAAGACATGACACTAGCTGAGGTGCAAGGCCTCAAGATTCAACAGGATGGTCACACGAGTCATATCCCTTCATTTGAGGAATATGTCAAGCGTGCCAAAGAATTGAAGATGAAGCTCTTGGTTGAGCTTAAGTCTCATGGTGGAGAGCCTGCTAATTATGTGGATCTCTTTGTGCAGAAGATGCGGGACTTAGGGGTCGAAAAAGACTATCCGGCTATGTCTTTGGATCTGTCGGTCATGGAAAAAGTCGAGAAAAAAGCCCCTGAGATCAAGACCGGCTATGTCATTCCTATTCAATTCGGTCGCTTTGAAAAGGTCTCAGTTGACTTTTTTGCCATTGAAGACTTTTCTTATCAAAAGAATTTGGTAACCCAGGCCCATGAGATGAAAAAAGAGCTCTATGTCTGGACCATCAATGACAAGCAAAAGTTGACCAAGTATTTGCAACAACCCATTGATGGCTTGATTACGGATGAATTGACAGAGGCGCAAAGACTGAAAAAGGATTTGAAAGAAAATAAGTCCTACTTTGATCGCTTCTTGAATCTCGTCGCTACGTCTAAGGAAGAATAAGACAGGATACGCATAGAGAGAGTGGGACAGAAATCGGTAATTCG
>NZ_KV813675.1:496635-539633 GCF_001813675.1 Streptococcus sp. HMSC078D09
GGCTAGGACTTTTGTCCCAGCCTCTTTTGTACTAGATCAACAGAAAAACGGATGCTGTCTAAAAATCTTGCATTTTTTTGCAATTTAGGTTACAATGAAGACTATAAAAAACGCGTAATCCCTAGGGTCTTTCCCTCAGGGAATTTTGTGTGTTTTGACCTATTTTCGATGGAAAGAAGCTTTGCTTCTACCGCAGGAAAAAGTATGAATAACATTGGAGGTAATAATGATTCGATCCTTAATTTCCGAGATCAAAGAATTCAAGAAGCCCTCGTTTTTGGCTTCCTTGTTCATGGTCTTTGAAGTCATGTTTGAGATTTCGATTCCCTTTGTCATGGCGAGTCTTTTGGACCAGGGTGTTCAACAAAGAAACATGAACAATATTTTGCTTTACGGTGGGCTCATGCTGGTCTGTGCCTTTCTCTCCCTCTTTTGTGGGATGCAGTCTGCCCGTTATGGCGCCTATGCATCGGCTGGTTTTGCCAAAAACCTTCGTCGGGCTATTTTCAAAAAGGTTCAAACCTTCTCATTTGAGAATATTGATCAGTTCTCATCAGGTGGGTTAGTCACTCGGATGATGACGGATGTGACCAATGTGCAAAATGCCTATCAAATGGTGATCCGGATCTGTGTACGGGCACCGCTCAATTTGATCTTTGCCATTGTAGCTTGTTTCATGATCAATGCGGAAATGGCCATGATCTTTGTCTATGTGACCATCTTTTTGGCAGCTGTCTTAAGCATCATCATGAAGATTGTGTATCCGCTCTTCACAGAAGTATTTGAAGCATATGACAATCTCAACAACAGCATTCAGGAAAACATCACCAATATGCGAGTGGTGAAGTCTTACGTTAAGGAAGCAGATGAAACCGTTAAATTCAAGAAGGCTTCACGTTTGATTTATAACATGTTTATGAAGGCTATCCGTGTCGTTGTCTTGAGTAGCCCAGCTATGATGCTTTCCATGTATGCTTCTTTCCTTTTGATCTCTTGGATCGGGGCTCATCTGATCGTTGGTGGTCAACTCTCTACTGGGAATTTGACTTCTATGTTTAGCTACACCATGACCATTCTCATGTCGCTCATGATGTTCATGATGATCTTTGTCATGTTGTCGATTTCCATGGCTTCTGTCGAGCGGATCAATGAAGTCTTAACGACCAAAACGACGATTGACTCCCCAGAAAATGGGATCAAAGAAGTCGCTGATGGTTCGATCAACTTTGAAGATGTGACTTTTGCTTATACCGATGAAAATGGCGACAAGACCCATGTCTTACAAGGGATTAATCTTTCTATTCGTTCAGGGGAAGTGATTGGTATCTTGGGAGGAACAGGATCAGGAAAATCAAGCTTGGTGCAGTTGATTCCTCGTCTCTATGATGTCGAGTCTGGTCGGGTGACAGTAGCAGGCCACGATGTCAAAGAATACGATCTTGATTCCCTTCGTAAGCAAGTGGCCATGGTTCTTCAGACCAATGTCCTTTTCTCTGGTACGATTAAAGAAAATATGCGCTGGGGAAATAAGGATGCGACAGATGAAGAGATCATCGCAGCTTGTAAGATTGCCCAAGCCGATGAATTTATTCAAGATTTCAAAGAGGGTTATGACACCATGATTGAGCGTGGGGGATCCAATGTCTCTGGTGGTCAACGCCAGCGTCTTTGTATCGCGCGTGCCCTTCTTATGAATCCGAAGATCTTGATCTTGGATGATTCGACTTCGGCAGTCGATACCAAGACAGATAGTTTGATCCGTCAAGGATTGGCAACCAGCTTGAAAGAGACGACCAAAATCATCATTGGTCAACGGATTTCCTCTATTCAAGATGCAGATCGCATCATCGTGATGAATGATGGCCAAATCGATGCGATCGGTCGTCACGAGGAATTGCTTGCGACCAATGCCATCTACCAAGAAGTATATGAAATGCAAACACAAGGGAAAGGAGAAGCAGATGAAAACTAAGAAAAAAGCAAATCTAGGCTCTATCCTTCGCCTGCTCGACTTCCTTTGGAAAAACTACAAGCTATCCTTGATTGTTTCCTTTATCTTAATCATTCTATCGTCTCTTGCGACGGTCAATGTGACAGCTTCGATTCAGTCCTTGGTCGATGTCTATGTGGAGCCCATGCTGACAAGCAACAGCCATGATTTTGGACCGCTCTTGTCCTTCTTGACACGGGTTGGTTTGATCTGTTTGATCGGGGTACTTGCTAACTATGGCTTTACCTTGATTATGGCGACCGTTTCACAAGATTCACTTAGAAGTCTTCGAAATCAGTTGTTTGCTCGCATGCAAAAACTGCCGGTACGTTACTTTGACACCCACCAACATGGGGACATCATGTCTATCTATACCAATGATATTGATGCCCTTCGCCAAGCGATTGAACAATCCATTCCTCAACTCTTATCCTCAGCGATTACCATCCTTGGGGTAACGATTACCATGCTGACGGTTAGTCCACTCCTGTTCTTGATTGTTCTTTTCATGGTTATCGTCATGGTCTTTATCATCAAGGATGTTTCTGGTAAATCAGGTCGTTACTTTGGCGCCCAACAAAAGAACTTGGGGATTGAGAACGGCTTTATTGAAGAAATGATGTCTGGTCAAAAAGTGGTCAAGGCCTTTGTGCATGAAAGAGAAAGCATTGAGGATTTTGATCGGATCAATGACCAACTCTTTGAGTCTTCGTACCAGGCCAACCGCTATGCCAATGTCCTCATGCCAATTCTTGGGAACTTGGGAAATGTTTCCTTTGTTCTGACAGCCTTGATCGGGGGCCTCTTTGCGCTAAACGGCGTCGGTGGTTTAACCATTGGTGGTCTCATGGCCTTTCTGCAATTGAACCGTTCCTTCACAGGTCCCATTGCCCAAGTTTCTCAACAATTGAACTTTGTCCTCATGGCCTTGGCTGGTGGAGATCGTGTTTTTGATCTCTTGGACGAAGAAGAAGAAGTCGACCAAGGAAAAGTGACGCTGGTCAATTATGAACTAGTCGATGGAGAAATGGTCGAAACCGATCAGAAAACCAACAAATGGGCTTGGAAACACCCTCGTCCAAATGGAGATTACCAGCTTGTGAAGATGGTCGGAAATGTGGTCTTTGATGATGTTGATTTCTCTTATGATGGGAAGAAACAAATCCTTCATGGCATCAACTTGTACGCGGATAAGGGGCAAAAAGTGGCCTTTGTCGGAGCGACTGGTGCAGGAAAAACAACCATCACCAACTTGATCAACCGCTTCTATGATATTCAGTCTGGAATGATCACCTATGATGGGATCGATATTAAATTGATCGAGAAAGATTCTCTTCGTCGTTCCCTCGGAATCGTTCTTCAAGATACCCACTTATTCACTGGTACGATTGCGGAAAACATCGCTTATGGCCGTGCTGATGCAACACGGGAAGAAATCCTTGAAGCAGCTCGGATTGCTAATGTGGATTCCTTTGTCAAGCACTTGGATCAGGGCTATGAGACAGTCTTGACAGATGATGGGGCTGGCCTATCTAATGGTCAACGACAATTGATCGCCATTGCCCGTGCAGCCCTAGCCAATGCGCCTGTTTTGATTCTGGACGAAGCGACGTCTTCTATTGACTCACGGACAGAGAAGATGGTGCAAGAAGGGATGGACCGCTTGATGGAAGGCCGGACAGTCTTTGTCATTGCCCACCGTCTATCGACAATTGTCAATTCCGATGTGATCATGGTGATGGACCACGGACGTATCATCGAACGAGGCAACCATGCTTCCTTGATGGCAGAACGTGGCACCTATTACCGCCTCTACACCGGTGGACTTGAAATTGATTAAAGAAAAAAAGCTTGAGCATTGGCTCAGGCTTTTTTGGCTTATGGATAATGACTTCTTAGAAACTTTCCTTAGGTGAGTACGGACGTCAGCGAACTTCTACGAAGTTCCATGACTAATTATTGAGCCTAAGGTCTCAATAATTCCGAGTGCCTGAAACGTTATTGTTTCAGGCACTTTTCTCACAGCGGAAAGTTTCGAAAATAAATAGTCATTCATCAAAAAGCCTGACTTCACTTTCAGGCTTTTTGCTTATTTTTCAAGCAATTCTTGGATCAATTCTTCCATGGCAGCTGGCTCTGTTTTGGAGGAGAAACGTTGGGTGACTTGGCCTTGTTGGTCGATGACAAATTTTGCGAAGTTCCATTCGATGCGTTTGCCAAGTGGTCCGGCTGCTTGGCTTTTAAGCCAGTCATAGAGAGGAAGGGCTTCTTTGCCATTGACCTTGGCTTTGGCGAATCGTGGGAAGGTGGTCTGGTAGTTGAGGCTGCAGAAGCTATTGATTTCTTCTGCCGTTCCTGGTGCCTGCCCCATGAATTGGTTACAGGGAATGTCTAGGATTTCAAGCCCCTTTTCCTGGTAGCTTAGGTAGAGATCTTGCAGTCCTTGGTATTGCGGGGTTAGGCCACAACCTGTCGCCGTATTGACCACGATAAGAACCTTACCTTGGTAGTGAGAAAGGGGAATTTCCTCTCCTTGTTGGTTTTCTAAAGAAAAATCATAAATGCTGGTCATAGGTGGTATCCTTTCTGTCTCTTCAGCTTTTATTGTAGCACAAATGTCCTAAAATTGGGCCAAGAGGAGCATGACTTCTTGCTTTAGTCCCTCCTGTGAAAATGATATAATAAAAAGATAACAAGCTCTCAAGAAAATGCCAAAAGGAGAACGGATCGGATGAAATTACTCTATACGGATGTTCGGACCCCCTTGACCCAGGTCCTGACACAAGAAGCCGTAGGGTTAGTAGAACAGGGCAAGCGTGTGTTTTACATTGCACCCAACTCTCTTTCCTTTGAAAAAGAAGCCAAGGTCTTGTCCTATTTAGAAGGTCAGGCTTCTTTTGCTATTACCGTCACGCGCTTTGCCCAAATGGCTCGTTATTTCATCCTGAATCAGGTTTTTGAGGAGCAACCCTTGGATGATATCGGTCTCGGCATGCTATTTTTTAAAGCTCTTTCCCAGATGAAGGAGCAGGATCTCAAAGTTTACGGGGCCCTGCGCAAGGATCCTCAGTTTATCCAGCAACTGGTCCAGCTCTATCATGAATTGCAGACAGCACAGATGGATTTTACCGATTTGGAGTTGCTCGAGGAAGCTGAAAAAAGAGAGGACCTCTTGGCGATTTTTGAAGCAGTCTCTGAGATGCTGGTCAAGCATCAGTATGAATCCCAGTCCAAGATGGCCTTTTTCTTCAACCAGGTTGAAGAAGGGCAGCTGGAAGAGCAATTAAAGGATGTGGCGATCGTCGTCGATGGCTTCACGCGTTTTTCTGCAGAAGAAGAGGCCTTGATTAGTCTCCTTCACCAAAAAGGAGTGGAGATTGTCATCGGGGTCTATGCCAGTGAAAAAGCCTATCGAGCAAGCTTCAGAGAGGGCAATCTCTATCAGGCCAGTGTTGACTTTCTCCTCCAGCTGGCTAAGACTTTTCAGGTTCAGCCACAGTATTGTGGGCAAGCGATCGAAGACTCCTTTAGTCGCATTACCCGCATGCTAGAAGCGCGCTACGATTTTTCACAAGTGGAAGATGAGATAGGGGACCAAGATCGAACAGCGATTCAACTCTGGCAAACCAACACGCAAAAAGAAGAGTTGGAATATGTCGCTAAATCCATCCGTCAGCGTCTTCATGATGGGGCACGCTATCGGGATATTCGGGTCTTGTTAGGCGATGTAGAAGCTTATCAACTGCAGCTCAAGACCATTTTTGATCAGTATCAGATTCCCTTTTACTTGGGACGAAGTGAAGCTATGGTCCACCATCCCTTGATTCAGGTCATTGAATCATTAGGTCGGATCAAGCAGTTCAATTACCAGACAGAAGATGTCATCAACTTGTTAAAAACGAGTCTCTATAGTGATCTGACGCAAGCAGAAGTCGATGCTTTTGAGCAATATCTTCGTTTTGCGGAAGTAAAAGGTGCTACAAAATTTCACAAGCCTTTTACTAGCAATCGTCAGGGTAAGTTCAATCTAGAGGAGCTCAATGCCCTCCGGGAACGCGTCGTAGAACCTCTAGCTCCCTTCTTTTCACAGCGCAAACAAAAGGTGACCCATCTCTTAACCGCCTTTACAGAGTTTCTGCAAGAGGCCCAGCTTTCTCTGAATCTACAAGCTTTGATCAAGGATCTAGCCTTGGAAGAGCAGGAGCGCTATGACCAGGTCTGGAAGGCCTTTCTCCATGTCTTAGAGGAGTTGAACGTGGTCTTTGAGGACCAAGAGCTGACAGTGGATGACTTTTTGGCCCTCCTTTTATCGGGGATGCAATTGTCTCAATACCGGACAGTTCCTGCTACGGTCGATGTGGTGACGGTTCAGTCCTATGACTTGATTGAACCCTTGACAGCGCCTTATGTCTACGCGATCGGGCTGACCCAGGAGCGTTTTCCAAAGATTGCTCAGAACACCTCTCTACTCAGTGAAGAAGAGCGCCAGCAGCTGAATGAGGCCACTCAAGAAGGAGCAGAGCTCCAGGTGGTGACCAGCGAAAATCTCAAGAAAAATCGCTTTGTGGCAGTTTCGCTCCTCAATGCGGCGACCAACCAACTGGTTCTATCGGCCCCTAGCTTGGTCAATGAAATGGAAGATAGTGTCTCTCCTTACCTTGTAGAATTGGCCAAGGAGCCCATTGCCATCGAGTGGACGACCAAACAAGCCCAAGCCTCGAGTGATGATATCGGGACCTACCGAGCCCTCTTAGCGCGCGTGATCGAACTCCATCAAGAAGAGATTACGAGTGAGTTGTCTCCTGAAGAAGCCAGCTTTTGGGGTGTTGCGGTACGGGTCTTGCGCAAGAAATTAGCCGCTGAAGGCATCCAGATTCCTCAGATTTCAACGGAATTAAAGAGCCGTCAGCTTCAGTCGGATACGCTTCAAGCGCTCTATCCAGAGGGCAAAGCCTTGACCTTATCCGCTTCTGCCTTGAATGAATACTACAAGCACCAGTATGCCTTTTATCTGCGCTATGTCTTGGGCTTACAAGAGGATGAAACCATCCGGCCAGATGCCCGCAGTCATGGGAATTTCCTGCACCGAATCTTTGAAAAAGTCTTAAAAGACAGCTCCGATCAAGCTTTTGATCGGCGTTTAAACGAGGCGATTCGAGAAACCAGCCAAGAAGCAGAGTTTCAGCAATTGTATGGAGAAAATGGAGAGACCGAGTTTATTCGCAACTTGCTTCTTGATACCGCGAAAACAACGGGGCGTGTCCTCGCCCAGCAAAATGGTATCGAGACCATCGGTGAGGAGACCCTCTTTGGTGGAAGTGCCCACACCTCTTATCCATTGTCTGATGGCCGTCTCCTGCAGCTACGAGGCAAGGTGGATCGCATTGATCAATTGAGGGATCGGGGAGCCCTCGGAGTCGTGGACTACAAGTCCAGTCTGACACAATTTCACTATGACAAGTTCTTTAATGGACTGAATTCTCAATTGCCGACCTATCTTTCTGCGATTCAGGATTTGAAGGAATACCAAGAGGAGCAGGGGATTTTCGGAGCCATGTATTTGGAAATGGGAGATCCTGTAGTGGATCTGAAAAAGACCAAGACAGTAGAGGATGCCATCAATCAAACCATGAAAAGTCAACAGTACAAGGGGCTCTTTATGGCAGATCAGGCGCCTTATCTAGGCGAGGCTTATGATAAGAACAAGGCCATGATGCTGAGTAAGGAAGAACTGGACCTGCTCCTCTTGTACAACGCTTATCTCTATAAAACAGCAGCAGAAGGGATCCTCAAGGGGCAATTTGCCATCAATCCCTATAGTGAAAATGGGCGCAATATCGCACCATATGTGGAGCAGTTTAAATCCATCACAGGATTTGAAGCCGATCGTCACCTAGGTCAGGCACGATTCTTGACCAAACTAGACCAAAAAGGAATACGCGGTGAAAAGGTGAAAGCCGCTTGGATCGAGAAGATGAAGGAGGTCTTGAACAAATGATCAAACAAGCATTTTTGACAAGAGAAGAAATCAAGGCCCTTCAGGCCCAAGAGGCAGCTTCTACCAAAGAGCAAAAGCGAACACCAGAACAGATCGATGCCATCTATAGTTCGGGGACCAATATCCTGGTGTCAGCCTCTGCTGGATCAGGAAAGACCTTTGTCATGGTGCAAAGGATTTTGGATCAGATCCAGCGAGGCATCTCGATTAAGGAACTCTTTATCTCGACCTTTACGGTCAAGGCAGCAGGAGAGCTCAAGGATCGTTTGGAAAGTGAACTTGGAAAAGCCCTGCAAGCGAGCGATGATCCAGAGCTCAAGCAACACCTGGCCCGTCAAATCGCAGATGTCGCCACCAGCGATATCGGAACCATGGACTCCTTTACCCAAAAGGTCCTAACGCGCTATGGCTATTTGCTTGGGTTGGCACCCCAGTTTCGCATTTTACAAAACGCCAGTGAGCAACGCCTCTTACAAAATGAAGTCTTTCAAGCTGTTTTTGACCGCTATTACCAGGGGGAAAACCAAGAAGCCTTTGTGCAGATGGTCAAGAATTTCACGGGGCAGCGCAAAAATTTGACCTTGTTTAAAGAACAGATCTACCAGATCTATGACTTTCTTCAGTCGACCAGTGATCCGGAGAAATGGCTGGAAGAGCATTTCCTAAAAGGTTATGAAGAGACCGATTTTGACCAGGTGGAAGCTACTCTGATGGAGAGCATCCAGCAGGCCCTCTATGAGGCAGAAAGCTTTTTTGCCTTTCATTTGTCCAATGAGGGCCAAGCATTTGGTAAGGCCAAATATTTGGAAGCTGTAGAAGAGGTGCTCGATCAGATTGGAAGCCTGACAGGTCGCACCAATAAAAAGCAACTGACCTCTGTCCTAAAAGCTGTCGTCGCGATTAGTCGGGCTTCAAATGGGGGAGCTTTGACCAACAGAGCCCGTAAGGAAGAGTTGAAAGAGTTAGTCACAGCCTATAACCAGGATAAAACCATACATATCAATCGCCTCAGAGACTTGGAAAATCAGCTCTATCAGCTGGAATTTCAACAAACCTTCCACCAAGAAGAAGGCCCCATGCTCTCCTTGCTGCGGGACTTTATCAGAGACTTTGCTCGCGCTTACTTGGAGCGAAAAATCCAAGAAAAAGCTTATGAATTTGGGGATATCAGTCATTTTGCCATTCAAATTTTAGAGCAATTCCCAGAAGTGAGACAAGCCTATCAAGAGCGCTATCATGAGGTCATGGTCGATGAGTACCAGGATACCAACCACACCCAAGAGCGGATGTTGGACTTGCTGTCAAATGGCCACAATCGCTTCATGGTGGGAGATATCAAGCAATCCATTTACCGCTTCCGTCAGGCAGATCCACAGATTTTTAATGATAAATTTAAGGCCTACCAAGAAGAAGGGGCGAAAGGGCGGTTGATCCTCCTCAAGGAAAATTTCCGTAGTCATGTGGAGGTATTGGACGCGACCAATGATGTCTTTCGCCATTTGATGGATGAAGAGGTGGGCGAGATTGACTACAATCAAACCCACTATCTGGTTGCAGGAAGCGACAAGCAGCGGATGGCCTTGCCACAACATCGGGCAGAATTTTTGCTCTATGATGGCAGCCAAGACCAGGAAGAAAAGACTGAAGACGAGGAAGCTACCCTTGGTGTCGAGACGATTTCCAAGGGAGAAATTCTCCTGGTCATCAAAGAAATTTTACGTCTCCATCGGGTAGAAAAAGTGCCCTTTAAAGAGATCACCCTCTTAACGGCGACTCGAACGCGAAATGATGCGATTCTGGAATCCTTTGACCAGTACCATATTCCGATTGTGGCAGATAGCGGACAGGCGCATTATCTTGAGTCACTGGAAGTGATGGTCATGTTGGATACCTTGCGGACCATCAACAATCCCTTGCATGATTATCCCTTGGTTGCTCTCATGAAATCCCCCATGTTTGACTTTGATGAGGATGAATTGGCACGGATTTCCTTGCAGATGCTTCCAGAGCAAAAGCAAGTGGCCTTCTACCACAAGGTCCAGTTAGCCCTTGAAAAGACTGCAGAGCAGGCACGGTTGATCGATGCCAAGCTCTCAGCTAAAATCGAGAACTTCCTCAAAGTTTTATCTACTTGGCGGGCTGTTGCCAAGACCCATTCGCTCTATGATTTGCTGTGGAAAATCTATGAGGATCGCTATTACTATGACTATGTCGGCGCCCTTCCAAATGGGGCCCAGCGCCAGGCCAATCTCTATGCCTTGACGCTTCGGGCCAATGATTATGAGAAGGCCAGCTTTAAGGGCTTGTCGCGCTTCATTGCCATGATTGACAAGGTGATCGAAAATGAACACGATTTGGCTAGCGTCCCTCTTGCGGCTCCAAAAGATGCCGTCCAGCTCATGACCGTCCATAAGAGTAAGGGGCTGGAATTCAAGTATGTCTTTATTCTCAATATGGACAAGGCCTTTAACCGTAAGGATCAATCGGGACCGATTATCCTCAGTCGTCAAAAAGGGATTGGCTTTAAATATGTTGCGAACCTGCCGGTTGAGACAGAGAATCCAGCTGCTCCAGAGACTATTCGTCTGCAGATCGAAACGCCTTGCTACCAACGGAACGTGGAAGAAACAAAGTTGGCCACAATTTCTGAGCAGATGCGTCTTCTATATGTTGCGATGACACGGGCTGAGCTCAAGCTCTATCTGGTCGGAAAAGGCAGTGAAGAAAAAATGCGTGATACCGATTGGGGGACCAGTCGCAATGGCAAATTGGATCCGGAAAAACGAAAAGCATGGACCTCTTATCAGGACTGGCTCTTTGCGATTCAAGATGTGTTTACCAAGAATACCCTGGCCTATGACACGCGTTTTGTGACAGATGAAGACCTGACACCAGACCAGTTGGAACCACTAGAGAAGGAGAAGGATTCCCGCCTGGATCAGCTCAAGGATGTCCGTCAGTCAGAGGATATTCGTCGGGCCTTGGATATCTTGGAAAATGTTGATCGGCTCAATCAGCTCTATGCTCCGGCCATTCATTTGCCAAGTGTCCGTACACCTAGTCAGATCAAGAAATTCTACGAGCCGGTCATGGATGCCAATGGCGTCCAGATCATGGATGCAAAGACTGTGACACCTGACTTTGAGCTTCCAACTTTTGGTCAAGAAAAAGCCGTGACAGGAGCCCAGGTCGGTAGTGCTGTCCATGAACTCATGCAGCGCGTGCCTCTTGAAGAAGAAATCACGCTGGATACGCTGCGTCAAGCCTTGGAGCAAGTTAAAGCAGAGCCAGCGGTCAAAGCCCGCATCAAGCTAGAGGCCATCCTGGCTTTCTATGAGACCCCTTTGGGGACCTTGCTTCAAAAAGAAGCCTCTCGAGTCCGTCGCGAAGCTCCCTTTGCCATGCTGAAGAAAGATCCAGCCAGTGGTGAGGACTTCGTCGTGCGGGGGATCTTGGATGGTTACGTGGTGCTAGAAGACCGGATCCTGCTCTTTGATTATAAGACGGATCACTACAAGGTTCCTAGCCAATTGGTCGAACGCTACCGGGATCAGCTCGATCTCTATGCAGAAGCTCTTCGTCGTTCTTATGGCAAAGAGCAAGTAGAAAAATATCTCGTGCTTCTAGGTGGCCCCCATCTAGAAGTGGTGAAAGTGGAGTAAATCATGGCAATTGCACAGGAAAACATCGAACGGATCCAAAGAATGGAAGGTTATTTGAATGACTATGCCAAAACTTTGGAAGAAACCAAAAAAGCAGTGGATCAGCTAAGAGAGCATCAAGAAAGCTATATCCAACTGCGCGATTATTATAGTAGTCAGGCCTATTTTGATGATTTGGACTTGTCCAATCAAGCTGACTTTCCAGCAGATCTACCATGTGGTGTCTTGTCCGAAGATGCCGTCTATGATTTATTAGACGAGCATTTTCAGATGGGAGTCGAACTCTTGGAGATCGCAACGAAGATGATCAAAGAACGGTGAATTCATTCTTTATATTTTATCTTTCCTTAGGTGACGGCGGACGCTAGCGAACTTCTACGAAGTTCCATAGCTAATTATTGAGCCTAGGGTCTCAATAATTCCGAGTACCTGAAACAGCTCCTGTTTCAGGTACTTTTGTCACTGCGGAAAGAAAAATATGTAAATGATGACATAGAGAATTGTGGGATTACTTGACTAATTCATTGGATATTTCGACTGACTTATTAAAATGTAAAAGCAACTAACAGATACAAAAAAAGCTCCGGTTTCCCGGAGCTTTTTGAATGATTAGTGTGAGACACGGCGACGTGCTGCTTTTTTGCGGTTTTCTTCGATGAAAGCTGCTTTTTGTTCTTCTGGTTCGATTACTTTCTTCTTGAATGTGTAAACTGCACCTGCGACAGCAGCAACTGTACCAGCAACACCAGTAACAAAACCTTTACCAAATCCTTTAGCCATGAGAATTTCTCCTTTTCTGAACTTTAAATATTTATGTTATAATATATGGTAACGAAAAAACGTGAATTTTGCAAGGAAAAACGATGAAAACCAAGATAATTGTGATTGTGGGACCGACTGCTGTTGGAAAGACAGCTCTTGCGATCGATTTAGCACAAGCTCTCAATGGTGAGATTATCAGTGGCGATAGTCAACAAGTCTATCGCAAGCTGGATATTGGAACAGCCAAGGCGACACTAGAAGAGCAAGCCGCAGCTCCCCATCATTTGATCGATGTGCGGGAGGTGACCGAGTCTTACTCGGCTTTTGATTTTGTAAGAGAAGCTAAGACTGCGATTGAGGATATCACAGCTCGAGGCAAGCTTCCTATCATTGCAGGTGGGACGGGTCTTTATATCCAAAGTTTGCTCGAAGGTTATCATCTAGGTGGTGAAGTTCCTCATGAAGAGATTCTGGTCTATCGTGCTCAATTGGACTTGCTGTCGGATGAAGACTTGTACCAAAGAGTGGCGGAGCAAGGACTTGTGATTCCTCAGCTCAATCGCCGTCGGGCCATGCGGGCTCTTGAAATTGCGCATTTTGGGCAGGACTTAGCAAACGAAGAGACCGATTATGAACCCTATCTCATCTGTCTAGATGATGAACGGTCCTTGATCTATGATCGCATCAATCGCCGAGTAGATCGCATGCTAGAGGAGGGCTTGCTGGATGAAGCTCGGTGGCTCTATGATGACCATCCGGAAGTTCAGGCAGCTAAAGGCATTGGCTACAAGGAACTTTTTCCTTACTTTAAGGGAGAGCAGAGCCTTGAGGAAGCCAGTGAGATCCTCAAGCGCAATACGCGTCGCTTTGCCAAACGGCAGTTGACCTGGTTTCGAAATCGAATGGAAGTGACCTTCTACGCCATTTCTGCCCCCCACTTCAAGGAGCAGGTTCTTGCAGATGTAAAGGAGTTTTTACAGCATGATTGAAACAGAAAAAAAACAAGAACGCATCCTTCTGGTCGGTGTGGAACTTCAAGGCATGGACAATTTTGATATGTCAATGGAGGAGTTGGCAAGTCTGGCTAAAACAGCCGGTGGAGATGTCCGGGGCTCCTATACACAAAAACGGGAGAAATACGACACCAAGACCTTTGTCGGCTCAGGAAAACTAGAAGAAATCGCACAAATGGTCGAAGCAGATGAGATTACAACGGTAGTGGTCAATAACCGCCTGACCCCCCGTCAAAATGTCAACTTAGAAGAAATCCTTGGGGTCAAGGTCATTGACCGGATGCAGTTGATTTTAGATATCTTTGCCATGCGGGCTAGGAGTCATGAAGGCAAGTTGCAGGTGCACTTGGCCCAGCTCAAATACCTCTTGCCACGCCTTGTCGGTCAAGGGATCATGCTCAGCCGTCAGGCTGGGGGAATTGGTTCTCGTGGACCAGGGGAAAGTCAGTTGGAGTTGAATCGCCGGAGCGTTCGCAATCAAATCACAGATATCGAGCGTCAGCTCAAGGCAGTTGAAAAGAACCGGGAAACCCTTCGTGAAAAACGCTTGGAATCACCTGTTTTCAAGATTGGTTTGATCGGCTATACCAATGCAGGAAAGTCGACCATTATGAATCAGTTGACCAGTAAGAGTCAGTATGAAGCCGATGAACTCTTTGCGACCTTGGACGCCACAACCAAGAGCATCCACCTAACAGGCAATCTGCAAGTGACGCTGACCGATACGGTTGGCTTTATCCAAGATCTACCAACAGAGTTGGTATCAAGCTTTAAGTCGACCCTGGAAGAAAGTAAGAATGTAGACCTCCTGGTCCATGTCATCGATGCGTCTGATCCCAATCATGAAGAGCATGAAAAGACGGTGCTTTCGATCATGAAGGACCTGGATATGCTGGAGATCCCTCGCTTGACGCTTTACAACAAAGCAGATAAAGTAGCAGACTTTACACCAACCCAGACACCTTTTAGCTTGATTTCAGCGCGCTCTGAGACAGCCCGTGAAGATCTCCAGGCTTTGCTCCTAGAAAAACTGAGAGAACTCTTTGTTCCCTTTACCATTCGCGTTCCCTTTTCAAAATCTTATCGGACACATGATCTAGAAACAGTTGCGATCATTGACCAGCGCGAATTTGAAGAGGACGTCGAGGTCATTCAGGGCTATATCGCAGAGAAAAATAAGTGGAAGTTGGAAGAATTTTATGACGGATTACGTTGATTTAGCAATAAAATATGGAGGCTATACCAGCCTCGATCGGGTCTATCTGACCAATCTTTTAAGCACGATCCCTGAGGAATTGCGTCTCCGTGTGATTACGCCTCCCCCAAGTGTGATCAACGCCTATTTTGCTGAGCTCTATCAAAAGAAGAGCCCCAAGGAGGCCATGGATTATTTCTTGGACCTGAGCCGGGCATTTGACTTATTCACAGTTCAGCAAAGCTTTGACGAACGGAAGCCTTTTATCCGCCTCAACTTATCTGGGAAGTCTTATGGCTTGGCTTACGTAAATGAAGAGCTAGCCTGTGTCTTTGCTGAACATCCAGCAGAGGCTATCACTCCCGCCATTTTATTTGAAATCGCAGAGATCTTTCCGCATTGCTTGGTCTTTGAAAAAGATGGCAAGATCTGCTTGCAAGATGCTAGCCCAGAAGTGGTCACCAAAACAGAAGTCCTCTCAGCCCTGACTGACTTGATGACCTTGGAAGATGGACGCTTGAAACTGTCAGGATATAACCAAGAGGAACTCCTCGAGCTAGCGCAAGCCTACCCAGGCAACCTTTCTTTCCGTTCAGAAAACAGGACGGCCATGATTTATATAGATAGAAAGTAGACAATGGACATTCAATTTTTAGGAACGGGAGCTGGGCAACCCTCAAAAGCCCGTAATGTATCGAGCTTGGCGCTCAAATTGCTGGACGAGATCAATGAAGTCTGGCTCTTTGATTGTGGCGAAGCGACACAGAATCAAATTTTAGAAACGACCATTCGTCCGCGAAAGGTTAGCAAGATCTTTATCACTCACTTACACGGAGACCATATTTTTGGTTTGCCAGGTTTCCTTTCTAGCCGGGCCTTCCAGGCCAATGAAGAGCAGACAGATCTGGATATTTATGGTCCAGCAGGCATCAAATCCTTTGTCATGACCAGTCTTCGCGTATCAGGCTCTCGTCTGCCTTACCGCATCCATTTTCATGAATTCGATGAACATTCTCTGGGTAAGATTTTAGAAACCGATAAATTCACGGTTTATGCGGAAGCTTTGGACCACACCATTTTCTGTGTGGGTTACCGGATCATGCAGAAGGACTTGGAAGGGACACTCGACGCAGACAAGCTCAAGGCAGCGGGCGTCCCATTTGGACCGCTCTTTGGCCAGGTCAAAAATGGACAAGATGTCACCCTGGAAGATGGGACTAAGATCATTGCAGCGGATTATATTTCAGCCCCTCGGCCTGGTAAGATTATCACGATCCTTGGAGATACCAGAAAGACTGATGCCAGCGTCCGCCTTGGAGTCAATGCGGATGTCCTCGTCCATGAGTCTACCTATGGCAAGGGTGATGAGAAGATTGCTAAGAAACACGGTCACTCGACAAATATGCAGGCGGCAGAAGTAGCGCGTGAAGCTGGAGCCAAGCGCCTTCTTCTCAACCATATCAGTGCCCGCTTCTTATCAAAAGACATCAGCCAATTGCGCAAGGATGCGTCCAGCATTTTTGAAAATGTCTATGTCGTCAAAGATTTGGAAGAAGTGGAGATCTAAGATGCGAACCATTCTCATAACAGGAGCAAGTGGAGGCTTGGCCCAAGAAATGGTCAAGCTCCTCCCTGAAGACCGGCTGATTCTCCTAGGTAGAAATCAAGAAAAACTGGAACAACTCTATGCCAGTCATCCTCAAGCTGAATGCATCGGGATCGATATCACTGATTCCTCAGCTGTCCAAGATTTGGTAGAAGAGCTCTATCAGCGCTACGGGCAGATCGATATCTTGGTCAACAATGCAGGCTATGGGATCTTTGAAGAGTTTGACCAGATTACCAATGAGCAAATTCATGCTATGTTTGAAGTCAATACCTTTGCCCTCATGCAGCTTTCACGCTTGATGAGTGCGCACATGAAGGAAGCAGGCAAGGGGCACATCGTCAACATCGTCAGCATGGCGGGACTCGTCGCAACTGCCAAATCCAGCCTTTATTCGGCCACCAAGTTTGCGGCCATTGGCTTCTCGAATGCCCTGCGGTTAGAACTCATGCCCTTTGGTGTCCATGTGACGACGGTCAATCCAGGCCCCATTCGGACCACTTTCTTTGATCAGGCAGACCCAGACGGAAGCTATGTCAAAGCTGTGGATCGCTACATTTTGGAACCGGACTTTGTAGCCAAGAAAATTGTCAAAAACTTTGGAAAAGCAAAACGTGAGCTCAATCTGCCTTGGCTTTTGAACCTGACCCACAAGCTCTATACCCTTTTCCCTCGCATCTCGGACAAGCTAGCCTGCAAGATGTTCAATTACAAATAGGAGGAGATAGATGGCAGCGAATATTCAAGCCTATTTAGAAAACCTCCGGCAACCTTGGGGACAGATCTATTATGATATCCTTTTTGCACAATTAAAAGACATCAAAGGCAAGCGAGTCCTTGATTTTGGCAGTGGTTTTGGCCTTGTAGCCAATCACCTAGCGCAAGACAATGAGGTCCTTGCTGTAGAACCAAATGAAGAAATGGTCGCCTTGCGGGCCCAGGACCATCCCTACCAGCAACTGGTCGGAAGTCTGGATCAGTTAGCAAGTCTTGAGGATGCTAGCTTTGATGTCATTCTCTGCCACAATGTCTTGGAGTATGTAGAGGATCGCAAGGTGATTCTAAAGGCATTCACTCGTCTCTTGAAACCAGGAGGCCTGCTCTCTATCGTCAAGCACAATGAGGTTGGCCGCGTCCTACAGACCGTCGTTTTTGAAAATGATCCTCAGAAGGCGCTTGATCTCTTAGCAGGTCAGGACTTGGAAACTCACTCCATGGGTTTGGCACAGGCCTATGATCTAGATAGAGTAGTAGAAGATCTAGCCCTCAAAGTTCAGGACTATCAGGGAATTCGAGTCTTTTATGCCTTGCAGGACAATCGCTTCAAGGGCCAAGAAGGCTGGCGAGAGTCTATGCTTAAGATGGAGCTGGCCGTTTGCCAAGAGCCGCCTTACCGGGATATCGCCTTCTTCCAGCACTATACCTTAAAAAGGAGTTAAGATGGTACATTACAAACAAGAAATTCCAGCGTTAGCAGACTTACTCGCACTCTATAGCTCAGTCGGCTGGACCAATTATACCAACAACCCAGCTATGCTGGAAGAAGCTGTCAAAGCCAGTCTCTGGCAGTTGGCCGTCTATGATGAGAAAGAGCTCGTTGCCTACATTCGCTTGGTAGGAGATGGCCACTCGGTTCTTTTGGTGCAGGACCTCTTGGTGCAACCAGATCACCAGCGTCAAGGCATCGGAAAGAAACTCTTAGAAGAGGCTTTAGCGACCTTCCCCACTGTCTATCAACGGCTCCTCGTCACAGAACGTAGCGAGAAAAATTTAGCCTTTTACCAATCCTTAGGCTTTGTCGAACTTTCAGAGCAAGCCTGTACAGGGATGATTTATATGAAATAAGAGAGTGGGACAGAAATCGGTAATTCGTTAGAATTCGATTTCGTCGTCCCACCTCCGCACAGTTGAGTAGGGCTGTAAAAGCTGATGAAATCAGCATAGTAGAGCCCACTCAACCACTGCGTCTTGCTCAACAATCCAAAAATAATTGAGAGGCTAGGACTTTTGTCCCCAGCCTTATCTATTTGACTGACAAAAGGGGGAATAGGGATAGAGCTAAGTAATACGATAGCAACTATTTTTAAATATTTTGTATTTTCAAATATTCCAACTATTACCTGACCTTTTATTTCCCGCCATTTTAGCCTTTCATGATATAATATTCAGATAAGAAAAAGAGGAGACCAAAAGCTAGATGATCACTTCAAAATACGATTGGCAGTTAGCTTCGCCAAGTGCAGATGACGCCTTTTTAGCCCTTGCCAAAAAAGCAGGCCTGGAAGCGTCCGTAGCAACCTTGCTGTATGAGCGTGGCATTCAGACCAAAGAGGATTTAGAAGACTTTTTAGAGCCCAAGTTAGAGAAACTTCACGACCCTTATTTGCTCCATGATATGGACAAGGCAGTGGAGCGCATCCGACGGGCCATCGAAGATTATGAGCAGATCCTCATCTACGGAGACTATGATGCGGACGGGATGACCTCAGCCTCCATTATGAAGGAAACCTTGGAGCAGATGGGAGCAGAGGTGCAAGTCTACCTACCCAACCGCTTCACAGACGGCTACGGTCCCAATGAGAGTGTCTATAAATACTTTATCGAGCAGCAAGGCATTTCCCTGATTGTTACGGTGGACAATGGTGTGGCGGGTAATCAAGCCATTGCCATGGCCCAAGCAATGGGAGTCGATGTCATCGTGACCGACCACCACTCTATGCCGGAGGTTTTACCGGATGCATATGCGATCATTCATCCCGAGCATCCAGATGCGGATTATCCCTTCCATTATCTAGCAGGATGTGGTGTGGCCTTTAAGTTGGCCTGTGCCCTCTTAGAGGAAGTACCAGTCGATCTCTTAGACCTGGTAGCAATTGGGACCATTGCTGACATGGTGAGCCTGACAGATGAGAATCGGATCCTGGTCAAATTCGGTCTGGGTGTTCTCCAACATACCCAGCGCATGGGCTTGCAGGAACTCTTAGAGATCGCAGGGATTCGTCCGGAGGATGTCAATGAAGAAACGGTTGGTTTTCAGATTGCTCCTCGTCTCAATGCCCTTGGCCGCCTCGATGATCCCAATCCGGCCATTGAACTCCTGACAGGATTTGACGATGAAGAGGCGCACGAGATTGCCCTCATGATTCATCAAAAGAATGAAGAACGAAAAGAGATCGTCCAAAGCATCTACGATGAAGCAAAAACTATGGTCGATCCAAGCTTGTCCGCTCAGGTCTTGGCCAAAGAAGGCTGGAATCCAGGTGTGCTTGGCATTGTCGCCGGCCGTCTATTAGAAGAGCTTCATCAGCCAGTTGTTGTTTTAAGCATCGAAGATGGACGAGCTAAAGGGAGCGCTCGCAGTCCTGAGTCGGTCAATATTTTTGAGGCCCTCGATCCTCACCGGTCGCTCTTTGTCGCCTTTGGCGGACATGCTGGTGCAGCAGGAATGACGCTCGAGGCAGACCAACTTCCTGCCTTGTCTCAGGCTCTTACGGGTTACATTAGAGAGCAAGAGATTGATCTCAGCAGCAAGTCTAGCTTAGCCATCGACGAGGAACTGCATCTAACAGAACTAACGCTTGAGACCTTGAAAAGCTTTGATCGCTTGAGTCCTTTTGGCATGGACAATAAAAAGCCGGTCTTTCTGGTCCGTAATTTCAAGGTAGAAGGGGCGCGCTCGATGGGAGCCGGCAATACCCACTTGAAACTCAAAATTTCTCAAGAAGATGCGACCTTTGAGGTGGTTGCCTTTGGCTTGGGAAGCTTAGAGGCAGAGTTTGCACAGGCGCAAGACCTAGAGCTAGCTGTGCAGTTGTCGGTCAACCAATGGAATGGTCAAACGACCCTCCAGCTCATGCTGGTTGATGCGCGTGTGGATGGTGTGCAGCTCTTTAATATCCGCTCTAAAAATGCCAGCCTCCCCGCAGGTGTTCCCATTCTTGATTTTACTAAAGAACTGCCAGATCTGACAGGGGCATCCTCTGTTGTAGTTGGAAATATCCCTGAGGATTTAGAGCAACTACGACAAATCTTCCAAGAGCATGATTTTCAGGCCGTTTATTTTAAAAATGAGATCGCCAAAGCCTACTATCTGACAGGATACGGTAGCAGGGATCAGTATGCCAAGCTCTATAAGACCATCTACCAGTACCCGGAATTCGATGTCCGCTACAAACTCAAAGACCTAGCGGCCTATCTCAATATCCAGCAGATCCTCTTGGTCAAAATGATTCAGATCTTCCAAGAGCTGGGCTTCGTGACCATTGAAAATGGCATCATGAAGGTTAATAAAGAAGCAGAAAAACGCGAAATCGCAGAAAGTAGCATCTACCAAAACCTCAAACAAACCGTTAAAGAACAGGAGTTGATGGCCCTTGGAACGGTTCGTGAAATCTACGACTACCTGACAGGTCAGGCCTCATGAAAAGACATCTAAAATATTTTCTATGGCTCACTCCTATCCTACTTTTTTGCCTTTATTGTTTGGGAATCTACCTGAGCCTAAAAAATCCCATGGAGGAGATTGTTTACTCTGAAAATGGTGGATGGATACGCTATGTAATGTTTAAGCCCTTTACAGAAACGATAGGAAATGATGGTATCTAGAAAGAAGATGAGGGATTTCAAATCTACCCTATTCAGATAAAATCGTTGGTGGTCAGGAAGACCTGTCCGTCATGATGTTTCGAGACAGTTCGAAATGGGTTTATAGGTATAAATATCAGTTAAGAGAAAATGTATCGGTTCGTATGATGTTCAAATACAATTCTAAAAAAAGAGCATTGATTCAAGAAGAAGTCTATCTTTATGCGGATGATAAAGAAGTAGAAGGGAGTGATTTTATACAAAAACTTGCCAACTACGGCAAAGACCGTGCGTGGTTGAAAAAGCAAAGTAAGAAAGTGGCCGAGCAATACATCCTTGGTACCTGGTTCAAGAATGGAAGTTCCCGTTATTCCCTGAAAAACTTGGGAAATATGAAAATCGAGTACGATAAATTGGTAGAAGAATAGTAAGCATGTTTCAAATTCCAATCCCACATCATTTTTCGGATGTGGGATTTTTGGTTTTAACGCGGGAATTTGGGAAAATGATTTGGCAAAAAATGATGCAAGTTAGTAGAATTCATGATATAATGAAATGTAAAAAATTTTTTATGAAAGAAAGTTAACCATGAATTTAAAAGATTACATTGCAAGCATTGAAAATTATCCGCAAGAAGGAATTACCTTCCGTGATATCAGCCCTTTGATGGCAGATGGCAATGCTTATAGTTATGCGATTCGTGAAATCGTTCAATACGCAACGGATAAGAAAATTGACATGATCGTTGGTCCTGAAGCGCGTGGGTTCATCGTTGGATGTCCGGTCGCTTTTGAGTTGGGAATTGGATTTGCGCCGGTTCGTAAGCCTGGTAAATTGCCACGTGAAGTCATCTCAGCTGACTACGAAAAAGAATATGGTGTCGATACCCTCTGCATGCACGCAGATGCCATCAAACCAGGTCAACGCGTCCTTATCGTTGATGACCTCTTGGCGACTGGTGGTACGGTGAAAGCAACCATCGAAATGATCGAAAAACTCGGTGGAGTTGTTGCAGGATGTGCCTTCTTGATCGAGTTGGATGAATTGAAAGGTCGCGAAGCGATCGGCGATTACGACTACAAAGTCTTGATGCATTACTAATATAGTCTAATACTATAACTGGCTACAGAAAAACCATAATTGAAAACTATAAGCTCCTATCATATAATGTTAGTTAAGAACTTGTAAGATGGGAGCTTTTTATGCCAATTACTCTAGATAAAAAATTACCAGCAGTCGATATCCTTCGTTCAGAAAATATTTTTGTCATGGATGATGTTCGGGCGACTCACCAGGATATTCGGCCGATGAATGTTCTCATTCTTAATCTGATGCCGACCAAGGTTGCGACAGAAACCCAGCTCTTACGGCTCCTTGCCAATACGCCCTTGCAGATCAATGTAGATTTCCTCTACATGGCGAGCCATGAATCCAAGAATACAGCGGCTGAGCATTTGGAGAGCTTCTACAAGACCTTTGAGGATATCAAGGATAATTACTATGACGGCTTGATTGTGACAGGAGCACCTGTCGAAAAGATGGACTTTGAGGAAGTAGACTACTGGGAAGAATTGACCCAGGTTTTTGAATGGTCTAAACGGCATGTCTTTTCGACCTTGCACCTTTGTTGGGGAGCGCAGGCTGGACTGTACCACCGTTACGGGATTCAAAAAGTAGAGCTCTGTGACAAGCTATCGGGTATCTATGATCAAGCAGTGGTGCGTCCCGATAGTCTGCTCATGAGAGGCTTTGACGATCGCTTCCTTGCCCCTCATTCTCGTTATACAGATATTCCTTTGAAGGAAGTCCTTGAAAAGAGCAATCTTCAAGTGATCGCTCAAGGAAATGAAGTTGGGCTTTCCATCATTGCCAGTCCAGATATGCGTGAGGTCTATAGCTTTGGCCATCTGGAGTATGATCGCGACACGCTGGCAAAAGAATACCACCGAGATGTCAAGGCAGGCTTGGATCCAGACGTCCCTAAGAATTATTTTGATGGGGATGACGCTAATACAGAGCCTCGCATTCGTTGGAATCTAGCTGCGACGACCTTCTTTAGTAATTGGATCAACTATGCGGTTTATCAAGAAACACCTTACCGCTTGGAAGAATTGGAAAAAGATATTTCATTTTATGGTTACCTATAAAGGGGAATTATGACATATTCACAAGCATTTAAGTATGGCAACTTGGTTCTTCCAAGTGCCTTGCTTTTTCATTATCATGAATTGTTTGACCAAGCAGATGATTACTTGGTTTGGCAGTTTTTCTTCCTTCAAAATACGACCGGCCACGAGGCCTTAACTCCCAATCAGATTGCTAGTCATCTAGGAAAAACTGTGACAGAAGTCAATCGGATTATGTCCAATTTGACCACCAAGGGACTCCTTCAGTACCGGACCATTGAGCTCAATGGCGAGATTGAAGCCATCTTTGATGCGACCATTGCCCTGGAGCGCTTGGATGAGATTTTAGAAGCCCAATCCCAAGGGAAGGCACAAAGCGCGCCTGCTAAGGGAAATGTCATCAAGGACTTGGTGGAAACTTTCCAACAAGAACTGGGACGACTCTTGACGCCTTTTGAGATTGAAGACCTGACCAAGACCGTGCGAGAGGATCAGACAGATCCAGATGTGATCAAGGCAGCCCTACGAGAAGCTGTCTTTAACGGCAAGCCTCACTGGAAATATATACAAGCCATTTTGCGAAACTGGCGCAGTGAAGGCATCAACAGCCTGGCCCAAGTAGAGGCGAAACTACAAGAACGCGAGCAAGCCAACCCACGCAATGTAACGGTTTCAGACGATTTCTTGAAGGCCATGGATTTGTGGAAGGATTAAAAGGAGACGATTGATCAATTGAAATGGGGAGATAAAAACAGACGCAGACGATTTAGATGGCTCTATCCGACTATGTTAGTGGTCGGATTGTTTTTATTGTTTGGCATGATCAGCTTTTACTACGTACGGACCAACCTATTAACATCGGGCCTGTACCCAGTAGAAGAGACTCTACTAGAGGCTGGCTATACCAAAACGAAGACAGGATTTCGTAAAAAAGATGCCAATGTAATCATTGACATCCAGTGGAACGCAAAAACAAAGGTATTTGATAAAAATCATTATCGCTTTAAAGCCCATCAAGAGACAACTTTCTGGAAGAAAACCTATGTGGATAAGGAAACACTTGAACGTTTGACCAATGGCCAGCTGTCTAACCAATATGGTTTCGTGCAGTACACCAAGGTTAATAAGAAAGATTGGCTAAGGGGTTCTCCAAGACTAATAGCCCACGCTGGAGGGACGGTCCGGGAGAAGGAGTACAATACGAAGTATACCAATTCCTTAGAGGCTTTACGGCAAAATTACAATCTCGGCCATCGCTTGTTTGAAATGGATTTTAATTTGACTAGTGACAAGAAATTAGCTGCAGTTCATGATTGGTACCATTTTGGAAACAAAGATGATGTCGCACCTTCTTCTAAGGAATGGAAGAAATTTCAGGGTTATGGTTCCCCAGAAACACCAAGTCGCTTTACGACCATGTTAATAGGGGATGTGTTTGATCAAATGATAATTAATCGAGATATGGTGTTGGTGACAGATATCAAATCGATGGAAATCTCTAAGGAAGATAGGATTACACAATTTAAAGAACTTGTTTCAGAAGCAAACAAGCGAGACAAAGAACTATTGGATCGTGTGATTCCACAAATTTATCATCAAGAGATGTTCGGAGAAATCGAATCTATTTATCCTTTCAAGCACGTGATCTATACGCTCTACGCCTCACCAGATAGTGGAGAAGAAGTGCTGGATTTTATCGCCAAGCACAAGGAAATCGAGGCGGTGACCGTCCCTATCGACGATTCTCGCTTAACTCCTAAGTTTATCGAACAGGTACATAAACTTGGAAAACGGGTCTATGTTCATACCATTCAAACCTATGAGAGCCTAACTAAGTATGCTGCGATCAATGTTGATGGCTTTTACACTGGCTTATTGACTCCACAGGATATGGCCGTGTATGAATCCGTATCGAAATAAAACAGAAAACTAGCCCTTTCATCAGGCGCTAGTTTTTTCATTTATAGATAGTCCGCGTAGGCTTTTTCTAGTTTGCTAAGGAGTTCTTGCTTTTCTTCCTTACTGGCAAAGGAAGCCTGGATGGCATCGATATTATGCTGGTAAAAGTCAGCTGGCGTTGTATGGAAGTGGCGATGGTAGAGTTCATATTCCTTGGTCAAATCTGTATCAGAAACGGTTCGGTTATCTGTGTTGATACTGATATGGGCTTGAGCTTCTTTCATCTTGAGGTAAGGAAAGTCTTCCATAGTGGCAGCAGCCTTGGTTTGGAGGTTACTTGTCAAGCAAAGTTCACCAGTAACCCCATTTTCAATAAAGGATTGGAGTAAGGTAGGTTCATGAGACAGAGCTGTTACGTGGCCATTGCGTTTGATACCAAATGCAATCGATTGGGCAACAAAGTGTGGGCAATGACACTCACCTGCATGAAGCGTCATGGGCCGATGGTAACTCTTGACTTGCTCAATTAGAGGTCGAATATCTTCTGGAGAGTAGTTGTGCTCATCCCCGGCAAAGTCAAAACCAACAAAATCCTGATCACTAACTTGGTTGGCTTCTGCAAGAATGCGAGATGTGACTTCTTGATCTGACTGGCGCATGCCACAGACCAAGGCTTTTGCAACAATGCCAAATTCATTCTGGGCTTGGCGCAGACCATCGCAGACAGCATCGATGGTTTCTGGGACGGTGAGTCCTTGGTCCATGGACAATTCTGGTGCGAAGCGGACTTCGATGTAGACGACGTTTTCTAGAGCAGCTTGCTTGGCCACATCGTAAGCAGCAAGCGTCAAGGCTTTCTTGGTTTGAAGAAGGGGTCGAATGTAGTCAAAGGCTTCCAAATAGTCCAAAAGATTCTCACAGTGGGCAGGCGCAGTGACATGGTGCTTGAGCTCCTCATCACTAGCAGGTAGGTCAATATTGGCCATGGCTGCCAGCTGGCGAATGATCGGAAGCGACAAGGAACCGTCTAAGTGACAGTGAAGTTCTATCTTTGCCAAACTATGAAAATCGATCGTGGACATGGTTTTCTCCTTAAAATTGTATTTTTTCTATACTATCATTTTGACAAAAAAAGTCAAGTAGCGTTCACGTAGCAGATCTTTGAAAGGGAGCCCAATATTTGATATGCTAGGAGTAGCGAAATAAAGGAGAAGAAAGATGTCAGACTATCAATTACCAGAAGTATGGGAAGCACCAAGTCAAATGGGAGGAGCCTGGGGTGGCTTGAACCAACCAACAGCAGGTGCCCGCTTTGAACAAACTCTTCCAAAAGGGGATCAACCTTTCCAACTCTATACCCTTCCAACACCCAATGGGATCAAGGCTACCATTATGCTTGAAGAACTCAAAGAGCTGGGAGTGGATGCAGGCTATGACGCTTATCGGATCAAGATTGGTGAGGGAGATCAGTTTGGTAGTGACTTTGTAGCCATCAATCCAAACTCGAAAATTCCAGCCATGTTGGATCAATCAGGCGATAAAGCCATTCGTGTCTTTGAATCGGCGAATATCCTCCTGTATCTAGCAGAGAAATTTGGCCAATTAATCCCGACTGATCTGGCTAAACGGACAGAAGTGCTCAACTGGCTCTTCTGGCAGACGGGTGCAGCACCATTCTTAGGGGGAGGTTTTGGTCATTTCTTCCACTATGCGCCGGAGAAAATCGAGTATGCCATCAACCGCTTTGCCATGGAAGCCAAACGTCAATTGGACCTACTGGACAAGGAACTGGCTACTAAACCTTATATCGCAGGGGATGATTATAGCATTGCAGATATTGCCATCTGGTCTTGGTATGGTCGTCTAGCCCAAGACAAGGTTTGGGACCGTGCAGGGATTTTCCTAAATGTGAAGGAATACAAGCATTTGCAGGCTTGGACAGAGAAAATTGCCAATCGCCCAGCAGTGAAACGTGGCTTGGAAGTGGAATATAAGGAAATTTACTAAAGTCTAAGCATAGATAATTCAATTGTATTGAGATTTTCTTTAGGTGAGTCCGGATGTCAGCGAACTTCGTAGAAGTTCCATGACTTAGTTTTGAACCTAAAGTTTCAAAACTCCCGAGTGCATGAAACAAAAAGTTTCATGCACTTTTCTCACTGCAGAAAACTCAATACGTATTTTTTTGGCTCCAAAAATAAGAGATTTCTCGACTTATATAGCTAGCTAGAACAATTTAGCAACAATTTGATAAGGCGCCGTCGCGCCTTTTTTTAATGGTGCAAACATGGTATACTAAAGGGTGGAATAAAAGTTTAGAAAGTAGCACATGGAAT
The DNA here is from genome assembly GCF_001813675.1 of Streptococcus sp. HMSC078D09. Classification (GTDB taxonomy): domain Bacteria; phylum Bacillota; class Bacilli; order Lactobacillales; family Streptococcaceae; genus Streptococcus. The sequence goes on from NZ_KV813675.1 coordinate 523,807, forward strand.
TTACAAAATTATCAAATCGCTTGGACTTGGTGGCTAGCTTCGTCCCAGCTGGAGCGCGTCTGTTGGACGTGGGGAGTGACCATGCTTATCTCCCAATCGCCCTCTTACAAGAAGGCAAGATTGAGGTTGCTATCGCTGGTGAAGTGGTTGAGGGGCCTTATCAGTCTGCCCTTCAAAATGTTGCGGATAATGGCTTAGAGGACAAGATTGAAGTCCGCCTAGCCAATGGATTGGCTGCCTTTGAACCCTCGGATGGCATTTCCTGTATTACCATTGCTGGAATGGGAGGACGCTTGATTGGGGATATCCTAGCAGCAGGTCTTGAGAAATTAGCTGGTGTCTCTCGCTTGGTCCTGCAACCCAATAATCGAGAGGATGAACTGCGGGCTTGGTTAGTCGACCATGATTTCTGCATTGTCGATGAAGCGATCTTGGAAGAAAATGAGAAGTTCTATGAGATCCTTGTGGTGGAACAGGGTTCTCAAGAGTTGACAGCCAAGGAACTACGCTTTGGTCCCCATTTGATGCGGGAACAAGCTCCAGCCTTTGTCCAAAAGTGGTCCAAGGAAGTGGAGAAATTAGCCTTTGCCTTGGAGCAGGTCCCAGTTGAGAATCAATCTGCCAGAGCATCGTTAGAAGAGCGCATCGCTCATATCAAGGAGGTTCTACATGTTAGCTAGTGAAGTCATCAAACACTATGAAGCCTACTGTCCTCAGGAACTTTCCATGGAGGGAGATGTCCGTGGGCTACAGGTCGGCACGCTACAAAAAGACATCCACAAGGTCATGGTGGCCTTAGATATCCGCGAGCAGACAGTGGCAGAAGCTATCGCCCATGGGGTAGACTTGATCATCGTCAAGCACGCACCGATTTTCCGTCCCATCAAGGATTTGGTAGCCGATCGGGCTCAAAATCAGATCTATATCGATTTGATCAAGCATGATATCGCTGTCTACGTCAGCCATACTAATATTGACATTGTCCCAGATGGGCTCAACGATTGGTTTTGCCAGCTCTTGGAAATTGAAGATACAGAGCCCCTCAGTATGACAGGGGAAGGGCTGGGAATTGGTCGCATCGGTCGGGTAGCTACTCAAACCTTTGGTCAGTTGGCTGACAAGGTCAAAGAAACCTTTGGCTTAGATGCTTTGCGCCTAGTCAGTTATGATCAGGCGGATTTGGAACGGGTCATTGAGCGCGTCGCCATCTGTGGAGGAAGTGGTCAGTCCTTTTACAAGGATGCTCTCGCCAAGGGAGCAGATGTTTATATCACAGGAGATATCTACTACCACACGGCTCAGGACATGCTGAGCGATGGGCTCTTGGCCTTGGATCCAGGACACCATATCGAGGTTCTCTTTGTGTCAAAATTAGTAGAAAAGCTCAATCAGTGGAAAGCTGAAGAAGCGTGGGAGATTGAAGTGATTGGCAGTCAAGCCAGCACCAATCCTTTTTGCCATATCTAAGGGGTCATGATGAAAGTTGCCATTATTGGTGCAGGGATCGTGGGATCCACTGCAGCCTATTATTTATCCAAAGAAGCACAAGTGGATGTGACCGTCTATGACCATGGAGTCGGCCAAGCGACTACGGCGGCAGCAGGCATTATTAGCCCTTGGTTTTCCAAACGGCGAAACAAGGACTGGTATCGCCTGGCTCGTCTGGGAGCTGATTTTTACCAAGAATTGGTAGAAGACCTGGCCAAGGACGGAATTAAAACAGATTTTTACCAGCAGACCGGTGTCTATCTCCTCAAGAAAAAGGAGGATAAATTAGACGAACTCTATCAGTTGGCGCTGAGTCGTCGGGAAGAATCTCCCTTGATTGGAGATTTGGCAATCTTAACCAAGGAAGAAGTAGCCCGGCAATTTCCTGATCTACAAGGCTTTGAGAAGCTCCTTTATGCCTCAGGTGGAGCCCATGTAGAAGGAGCTCTTCTGACAGAAACCCTTCTTCAGGCAAGTGAGGCAAGAGTGATCAAGGAAGAGGTTACTCTCTCAGTCACAGATGATGGCTATCAGATTGCAGGAGAATGCTATGACCAAGTCATCCTGGCAACAGGAGCCTGGTTGGGGCAAATCCTCGAGTCGCTTGGCTACCAAGTTGATGTCCGTCCGCAAAAGGGGCAACTGCGGGATTATCAGCTAGATGTAGATACTGATGATTATCCGGTGGTCATGCCTGAAGGAGAGCTGGATATCATTCCCTTTCAGCAGGGCAAAATCAGTATGGGAGCTACCCATGAAAATGAGATGGGCTTTGACCTGACAGTGGATCAAGTTCTGCTCAATCAGATGGAAACAGAAGCCCTGTCTTACTATCCAGAACTCGCTCAAGCCGAAGTTATCGGGGAGCGCGTGGGAACCCGTGCCTACACCAGTGACTTTTCACCATTTTGGGGAGCTGTTCCTGATCAAGCAGGCCTCTATGTCGCTAGTGGACTTGGTTCGTCTGGCCTCACAACAGGTCCCCTCATTGGGTGGCACCTAGCCCAACTCGTGGTAGGAGGAAACCTGCGCTTAGATCCGGCAGATTATCCAGTTGAACAATATATGAAGAAGTAGGCTGGGACAAAAGTCCTAGCCTCTCAATTTTCTTTGGATTGTCGAGCAAGACGCAGTGGTTGAGTAGGCTCTACTACGCTGATTTCATCAGCTTTTACAGCCCTGCTCAACTGTGCGGAGGTGGGACGACGAAATCGAATTCTAACGAATGACCGATTTCTGTCTCACTCTCTTTTTGCGAAAGATCTTCCTTAATTGGGCTAAAAATAGTAGAATAGAACAATTGAATCATCAAGAAAATGGGAGTTATTATGAATTGGTTTCAATCGCAATCCGTGGTCTTGCAGGCCTTTCTCGCAGGATTGTTTACATGGGGCTGTACCATTGTCGGGTCAGCCATCGTCTTTTTCTTCAAGCATATTAGTCGCAAATTACTGGACATCATGATGGGATTTGCGGCGGGGGTTATGATCGCGGCTTCTTTTTGGTCGCTCTTACAACCCTCGATTGAGTATGCGGAAACCTCTTATGGGAGCCTGGCTTGGTTGCCAGCGGCGATCGGTTTTTTAGCTGGAGGTTTTTTCCTTCGCTTGATTGACGCCATCGTCCCTCACCTTCATATGACGAAGGAGATTTAAGAGGCTGAGAGTATCCATACGCCGCGGGAGAAGAAGTTGTCTAAAACAACCCTACTCTTTCTCGCCATCACTATCCATAATTTCCCAGAAGGCTTAGCAGTCGGAGTGGCTTTTGGGGCTCTGGCGAGCAATCCAAGTCCAGAAGCCTTTATCGGGGCGGTTGGCTTAGCTATCGGGATTGGTTTGCAAAATATCCCAGAAGGTGCGGCCCTTTCGATTCCAATCCGGACGGATGGCAAATCCCGACTCAATGCCTTTTATTTGGGATCCATGTCGGCCATCGTTGAGCCCATCGGAGCTCTGCTAGGGGCAGTAGCGGTCTTATCCATGACGGCCATCTTGCCTTACGCCCTTTCTTTTGCGGCAGGTGCGATGATCTTCGTGGTGGTCGAAGAGTTGATTCCAGATTCACAGACCAATGGCAATACAGACGTAGCGACCCTGGGCCTCATGGTTGGCTTTGTCATTATGATGATCCTAGACGTCGCTTTGGGATAAGGAACATCACCTTGTATCATAGATGCAAGGTGACTTTTTTATATAAACATGATAAAATAAGAGTAATGACTACGTAGAAAGGCCTAACATTATGAAAGGTATTATTTTAGCAGGGGGCTCAGGAACTCGCTTGTATCCATTGACACGTGCGGCTTCTAAACAGTTGATGCCCATTTATGACAAACCAATGATCTACTATCCGCTGTCAACCCTTATGTTGGCAGGGATCAAAGAAATCCTGATCATCTCGACTCCTCAAGACCTTCCTCGTTTTGAAGAGCTTCTTGGAGATGGCTCTGAGCTAGGAATTTCTCTCTCTTATGCAGAGCAACCAAGTCCAGATGGCTTGGCGCAAGCCTTTATCATTGGAGAAGACTTTATCGGTGACGATCATGTTGCCCTCATCCTTGGGGACAATATCTTCCATGGAAATGGCTTAACCAAGATGTTGCAACGGGCAGAAGCGAAAGAAAAAGGAGCGACTGTCTTTGGTTACCAAGTCAAAGATCCAGAACGCTTTGGGGTGGTAGAGTTTGACGCGGATATGAATGCTATCTCTATCGAGGAAAAACCAGAACATCCAAAATCGAACTTTGCAGTGACCGGGCTTTACTTCTATGACAATGATGTGGTAGAAATTGCCAAAAACATCAAACCAAGCCCTCGTGGAGAGCTTGAAATCACCGATGTTAACAGGGCTTATTTGGAGCGTGGAGATCTCTCTGTTGAGCTCATGGGCCGTGGCTTTGCCTGGTTGGATACTGGAACTCACGAAAGTCTCTTGCAAGCATCTCAATATATCGAAACTGTTCAACGCTTGCAAAATGTCCAAGTGGCTAACCTTGAGGAAATTGCCTATCGCATGGGTTATATCAACAAAGAACAAGTCCATGAATTAGCGCAATCATTGAAGAAAAACGAATACGGACAATACTTGCTCCGTTTGATTGGAGAAGCATAATGACGGAACAATTTTTTGATAAAGAATTAGCAGCCCGCAAAATTGAAGCCATCCCAGGCTTGATGGAGTTTGATATTCCAGTGCGCGGGGATAACCGTGGTTGGTTTAAAGAAAACTTCCAAAAAGAGAAAATGCTTCCCCTTGGATTCCCTGAAAGCTTCTTTGCAGAAGGCAAGTTGCAAAACAATATTTCATTCTCTCGTAAGAATGTTTTGCGTGGCTTGCATGCAGAGCCTTGGGACAAGTACATCTCTGTAGCAGATGAAGGAAAGGTTCTTGGAACTTGGGTAGACCTTCGTGAAGGTGAGACCTTTGGGAACACCTACCAAACCGTGATCGATGCTTCAAAAGGCATCTTCGTCCCTCGTGGTGTAGCCAATGGGTTCCAAGTTTTGACAGACAAAGTTGCTTATACATACTTAGTCAATGATTACTGGGCACTGGAACTCAAACCAAAATATGCTTTTGTCAACTACGCAGACCCAAGCCTAGACATCCAATGGGAAAACTTGGAAGAAGCAGAAGTCTCAGAAGCAGACAAAAATCACCCATTGCTCAAAGATGTTAAACCCCTAAAAGCAGAAGATTTGTAAGAATGAACCTTGCATAGCAGTATCGCGACTGCAAGGAGCGTTATAAGATTGTTCCTGTCCTAGTGAAAACAAGATTCCCTCAGGGAATCTTGTAAGGAAATCCGGAGACTTTGGCTTCGGATTTAGCCATGAAACCGAAAGGTTGCTGGCGTCCCTCACTAGCTAAAGGAACAATCAAAACTAAAAATTATTTGGAGAAAAAATGACTGAATACAAAAACATCATCGTAACCGGTGGCGCTGGTTTCATCGGTTCAAACTTCGTACACTATGTCTACAACAACCATCCAGACGTGCATGTGACTGTCTTTGATAAACTTACTTATGCTGGAAACCGTGCCAATATCGAAGAAATCCTTGGAGATCGTGTTGAGTTGGTGGTGGGAGACATCGCTGATGCTGAATTAGTTGACAAATTGGCCGCCAAGGCTGATGCTATTGTTCACTATGCGGCTGAAAGCCACAATGACAATTCCCTCAAAGATCCATCTCCATTTATCTACACAAACTTTGTTGGAACTTATACACTTTTGGAAGCGGCTCGTAAATACGATATTCGTTTCCACCACGTGTCAACAGACGAAGTGTATGGAGACCTTCCATTACGCCAAGATCTTCCTGGACATGGGGAAGGTCCTGGTGAAAAATTCACTGCTGAAACCAAATACAACCCATCATCACCTTATTCATCAACCAAGGCTGCTTCAGACTTGATTGTGAAAGCTTGGGTACGTTCATTTGGTGTCAAAGCAACGATTTCAAACTGTTCAAACAACTACGGGCCATACCAACACATCGAAAAATTCATCCCACGTCAAATCACCAATATCTTGTCTGGCATCAAGCCAAAACTTTACGGTGAAGGGAAGAACGTTCGTGACTGGATCCATACCAACGACCACTCAACTGGTGTTTGGGCTATCCTCACTAAAGGCCGTATCGGTGAAACTTACCTGATCGGTGCTGACGGTGAAAAGAACAACAAGGAAGTGCTTGAGCTCATCCTTGAAAAAATGGGTCAACCAAAAGACGCCTACGACCGTGTAACAGACCGTGCTGGTCACGATTTGCGTTACGCCATCGATTCAACCAAATTGCGTGAAGAATTGGGTTGGGAACCACAATTCACAAACTTCGAAGCAGGTTTGGAAGATACCATCAAGTGGTACACAGACCACCAAGACTGGTGGAAGGCTGAAAAAGAAGCTGTCGAAGCCAATTACGCGAAAACACAAAAAGTTTTGAAATAAGGAAGAAAGTCCAAGTGGAAAACTACTTGGATTTTTTCTTTTATTTTCTGAAAATCACAAAATTAACCATGGATTTGTGGTATAATATGATTAGTTTTTTTAATGAATCAATAAGGGGGATATGATGAATCAAAAAGATTGGGTTGAATACTTTGAAGCGGTCAATGGTCGCAAGCCAAGTATGCAAGAATTTCAAGAAGCGCGTGAAAAAGGGGAGTTTATCGTAGAGCGAAAAGAAGCGCCGACTCCAACAACTGAGGCACCAGCTCCAGCAACTGAAGCGCAGGCTCCTTCTCAGGAAGCACCTGTTGCACCTAGTGCGCCTCTTTCACAAGAGCAGACAGCTTTTGTCCAACCACAACCATCTGCGAAAACCTTGCAACCTGTGCCAAGACCGAAAAAATTGACATTTTCTTTCAATAAACAAACAAAAATTGGGGTAGCAGTCGTAGGTCTTGTCGCAGTGATTGCTTTTGCTTGGTTCTTTTTCTTTTCAGGTGGACCAAGTGTAGATGGCGTTTGGTTGAGAAATACGGATTCAAGTCCGGTCACTTATGAACTAAGTGGAAAGAAACAAAGAGTCAATGGTGATGAGACCATCAAAAAGGTTCTCAAGGGCAATGAAGCGAAAAAAGAATTTAATACAGCACTTTCTTTGTTAAATGTGACGGACTTGCATTCACTTGCGGATGTCGATAAGAAATTTAACCTGAAGACGACAGAAATAGTTGTTATTAAGTCTGGCGGGAACACACGCTATAACTTGCTCCAAAAAGACGGAAGCAATATTATTTTAAGAAATGATTTATTTGACTTGAAAACTTATAAGTCATACAAAGGAAACTTTGAAGAAAATTTGGTCTATCACAAGGTTGAAACACCAAAGGCCATGGTTGGAAAGTGGAAGAATGTGACAGAAGGAGATAATACAACTGTTCAGATTTCAGATCACGGAATTATTAGTGATAAGTATTACGATAGCAAGGCTTACGCATTCTATTCTCTAGCTGATTCAGAAAAGTATGATGGAGACACGACTTCTAAAGAAGAGATTGAACACACATTTGAAGTAATTCAAGAAGCGGTGAAATCAGAAGGCTATCAAGTGAAGAGCGCTAAGGAAGTCTATATACAAGCTAATTCAAATTATTGTTTCGTACCTGTCAACGGTGGAAAAAACATACTCGTCTTACGTGGTGGTAATGAATTTGCCGCAAAATTAGAAAAAGTGAACTAATCAAAGGACTGCAAGGTCCTTTTAGAACGTAGACAAATCCTACCAGCAATAGAAACATTGCCATTTTGTAGGTTGGGTACCATATAGTGAAAACTCTTAGGAATGCTGATATCGCGCTATTCTTAAGAGTTTTTACTTTCTCTATTTTTAAAAAAGACTGAAGAAAATTGTCCAAAATGGACTTTTTATTCAGTCTGAAAGGACTGCAAGGTCCTTTTTATTTGAGAAAGAAAAGTTTCCCAAGTAAGATTCTAAGGAGAGATATGGTTAGGATTCTTTTTTGAGTTGTTGGTTTCGATATTGTCTAGGAGTCAAGTGAAAATGCTGTTTGAATTGTCGATTGAAGTTTGAGAGGTTAGTAAAGCCGACCTGGCTTGCTATTTCTTGAACACTTTGATTGGTTTGAACGAGCTTTTCACAAGCCTTCTCTAAACGCATTCGTATGAGATAATCCATACAGCTTGTCCCAGTGTGTTGTTTGAATATATTCATAAAGTGATTTTTGCTATATCCAAATGTTGTAGCAAGATGATCAATTTGAATGGGCTCTGCATAGTGTTGCTCAAGATAACCAATCATTTCTTTTAATTTCTGATATTTTTGATACGTATCATCTGTATAGTGTCGATTGACATACCTGTACTTAAAGAGAAGATAGAAAAATTCATAGAGTTTAGACTTTAATAGGAGGTCGTAGTAAATACTCTGTTCTTCAAGGATAGAAAAGAGAGAAAAAAGACAATCGCGAATTGGTTCATAAGCATGATCGTCTGGCGAAATCCGAGGAGTGAGATAAAAATGTCCAGAGTATATTGGTTGAATATAGCGTTGGCTAAAACTGTCTATTTGATTCCTACCTAGGAAATCTAGATGGATGCGAAAAACTGTAGAAATTTGTTCTTGATTTTCAATAGCGTAGATAGCATGAGGAGATGTTGGCTGAATCAGAAAAATATCGCCTTCATGACTTTCAAAGCGCTCAGAATTGATATACAAGGTAGCAGTTCCTTTTTTGACATAGATTATCTCAAGTTCAGGATGCCAATGATAAATGGTATCAGCTGATTGCTTAGATAAGATTTGTTTTTCAAAATCGTAGGGGAAATCAGATGGGTTATCTCGTAAATGTCGTGAATATTGAGCCATGATAAATCCTCCCGATAAACTATTTCTAGTTTTATTATATCAAAAAAACTTCCTTATATAGGAAGTTCTATTTTTTAGCCTTTCTTCTTCATATATAGAAGGTTGAGAAGGAGCCCAACAACTGCTAAAGCGATAGCGACGTAGAATGCAGCACTGTAATTTCCATTGTTGGCTGCTGCCATTTGAACCGCAACTTTAGGTGCAAAAAATGCAGCTAAAGAATATCCTGTAAAGACGATGCCGTAGTTGACCCCCTGATTTGTAGGTCCGTAGTTCTCCATGACAATGGAAGGGAAGACTCCCATAACACCACCGAAGCAGATACCAAGTCCGAGGATTCCTAGAGTGAAACCCAGTTGTCCAGGGATAATTGTTAAAGAGAAGAGTGCCAATACGATGACTGAATAGATAATCAATAAAGTCTGAGAACGACCAATTTTATCAGAGAGTGATCCCCAGATAAAGCGACCACTAGAGTTCGCGATTGAATACAGAGAAACATAGAGAGCTGCTGTTCCAGCTGAAAGGCCAAACATTGATTGACCAATTGGGGATGCCTGAGAGGCAATCATTAAACCAGAGAAAGCACCGACAAAGAACATGCTGATAATAATGTAAAATAGCGGACTTTGTAGCATTTCTTTCCAGTTTTTATTAGCAGGTCCTTGTTTAGTTTGTGCTGGAGCTTTCCAACCTGTAGGTTGGTAACCACTTGGGGCTGCTTTGATGAAGAAAATTGCACAGATAATAACAACAATATAGACCAGCCCAATTGTTCGAAAAGCAAAGAAGGCATCTTGTTTTTGAATGAGACTACTTGCAACTGGTGACGCGATAACTGCAGCAAACCCCATACCTCCTGTTAGAATCCCAGAAGCTAAGCCACGTTTATCAGGGAAGAGACGAAGTGAATTTGAGAGGGCTCCTGAATAGGCAAATCCTTGACCGAGACCTGCCATCAACCCATAGGTCAGATAAAGCATGGCTGGTGAACTAGCATATCCAGTTAGGTAAAAACCGCTAGCAAAGAGAAGGGCCCCAAGGGCAATTGTCCATTTTACATATCCCTTGTCTACCAAATAACCTCCGAGAATCATGGGGATCGGTCCGATTGCTGAGTTAATTGCAAATGCGAGCATGATTTCGGACATTGACCAGCCTGTTGAAGAACTTAGAGGCCCAGCGAAAACGGAAAAAGAATAGACAGCTCCTGTACAGAGGAGAATAGCAGTTGATGCAGCTAAAACTTGCCAACGTTTGAATGTCTCTTTCATAAGAAAAAACTCCATTAACTTAATACATATTTTCACAAAGACTATAACATAGTTAAAAATGAGGGTCAATACTTTCTCAAAAAATATTGTTAATTTTTTCACTAATCTATACTAAACTAAGATAAACTGATAGAATAACACAATCTTTTAGGGCTGTTGATTTACAAGATAGGTCAAAGTTGTATAATGATATTAAAGATATGAAATCAAACAAATAAAGGGGGTAGCAAGATGAAACTAGTTGCTATCGTTGGAACAAATTCTGACCGCTCAACCAATCGGAAACTCTTAAAATTTATGCAAAAACATTTTTCAGATAAAGCTGACATTGAGGTATTGGAAATCAAACAATTGCCAGCATTTAACGAACCTGAGGACAAGCTAGCACCTGCCGAAGTTCAAGCTTTTTCAGAAAAAATCCTTGCTGCAGATGGTGTGATTATCTCAACACCTGAGTATGACCACACCATACCGGCACCCCTGTCTTCAGCCTTGGAATGGATTGCTTACACTAGTCGCGCTTTGATTAACAAACCAACGATGATTGTCGGAGCTTCTCTTGGATTGCTTGGAACATCTAGAGCCCAAGCGCACTTGCGTCAGATTCTTGATGCACCTGAACTGAAAGCAAGAGTGATGCCAGGGACAGAATTTCTCCTAGGTCATTCTGAACAAGTATTGGATGATGACAATCATTTGAACAATCCTGAAAAAGTTGCAGAGTTGGAAGAACATTTTTCAGAGTTCCAAAATTTTGTTGAACTAACAAAAGCATTGGTCAAACCAGAAGATACAAACCGTAAGAAATCATTCATCTGGGAAGAATGGTTGAAAGCATAAGCGTCTCAAGAAAGGAGTACAATCCATGAAATTAGTAGCTATTGTTGGTACCAATGCCAAACAATCTTATAACCGTAGTTTGTTGCAATTTATGCAAAGACATTTTGCAACCAAAGCGGATATTGAGATTTTAGAAATTACCGATGTACCGATGTTCAATGAAACCGATGATCAAACAGATACACCTGTTATTCAGAAGTTTAACCAAGCGATTTCGGAAGCAGACGGTGTGATTATTTCGACACCTGAACACAATCATACGATTCCATCAAGTTTGAATAGCTTGATCGAGTGGTTGTCTTTTAACATCCATCCACTAGATGGAAAACCAACCATGATTGTAGGGGCTTCTTATGATGTTCAAGGTTCTTCACGTGCCCAACTTCATCTTCGTCAGATTTTGGATGCACCTGGTGTAAATGCAACAGTTATGCCAGGAAGTGAATTCTTACTTGGCCGAGCTCATCGAGCATTTGATGCAAATGGGGATTTGGTTGATGAACGAACCGTCGATTTCTTAGATAGTTGTTTCTATCATTTCCTTCGCTTTGTATCTGTTGCAAACCAACTAAATCTTCCTGAAGAAATTCGATTTGAGCCAGGAACTTATCACGTTACAACTGAAGGACATAATGGTAAATTGCCAATGGACGTCACAGTTTCTGAGGACCGTATTGAAAAAATTGAAATTGATTCTTCTGGAGAATCTTCAGGAATCGCAGATGTTGTTTTCACTCGTATTCCAGCAGAAATCATTGAGGGACAAACTTTAAATGTTGATGCGGTGTCAGGTGCTTCTGTAACTTCAAATGGTGTCTTGGACGGAGTTGCACGTGCGGTCAAACAAGCCGGTGCAAATCCAGATGTTTTACGGAAACGTTCCAAAGCACCATCTGCCCTAGATAAAGAAGATAAAACTTATCAGGCCGACGTTGTCATTGTCGGAGGTGGAGGAGCCGGTTTAGCTGCAGCTGCTACAGTCCTACAAGCTGGTAAGAAGCCAATTGTTGTAGAGAAATTCCCAGCAATTGGAGGAAATACTGTTCGTGCGGGTGGTCCAATGAATGCACCAGATCCAGCATGGCAAGGGACCTTCGAAGCTCATCCAGGTGAGGCAAACACTCTTCAAGAATTGATTGCGATAGATGAATCAACGATTGACCCAGAATATTTAGAAGACTTTAGAGCCTTGAAAGTTGAGGTTGAGCAGTATTTGCAGGATCCAAGCTATTTGTTTGATTCTACCTTACTTTACCGTATCCAAACCTATATCGGTGGAAAACGAAAAGATTTACAAGGACATGAAATTCATGGTCAATATGATTTAGTTTCTGTATTGACCGAACGAGCCCTTGAGTCTGTTCGCTGGTTGGAAGACATCGGTGTTGAATTTGTTCGTAGTGAAGTCACAATGCCAGTTGGAGCTCTTTGGCGTCGTGGTCATAAGCCGGTTCAACCCATGGGTTATGCCTTTATCTCGGTTCTACAAAAATATGTTCTAGAAAATGGAGGCAAGATCTTGACGGACTCTCCAGTTAAAGAATTGCTTGTAGAAGAAGGGACTGTCAAGGGTGTTAGAGCAGAAGGCCGAAACGGTCAAACCATCCTCGTTCATGCAGATGCTGTTGTTTTAGCTTCTGGAGGATTTGGTGCCAATACTAAGATGCTACAAAAATACAATACCTACTGGACCGAAATTGCGGATGATATTGCTACCTCTAATACACCAGCTGTAACAGGGGATGGAATCCTCTTAGGTCAAAGTGTAGGTGCAGATCTAGTGGGGATGGGCTTTAGTCAAATGATGCCGGTATCTGATCCAGTGACAGGTGCTCTCTTCTCAGGACTTCAAGTTCCTCCAGCTAATTTCATCATGGTAAATACTGAAGGGAAGCGATTTGTAGATGAGTACGGTAGCCGAGACAAGCTATCTCAAGCAGCGATTGATAATGGAGGCTTGTTCTACTTGATTGCAGATGATCGCATCAAGGCAACAGCCTATAATACTAGCCAAGAAAAAATCGATGCCCAAGTCAAAGCAGGCACTCTATACCGTGCAGATACGATAGAAGAGTTGGCTGTTCAGATTGGCATGGATCCACAGGTTTTAGCAGATACAATCAAAAAGTACAATTCTTATGTGGATGCGGGATTTGACCCTGAATTTAACAAGGGTAGTTTTGATCTCAAGTGTGAGGTCGCACCGTTCTACGCAACACCAAGAAAACCAGCTGTTCACCATACAATGGGTGGTCTCAAGATTGATACTTCAACACATGTTTTGAATGAAAAAGGTCAGATTATTCCTGGTTTGTATGCTGCCGGAGAAGTTGCAGGAGGACTTCACGCAGGTAACCGCCTAGGAGGAAATTCGCTTACGGATATCTTTACTTTTGGACGGATTGCAGGTCAAACAGCTGTTAAAGAAAATTGTTAGTAGTGGATTTAAAATCTTAGCTAACTTTAAGTCTGTTCATGTATCTTGTCATCATTAAATGAAGATCTCTTATTACTCTTCGAAAATCTCACCATACTTCGTTAAATTCGACTTACCTAACTTTAGTTATGTTTGCGTCGCTCTGCCTAGTTTGATTTCGATTTTCATTGAGTAACCTTCATTTAATGAAATCCTAAAACTTTTTTCATCATAATCTCCTAATGAAGTCACTAAATTCGGTGACTTTTTATTTGAAAAATTGTAAAATATAGTGCAACAAAAAACTCATCTTGTGCTATACTGTAATTGTAATTTTTAAAAATTTTTGGTGTTAGAACTGTTGCCTCAGTCCTAGCGCTTTTTCTTTGTCGTATTTTTGGTGGATGTACGAGTTTTTTTTAAAAATTCCGGCACTTTCATATGAACTAGGGCAAAGCCCTATTAATGACCGCGGAATTCTATTGTTCACCTTCATTTTAAGCTGAACTTTCTTTTTCTGTCATGAGTTAGCAGGCTGATCTTGCTTAAAGTTTTTGTTTCCAAATTTCTGACTGAAAAACTATTCATGTCTAGGCAAAAATATGGTAAAATGGATAAGATGTGTCTGAGATGTCTATTATATCTCAGGCGACTACAGGTAATGGAGTAGAAAATGCAAAATAGACCTATTATTATTGGTGTTACTGGTGGTTCTGGTGGTGGAAAGACCAGTGTGTCTCGTGCCATTTTGGCTAATTTCCCGAATGAAAAGATTGCCATGATTGAGCATGATTCTTATTACAAGGACCAGAGTCATTTGACCTTTGAGGAGCGGATCAAGACCAACTATGACCATCCTTTTGCCTTTGATACGGACTTGATGATTGCGCAGATCAATGAACTCTTGGAGGGTCGTCCGGTGGATATCCCAACTTATGACTATGCGGAACATACGCGCAGCAGCAAGACCTATCGTCAGGAACCACAAGATGTTTTCATCGTGGAAGGAATCTTAGTTCTTGAAGACAAGCGTCTTCGGGACTTGATGGACATCAAGATTTTCGTTGATACGGATGATGATGTGCGGATTATTCGCCGGATCAAGCGCGATATGGAGGAGCGTGGCCGGAGTCTGGATAGTGTCATTGAGCAATACCTTGGTGTAGTAAAACCGATGTATCACCAGTTCATCGAGCCAACCAAGCGTTATGCGGACGTGATCATTCCTGAGGGCGTGACCAACACAGTTGCGATTGACTTGATCACAACCAAGATTGAAAAAATCCTCAACGAAGCGCGTGAGGGAAAATAAAAATAGGGAGAAAGAGGGAAATCGATCTCCAATCCAATAACAATAGTTGGAATTACGGAATGTCGCAGTAGTTGGTGAGACTCGTCATTCGTCTAAAAGCTCGAAAGAGTTCTCCATCAATGTTGCGGGGGTGGTACGAGAAATGGTTTTTAACATTCTGTACCACTCCCTCTTTTTCCTAGGGAGAGTGGAAATGAAAAGGGAGTTTCATTCGCGGACCAAGGCGTTCGCTTGTTTATTGACCATGTGTGCTGGTTTTTCAGATGCTTATACTTTTATTTGTCGGGGTGGGACCTTGGCGGCAGGCCAGACGGGAAATGTGGTCTTTCTATCGGTTGGTTTGATTGGCCAGCAGATCTCAGATGTAGAAGTAAAGTTAGCGACCATGTTGGCCTTTATGCTGGGAATCTTTTTGATGACGGTTTTGCGTCGCTTGATTGACAATTCAGTCTGGCGTCTCAGTACCTTGGTACCCTTTATCCTCACAACCTTGGTGACAGGATTTTTGCCAGCATCGGTAAAAAATGTCTTCATCGTGCCTTTTTTTGGCTTGAGTTTAGGAATCGTTGCGACTTCTTTTGGAGAAGTGGATGGCTACGCCTATAATCATTCCTTCATGACGGGAAATCTCAAGAAAACCATGGTGGCTTATGGGAATTTTGTCAGAGAAAAGGAGAAGAAATTCCTCTGGGAAGCCATCTTTATGACCTGCTTGATCGGGAGTTTCGTCTTTGGGGCCATTTTTTCGACCTATTTGATCCAGTTTTATGGGTTAGAGACCATTTGGCTGGTGTCCATCATCTTGACTATCTTTTTAATCTATCGCGCCATTCAGTATTTTGAGGTCTTTCACTTCAATCGGCGAGGCGACATAAATAGATAAAATAATTTTTAGAAGAATGAGTTAAATGATTCTGCAAAGATATAAAACTGAGATTTCATTTTTAAAATGAATCAAGAATATATTGAAACTTTCCGCCGTGAGAAAAGTGCTAGAAACACTATTGTTTCTAGCACTCGGAATTATTGAGACCTTAGGCTCAATAATTAGTCATGGAACTTCATAGAAGTTCGCTGACGTCCGTGCTCACCTAAGGAAAGTTTTTAAGATAACTTTATCTATATTCCAGAGGCTGGGACAAAAATCCTAGCCTCTCA
>NZ_KV813675.1:539733-580758 GCF_001813675.1 Streptococcus sp. HMSC078D09
TACCGATTTCTGTCCCACTCTCTTTTCTTTCGTTGTTTGAAGCTTAATTTTTGGGCAAAGATTTGGTATAATGGAAGGTATGAAACATTCGGAAAAAGAATCACAATACCAGCTCTTGCTGGCTCAATTAGATGCTCTCTTAATGGGAGAAACCAATGCCTTGGCTAATCTGTCCAATGCCAGTGCTCTCTTAAATCAAGCCCTGCCACGTTCGGTCTTTGCAGGTTTTTATTTGTATGATCAAACGGAATTGATCTTGGGACCTTTTCAGGGAGGTGTTTCTTGTGTCCATATCGCTCTTGGAAAGGGTGTCTGTGGAGAAGCAGCTCAAAAGCAGGAAACCATCATTGTCGATGATGTGCGCCAACACGCTAATTATATTTCCTGTGATAGCCGGGCTATGAGTGAGATTGTGGTGCCTATGGTCAAGGACGGTCAGCTCCTTGGGGTTTTAGATCTAGATTCAGAGTGTGTCTCTGACTATGATCAGCTGGATCAAGAGTATTTGGAAAAGTTTGTCGCTCTCTTGATCGATAAGACAAACTGGGACTTTAAGATGTTTGGAGTTAAGAACTAATGTATCAAGCTTTATATCGGAAATACCGTAGCCAGACCTTTGGCCAATTGGTCGGCCAGCAAGTGGTGGCACGGACATTGAGACAGGCCGTCGAGCAGGAGAAGATCAGCCATGCCTATCTCTTTTCGGGTCCTCGTGGTACTGGGAAAACCAGTGTGGCCAAGATCTTTGCTAAGGCTATGAACTGTCCTAATCAAGTCAATGGGGAGCCGTGTAACGACTGCTATATTTGTGAATCCATCACCAATGGGAGTCTAGAAGATGTTATCGAGATCGATGCAGCCTCCAACAATGGGGTCGATGAAATTCGCGATATTCGCGACAAGTCGACCTATGCTCCAAGTCTAGCTAAGCATAAGGTCTACATTATCGATGAGGTCCATATGCTCTCAACAGGGGCCTTTAATGCCTTGTTGAAGACGCTGGAAGAGCCAACGGAAAACGTGGTCTTTATCCTTGCAACAACGGAGTTGCACAAGATTCCAGCTACTATTCTGTCACGGGTGCAACGCTTTGAATTCAAATCCATCAAACTACCGGATATCGTTCACCATTTGGAAAGCATCCTAGCTACAGAAGGGATTGCCTATGAAGCAGATGCTGTGCAAATCATCGCCCGGCGCGCTGAAGGTGGGATGCGGGATGCCTTGTCCATTTTGGACCAAGCCCTGAGTCTGACTGCGGGTAGTGAGTTGACGACAGCAATCGCTGAAGAGATTACTGGCTCCATCAGCCTAGCTGCGCTCGATCAGTACGTGGCTGCCATTCTGGCTCATGATGCGACAGCAGCGCTGGATCAGCTGGCGATTATCTTTGATAATGGGAAGAATATGGCCCGTTTCGTCACGGACTTACTTCAATATCTGAGAGATCTCCTGATTGTCCAGACAGGCGGAGAAAATACTCACGCTAGTGACTTGTTTGTGGCGAATCTGGAAGCTGATCAAGCCCGTCTTTTTGCCCTGATTGACCAGGCGACGACCAGTCTAGCGGATATCAAAAATAGTCTGCAACCGCGTATCTATACTGAAATGATGACCATTAAATTGGCTGAAAGCACAGGCCAAGTTTCTAACTCAGCTGCTGTGGAGGTTCCTTCCAATGTGCTAGCTCAGCTGGAAGACTTGAAGAAGGAAGTCGCTCAACTCAAGCAACAGTTAGCGCAATCAGGTAGCAGTCTTCCTGCTTCAAAACCGACAGTAGCTCGTCCAACCAAGTCGAGCAAGGGCTACCGTGCAGATCGAAACAAGGTCAACGCGATTTTGCAAGAGGCGGTCGAAAACCCAGAGTTGGCACGGACCAACTTGATCCGTCTTCAGAACGCTTGGGGGGAAATCATCGAAAGTTTGGCAGGTGCGGATAAGGCTCTCTTAATCGGATCCCAGCCAGTAGCTGCCAATGAAAATCACGCTATTTTAGCCTTTGAGTCTGCCTTTAATGCCGAACAGACCATGAAGCGGGACAACCTCAATACCATGTTTGGAAATATCCTCAGCAATGCTGCTGGCTTCTCGCCAGAAATTTTAGCTGTTTCGATGGAAGAATGGACCCAAATTCGGGCAGAGTTTTCGGCTAAGGCGCGTGGACAAAAAGCCGAAGTGGTGGAAGAAGAGGAAAGTGTCATCCCTGAGGAATTTCACTTTTTATCCGATAAAATCACCCTGCAAGACGATTAATACATGAATTTTTTACTGAATCATGGTAAAATAATTTTATGAATAGAAAACAATTTGCAGTGATAGCAGTCTTTACTGCTATGGAGACATATTTTTTCAATGAAGCGACCATGGCGGGTCAAATGCTCTTTGCATGTTTTTGGGCTCTCTTGATCTTGCGCAATCTCCAGATGGCCTATATGGTGGAGAAGATTGCTAGTGCCATTGAAAAAGAAATTAAGAAGAAAAGAAAATGAAACCTTTGAAAAGAAATTCTTTTTCAAAGGTTTTTTTCTTGTTTTAAAAGGCTTTTTGGCATTGTTTGCGGTAATCTCCTGGGGAGAGGCCGACCTTTTGTTTAAAAGCCTTTGTAAAGTAAGAGTAGTTGTCGTAGCCCACCTGGAGGGCGACTTGGTAAATGGGGGTATTGCTTTGCGATAGCATCTCTTTTGCGGCGGCCATCCGTTTATCGGTGATGTATTTCACCAGGGTTTCGCCGGTATCGCGCTTAAACATCCGTGCTAGATGGTCTGGACTAAGAAAAACCATTTCGGCCAACTTAGTGCGACTGATATCCTCCTTGTAATGGTGATCGATGTAGTCAATGATCCGCTGGATGAGATTGGATTGGTGTTCTAGATCGATCACATAATGGCGAGCAGAGCTCCAGTAATCCCCAATATAGGCTTCAAATGCTTCGATGGCATGAAACCGCCGTTCGAAGAGAAATTGATGGTGTTTGTTTTGAAATAACTTGTGGGCGAGAATGCCGTTCTTATCCAGATAAATCCCAATTTGCTGGGTCCAGTCTAGCTGGAGTTCACTAAGAGCTGAGAGCGGAATGCGATCTTGATTCTCTAAGCTATGGATGATTTGGAGAAGCTGTTCTGTCTCTAGTTGATTTGTAAAAGCAAGCGATATTCGATGAGCGGGCTTTTGAGGTGCTGGATTTGAGGAAGTGTAGGAGTGGATACTGTTCCAATGGAAAACTTGTTCTTCACTGTATTGGCAGAGTTGCAGAGCCTTCATCAAGAGCGTCTCAAGGGAAATGGCATCTGAATAGAGAAGGATAGAGGATCGGTCTAAGTCTTGCTGGATCTTCTGCTGGATAGCCTTTAGGAAGTCTGCACACTCTGTAGTCTGATTCTTTTTGAAGAGGCAGAGGTAGCGATCGGTCTGGCTTTCGATTTTACTGAGGGCGCAGTAGTGGACTGGAAAATCTAGGGAGAGATCCTTGATACAATGGCGGAGCTGCAAGCGCCAAGAAGGGACGCTGGGGTGAAAGTCTTCTTCAACTAAGTGGAGAGTGATGAGGACTAAGAGGTAGTCTTCATGTGGTTTGGGGCTATAGCCTCGTTTTGTTACTTCTTGAAGGAGCAGTTCTGCTTGAGATGGACGCGGTTTTCGCAAGTAGTCATGCCAAAATTCAGCTTCTTTTTGCCCTTGCTGGGCTAATTGGGTCGCACTCTTGTGGCGCTTTATCTTATTGAGGGCTTTTTGAATGATAAATTCTAAGCGTTCGGGGTCAATCGGTTTGAGGTAGTATTCAAAACTTTGGAGTTCAATGGCTTTTTGGGCATAATTGAAATCAGCATAATTGGTGAGGAAGATCGTTTGAATGTCATATTTTTCTGACCGGACCCAAGCTAGGAGATCTAGCCCACTGCCTTGTGGCATCTCTATATCACTGATCATGAGGGCGATTGGGTGGCTTTGAATGATGGCTTGGGCTTGGCTCAGACTGGAGGCGGTATATACCTGCTCAATGCCCAAGGCTTCCCAATGGATGGTTTCCTGCAGGGCTTTAATGATAAAACGATCATCGTCAACGAGTAGGATATTCATGTGTGTCTCCTTTGTAGGGTTCATAAGGAAGGCTCAGTTGGATGTGGGCACCTCCTTGGGATCCATTTGAAAATTGAAGCGTGTAGTGATCTGGATAGAGGAGATCTAGTCGCTCTCGTGCATTGGTCAAACCAATGTGGTGGCCATCTTCTGTGACTAAGGATTTCTTTTCTACTAGATCTTGTAAGATAGCGGAGCTAAAACCAGGACCGTTATCCTGAAGGGAAATGGCAAGCTGTTGGTTTGCTTCTTCATGAATGGCAAGCTGGATGTGGAAGAAATCTTGGAAAGAAAAGCCGTGTTTGATGGCATTTTCCACAAAGGTTTGTAAAAGCAGAGGGGGGATGGCCGCATCTTTCAGACCAGGATCCCAGTCCAGGTCAAAGTGGATGCTGTCCCCATAGCGGATTTTCTGGATCTCTAGGTAATTTCGGATATGTTGGATTTCATCTGCTAAGCGATTGAAATCTTGGTTGGCTTGAAAGAGGTGACGCAAGTAGTTGGAAGTCACCTTGGTCAACTCCTCGATTTCTTTATAGTCCTTGGTTTGGAGCATGCTGTGAATCATGGAGAGCATGTTGAGGTAAAAATGGGGTCGGACTTGATTTTTGAGGTAATTGAGTTCGACCTTTTTGAGGTTGAGTTGCGCGTGGTAGGCTCGAATTTGGAGGTCCTTCATATGGATTAGGACCTGATTGAGCTTGTGATTGGCCTGATCGATCTCTAAGATCCCTTGGTCTTCGATCACATCTAGCTTGGTAGAAGCGGCATCTAGCTGAGAAAGACGCTGGGTGAGTCGTTTCATCGGTTGGATCATCCGTTGACGAATATAAAGGATCAGAATGGTAGAGAGAACGGCGATGATCAAAGGGACCAAGGAGAGAAGGGTTTCCAGTACGATATTTGTACGGAAAACGTCCCCGTAATCGACCGTCACATACAGATCAAAAGGCAGATGGGTTTGATTGCTATCGGCTTGAATGACGGAATCTGTAGCATGGATCTGGTTGGGACGATCGATGGATAAGCGTCCTTTTTTCCCAATATTGAGCTTTTGCAAGGGTTTTAAAATATCCTGGGTAGAAATGATGGCATAGATAGACTTTCCCTTGTAATGGAGAGATTTCAAGAGATAATCATGCTGGTTCAGACTGATTCGTTGCCATTTTTGACTGGTCTTGTCTGTTTCTTTGTCATAGGTTTTAAGATGATCTTTCAATTGTACATAGTCCAGGTAAGGCAGTTGAAGACTGGAGGCATTGATAAAATGAGGGATATCTCTTGTCTCTATGAAAAAGGTAATGGGGCTATCCATCTGGTACTGAAACTCCGTGAAATCGATTCGCAATTTTTTTAGATTTTCATGAAAATCCGTGAAATCAAGCGGGGTATTGAGCTCTGTCAAATAGTCATTGTGGCTAATAGTACTGTACATAAAACGCTCAACGGAGTGAAGCTCTGTATTTAAGGAATCCGCATAAATATGAATTGAGTCTTCTAAATGGAGCATATTTTGGTGTTTAATAAAATTTCGGCTAATCCCACCAATCAAAAGGTTGATCAAGGTATTGACGACTAAGAGGAGAAAGAGTAGGCGCGAAAAAAATTGAATCGAGTGATCTCGTGTACTTCTGTGAATAGCTTTCATAATGAGCACCTCACATATATTATAGCACTATTTGAAAACGGATTCATGGACAAAACCGATAGTAAAGTAAAAAAAATCGGGAAAGTGCATGTTTTTGTGTGGTGAAAACGGAAAAGTGAATGAAGATGCACGAAAAAGTTCTATAAAGATGGAAAGGATTCCTATAAAATAGAGGAGAAAGAAAAGGAGGGCCTTATGAAAAGTGAAGTAAATGCGAAGCAGAGTAAATTTAAGAAAAATATTCCTTTATATGTGCTGCTCCTACCATCGATTATTTTATTGCTTTTATTTGCCTATATCCCTATGGCAGGTCTAGTCATCGCTTTTAAAGATTACTCTCCCGCTACTGGGATATTTGGAAGTCCTTGGGCTGGTCTCAAGTATTTTAACCAGTTCTTCTCATCCTTCCAGTTTGCGACAACCATGAAGAATACCTTGAAAATTTCTATTTACAGTATTCTGGTTGGTTTTCCCTTGCCGATTGTTCTAGCCATCATTTGCAACCAGATTCGTGTGGGCAAGTTCAAAAAAATCTTTCAAGTAACGACTTATTTGCCTCATTTTATCTCGACCATGGTCATGTGTGGGATGATTATTCTCTTTCTCTCTCCAAGTAGTGGACTGTTAGCCAATGTCCTCAAATTAGTCGGCTTAAAGATGCCTGCCCTCTTATCTAAACCAGGTAGCTTTGCGGGTGTCTATGTCTGGAGTGATGTCTGGCAACATATCGGTTGGGATAGTATCATCTATCTAGCCGCTTTATCAGCCATTGATCCGACTTTTTATGAAGCAGCGACTATGGACGGAGCGAGTCGATTGCAAAAGATCCGTCATATTGACTTACCCTTACTGTTACCAACGGCGATGATTCTCCTGATTCTCAGAGCAGGAAGTCTACTCAGTGTTGGTTTTGAAAAGGTCTTGCTCTTGCAAAATCCACTCAATCTGGCAGGAAGTGAAATCATTTCGACCTATGTCTACAAAGTGGGGATGATTAATTTTCAATATAGTTACTCGACAGCGATCGGTCTCTTTAATACCTTGGTCAACTTGATCATCTTACTGTCGGTCAACTGGTTTGCGAAACGCTATACCAAGACAGGATTGTTCTAGGAAGGAGGAGAAATTGTGAAATTATTTCAACATGCGAGAAAGACCAAGTCAGAAATCCTCTTTGATATTTTTATCTATGGTCTAGCGATTTGCTTGATTCTGTTGATTGTCTACCCTTTGTGGTTTGTCATTATTGCCTCCTTTAGTAATCCGTCTGATGTGGCAACTGGTAAGGTGTGGTTTATCCCGAGGGAATGGCGACTAGACGGCTATCAACGCTTGATTGAGCAGCCTTTGTTTCTAAAGAGCTATCTCAACACCATCCTCTACACGGTTGTAGGGACCATCGTTGCCCTGGTCATTAATATCCCGGCTGGTTACGCCTTGTCGCGAAAGGACCTCTTTGCTAAGAAATGGGTCAGTGTCTTCTTTATCGTTCCCATGTTTGTCTCTGGGGGCTTGATTCCCATTTATTTGACAGTGAAACAATTGGGCTTGGTCGACACCTTCTGGGTAATGGTCGTACCGTTTGCAGTATCTCCTTACAATATCGTTGTAGCTCGAACTTTCTTTAACAATAGTATTCCAGAAGGGATGTGGGAAGCCGCCCAGATAGATGGGTGCGGAACCATTCATTACTTCAGAAAGATCGTGCTCCCCTTGTCCAAGGCTATTATTGCCGTTATTGGACTTTGGACAGCAGTAGGGATCTGGAATTCTTGGTTCAATGCCTTGATTTATTTGACAAATGAAAATCTCCAACCTCTACAACTGATCCTGCGCCGTCTCTTAATTAGTAATCAAATGTTGCAATCGCAAGCAACAGGGGAGGTAGCTTCTGACCTCCGTATTAAGGCTGATATGATGAAATATGCAGCCATCGTTATCTCAACAGCACCGATTATGATGCTGTATCCATTCGTCCAAAAATACTTTAATCAAGGTGTCATGATAGGTGCCTTGAAAGAATAGGAGAAGATCATGAAAAACAGGAAATTTGCCTATCTGCTCCTTGGAGCAGCTGCTTTAGCTGGCTTGACGGCTTGTGGAGCTTCCACAAATAAATCAAGCAATGACAAGAATGATGGAAATACCTTCAAGATCACGACCGTTCGTTGGTCGGATTGGGGGGAAGACTATCACAAAGGTTTTCTAGATGATTCAGCCAAGGAATCAGGTATCAAGATCAAATGGGATACCATGGTGGCTGCAGACTGGTCGGATAAGAAATCTGTCCTTGTAGCCAGTGGAGATTTACCAGACGCATTCTTGGGATCCAATGCCTTCACGGATTCTGAAATCGCTCAGAACCAAAACATGTTCATTCCATTGGAAGACTTGATCAAGGATAATATGCCAAACTTGAACAAGGCCTTTGAAAAAGAACCGAAATTAAAAGCCATGGTGACCAACCCAGATGGTCATATTTACAGCCTGCCTAAGAAATTGCCAATGCGGCCAATCGTCGGCAATCAGCTCTTTATTAATAAGAAATGGTTGGACAACCTTGGCTTGAAGATGCCGGAAACCTATGATGAATTGGTGACTGTTTTACAAGCCTTCAAGGACAAAGATGCCAATGGCAATGGGGATGTCAATGATGAAATTCCATTTGGCTCTGGTAACTTTGATCCGACCTTCTCTTATATCTTGCCATTCAACAACCGTCTGGGTGGAGATAATACCTATGAAATGTCCGTCAAAGATGGCAAGCCGGTCTATCTACGAACAGAAGAAAGTTATAAACAAGGGATAGCGGCGATGCATGAAGCCTACAAGAAAGGCTTGATCGACCCTGAACTCTTTACAGAAGATACCTCTATGTCTGTTGCCAAACGGATGGACAAGGGAGTGGCACGTGTCGGTGTATCAAGTGGTTGGACAGCAGATGCAACCTTTGGCCAACATGCCAGCGAATATGCTCCTCTCCCAGCATTAAAAGGCCCTGATGGCAAACAATATGTCATTTCTGACCCAGATCATTTGAACTATGGACGCAATGAAATCCTGATCACGAATAAGTGCAAGGACCCTGCAAAATTGCTCAAATGGTTGGATAAATTCTACACGGATGATGCCAGTATCCAAAACTTCTATGGATCCTTTGGCATTGCGACTGAAAAAGATGGCGATAAGTACAAGGTCTTGGCTCCAAAAGATGGTAAATCTGCCGATGAATGGGCTTGGATCAATTCCCTTCGTGACTTTGGACCAAAATATGTGTCAGATGATATCAATAGTCATGTCGACATCGACCAAACACAGGGTGATGGCCTCAAATTGAAGATGGACAAAGAATTGAAACAATACGCTTTGCCAGCATATCCAAATGTCATCTACTCTCAAGAAGAATTAAACAAATTATCCTCTATTTATGTAGATATCAACTCTTATGTTACCCAACAAGCTTCTAAATGGGTAGTAGAAGGGGGCATCGAAAAAGAATGGGATGATTACAAAGCAACCTTGAAGAAGATGGGCATTGATGACTTTATGAAGATTCAACAGGATGCCTATGATCGTTACCAAAAAGAAGTGAAGTAACAGGGGTCTAAATGGATTCAAGTAAGTAACTCAGGGGCCTAAGGCCCCTGAGTGCTTCCCTAGAGGAAGTAGCAGAAATTGAGATGAAGCACAAGGAGAAGAAGATGCAAAAATTATTTTCATTGGATGGACGCTTGGTCAAGATCTTGACCCGGTTGACAGACATCATTATCTTGAACACCTTGTTTATCGTTTGCTGCCTTCCGGTTCTCACGATCGGTGCGTCGCTTACGGCTTTAGCAACCATGTGGCACCGCTTGTTGAAAGGGGAAGATACGGATCTCGTCTTTCATTTTTTCCGTCTCTTTCGCACCAATTTCAAGCAAGCGACGGTGATTTGGCTGACTTGTCTAGGACTATCAGCCCTTCTTTATCTGGATTACTGTCTTTTTTCAAATACGGCCTTCTTAAGTGAGTATGGAATTTGGATCTTGCTTCCCTTTTTCGTCCTTCTATGTGGAGGGATGACCTTGATCTTCCCTTATATCGGCCTCTTTGAAGACCCTACAAGAAAGGTCTGTCTGAATAGTTTCCTCATTGCTCTCTTAAATCCTATTCAAACCATCTTTCTTGTCTTCTTCAATCTGGCAGTAGTTTATATCAGTCTTAGTAGTCCGGAACGGTTACTGACAGCTATTTATCTCTTTACCTTTGGTGGTTTCGCCTTGTGGAGCTTCTTAAATGTTCGACTGACCGATCAGATCTTTTCAAAGATCCAAGAAGGAGGAGTCTTTGAAAAATAAGGTCAAGCAAGTGGGACGCATATTTTCCTAATATTATTTAAATCGAATAAAGTTTCCTAGAAAATCTAGGAAACTTTTTCTATTTCATAAACATTTCACATTTCTTTTCTATAATAACTATAACAAATGATGAAAGCGTCCACATTGCATTGCTATGGACCTTGAAATGGAGGGTAAGATCATGCTCTTACAACAGGCAATCGCCTATATTTCTCGAAAAAGAACGAGGAATCTGGTTCTCTTTCTGATTCTCCTTTTGATCCTTTCTTGCTTGTATTTCTGTTTTTCACTGATGCAAGTGGGAGGAAGGTTAGAGGAACATATCAAGCAGTCGGCTGGGACCAGCTTTGCCCTGACCAGTAAGCAGGGGGCTACTCCCTTTCCTCTAAAGGAGGCTAAAAAGGTGCAGCAGCTAGCTGGGGTGGGAGCCATGGTTCCTCAATATGAAAGTCCCGTTCGTATTCTTGGTAAAGAAGCGGTGACTGGGCAGCAGTCGGTAGAGCGGGATGATTTGGGTCAGGAAGCCAAGCAAGCG
The DNA here is from genome assembly GCF_001813675.1 of Streptococcus sp. HMSC078D09. GTDB lineage: Bacteria > Bacillota > Bacilli > Lactobacillales > Streptococcaceae > Streptococcus. Next base: position 550,334 of record NZ_KV813675.1, read on the forward strand.
CTAGGCGCTGTTTTTACCCAGAAGACAGACCAGCACCTAGATTTCCGCAGTGGCAGTTTTCAACTGGTGCAAGGCAAGCACTTATCCGACAAGGCTCGCGGGCAGATCTTGATTCACCAAGAGTTGGCTAAGAAGAATAAGCTAAAGGTCGGAGATTCCTTGACCTTATCCAGCTTTCAGATGGGAGAGACTCCTGCCAAAGAGCAAACCTTTAAAATCGTTGGGATCTTTTCGGGTAAGAAACAGGAAAAATTCACAGGAATGACCTCTGATTTGAGTGAAAACCAAGTCTACCTTTCTTATGAGGATGCGACCAAGCTTCTTGGTCTCAGTCAGCAAGAAGTGACCCAGGTCACCTTTGGGGTCAAAGATCCTGAGAAAATCGATGCCCTCTTGAAGCAAGTCAAAAGCTTGGATCTGGATTGGCAATCGCTACGCGTGGTCGAAGATCGCAAGGCCTTTGACCAGATGAAGGAATCCTCTCAGACCCTAGAAGGCCTGGTGCGGATCATGATGATCGTCCTCCTGGTGACGGGAGCAGGTGCCCTATCGCTCTTACTCAGTCTCTGGACACGAGAGCGGATTCATGAAATCGGCGTCCTCTTATCCATTGGGAAGAGCAAGGGCCGGATCTTTAGACAGTTCCTCTTGGAAGTGGTGCTGGTATCCTTACTAGCAGTGATCCCAGCCTTTCTCATCGGGCGGATGGTCAGCCATCGTTTCTTAGAGCAGTTTGTCGGACAGACCGGTCAACAGCAAACCCTAGAATTGCTCAACCAAGTCCCTCAAGGCCTTTCCTTAGGAATCGCCTATGCTAGCCTCTTGTGCTTGATCCTTCTGTCGCTCGGTGTAACGACCAGCATGATCTGGCGCAAGAGTCCAAAAGAAATATTAACAAAAATGAGTTAAGGAGAAATGACACCTATGTTAGAACTCAAACATGTATCCTATAGTTACCAAAGCTACCAAGAAGAGATCTTCTCAGACGTGAACTATCAGTTCGCAAATGGGACATTTTACAGCATTATCGGTCAGTCTGGAGCAGGGAAATCGACCCTCCTCTCCCTTTTGGCTGGACTGGATAATCCCAAGAAGGGGCAGGTTCTCTTTGATGGAGAGGACATCCAGACCAAAGGGTCTAGCTACCACCGCAAGCACCATGTCTCCCTGGTCTTTCAGAATTACAATCTAATCGATTATTTGACGCCACTGGAAAATGTCCGCCTGGTCAACAAACAAGCTGGGAAAGACATTCTCTTGGAGTTGGGATTGGACGAAACGCAAATCAAACGCAATGTCCTGCAACTATCTGGAGGGCAGCAACAGCGGGTGGCCATTGCGCGTGCGCTCGTTTCAGAAGCACCTGTCATCTTGGCGGATGAACCGACAGGAAACCTTGACGAACAGACAGCAGGTGACATTATTGCCATTTTGAAGAAGTTGGCCAAGGAACGCCAAAAATGTGTCATTGTCGTCACCCACAGTAAGGAAGTGGCAGAGGCCTCCGATGTGGTCTTGGAATTGAGTCGCCGTAGCCTTGTTGAGAAGAGCAAGTAAGGAGGGAATGCTATGTTGCGAAATGCTTTTGCTTATATCACACGTAAATGGCCCAAGTCTCTCTTGCTCTTTGCCATCATTCTCCTCATGGGGACCTTGAGCTTGATCGGACTCTCTATGAAGGGAGCGACCCAAAAAGCTTCATCGGAAAGCCTGGGATCCATCACCAATAGCTTCTCCATGCAGATCAACCGCAGGACCAATCCGGGAACCCCTCGGGGAGCTGGGAATCTCAGAGGAGAAGATATCGAAAAAATCAGCCAGGTAGAGGGGATCACCTCCTCCATCAAGCGGATCAATGCCATCGCAGATATCCTAGATCACGAGATCATTGAGACCGAAGAAACCCTGCAAAATCAATCTCCAGAGCGGGCAAAATACTTCAAGAATACCTTGATGGTGACGGGGGTCAATGACTCTTCAAAAGAAGATAAATTTGTCTCTGGAGCCTACAAGCTGGTCCAAGGGGAGCATCTGACAGACAATGATAAAAACCAAATCCTCATGCATGAAGATTTGGCGAAAAAGAATGGCCTCAAGGTAGGCGATAAGGTGCGTCTCAAGTCCAATCTCTACGATGCTGACAATGAAAAAGGGGCCAATGAAACTGTCGAAGTGACCATTAAGGGTCTGTTCTCAGGGAAGAACCAAGCTCCTCTAACTTACGCTCAAGAATTGTATGAAGATACGCTCATTTCTGACCTAGATACAGCTGCCAAGCTCTATGGTAATACTGTCCAAACAGCTACCTATGAGGATGCGACCTTCTTTGCCAAAGGGGATCAGGACCTAGATGCCTTGATCGAAAAAATCAAAGCACTCGATATCGACTGGAACCTCTATGACCTGGTTAAGAGCTCTTCCAACTACCCAGCCTTGCAAAATTCCATCAGCAGCATGTTCCAAGTGGCGGACTACTTGTTTATCGGTAGCCTCATCTTTGCTAGCTTGCTTATTACCCTTCTCCTCGTACTGTGGCTCAATGCCCGTCGCAGAGAAGTGGGTATCTTGCTGGCTTTGGGACTCTCCAAGGTACAGATTGCGGGACAATTCGTGGCAGAATTGGTCATGATTTCCATCCCCGCCTTCCTCCTCTCCTATGGAGTTGCAGGACTTCTTGCCAAAGCAGTGGGAGATACGGTGCTTAAGAACGTAACCAGTGGCATTGCCAAACAAATGGCTCAAGAATCCTCTGCAGCCAACCTTGGTGGTGGAGCTGAGGCAGAAAGCTTCAGTAAGACCCTGACAGACCTCCATATGGACATCCAACCGAGCCAATTGTTGGTGATTGTTTTGGTTGGTGGCCTCCTCTTGATTCTGGTATCCATTCTTTCTTCACAATGGCTCTTGCATAAGAAACCAAAAGATCTCTTGGTGGATGTCGAATAAGAGATTGTTTCCTAAAATAGAAATAGGGTATAATAGGAGGTAGAAGAAGTTTCTTAGATAAAAGGAAAGTGTATGAAGATACTAATCGTAGAAGATGAAGTCCTGATTCGCGAAGGGATGAGCGACTATCTCATGGAATGTGGTTATGAAGTCTTTGAAGCAGGAGATGGGCAGGAGGCCCTGGAGCTCTTTCACAGAGAAGCGCCGGATCTGGTCTTGCTGGATATCCAGCTCCCTATTCTCAATGGCTTGGAAGTGCTCAAGACTATCCGGAAGACCAGCTCGGTTCCTGTCCTCATGCTGACAGCCTTCCATGATGAAGACTATAAGTTGACGGCCTTTGGAGAGTTGGCGGACGGCTACCTGGAAAAACCCTTCTCCTTGTCCCTCTTGAAGGTCCGTATCGAAGCTATTTTTAAAAAGCTTCAGCCTTCCCGGGTCTTCACCTATGGAGAGGCACGAGTGGATTTTGAGAGCTATACAGCCAGCCTAGCTGGTCAAGCTATCTCCATGAATGCCAAGGAGTTGGAAATCTTGGAATACTTGCTCCAGCATGAAGGCAAGGCCCGGACTCGCTCTCAGATCCTCGATGCCGTCTGGAAGGAGACAGAGGAAATTCCTTTTGACCGGGTGATTGATGTCTATATCAAGGAACTACGAAAAAAACTAGAGCTGGACTGTATCGTTACGGTACGCAATGTCGGCTATAAATTGGAGAGACCATGACCGAACGGAGTATCTTTGCAAAGATCTTTCTGATCACCTTTGCCCTTTTTAGTGGCTTAGTCATCCTTCTACATGCTTCGGTTTACTTTATTTTCCCATCGACCTATATCGAGTCCCAGCGCCAGACGATTTTGAAGAAATCACAGGCCCTGGCCAAGAGTTTCCAGGGCCAGGAAGAAGGGACCATTGAGTCGGTCATCGACCTTTATTCTAAGACCAATGATATCAAGGTCTCGATCAAGGGCAAGGAAAAACAAAATGCCCTAGAGGTCAAGGATGATCTGCTCGTGAACCCTGACAGCCAGAACAATTCTCTGGTCATTGAAGAGCGAAAGATCCATACCAAAGAGGGGAAGGACTTGACCTTGCAATTCTTAGCAACTGTCGATTCCCAAAAGGAAGCGCGAGACATCAGTCTGGGCTTTCTTCCCTATAGTCTTCTTGCTTCCTTTGTCCTGTCTCTGATTGCTTCCTATCTCTATGCCCGCCTGATTTCTGCTCCGATCCTGGAGATCAAGCAGATGACCAAGCGGATGAAGCGCTTGGATCGGACAGCCAGTCTTCCCATTCATTCGCAGGATGAGATCGGCGTCCTCAAGCAACAGATCAACGACCTTTATCACCATCTCCTAGAGGTGATCGACAATCTAGAGCAGCAGAAACAGGAAAATCTGAAGTTGGAGCAGATGAAGGTCGAATTCCTACGGGGGGCCTCACATGAGCTCAAGACGCCGCTAGCCAGCTTGAAGATTATCCTAGAAAATATGCGGGATAAGATCGGTCGCTACAAGGACCGGGACCGCTACCTGTCGGTCTCCCTCGATATCGTTGATGAGATGAACCAGATCGTCCTGGAAATCCTATCCCTGTCCTCTGTCCAAGAATTGGCCGGAGACAAGGAGTTGATCCAGCTGGATCAGGTCGTAGAGCAGATCCTCGACCAGTACAAGGTCTTGGCTCAATCCCGCGCGCTCACGATTGATAATCAGATCCCTGACAAAGCAGTCTATATGGACCCAGCGATTCTGAAATTGGTCCTCTCAAATGTCATCAGTAATGCCGTTAAGCATTCGGATGCCGGTGGAGAGATCCAGCTCCGCCTCGAAGAGGAAGGGACGCACTTGGCGGTTGAAAATACCAGCCAGGAAATGGTAGAGACTGCTGAGATGCCAATGACCGCTAGCCGCCAGAAGAAGGAAGGTGGCCTAGGGCTCTTTGTGGTCCAACACTTGCTAGATCATGAAGAACTAGCTTATCAATTTGATAAAACGGCTATGGGCTTGCTCTTCCGTATGGAGTTGCCCAAAGATCCACAAGAATAAAAAGAGGCTGGGACAAAAGTCCTAGCCTCTCAATTGATTTTTGGATTGTTGAGCAAGACGCAGTGGTTGAGTGGGCTCTACTACGCTGATTTCATCAGCTTTTACAGCCCTACTCAACTGTGCGGAGGTGGGACGACGAAATCGAATTCTAACGAATGACCGATTTCTGTCTCACTCTCTTGTATTTAATCAACCTTTTCTACCTTTAGCAGTTGGCCATGTTTTAATTCATAAATGGTATCCACATAGGTCAGGATGGAGCGGTCATGGGTCACCATGATGGCGCTCTTGTTTTTAGATTTGACTTCATTTTGGATCAATTGGGCGATTTCTTGTCCCCGATCAGGGTCTAGGCTAGCCGTTGGTTCATCGGCTAAAATGACCTGTGGATTTCCGATGAAGGCCCGAGCAATGGCTGCCCGTTGTTTTTGCCCACCGGACATCTGATTCGGATATTGGTGGTAACAAGCTTCGATGCCAAGATCTGCCAACAAGGCTTTGACTTCCTCTTGGCGTTTTTTCTTGTCCTTTTCCCCTTTTAATTTGGCCACCAGTTCTAACTGGTCACCGATTTTCATATAGGAGAGGAGCTGGTGGTCTTGAAAGATAAAGCCGAGCAATTCCAGCCGTTTTTGCGTCCACTGGCCTTGGTTGAGGCCGGTCAAGTCTTGGCCAGCGATACGAATCTGCCCCTCATCCGCTGATAAAAGCAAGCCAGCGATAGCTAAGAGAGTGGATTTACCGGATCCTGAAGGGCCCAAGATGGCGACGAATTCGTTGGGTTCGACGCTTAAATTAAGCTGGTTGAGGACATGGTGCATCTGGCTACCATCGGCGTAGGATTTTCTGATATTTTCTAATGCAATAATGGCCATCTTATTCTCCATTTCCACCAATGACTTCGATTGGATCTACTTTTTTTATTTTGACAAGGGACAAGGCACCACACAAAATAGAAGTCAGGATAAAGCTAACCGAGATGGTGAGATTGTCCTTCAGGGTCATAAAGGAAGGGACGCTATTGGGTAAAAATGGCGCCATTATGGTTGCCAAGCCAAGTCCCAGCAGCACTCCGATGAGGGAGATAATGGTGAGCTGGGATAGTTGGACATAGGTAATCTGGCTCATGGACATGCCAATAGCCTTCAAGACACCGAACTGTTTCAACTTCTGCAGGGTGAGGATATAGAAGAAGACCCCTAGGATAGCAGAAGAAGCGAGTAAGAGCACCCACGTGATCATCCGTAGCGTCAGATTTTGAGCCTTGTAGCCAGGGATTTTATCGATCACCTGCTTCTTATCCGCCACCATCAAATTGCTGGCTAGATCACTAGAAGGGATGCTTTTCTTGGTCACAAGGGTTTGGGCTTGCCATTGATAGCTTGGATCTGTTTTTTGCCGCAGGCCTGTGTAGGTTTCAGAGCTGATAAAGCCAATCTCGCTGTAGCCGTATTTGGCATTTTTCGCGAAGGCCACGACCTTGAGTTTTTGCTTAGAGGTTTTATCGATCACTTGATCGCCGACTTGGATTCCCTCGTCCTCTTTGAAAGAACTATCCAGAATGACCTCGTTTTTCTTTAAGTCGGAGATCTTGAGGTCTGTATCTTCCATGATTGGATTGAGGATTTCTTCTTCATTGTGATCGGTCGCGAAGTAGGTGATATCCAGAGTGTTGGAATCCTCTGATTTTGAGACGGTTGCCCGCTGGATGGACAAACCCGAATAGTCCATCCCCTCTATCTTTTGGACCTCATCTAAATCCTTCGCCGTAATAGTTGAAAAGGGGATAATCCCTTCTGAATCCGTCGAAAGGATGTAGTGCAGGGCCCCATAGTTATCGATTTGGGCCGATACTGAACGCCCCAGTCCATTTGTCAGACCGGACAAGAACACCACCATAAACATGAGGATGGTAATGAGGAGTTCAGTCAGGATAAACTTCTTGGGTTGGTATTTCATTTCATTCCATGCGATTTTCATATTCGTTCTCCTTTTAGCACGGAGGTGCTCAAGTAGCTTGGCACCTAAACATACTCTATCATCATACCATAAGTGGAGGGATAATAGGGGGATGGTGTTTGGTAGAGTATGAAGGAATCGTATTTGTTTACTGTGTTCAATTTGATTCTCAATTATTAATTGTTAATGAATACAAAAATAAATCTGCTATAGACAAGAAAAAAAAGCCTTGATTTCAAGGCTTTTCCTGTTGATTTAGATGCCCCCTGCATGGATTTGGAAAGAACTTTCATATTGAGAGTAATTAAAAATGTTGAAATTTAATTGAATTTCGGAAGGCGCTTTTAGGTATTTACAATATCATGATTAAAAAGTAGGGCAAAAAACATACTGAAGTGAACTGTTTAGTAGCTTAAATATATCATGGCGCTATCTAAAAAGTTAATTTTATAGAGTTTGTTGGAATAGTTACTGAGTTTTTTTGTTTATATTCAAACTTTATTATTATGTCATGAAAATAATTAGAAAAACAGACTTGTATTATTTTGAAATTTGTATATGATGAAGGTGTAAGAACTATAAAATAGCCTGTTAGAAAGGGGAATGAAAGAATTAATCAGGCTATATAAAATTGGTGATTGGTATTTAATGTTGTAAACCAAGAAAGGAAAAGGTAAAAAATGCAAATACATAAAAAAATTTTTATAGTAGCGCTGGTTTTATCCATTTGTATCTCACTTTATTTTCTTATCAGTCCATCTAAAATTCTCACCTTTCCGATTTTTGTTAGTGAATTTGATGACACCACATTTAAATATTACATGTTTGTGAAGATTGGAATTGTATTATTATTTATCAAATTCCTACTAGATATATGCTTAGAATTTATCAAGAATTGGTTTAAAAATTTTTGATATTTCTTCACACAAAAGAGTCTGAGACAGCGTTTTGTCTCAGACTCTTTTGTGAGTTGTGATCTCTGTTTTATAGATTCCACTGCTTGAGGGAGATTTCTCCGCTATTGAGCCAGATTTCTTCTTGATTGTCTAATTGGACCAAGAGTTGGCCGGTATCAGAGATGTCTTTGGCAAGGCCTTGATAGGTCTGTTGGTTCTGCTCAAAAGTGACAGTTCGTCCTAAGACCAAGGAGCGTTCTTTATAGAGGTAGACCAGTTCATCGACATCCGTTTGGAAGAATTCTTTCCAGATCTCACTGATGAGGTCATTGCGGGTGATGGGACAAGGTCCTTCAAATAAGGAACCAGCCTTACTTTCTAGCTCTTCTGGGAAAGTAGGGATGGCTAAATTGAGACCGACTCCGATAATGACATCCGTGACAAGACCGGTTTCAATCGAGGTGATAGCTTCGGTGAGGATTCCCCCAATTTTTTTATGGCGGTAGTAAATATCATTGACCCATTTGATATCGATATCGATCAGGGTCAGGTTTTTAATAGCCTTGTAGATGGCTCCAGCGACCATGAGGGTATAAGGAGGGAGCTCTGCAGGGGGCAGTTGAGGCTTGAGATGAAGGGACATGTAGATGCCCCCTTGATCGGGACAGTAGTAGTCCCGACCAAAGCGGCCTTTTCCAGCAGCCTGCGAATTGGCCAGATAGAGCGCCTTGCCTTCTTGATGGCTTTCTATGCCTAATTTGGCATCCAATTGGGTGGAGCTACATTGTTCGTTTAAGGAAACAGTCAATTGGGTATTTTTTGCGATCACTTCAGGAAGCAGAATATCGCCTGAGACCAGTTTGTAGCCCTTCTTTTTGAGGGACTCGATGACGACCCCATCTTTTTCTAGTCGTTGGATGGCCTTCCAGATAGAGGTACGGGAAACGCCTAGTTCTTGCGCCAGCTGCTCCCCGTTGACATAATCATCTGCCTGAGAAAGGGTTTGAAAGAGGATTTCATGTGTTTTCATAGTACCTCCTAGCGACTGCTGTCTCGAATAGTTAGTTTGGTAGCTAATTTGACCATATAGGGAACACTTGGTTGATTCCCTTGAAAGGTCTGTCGCAACATTTGAATGGCTTGCTTACCCATTTCTTCTGTATAGACGGTTACTGTAGAGAGGGCAGGAAAGACGTACTTGGCGATGGAAGTATCATTGAAGGAAATGAGGCTGACGCGCTCAGGAACTGCGATTTGATGCTCCTGAAGGGACCGAAGAGCTCCGACAGCTAAGGCATCACTGGCCATGAAAAAGGCAGTTGGCAAGTCGTCGCCCAATGCTTGAATCAGTTGCTCCATCATCTGATAACCCGACTCGGTCGAGAATTGCCCAACAGAGACAAAGCGCTCCTCATAAAGTCCTTTTTCCGTGAGAAACTGTTGAAAGGTCCGTTGACGGGGATCCATCTGTAGCGGTGTCGCATCTGCCGTCTCTTCCTGCCCGACCAAGAGCCCGATCTCCTTGTGGCCATGCTCAAGGAAATACTCGAGAGCGGTGATGACAGAATCTTCTAGATCGGTCGTCACACAGGAATGCCCTAAATAGAGGGTATTGCTATCGACAAAGATCAGGGGTTTGCCGTAGCTTTCTAGATCTCGAATGGTCTTGGGACTGAATTTCCCAAGAGCGATAATGCCGTCTGCCTCTTGAATCAAGGACCAATCGTCATTATTGAAGATACGAAAGATCTCATAGCCTAATTCCTGGGCTTGTTTTTCCAACCCCATCCGAATGGCATAGTAGTAGAGGTCATCTAATTCTTCTTCACGCGTGTACCATTCAAAGATGACGATTTTATGAAAATCCTCAACTGGTTGAGGCCCTGTTTTGCGGTTTTTCTTTTGGTAATGCAAGTCTTCAGCGATGCGAAGAATCCGACTGCGCGTGTCTTCACCGACCGATAAGGTTGCATCCTGGTTGAGGACGCGAGAGACCGTTGCCTGAGAAACGCCTGCTTTTTCCGCAATGTCTTTAATCGTTGCCATAGTTCATCCTTTATTGATTTCTACTTCCAGTATACTCTAAAAACTAGTAAAAAGAAATAAAATTTTACTAAATTTTATGTTTGCTACGATATTGGCTAGGAGTCAGTTGGCTATAGGCCTTAAAAGCCTTTGAAAAATAGAGGGGATCTGAAAAACCCACTGAGTAAGCTACAATCTTGATGCTCTCGTCTGTGTTGGCCAGCAATTGCTGGGCTCGCTGCATGCGGACCGAGTGCAGGAATTCTTTGGGAGAGATCTGGTGAAACTCCTTAAAAACAGTTGTTAGGTAAGACCGATGGACATTGAGGTCATCGGCGATCTCTTGAATACTTAGATGATCTTTATTGTAATGCGTCTCAATCATATGCTTGCAGGTCAGATAGAGCTGATAGGTGGGAGATGGATGGCTCCGATGGATATCGGGAGCCACTTCACTGATAAGAAATAGCAGTTCATAGATCTGAGAGAGAAGGTGGAGTTGGTAGTGCGAAGTCATCTTTGAAGCCTCTGCTTTGTGGACGAGTTGCTCCATAAACTGGCCAATCTTTTCTGTTTCCACCTCTGTTTTCTTTAGAAAACCTTTTTCATGCAGGGTTGAAAAACGCATGAAATCACTCACCTTGGTGCCACTGATGCCAATCCAGTAGTAGGACCAAGGTTCTTCGGCATCGGCCTTGTAGTAGGTCACCATATTTTTAGGGAGGAGAAAGAGATCCCCAGCCTCTAGGTGGATTTCTTTTTTATTGAAGTGGAAGACTCCCTTCCCTTCTGTAATAAAATGCAGGACAAAATTATCTCGGACGCTAGGGCCAAATTCATAGTTCTTCGGGCAATCTTCGTAGCCATAAAAATCAAGGGCTAGGTCAATGGTATCGGTTTGGTATTCAGAAAAGACTGACATGGTTGAACCTCCTACCTAACATTTTACCATATATGTGCAACAAAATTCTATTTTCGGAAGCGTTTACAATGAGTAAAATAAAGACATGCTAAAAAAGAAAGTTATTGGAACCGAATTTAAAAATACATAGTGATATTTTATAGGATCCAATGGAGGAAGATATGGCAATTCGTATCGAACAAAATTTGTTCTATGTAGAAAGTAAGGGACTGAGCCTGATCCTTGAAAATCGCGATGGCTACCTGATGCTTAAGCATCTGGGGCGTCCGATCCCGTCTTATCATTTTTCCAATACAGTGCATGAGAAGGACCATGCTTTCTCAGGAAATCTCACACCTGACAATCGAACCTTTAGCTTGGATACCCAGCGACAGGTCTTGGGCCAGCACGGACTAGGAGATTTTCGAAAACCGTCTATCCAGATCCAGCACGGAGCCACAGAGGTGACGGATTTCCTCTATGTCGGAGCCAATATCTACTCTGGTAGTGTCGAGGCGACCGGTCTTCCGAATCCACATACAGGAGATCAGGCTGAAACCTTGGCCTTGGTCTTTGAAGATGATCAAGCAGCCCTTCGTTTGACCCTCTACTACACCGCCTACGAGGATCAGGCTACTATCACTAGCTTTTCTAAGATTGAAAACTATGGTGACGAAACCGTCGTGATTCACAAGGCTCTTAGTGTGATGGCAGATGTCCCAGCAGGTGACTATGATGTCATCACCCTTCAAGGGGCCTATGCGAGAGAAAAAACAGTCCGCCGTCAGCAAGTGGAGCAAGGAATCTTCTCCATCAGCTCTAACCGTGGTGCTTCTGGACACGCCCAGACCCCAGCCCTTATTCTCGCTGATCATGAAGTGACAGAAGATGCGGGTTCTGCTCTTGCCTTCCAACTGCTCTACAGTGGAAATTTTGAAGCTTTTGTTCAGAAAAATCAACTCAATGAAGTTCGGGTTGGACTAGGAATCAATCCTGAAAACTTCGCCTGGGAATTGGAAGCAAATCAGAGTTTTGATACGCCAGTGGCCATGATCACATACTCCCATCAGGGATTGACCGGTCTTAGCCAAGAGAGCCAAGCTTTTGTTCAAAGCCATATTATTCCAGCACCGTTTGCTTATAAAGAACGTCCGATCCTGATCAATAACTGGGAAGCCACCTACTTTGATTTCAAAAAAGACAAATTATTGGAGCTAGCAGACGAAGCTCAAAAAGTGGGCATCGAACTCTTTGTTCTTGATGATGGTTGGTTTGGCAATCGGTATGATGACAATCGGGCCCTCGGTGACTGGACCGTTAATGAAGAAAAATTAGGGGGAAGCCTAGCAGAATTGATCCAAGGCATCCACGACAAGGGACTTCAATTTGGCCTTTGGGTGGAGCCAGAAATGATTTCTGTTGATAGCGACCTCTATCGGGCTCATCCGGACTGGGCTATTCAAGTCCCAGGCTACGAACACACCTATTCACGAAATCAACTGGTACTCGATTTCTCAAATAGAGAAGTAGTGGACTATATCAAGCAGGTCTTGGATGACTTACTTGGAAACCATGAGATCGACTATATCAAATGGGATATGAACCGCAATATCACCAAGCTTGGAAATGGGAAAACCTACCTTGAAACCAAGATGCAATCCCATGCGTATATCTTGGGCCTCTATGAAGTGGTTTCCTACTTGACGGAGAAGTACGACAACATCCTCTTTGAGTCCTGCTCCGGTGGTGGTGGTCGCAATGACCTTGGTATGATGCGTTACTTCCCTCAAGTGTGGGCAAGTGACAATACGGATGCCATGGCCAGACTTCCCATCCAGTATGGATCTAGTTATCTCTATCCAACCATTTCTATGGGAGCTCACGTATCAGCGGTGCCAAATCACCAGATGGGACGGATGACACCACTTGAAACGAGAGGTCATGTAGCCATGATGGGAAATCTGGGCTATGAATTAGATCTAACCAGTCTTCCGCAAGAAGAGTTGGATCGGATCGCAGCTCAAGTCGCTCATTACAAAACGATTCGACCACTTGTTCAGTTCGGAAAACACTGCCGCTTGATCAATCCAAGCCAAGGTAGCAATCAAGCAGCCGTCCAGTTCACTTATCAAGACCGCACGGTTGTAACCTATGTACGGGTCTTATCAACGGTTGAGGAGATCGAGCCGACCCTGAAACTCAAAGGATTGGAAGAAGATGCGCTCTATCGCTTAGAAGGGACGAACCAAGTCTATTCAGGAGCTGAGCTCATGTATGCCGGCTTAACCGTCGTTCTTCCTCAGGGAGATTTCCTCAGCAAACAATATGTTTTTGTCAAAAAATAAAAGGAGACAGCCAAATGAAATGGTATAAAAAAATCGGACTTCTTGCGACTACAGGCCTAGCCTTGTTTGGGCTCGGTGCTTGCTCCAACGATGGAAAATCTGCGGATGGCACAGTGACCATCGAGTATTTCAACCAGAAAAAAGAAATGACCAAAACTTTAGAAGAAATCGCGCGTGATTTTGAAAAGGAAAACCCAAAGGTCAAGGTCAAAGTTGTCAATGTACCGAACGGTGGTGAAGTATTGAAAACACGTGTCCTCGCAGGAGATGTGCCAGATGTGGTTAATATTTACCCACAGTCTATCGAACTGCAAGAATGGGCAAAAGCGGGTGTCTTCGAAGATTTAAGCAATAAAGACTATCTCAAACGCGTGAAAAACGGTTACGCTGAAAAATATGCCGTGAACGGAAAAGTCTACAACGTTCCTTTCACAGCCAATGCTTACGGAATCTACTACAACAAAGATAAATTCGAAGAACTGGGCTTGAAGGTTCCTGAAACCTGGGATGAATTTGAACAGTTAGTCAAAGACATCGTTGCCAAAGGACAAACACCATTTGGAATTGCAGGTGCAGATGCTTGGACACTCAATGGGTATAATCAATTAGCCTTTGCGACAGCAGCAGGTGGAGGAAAAGAAGCCAATCAATACCTTCGTTATTCTCAACCAAATGCTATTAAATTGACTGATCCGATTATGAAAGATGACATCAAGGTGATGGATATTCTTCGCATTAAAGGTTCGAAGCAAAAGAACTGGGAAGGCGCTGGCTATACAGACGTTATCGGAGCCTTCGCGCGTGGAGATGTCCTCATGACACCAAATGGGTCTTGGGCTATAACAGCGATCAATGAACAAAAACCGAAATTTAAGATTGGGACCTTCATGATTCCAGGGAAAGAAAAAGGACAAAGCTTAACCGTTGGTGCGGGAGACTTAGCATGGTCTATCTCCGCTACTACCAAACATCCAAAAGAAGCCAATGCCTTTGTGGAATACATGACCCGTCCAGAAGTCATGCAAAAGTACTATGATGTGGACGGATCTCCAACAGCGATCGAAGGGGTCAAACAAGCAGGAGAGGATTCACCGCTTGCTGGGATGACCAAATATGCCTTTACGGATCGTCACTTGGTGTGGTTGCAACAATACTGGACCAGTGAAGCAGACTTCCATACCTTGACGATGAACTATGTCTTGACAGGTGATAAACAAGGAATGGTCAATGATTTGAATGCCTTCTTTAACCCGATGAAAGCGGATGTGGATTAGGAGTAGAGAGACAATGAAAAAAGTATTACAAAAATATTGGGCATGGGCTTTTGTGGTCATTCCCCTCTTATTACAAGCAATTTTCTTCTATGTGCCAATGTTCCAAGGAGCCTTTTACAGTTTTACCAACTGGACAGGTTTGACCTATAACTACAAGTTTGTTGGCTTGAACAACTTTAAGCTCCTCTTTATGGATCCAAAATTCATGAATGCTATTGGCTTTACTGCGATCATCACGATTGCTATGGTAGTTGGTGAGATTGCCCTTGGGATCTTCATTGCGCGTGTCTTGAACTCTAAAATCAAAGGCCAAACCTTCTTCCGTGCGTGGTTCTTCTTCCCAGCTGTTTTGTCTGGTTTGACAGTGGCTTTGATCTTCAAACAAGTCTTCAACTACGGTCTACCAGCGATTGGGAATGCCCTTCATATCGAGTTTCTTCAAACTAGTCTTTTAGGGACTAAGTGGGGAGCGATCTTTGCGGCTGTCTTTGTCCTTCTTTGGCAAGGGGTGGCTATGCCTATCATTATCTTCCTAGCAGGTCTGCAATCTATTCCAACTGAGATTACAGAAGCAGCCAGAATCGATGGTGCAACGAGCAAGCAAGTCTTCTGGAATGTTGAATTGCCTTACTTGCTACCAAGTGTCTCTATGGTCTTTATCCTAGCCCTAAAAGGTGGGCTTACCGCCTTTGACCAAGTCTTTGCCATGACTGGTGGTGGTCCAAACAATGCCACAACCTCACTTGGGCTCTTGGTTTATAATTACGCCTTTAAAAACAACCAATTCGGTTATGCCAATGCCATTGCCGTAATCTTGTTCTTCTTGATTGTAGTGATTTCGATCATCCAATTGAGAGTATCTAAGAAATTTGAAATTTAAGAGGAGAAGCACGATGAAACAAGATGAAAGAAAAGCCTTGATTGGCAAATATATTCTATTGATTCTAGGATCGGTTCTGATTTTAGTGCCACTCCTTGCCACCCTCTTTAGTTCCTTTAAACCCACCAAAGATATTGTAGATAATTTCTTTGGATTCCCGACGAACTTCACATGGGACAACTTTAGCCGTCTCTTGGCTGATGGAATCGGAGGCTATTATTGGAACTCAGTCGTCATCACTGTCTTGTCTTTACTTGCAGTAATGATCTTTATCCCCATGGCAGCCTACTCTATCGCTCGCAATATGAGTAAGAGAAAAGCCTTTACCATCATGTACACCCTCTTGATCCTTGGGATCTTTGTACCTTTCCAAGTCATCATGATTCCGATTACGGTTATGATGAGTAAACTCGGTTTGGCTAATACCTTTGGATTGATCTTGCTTTACTTGACCTATGCGATTCCACAGACCCTCTTTCTCTATGTAGGGTATATCAAAATCTCGATTCCAGAAAGTTTGGATGAAGCAGCAGAGATCGATGGGGCTAATAAATTCACAACCTATTTCCGCATCATCTTCCCAATGATGAAACCGATGCATGCGACAACCATGATTATCAATGCCCTTTGGTTCTGGAATGACTTCATGTTGCCACTCCTTGTCTTGAACCGGGATTCCAAAATGTGGACCTTGCCTTTGTTCCAATACAACTATGCAGGCCAATATTTCAACGACTACGGACCAAGCTTTGCCTCTTACGTGGTCGGTATTATCAGTATCACCATTGTCTATCTCTTCTTCCAACGCCATATCATCGCAGGAATGAGCAACGGCGCAGTGAAATAACAAGATACAAAGCCCGTCAAAAGCTCACAGTGAAAATAGGGAATCTGAATAAGAAGCCTTGGCTTCTTGGAAGATTCATCTTTTTCACACAGAGCTTAGGGCGTGTTCAATTCCAGATACAAAGGGACGATTCAGCTTACTGATTTCAATCGTATCCTAGGAAGTAATTCTAAAATATAAAAACTCATGAAAGCCAGGTCCTCAAAGACTTGGCTTTCAAAAAAGAAAGGGAACCATTATGCCAATTCAAAACAAAACCATGTTAATTACTTACTCAGATAGCTTAGGAAATAACCTTAAGGATCTCTATGAAAATCTGGAGAAATATTTTGGAGATGCAGTAGGTGGAGTTCACCTCTTGCCATTTTTCCCATCAACTGGTGACCGTGGCTTTGCGCCTGTGGACTATGACCAAGTGGATCCAGCCTTTGGGGATTGGGAAGATGTCAAACGCTTGGGCGACAAGTATTATCTTATGTTTGACTTTATGATCAATCACATTTCTCGTCAATCTAAATACTACAAGGACTACCAAGAAAAGCACGACCAAAGTGCCTACAAAGATCTCTTCCTGAACTGGGACAAGTTCTGGCCGGAGAATCGTCCGACTCAAGCAGACGTTGACTTAATATATAAGCGCAAAGACCGAGCTCCTAAACAAGCCATCACTTTTGCGGATGGGACGACCGAGCATCTCTGGAATACCTTCGGGGAAGAGCAGATTGACCTAGACGTGACCAAGGACGTGACCATGGACTTTATTCGCAAGACCATCGAACACCTGGCGAGCAATGGCTGTGACCTCATTCGTTTGGACGCCTTTGCCTATGCAGTCAAGAAATTGGACACCAATGATTTCTTCGTGGAGCCAGACATTTGGGATTTGTTGGATAAGGTGCGCGATATGGCGGCAGGCTACGGTGCTGAGCTTCTTCCAGAGATTCATGAGCACTATTCCATCCAATTTAAGATTGCCGATCACGACTATTATGTCTATGACTTCGCCCTTCCAATGGTAACCCTCTATACCCTCTATAGTTTAAAAGTGGAGCGCCTTGCTAAGTGGTTGAAGATGAGTCCGATGAAGCTATTCACGACACTCGATACCCATGACGGGATTGGAGTGGTTGATGTCAAGGATATCTTGACAGATGAAGAAATTGACTATGCATCAAATGAGCTCTACAAGGTAGGAGCAAATGTGAAACGCAAATATTCAACAGCAGAGTACAACAACTTGGACATCTACCAAATCAATTCGACCTACTATTCAGCGCTTGGAGATGACGATAGCAAGTACTTCCTAGCCCGCTTGATTCAGGCATTTGCGCCAGGTATTCCACAAGTCTATTATGTTGGATTTCTAGCTGGGAAGAATGATTTGGAACTTTTAGAAAACACCAAAGAAGGCCGCAATATCAACCGTCATTACTATAGCAATGAAGAAATTGCTCAAGAAGTAGAGCGTCCAGTTGTGCAATCCCTTCTCAAGCTCTTTAGTTTCCGGAACAACTCGCAAGCTTTTGATCTAGAAGGAAGCATTGAAGTGGAAACACCAGATGAACATACCATTGTCATCACGCGCCAAAACAAGGACCAGACCGCCACAGCAGTAGCCCGAATCAATCTTGCTGACGGGACTTACCAAGTGACAGAAAACGGTCAAAACATTGTGTTTTAGAAACATATGAATGAACTAAAGGATAAGTGAAAAAGCGCTTATCCTATTTTTTATTTCAGAAATTGCAACCGTTTACAAAACTATAAAACAATGGTACAATATCTATGAAGAAAGGAGGTCGCTTTATGAAAAAAATCATGTATCCATCTGCGGCCCTATTAACAGCTTTTGCTCTATTGTCCGTCCAAACGGCAAAAGCAGACACAGCTCAAGCACCGGATCAAGGCAATGAACCGGCAGCGACAGTCGAAGAGGTTGTGGCTTCTCTAACGCCGGAAACCACCACAAAAAATCAGGAAGAAGTGGCAGAAACGCCAACTGTGACTGATCGTCAAGCAGTCCCAGCAGCTTCTCCAACGGAAACAACAACGGAGACGGCATCTCCTCAAGTGGAAAAACTGCTTGAAGACATGCCTCTCAAGCAAAAGGTTACGCAAATGATCATGCCGGACTTCCGTAAGTGGCAGGAGGCAGGTCAGGAGTCGCCACAGGATCTCACCAAGGTCAATGCTGAAGTAGCAGATGCGATCGATAAATATGATTTTGGAGGCGTCATTCTTTTTGCTGAAAACGTCAAAGAAACCAAGCAGACACTGGCTCTGACCCAAGATATGCAAAAGGCAGCGATTGAAAACAAGGCCAATAACGGGAAGATTCCGCTCTTGTTAGCGATTGACCAAGAAGGGGGTATCGTCTATCGATTGGGTAGCGGTACAGCTCTCCCCGGAAATATGGCCATTGGAGCAACCAATGATCCTAAACTAGCTAAAGAGGCAGGTCAAATCATCGGACGTGAACTTTCTGCACTAGGTTTGAATGTGGACTTCGCACCTGTATTGGATACAAATAACAATCCTCAAAACCCTGTTATTGGGCTTCGTTCCTTCTCTTCTGATCCAAACCGTGTTGCTTACTTAGGTATTCCAATGATGAAAGGGATTCAAGACTACAATGTCGCTGTAGCTGCTAAGCATTTCCCAGGTCATGGAGATACAGCGGTCGATTCCCATACAGGTCTCCCATTGGTGGATAAATCTCTTACCGAGCTTGAAAAATTGGAACTCCTTCCATTCAAAAAAGCCATGGATGCTGGCGTAGACCTCTTGATGACGGTCCATATCCAATACCCACAAATTGAAAAAGATCAGGTTGTGTCAAAAGAAACCGGTGAGAAAATTTATGTTCCAGCGACACTCTCTGATGATATTTTAACGGGCTTGGTACGGAAGAAATACGGCTATAAGGGCGTGATTGTTTCGGACGCCATGGGAATGGATGCTATCGCTAAGAACTTCGGTGAAGTCGAGGCTGTAAAAATGGCCATCAAAGCAGGAGTTGATTTAGTCTTGATGCCAACGCCCCTTCGCAGTAAAACCGATTTAAGCAAGATTGATACCATTGTCAATGCAGTGGTAGATGCCGTGAAAACCGGTGACATCTCAGAAGAACGTTTAAATGAGTCAGTTCGTCGGATTCTCACCCTCAAAGAAAAACGGGGGGTCCTGAATTTTGATCCGAGTGCTCGGACACCTGAAAAAGCAGAAGAAGCAGTCGGCTCTACCCTTAATCGTGATTTGGAACGCAAGATTGCGGCAGCAGCGGTGACGGTTGTAAAAAATGAAGACCAAACCTTGCCATTTAAGGTGCAAAAAGGAGATCATGTCCTCCTCCTAGGAGCTTTTGAAAATGAAGTCCCTGGACTAAATTTGGGCATGCGTCGCTTAATCGCGGATGGAGTGCTTCCAAAAGATACCTCCTTTGTGGCCAAGAACTTCACTAAAGAATCTACCCTTGATAGTCTAAAAGAAGACCTCGAAAAAGCTACTCACATCGTAGTGATTTCAGAGATCGGTTATGAAGGGCAACTGGATAAAGATTTCTGGCGGACCAAAATCCCAACAGAAATCGTCCATTATGCCAACACCAACCATAAGAAGGCAGCTGTCCTTTCCATCTCGAAACCTTATGATGTAGCCAACTATCCAGCAGCCAAAGCTATTCTAGCAGTCTATGGGAATAAGGGAATGGATCCAACAGAATCCCTCAAACCAGATAATGCTTTCGGTCCTAATATTCCTGCAGGAGTGGAAGTCATCTTCAATGGCAAGGAACACCTAGGTACCTTACCGGTGGATATTCCAAAAATTGTAGATGGAAAAATGTCGGAAACAGAGTACGCTTACCGTATTGGTCATGGTCTCTTCTATCCAGCACCGGCTCCATTACCAGCACCATTACCAACACCAGAAGCCCAAGACCCAACTTCACCAGTTCTAGATCCAACCCATCAGACAAAACCAGTAGTGGTTGGAAACACAGAGACACAGGTCCTTCTTAGCAAGCAAGAAAACGCAAGCTCTCTTGGTGGTCCACAAGTTACTCCGGTCTCTGTGTCACATGACACTGCTCAGGCTCCTGCAAGTATATCCGCTAGTCCTGCTTCATCGGTATTGCCAAAGACCGGTCAAACCGAGAACCTCCTAGCCCTTATGGGTGTCAGCCTCTTAACCTTCCTTGGATCTTTTGTCTATCCAAGAAAGAAAAACTAAGGAATGAAGAATCTCAATTGGGAGTGACCCAATTGAGATTTTTTGGTAAAGTTTTACTAAAATCAACTCGAACAATAGCAAGTTAGTTGGAAATGAAATATGTTTAAAAACCTATATTGTAGGCTTTTTAAATATAAAATAAAAATTAAATAAAATTTTACTAAAAATACTTGAAGTTTTACTTTTAATCGATTATAATAAAAGTATAAAAACGTTTACAAAACTAAAAGGAGTTTCTCATGACTACATCAATCACGTCTCAAGATCTACAAGAAAAGTTTCAGGCTGTCTTTGGCGAGAAGGCTGATCATACCTTCTTTTCACCAGGACGGATTAATTTGATCGGTGAACACACGGACTATAATGGTGGGCATGTCTTCCCAGCAGCCATTACACTTGGTACCTACGGAGCGGCAAGAAAGCGTGAGGACAAGGTCTTGCGTTTCTTCTCAGGAAACTTTGAAGACAAGGGGATCATTGAAGTTCCGCTTGAAAACCTCCACTTTGAAAAAGAACACAACTGGACCAACTATCCAAAAGGCGTACTCCACTTCTTGCAAGAAGCTGGTCATGTCATTGATAGCGGAATGGACGTCTATGTCTACGGCAATATTCCAAATGGATCCGGTCTTTCTTCTTCAGCTTCCCTTGAGCTCTTGATTGGCGTCATCGCTGAGAAACTATATGATCTTCAGTTAGATCGTCTAGATCTGGTCAAGATCGGAAAACAAACCGAAAATCACTTCATCGGAGTTAACTCTGGGATCATGGACCAATTTGCCATCGGTATGGGAGCTGATCAACGGGCTATTTATCTCGATACCAACACCCTAGAGTATGATCTGGTACCGCTGGACCTCAAAGACAATGTCGTAGTCATCATGAATACCAACAAACGCCGGGAATTAGCGGATTCAAAATACAATGAACGTCGTTCAGAATGTGAAACCGCCGTCTCTGAACTCCAAGAAAAATTGGATATCCAAACCTTAGGGGAACTGGATCTCTGGGCTTTTGATGCCTACAGCTACTTGATCAAGGATGAAAATCGCATCAAACGAGCTCGCCATGCTGTACTTGAAAACCAACGAACTCTCCAAGCTCGTAAGGCCCTTGAAGCAGGTGATTTGGAAGGCTTTGGCCGTCTCATGAATGCTTCCCACGTATCCTTGGAGCATGACTACGAAGTGACAGGTCTAGAATTGGATACCTTGGTGCATACAGCCTGGGAACAAGAAGGCGTCTTGGGCGCTCGTATGACAGGAGCAGGCTTTGGTGGTTGCGCCATTGCCCTCGTAAACAAAGATAAGGTTGAAGCATTTAAAGAAGCTGTCGGCAAACGCTATGAAGAAGTCGTTGGCTATGCGCCTAGCTTTTATATTGCAGAAGTTGCGGCAGGAACACGGGTACTTGATTAAAAAGGAGATAGGATGACAGAACAGGTATTAGATGCATTTGTCACAGCCGTCATTGCGGCAAGTGACTACGAAGAGATGGATCGGATTTATCTAAAAAATCGCATCATGAGTCGCGTTGGAGAAGAAGGGCTAGATGCTCCAGCCCAAAAAGAAGAGTTGATCGCACTCAAAGATCAGCTGGTAGAGATCGCTGTTGCAAATAGCAAGATCCAGGATGGTATGGCCGCAAAAGACAGTTTGGGTGCGGAGTTGATGGATTGGATCACCCCTAGCCCTAGTCAGGTCAACCATCGCTTTTGGGAGACCTACCGTCAGTCCAAAGAAGACGCGATTGCAGATTTCTATGCCCTCTCTATGCGCAATGATTACATTAAGGTCAAAGCGATTGCGCAAAACATTGCCTTTGAGGCAGAAACTCCCTACGGTTCTCTTGAAATCACCATCAATCTGTCAAAACCTGAAAAAGATCCTAAAGACATTGCGGCGGCCAAGCTTGCCAAAGCTAGTCATTATCCAGCCTGCCAATTGTGTTTTGAAAATGAAGGCTATCAAGGTCGCCTAGACCATCCAGCCCGGGCTAATCACAGGATTATTCGCTTTGATATGGACGGTCATGATTGGGGCTTTCAATATTCCCCTTATGCCTACTTCAATGAACACTGCATTTTCCTCGATAGCCAGCATGTTCCCATGGCCATTAGCCGCAAGACCTTTGAGCGACTCTTGACCATTGTCGAGACTTTTCCAGGCTATTTTGCAGGGTCCAATGCAGATCTGCCCATTGTAGGGGGGTCCATTCTGACTCATGATCATTACCAAGGCGGACGACATACCTTCCCTATGGAGCTGGCTCCTGTTGAGGAAAGCTTTAGCGTTGAGGGATTTGAGGCTGTATCGGTAGGGATTGTCAACTGGCCCATGTCAGTTCTTCGTCTGCAATCAGATGACAAGGCGCAATTGATTGCCCTGGCAGACCATATCCTCACAGCCTGGCGAGGCTACTCGGATCCAGCTGTTCAGGTCTTAGCAGCATCCGATGGTCAGCCCCACCATACCATTACCCCCATTGCACGGATTCGTGATGGGCATTATGAATTGGACTTGGTGCTCCGTGACAACCAAACCTCACCAGAGCATCCCGATGGCATTTACCACCCGCACGCGGATGTGCAACACATCAAAAAAGAAAATATCGGCCTGATCGAAGTCATGGGCTTGGCCATTTTGCCACCTCGCCTCAAGGAAGAGCTCAAGCAGGTTCAAGAATATTTGCTTGGACGTGAGAATACAGTGGCAACCTACCACCAGGCTTGGGCAGATGATTTGAAAGCCACTCACCCAGCCATCACAGAAGAAGCAGAGGCAGAGGCCCTTGTCCGTGAATCGGTTGGCCAGATCTTTGCGCGCGTGCTGGAAGATGCTGGAGTCTACAAGAGAACAGCAGAAGGACAAGCTGCCTTTAGACGCTTTGTTGCGACACTTTAAGTGTGGAGAAGCGGCAGAAATTTGGTACAATAAGAGAGAAGACAAGAAGCGAAAGGAAAACAAATGGCAATACTCGTACTCGGAGGAGCTGGCTATATCGGTTCCCACATGGTGGACCGCTTGGTCAATGAAGGACAGGAAAAAGTCGTCGTGGTTGATAGTCTGGTCACAGGCCACCGTGCAGCGGTGCATCCAGATGCCGTCTTTTACCAAGGAGACCTGGCGGATCAAGACTTTATGCGCACTGTTTTTAAGGAACATGCCGATATCGATGCGGTCATCCACTTTGCGGCCTATTCACTGGTTGCTGAGTCCATGGCCGATCCATTGAAATATTTTGATAACAATACAGCAGGCATGGTCAAACTCTTGGAAGTCATGCATGAATGTGGGGTGCACTACATCGTCTTTTCTTCAACTGCTGCCACCTACGGCATTCCAGAAGAAATTCCGATTCTTGAAACCACTCCACAAAAGCCGATTAATCCTTACGGGGAAAGCAAGCTCATGATGGAAACCATCATGCGCTGGGCTGATCAAGCCTACGGCATCAAGTACGTGCCCCTTCGTTACTTTAATGTAGCGGGTGCTAAGCCAGATGGATCCATCGGAGAAGACCATGGACCAGAGACCCATCTCTTGCCGATCGTCTTACAAGTAGCCCAAGGCAAACGCGAGAAGATCGCTATTTTTGGGGATGACTACAAGACACCAGATGGCACCAATGTTCGGGACTATGTCCATCCATTTGACTTGGCAGATGCCCATCTTTTAGCAGTGGAGTATCTCCGAAATGGCAACCCATCTACTGCCTTTAATCTGGGCTCATCGACTGGATTCTCCAATCTTCAAATCGTTGAAGCAGCCCGCAAGGTGACAGGACATCCGATCCTACTTGAGCTGGCCGATCGCAGACCAGGAGATCCAGATACCTTAATCGCATCCTCTGAGAAAGCGCGTGCAATTCTCGGCTGGCAACCAAAATTTGATAATATCGAAACCATCATCCAAACAGCCTGGGCATGGCATTCCAGCCACCCAGATGGCTACAATGATCGATAAGGAGGGGACTGCGACCATCATTTTTGAGGCTTTTCTAATAACATCTAAAACGACAGTTGATCTTGCTACATGACTCATTTCAGACGTCAGTCATTTCCTTAACCATCATAAAATAGTGAGGGATTCAAAATGAATAAAACCACAAAATTGTTAGCCGTCTTCTTGACAGCGGGTCTTCTTTTAGCTGGTTGCGGACAAAAAGAGAGTACGAAATCTACTAGTCCATCGTCCACTAAAGCGACGAGTAAAGCAACAAGCAAATCATCCGCTAAAGAAAAGACAAAAGAGTCATCAACTGATGAAAGTAAAAAAGAGGATGCACTAGCAGGTGCACAAAAAACCGTTCTCGAAACGAGTGATGAAGCAGGTAAGTCCACTGTAACCTTGTATTACAAGGGAGATACCTTGTTATTACAAGAAAAAGTTGATGATTACGACGTCTCAAAAGTGCCTGGTGAGAACCCTCTTGAATCTATGAAAGAAGCCGTTGCTAAGAGCCAAGAAAAATTCAAAGATCTGATGGGCCATGGATTTGAACTGACATCAGAATACAAGGACGGAATCTTTTATATCCGCAATACCATTGATTACACAAAAATCGATTTTAATAAATTAAAAGAAATCGTCCCAGGCTTTAATCCCCTAGATGACAAAACAGTCAGTTATTCAGTAACGAAAGACAGTCTTATCAAGGGCGGTATGGTCGAAAAATAAACAAAAAGGAGAGCAGTTCAGTTTGCTGCTCTCTTTTTGTTTTAGTATGAATTCATGGCCATATTTTGGTAGAATAGGATTTAAACAAAAGTGAGATTAAAGAAATTTAACTTAACTGTTGTATGAAAAATAGCAGTAGTTAATGAGGTTTTTCTAATGATGAACAGTAGTATGAAAGAAACTTTTTTAGAAGCGATCGATCATTTGTTGTCTATCATTGACAAATATAATATTAAAAATATTGGTCCACAAGTGGATGAGCTACATATTTTGAAAGAATATGTAAATACTAATAAAGAAATGAGTTTAAGGGATAAATTGACAATTTATCAAGCCCTTTTTCCACCACATGGGGGATTATCTGACATTTACTATTGGAATAATGATATTGAAATAAGAAAACAGACTAACGAGACTATTGCTGAATTAACGATGATTATTGCTAATTATTTATTGGAACGGTAACCTTTGCTGATATTAACGAATTATGTAAAGCCATTAAAATTAGAACTCGATTTATGAATTAAAAAAGTAGATTTTTACTTAGATTGAAATAGAAATAATAAAATGATAATAAAATTAAAAAAACAAAATTGAATCCGAAGTTGCAAAAATTGGAAATTTAAAATTAGATGAATTTGGAATTTATTTTTCCGAACAACCTCCCTACTTTCCAGAAGGAATTTCTGTAATAGAGGATGGAAATGGAAGATATAATCTGGCTTTTACTGAACGAGGGGAAATAAGATCTGAGATTTCTAAATTAGATGATAACGAGGTAATTTATCAAATTTTAAAGATAATCATTAAAAATATTTCATCACATAACATTGATGAAAAAGATGTAGATTTAATTGATAAATTGATCAAAAATAATGAATTTGAAAAAGTTAGTCAATTGGTTGAGAAAGTAAAAGAGAATAGATATAGATATGAAAAGGAATTATTTGAAAAGATCAGCCCATTATATACATCATGGTACGAAAGAGAGCATTCATAATTTATATAATTCAGATTGCTAAGTAAATGTGGATTGAGGAAGCAAACTTCCAGATGATTATGAATCGCAGCTTAAGTAAGGAACGTATAAAATGAAACCAACAAAATTTGAATGGGAAGATGTTACCCAATTTGAGGAAATTGAAGGATATGGAAAATCCATTTGGAAAAATGAGGACAAATATTATTTAGTTTTAGAAGAAGGCACCGTAGCTTCTTGGTTAGTAATCTATGAACTCCCACAAGAATTATTTGCTCTATTAGAGAGTGGGGAGAGAACGTTCCAAGAAGTTTCCTGGAAAGTTCAGAATGACTCTTGGCCACCGACGGAAGAAGAGAGAAAAGAGTCTAGAAGAAAATTTATAAGTAAATATCCAGCTTCTTTGATAGATGTCCCTAAAAATAGGAAACTGTTCTCTAAGGAAGAACTTGAAGAATTGATTCCAATTGCGGAGAAACAGTGGATTGAATCTGAAGGCAAACTTCCAGATGATTATGTATCACCACTTAAGTAAAAGAGGTATAAAATAAAATCAACAAGACTACAATGGGAAGATGTTATCCATTTTGAAGAGGTAAAAGGATACGGTCAGCATGTCTGGAGAGATGGTAATCATCTTTATTATGTTGATGAGGAGGGAGGAATTGCCCCTCAGCGTGTGGTTTATGAATTACCATTAGAACTATTTCAATCACCCTACCAAGTTTTTCTGAGTTACTTGAAAAGTCTAACTTAATTTGACAATTTAGGCAATAAAGAAATCCTAGACAAGCTTTTGAGCTATTCAGAAGACTTGAAATACCACTATAATCTCTATCAGCTCTTGCTTTTTCACCTTCAGAATAAGGAACCAGAGAAATTTTTTGGACTCATTGAAGACAATATAAAGAAGGTTCATTCTCTTTTTCAGACTGTCTTTAAAACATTTCTAAAGGACAAAGGGAAAATCATCAATGCCCTTCAGTTATCCTATTCCAACGCAAAATTGGAAGCGACTAATAATCTCATCAAACTTATCAAACGCAATGCCTTTGGTTTTCGGAACTTTGAAAACTTCAAGAAGCGAATTTTCATCGCTCTGAATATCAAAAAAGAAAGGACGAAATTTGTCCTTTCTCGAGCTTAGCTTTTCTTCAACCCACTAAAGTTGACAAAGAGCCGTAGATTTTAGGTATTTACCTTGTCTACTTAAGAGGTATCATATCATCGAGATAAAGGTGATTTGTTTGTTCCTAAGAATTAGGTTTTAGGTTTGACTTGTGGCAACTTCTGGAAAAAGCTTGTCTAGGATTTTTGGAGTGATAGCTTGTCCAGGACCTTCAGCACAATAGGTGTGAATATACATAGCGGGATTGAAGTTGAGCTCGATACAAGTGAAATGAGGTTTTTCCTTGCTAGCAGGCTGAGTTTTATCTGGAATGATGAGGTCAACCCCGCAAGCCCAGGCCCCCATGCTAGTTGCCATAGCTGCTGCCAATTCTTGGTAAGAGGAATCTATTGTCTCAGTGACATCAATAGAGTCACCACCCGTAGAAATGTTGGAGTTACGGCGGAGATTGACCTTTTTCCCTTCTGGGAGAATATCATCAGGTGCATAACTTTGCTGAGTCAACATCAATTGTTCGATGTCTCCTAGCTTAATGATTTCCAGAGGTGAGCGGTGGTCACGGCCTCGCAATGGATTGGCATTTTTCTGAGCGACTAATTCACGAATGGTGTGTTTGCCATCACCGACAACATTAGCAGCGACACGAAGGAGGACAGACTCACAACGCCCGTCCAGAATGAAGAAACGGTATTCGGTTCCTGGGATAAATTCTTCAACAAGAACAGCTGTATCTTCTGCAAAGGCAATCTCGAGAGCTTTCTTATAGTTATCAAGGCTGGCAGGCTCTTGGAAAATGGAAATGCCCAGACCGAAGTTGGTTGATTTTGGTTTAACCACAATTTGCTTGCCCTTGATAAGAGGATAGTAGGCTAGACCTTGTTCTAGACTGGTAAATTCGTCGCCGGCAGGGACAGGGAAGCCAGCATCAGCCAGGATTTTTTTGGTCACGGTTTTATTAGCCATGGCAAGAGGAACTACATAGTTGTCTTTTGAGGTCATGTTACCATTTTTGACGTACTCAACATGATCTTTATGCCAGAGTTTAAGGAATTGATCCTGCTCATCTAGGATTTCAAAATGAAGCCCTTTTTGAATGGCATCAAAGAGCAGCATCTGGGTAGAAAGTTCCATCTCCTCATAACCCTTAAGGGCATAGTGGGCAGTCCAGTCGTAATCATGATAGGCAAGCGCCTTGTCAAGGGCAAAGTCAGAAAGGGACTTGTCTTTGATATGAGGAAGAAGTTGAGCAGCTAGTGTCTGACTGGGATCTGCAAAGGCATCTTTAACTTGTTTGACCAGACCTTGATGATAGTCACCAAGCCCAAAATGTTGCACCAGTTGGTCTAGAGCTGTCGTAATGTTCTGAGTTTCAGCTTCAGAAGGTAGAGGTTCTAAAGGATGAGAGAGGGCAATTTTTTCATTCAGCGCGTGACCTTGAGCCAGAGCCTGATCAACATTTTCAGGGGCATCCAGCCAGAGGAAGGCTAGAAGGAGTAGGTGTACGGTATCCATGGTAGTTTGGCTAATACCGATACGCTCAAAGGGGTTGAGGTCGAAGTTACGGAATTCTAGGTAGGTGATTCCCTTGTCAAGGAAGGAGCGATTAACCTTTTGTCCACGGAAACGAACAGCCGAGTAAAATTCCTTTTCCGCAATCAAATCACCTTGTTCGATATAGTTTTCGATGGCAGAGACATAGTCTTCTAGGCTTGCAAAAGATACTTGTATTTCTTCCTTATTGACATAACCATGGTCGCTGTTTCGGAAGGAACGCACGAGTTCTGGCACTTCTTGGTCGAAGAAGCCTTGCTCAGCAACAGGTGCAGCACCAAAGAGATAGGTAATCACCCAACGATAGCGCAAATAGTTCTGAGCCAGCTTAAGATAGAGGGCGTTTTTGAAAGCAATTATATCAATCTGGTCACTTTCTTGGAATAGGGCTTCAACCAAATCTTTCCCTAGTTCCATATTATAGTGGATACCTGAGATAGCTTGTAGTTTAGTTCCGTATTTTTCGGCCAGGTAGTTACGATAATGGCGTTCAAATTCATTTTCCAGTTGGGCAACTTGGATTTCTTGGGCGTTGATACGAGGAGGCATGGACAAGGGCCAGAGAAGTTCATCTTTACTGATGGAACGTCCAGCTACATCGGTAATGGCTCCAAGAAATCGACGAGCCTCAGTGGTAGATTTAGCAACTGGTGTGATGAGTTCCATCTGAAACTCACAAAAATCTGTTTGAATATAAGGGTGGAAACTTCGAGCTCCTAGGCAGGAAGGGTGAGGCGTATGTGCTAATTTTCCCTGTCTATCGACACGAAGACTTTCTCGTTCAATTCCAAAGTTAGCTTGAAGGATAGGGCTAGTAGGATCCAGCTTTTGAAGCAGTTGATTTATAGTCATAGAGTCACCTTTTCATCTAATGTTAGTGATAGTCTATTATAAATAGGAGAAGAAAACAACTTTCCGCTACGGTTAAGGGGAATTTCCGAATGTTTCAGATAAGAATTCTTAAAACCAGTTGTTTTTTAGCTCTATTATATGCAAAAATTGTAAAATACCCACTGATTTTTATGTAAAATGTTATTTCTCTTGGAATTTAAATCAAATTAGCCTATACTAATGACGTATATATGAGAACGAAAGAATCCCTAGGGTCGGCACTGCACCCATAAAATGAGACACAAGAAAAACACTCCTGTTGAAATCTGGTAAACTAGAAACAGGAGTGTTTTGTTATGGTCAAAGAAGCATATTCGGTAGAAACTAAGCTAGCCTGTATCGAAATGAAGAAGACAGGCAAATCAAACAAGTTTATCATGGATACCCTCGGTATCAAAAATGTTAGTCAGGCCAAGACTTGGTGGCAATGGTATCAGAATGATGAATTGTACCGTTTCCACCAACCTGTGGGGAAACAATATACTTATGGTAAAGGGATGAAACAATTATCTGAAGTAGAACAGTTACGTTTGCAGGT
Organism: Streptococcus sp. HMSC078D09; assembly: GCF_001813675.1. GTDB lineage: Bacteria > Bacillota > Bacilli > Lactobacillales > Streptococcaceae > Streptococcus. Next base: position 580,452 of record NZ_KV813675.1, read on the forward strand.
AGAATTACTAAAAAAGTATCAGAACTTGATAAGAGAATCGACAAAGTAAGTCTTATCAAGCTAGTAGAAGAGTATAAGAAAACGTGCCCTGTATCGATTATTTTAGAATGTTTCGGCGTCAAACGCTCCACCTTTATCGCTGGAAACAGGAGTGTAAGAATTCTCAGAAAAGAGGCGAAATAGCAGATAATGGCTGTATCGGATGGTTTCACTCTGTTCTCAAGTCTGAAACCTTCTATCTTAATAAGTGGAGAAACATAACTGAAGATAGTCTAACAGATATTGTCAAAAATTACATCATATTTTA
>NZ_KV813675.1:580858-592017 GCF_001813675.1 Streptococcus sp. HMSC078D09
CAACAAAAATTAAATGACCAGTCTCCTGTAGAGTACAGAGAATTGGTCGAAGAAGGGGTCCAGCAACCGAAAGGCGCTAGCCTTCAAATTTTCCTCCCAAAATGTGTCCAAAATATTGATAGAATTCCAACACGGAAGATTTGGCACAGAATGGATTATTTGGTTTTACAACCTTCTTCATCCTCTTTAACCTTGCTTTGCTTGTCTTAGCAGGTTGGGTAGGGTATAAGTGGAAGATAAGATGAAAAAAATGGAGAAAACTCTAATGGTTCTTCTCCATTTTTTTATCTAATTGGTAATGTTGAAAATCGGAAGTGAAATGATACTTTCAAAGAATTCATTTTGGACACTAGCAAACGAAATAGAGCCCTGATGCAAATCAACAATTTGTTTTGAAATTTTTAGCCCAATTCCAGTCGTTCTAATTTTAGAAATATCAATGTTTTTAAAAGATAATTCATTAAGTTCAGCAATTTTTTCTGGTGAAGCTCCCTGTCCATTATCTTTGATTTCGACAATTACATTTGTATCTTTTTTGAATAAGTGGATTCTTATTGTGCAACCCTTTTCGTTATGTAAAACAGAGTTGTAGATGATATTATGGATAACTCTTGTGATTAAAAACTGCTCAATCATGATAGATTGATTAACAAGTGAATCATCGTAATCAAATTCAAATTCAAAATCATTCCAGATTTCTTGATTTAAAATATGGATGAGAATGTCTTTGAAGAAGGGGATAATTTTTGTTTCAGTCTGATTTAATTGAAGATGACCGGATGAAAGGCGAGCTACTATATTTAGATCATTTAAAATATTTTGGATGTAATAGGATTCCGTCAATATTGGGCGAATATGTTTTTTAGACTGTGTATCTAGTTCAGAATCATTTAACAAGGACGCGTTAGAAATGATGACAGAAAGAGGTGTTTTGATATCGTGTGCAATACCTGAAATCCATTGCTCTTTAAAGACTTCATTCTCTTTGAGTAGAGTATCGGTTTGATTAATTGCAGTTGTAAGATATTCTAGTTCTGATATAGAATTTATTGGATTTTTCAGACCATCCGGGAGATTCTGAATAGCAGTTACAAGAGGCGCAATTTTACGATTGATATGCGTCACACCATAGTAGTAAAGAAAAGCGAAATAAAGGCAGTTGAAAAGCAATACTCCAAATGCTACTAGTGGAATCAAGCGAATACTATCTATATCTAAGTAATTATAACTATAACGAGCAATTTTATCTTTTGGAAAACCAACAACAATGATGTAGCCACCTTTTATCTGACTAAAAACAGGATAATCTGAAAGATAATAGCGAGAAAACTGTAGAATGTCCCCATAGTCAAATTGCGAAGGAACTTCTGTAGGTTTATACTGTTCGTACACTTGTTTTCCAGTCTGCTTATCCAATACCATGAGCCATAACTTTTGTTCTTTTAGACTAGAAATATCATTTCTAGGTATGTGGACGTTATTTTTTGTGATGGTAATGTGTTCAGAAATTATTTTCACAGTTTCAGTAGCAGTTTGCTTTTCCTTAATGTAGAAAACAAAACTGGCAATTAGAAGAATATTGGTAATAAAGATAATGATGGAAAAAAAGATAAATTTCTTTAGTGAATACCTTAAAATTTTGGTTTGGTTCATAATCATGATAACAATTTATATCCCAGCCCTTTAGCTGTCTTTAAATATTGAGGTTTTGAAGGATTTTCTTCTATTTTTTCTCGAATTTTCCGAATATGTACAGTCAAAGTGTTTTCATAACCAAAGCTATCCACTCCCCAAATCGTATCACAGAGAGATTCGGTTGAAACGATGTAATTTTTATTATCGTAAAGTTTTTTCAAAATCTGAATTTCAATTGGCGTAATAGAAATTTCTGCTCCATTTTTTTGTACTGTTGCATTCCGAAAACTCACCAAAGTCTGTCCAATCTGTATTGCTTCCTGTTCTGATTTATAGCTTCTCCGGAGCAGAGCCATAATCCGATAGATAAGATTTTTTGGAATGAAGGGTTTCATGACATAATCATCACCACCAGCATTGAAACCAGCTACCTCATCTTCAGGATTATTTTTGGCAGTCAGAAAGAGGATAGGTGTATCGCCTTTTTTTCGGATATGTTTTGCTAATGTGTAGCCATCACCATCGGGGAGCATAATGTCCAAAAGAAAAAGGTCGAATTGCTCTGTTTCAATCACGTCCAAACTAGATTCTATATCATAGGCTGATGTTAGATTGGAAAATCCGTAGGCAGTGAGAATATCTCTTATGGAAGAGTTTAAAATTTTATCGTCATCAATGATAAGGATGTGCTTATTCAGGAGCTGTTGTTCGAAATTCATAATCTTACCTCGCTTATCTATATTATACCATTTAAAAGAGTGAAAAAAGCAAGATACTTTAATCTTAATGTAAAATTAAGGTTAGCTTAGTTTAAAATTAATCTAGCATGTCTATAATAAAGACATAACCTAGATAGATATACTTCTCAAATAAATTTTAATCAGTGAGGTATTTCCAAATGGCTAAACAACAAATGAATCTCGTTGAGGAGGAAGTTCATAATGATTAGTAATGTTTTACAGATAAAAAACTTACAAAAGGGATTTAAGGACACTCAGGTAGTTAACCTCAGTTCCTTATCAGTTCAACAAGGTGAGATTTATGGTTTTCTAGGTCCAAATGGAGCTGGGAAAACAACCACCATGAAGATGATTTTGTCTTTGATTTCTCGTACAGCTGGGGATATTGAAGTGTTCGGTCAATCCATAGGTACGGACAAGCAGTATCTTAATCAGATTGGCTCTATGATTGAAGAACCGTCTTATTATCCTAATTTGACAGGCTATGAAAATCTCTTGGTTTTCCAAAAAATCCTTGGATTTGAAAAGAAAAATATTCAGGAAACCTTGAAAATTGTTGGGTTAGATCAACCTAAAAACAAGAAAAAATTGATTAAAGATTATTCTCTGGGTATGAAACAGCGTTTGGCTTTAGCCTTTGCCTTAGTCAAGAAACCGCGTTTGTTGATACTGGATGAGCCAACCAACGGGCTAGACCCAGCAGGGATTCATGAAATTCGGGAACTGATTATCAAGTTGGCAAAAGAACAGGGCATTACTGTCTTCATCTCTACCCATATCCTTTCTGAAGTAGAGCATATCGCTGACCGTGTAGGGATTATCAATCATGGTCAACTCGTTTACGAGGGAGAAATTCGTAAAATTCAGTCCAATAAATGGCTGGAAGTGCGTGGGGATTTTAGAGGTCGACGTGAAGCCATTAGCCAAGTGTTATTTGGTTATCCGTGCAAGATGTTAGAAATACATGAGGATAAACTCAAGCTGACTAACCTTGCCGACCAGCAGATTTCTAGTTTGTTACGAGATTTAATAGTCGAGGAAGTTCCAATTTATGAAGTGAAGCAAGAACAAGAAACCTTGGAATCTATCTTCCTCAGCTTAACCAAGGAGTGAGTCTTATGTTGAATAATTTGTCTATTGAATTGCTCAAGGCAAAACGAACCAAATCCTTCTTCATTAGCATACTAGTTATGGGAGTCGGATTTGCTTGGGCAATTGCAGCCGCTACACGTTACCTAAGTAATCCAGCCATGCACCAGATTAACCTAATTTTCTATATGATAAAAGAAGTAAATGGCTTGATTCTCCCTATCGTGGTCGCTCTCTTTGTATCCCGGATTGTCAAGAACGAGAAGGAGGGCAACACTTTCAAACTGCTTTTGGCAAATGGTGAAAATCTACGGCATATCTTTCTGAGTAAGCTAGCCCTGACTATGTTCGTTTTGACCTTTCTCGCTATTTTGGAGGGAGTAGTAGTCCAGTTGATTGCAAACTTTTCTGGTCTAGAAATGCCTGTTAGCCTAATCCTCTGGCAAATCGTCATTTTCTTGCTAGCATCTTTTGTCTTAACCTGTCTGTTTTTGACTTTGCAGTTTTTACTGAAAAAGCAGGCATTGATAATGGCATTAGGGATTTTCGGAGGATTTCTTGGAGTTGGATTTGGTCATGCAACAGCTTTTCTACAGCTGATTTTCCCATTTGGTGGTATAGCATATCTGTCTCTGGTGGATTACCAGAAAGTCGCCAGTCAAGTGAGTTATGTTTTGGCGACAAACCTAGGATTTAAACTCTTTACATATTTGCCAATAGCCCTAATCTATCTCTTCTTATCTCTCTATCTAGTTGAAAAGAAAGGAGGCAAGCTATGATGTCTTATCTATCAGTAGAATGGCGGAAAACCCAAAAATTTTCCATGTTGATGATTGGTATTTTCTTCTTAGCTTTTTGTAGCCTGATTGGTCTTGGGATTTACTTAGGTGCAGCTTATTCTATGGTTGCAGAAAGTGAAAAAGTGCCTGTTTTATGGGGACAATTGACCTTCTATTATAGCCAGCTTTTCTTTCCGATTTTGGTCAGCATTTATGTAGCCATGATGTTAGGAAAAGAGTTTGATAGGAAAAATATTGAATTTCTCAGAGCTAATAATGTCAGTCTTGGGAAATTATTGTTGGCAAAAGAAATAGTAATTATCTTGTTTATTGCTGTTTTACAGTTGTTCTTGTTTGGTATTTTTTATGTCAGTGCTCACCTAATTCATTTAGAAATTTCTAATTTGTTCACCTACCTTAAGTGGGATTTATTGGGGATTTTTGGAACAATTAGTATGATGGCAGTACAGTTTTTTGTGACAGCTAAAACTCGTGTATTTAGTAAATCTGTGGGAATTGGTTCTATTGGTACTTTCGTAGGATTTATGATGATTTTTGTATCTGATAAATTATCTTTAATCTATCCCTACTCCCAAGCTATGGTGGCAATGCGGTCACGGAATTTGATAGACTTTAATTTAGTGGAAATATTGCTGTTTATCATTGTAAATATTCTTCTGTGGGGGATTTTTCATACATTGAGTAATAAAGAATTGCATAAGTAATGCGAAGACTCTTCGGAGTCTTTTTCTTGTGATAAAAGCTCCAAGCTTTATCTGGTATGCTTGACCTACTTTTTAATTGGGCACTATAAAAATTTTTCTCGAAAATAAGAAACTTGCACGATTTACTCATTACTTAGCCAATACTAGAGTTTATACTAGTTACTGTAATGATGATCATCTAAAAGAAGGAAGGAGGCAACCTTATGTCTAAAAATACAAGTCGTCCAGAGATTGATTCTCTAAGTTTCGAGGTTGAAAACCAAGAACTTTCCGGGAAATCAGGAGCTAGTGGTGCATAGCTTTTAAAATGACACTAGCAGGTCGCTGTGGATTGTGTTTCACCTGTTCCTATGAGTATACGAGAAATAATGTTTGTTGTTAGATAAAACAAAAGGAAAATTCTTGAGTTTTATTACAAAACATTGACAACACTTTGATTTGGTGTTATATTTACGAGGAGAAATACAAATGAAACAAGACCATTTTGAGATTGATTCTTTGGATTATGAAATTAATAGCCAAGAGTTAAATATTAAATATACTGCTGGGTGACGTACGACTGTTAGATTAACAGTACAAGGTCGCTGTGGTTGGTGGTTTACATATTCTTATGAATGTACTTCGCCAAACGTGCGCTGTGGATAAAACTACCTCTATTTTTTGATAGGAGGATAAAATGGAAGGAATTATTGGAACACTAGAATTCTATGCACCTGTACTGGTCTTAGGAGTTATTGTCATAGGGATTGTTTACTTTATGAAAAAAAGAAACGATCGCAAATAATCAACATCGACCGATACCTGAAAAAGGTATCGGTTTTTTATAACTTGAATATACTGCACAAAATACTCATGGAAAACCTTGAAAGAAACCGTATAATGAGAGAGTAATAAAGAAACGGAGGAATGAAATGATGAAACAGCTTATTGTGACAGGATTAACGAAAACATTTGGTCAAGGGGATAATATCGTTCATGCTTTATTAGATGTGAACTTGTCCGTTGAAAAAGGTGAATTTCTGGCAATTATGGGTGCCAGTGGTAGTGGAAAAACAACACTCCTCAACTGTATTTCAACGATTGATAAACCAACATCAGGTGAGATTCGATTTGAAGATTTTGACATCATCCATGCCAAGGAAAATGAACTAGCTGACTATCGTGCTAAAAACATTTCCTATATTTTCCAAGCCTACAACTTGGTGGAAACCTTGACGGTCTATGAAAATATCATTCTACCTCTTCAAATTCAGGGGAAAAATATCAAAAAACATCAGTATAAGATTGAGGAAATTTTGGATAAGTTGGCCATTCAAAACTTAAAAGATAAGTTTCCTAATCAGTTATCAGGTGGCCAGCGACAACGTGTGGCAACTGCTAGAGCCTTGATTGATGATTCTAAACTGATTATCGCAGATGAGCCGACAGGAGCCTTGGACTCTGCCAATTCTGAAAAACTGATGGCACTTTTGCAGGAAATCAATAAAAGTTTTGGTATTACCATTTTACTGGTTACGCATGACCCTGCCGCAGCCAAGTACTCTTCACGGATGGTGCTACTTAGCGATGGAAAGATTATGGATGATTTGGAACGTAACAGCTTATCTAATGAACAGTATTTGCAAGAGATTTACAGCCGTACCAGATAGGAGGAAGAGAGTATGTATCCAAAATTAATTTTACGAAATGTATTTCGAAATTTACAGACTTACACCATCTACTTTTTCAGTCTAACCTTGATTTATAGCTTGCTCTATGCTTTTAATGCTTTACCAAGCCATCCAGTGATGCAAAGTTTATCAGGGGCAAAGGAAATGTTGACGACGGTGATGAGTCAGTACATGGGCTTGCTTTCCTATCTGATTCTATCGGCGATTGCCTTTCTCGTCGTTTATTCCACAAACTTTGTCCTGGGACGTCGTAAGAAAGAGCTGGGACTTTATGCAACGCTGGGAATGAAGAAGAAGCAGATTATCCGTACCCTGTTCTTTGAAACCATGCTGGTCAATATCTTTTCCTTGATTCTAGGTTTCTTGCTTGGCTTGATTTTACTGGTCATTCTATCTAAGGTTGCATCTGAGTTTTTTATGGCCAATTACTTTGGTAGTCTGTTTTTTTTTGATAGCAAGTCTGTCATCTTACTAGTTTATTCCTATTTGGTAACCAGTTTTATTGTTGGTGTCATGGACATTCTTACCTTTAGAAAGCAAAATATCATTGCACTCATTCAAGAAAATGGGGTCAAGAAATCTGTCTTGGCAAAAGGCAAGCCAGTTCTTCAAGCACTTCTCTTTATTCTTTCGACAGCTGTTATCGGTTTTGGTGCTCTCTATTTTTCAGACTATCACCATCTATCATTCTTGAAAAGCTGGGGTATCTTGCTGGTATCTGTCTTCGTGATTTTTGTGATTTTATTTTACAATACCTTGAGCCATTTTATCTTGGTTTCCCTTAGAAAACTGCCTCAAACCTACTATAACAAACTAAACAGTTTTAAAATTCGTCAATTTTCAAAACAAGCTGATAGTAATTCGGTAACGTTGGCTGTCTTATCCTTGACCTTGACACTGGCTCTCAGCTTACTAGTTTTTAGTGGTAGTGCCTATACGACTATGAACCGAGAGCTGAACAAATACTCACCTTATGATGTAACTGTCAATCTTTATCGTGGTCAAGAGTTCCAGTTTTCTCAGGAATCTGTCAAAGACAGATTGAAAGCAGATGGATTTGACTTTAACCTTATCAAAGAGGAGTACAGCTATCCTATCTATTCTAGTGATTTAACCTATAAAGATTTGATTGATACTAGCAATCTCTGGGCGCATGATAAGGAACTTCCTGAATCAAAAGTACCGATTTTAGGAATTTCTGCCTACAATCATCTCCGCAAACTGCAAGGGGAAAAAGCGGTTGACTTGGCAGATAACCAATTTCTGGTCAATGCAAACTATAAAGGAACTGCCAAGCAGATCCAGGACTTTCTATCAACGACCAAAACCCTCATGATTAACGGTCATTCTCTCAACCTTGCCTCTTCGAAACCACTTGAAACAGTTTACTTTTTATCGTCAGTGGGTACAAATGATACAGGAACCTTAATTGTACCAGATACGGTAGTAGTTGGATTGACGGAAGACCACACGACCTATGTTGCCAATTTCAAAGAAAATATCGACAAACGGAAAGTAGAAACATTCTTAAGTCAGTGGATAGAAAAATACTACTTCACTCGTGATGGAGCAGAGTTGAATCCGTTCACCTATCAAACCAAAGGAAGAATTTTTGAGATTTATCTTGGATTTATGGGCGTCATTGTCTTTGTCATGATTTTTGTCAGTGTTATTTTTATCATTATTTCCCTCAGTATCTTGTCCCTTCAAACTTCTACAAGTGCTTTGGATAGTGTCAATGATTATCAAATCTTATATCTTCTTGGGAATAAGAGGAAGCAAAATCGCTCTATTCTTTTGCAACAGATTCTAAGTTATTTCTTGGTTCCGCTGGTCATCGCAGGTCCGCTAGCATTTGCCTTGAGTACCGCTCTTTTGGGCTATTTTGAGAATTTCGCTAATACCAGCATTTCTATTGATATCACCTATCTGGGAGTAGCGGTTTTACTCTTTGTCCTTTACTTGCTAGTGACTTACAGAGTAAGTTGGCAAATTATTGAAAATTAAGTCAAATACCAGAGTTGCCTATCCTGCAATTCTGGTATTGTGTTATAATAATATTAAAGTAGTTCAGGAAGTAGATACATATGAAACAGTTTGTCAAATTGTTCTCGAAAAACTCACTTTTATTGTGGTGGTTGACGATTTTGAATCATCTAGCTTTAATGATTTATATTTATCATAGGATCCCTCTGGACTTTTCGACAGATTTTTCCTTGCAGATGGTTTTATTGCTGATTATTGCTTTAATTGTATTTAGCTATATTTGTAATATTGTGACCTTTCGGTATAGTGAGTTGAAACTTTGGTTGCTCCTGATGATGTTTCTCATTAGCTGGCAATCCATATTTAATCAAGGAGTTGCGAGCACCCTGTTGCACTTTTTTGATATTCTTCATCCGCTCAACTCTTTTTTATTGCTGTATAGTTCTCTGTCTATTATCTTTCTGGGAGAGAAAATAGGAGAAGAACTGTTGAGTGTGTCCTTTGTGTTGACACTAATCACCATTAGTTCATATCTGTTAAGTCCTTCAATTTTTCTATTTCTGTCCTTGTTTGCGTCTTTCTTTTTAAACCTTGTTCCCTTGATTTTACTGATTTTATATCATAAAGAGTTGAAAAGTAAACTCAAGTATCAGAGACGAAATTTGTGGATATTAGCTTTGATATTGCCTCTTTCTTATTTCTTTTTGTATATCAATACGACGGGCTCAGGAGTGATGAACCTAGTCTGGTATCTGGAAATTGTTGGCATTTTAGCTTTTTTACACTTCAAAACAATTATCAGCTCTTTTCAAAAAAAGGTATCAGAGTTAAAATTGTCCTATATAAAAGCTTTTTCACGCTTGTTTTTACTGGTTATGTTTTTGTTAGTAGGCATTTTCATCATCTTTCGTCTAGATTTAAACACGAGCTTTTTGGTCTTGAATATCATGTTACTATTGTTCGGGATTTGTTCGGAAGAATTAATTCGCCTCTTTCGTTCTGCTGAAATGCTAGATTCTAGGGATTATGTAAAAGTTCTCTTTTTAAAGCGTAACCGTATGGTGAAAAATCTGCTGGCAAATGAAGATACAGAACAACAGTTCTCCGAATTTCTTCACAATGAAATCCTGCAAAATGTTATGGCAATAAAAAATTTCAATAAATATAGTAGTAATCAAGTTTTTGGTGAACAGATCAATCTGGTAACAGAGGAGTTGGTTCAGCGGATTCGTGAGCGGATGGATTATTATCAGCCAATGGTAGAAACAGACGAGCAGTTAGACATCCAGTATCAAGGGCTGATTAATCGGATTGTCAAACGCTATCACGCAGAAAATGAAGTAGTCACACAGTTTCCTGCCCACTTTAGGCTTTTATCTCCTTACGATAAAATTGCCTATCGTCTGGTTGAGGAGTTGGCGACCAATGCCGTTAAGTATGCTAGTGGTGGAAGGATTTCTTTGAAGATTGATGTGCATGATGACGCTATTTTTATCATTTCTGAAAATGACTGCCTTCAAACAGAAAAATCCTTAGGTTATGGCTTGAAAAATATGTCTAATAAAATTAGTGTTTTAGGTGGTCAAATGCAGATTTTTGAAAATAATAAGAGATTTCGTGTAGAAATTACTCTCCCGATTGATAAGGAGTTGTGTTATGAAAATTTTGTTAATTGATGATCATAAATTATTTAGCCAAAGTATCAAGATGATTTTAGAGTTATCGGAAAACGTTAAAAAGGTCCAGTTAGTGGATAATTTTTCGACTATTTCGGAGATTGCTTTTAATGACTACGACATTATTTTGATTGACATCAACCTGACGAGTCTGTATCAAGATGATGGGCTGACCTTGGCACAAGAGATTATCGATAATGGTTGTTCTAGTAAGGTTGTGATTTTGACAGGTTACAGTAAAAAAATGTATGAACACCGAGCTAAAGTTATGGGGGCTTATGGCTTTCTTGACAAAAGTGTGGACCCAGATGAGTTGGTGAAAAAACTGGAAAAGATTTATTTAGGTGGTAAGGTCTTTTCAGATGAAGTGATGGTAGAGGTGCTAACACCACGAGAAATCGAGATACTAGAACTGGTTAGAAATGGCTTGACCATTGATGATGTCTGTGACAAGGTCTATGTGAGTAAACGTACAGTTTCCAATCACTTGGCCAATATCTTTTCAAAATTGGGAGTGACTAACAGGCAGGAGGCGATTCACATCGCTGAGCAGTTGGGCTATTTTCCACCAGATTAAAAAGTTGCAGAAGATGCAGCTTTTTTAATTTATTTACAAAAATTGCACATATTACTCATTCTAATAAACAGTAAATTTGATAATCTATTAGTAATTAAGGAGGAAATCATTATGTCTATGATATCTGAAAAATGGTTTGTATAAAAAAATTTATCAGACGGATTACTAATTTTGTAAGTTATATTGGCCACCTTCGGGTGGCATTTTTACTTCTGTGATACTTTTTTCAAGCTTTATCTGGTATTCTTGACTTAGTTTTTATAGAAAGAAGGTCTAAGATGT
>NZ_KV813675.1:592117-648382 GCF_001813675.1 Streptococcus sp. HMSC078D09
TGTAGAGGATAAACAAGCAGAAGATAAAGCCAGCATTTTGTCATCAGATACTGTATTAGTACCCCAAATTAAAGAGGAAATTCGACAGATAGCATCTCCAATGGATGCTGCTTTAGAGGGACGCAATCGACAAAATCCCTTGAGACCAGATTGGGAAGAGGTCAAAGATGAGGTGATGCTTCAGGCCCTTCGAATGAAATTTAGTCAGAATCCAGACATTGCTAAAGAATTGATGGCGACAGGAGATGCCATCCTCATCGAACATACGCGAAACGACGCTTACTGGTCTGATGGGGGAGATGGCTCTGGGAAAAACAAGCTAGGCCTTCTCCTAATGCAAGTGCGGGAAGAGTTGAAAAACGCTAACCTGTAATCTCTCCTCTAGCTATTCCACCTATTTCATGCTAGAATAAAGAAAAACACATTTGGAGGCATTATGAATCAGACAGTGACTTATTTGCAGGAATTGACAGCCATTCCTTCACCGACCGGTTTTACACGGGAGATCGCAGACTATTTGGTCAAAACCATTGAAGGCTTTGGGTATGAGGTAACTCGGACTGCTAAGGGAGGCGTGAATGTGACCGTGCCTGGTGTAATCACAGACAAGCAACGCTATGTCACAGCCCATGTGGATACCTTGGGGGCTATTGTCCGCGCTGTGAAAGCAGATGGCCGCCTCAAGCTAGACCGTATCGGTGGTTTCCCTTGGAATATGATTGAAGGGGAAAATTGTACAGTCCATGTAGCCAATACAGGAAAGACCCATTCGGGGACAATTTTGGTCCATCAGACTTCTTGCCACGTCTACAAGGATGCGGGAACTGTCGAGCGGACTCAGGACAATATGGAAGTCCGTCTGGATGAAAAAGTGACCAATGAAAAAGAAACCCGTGCCCTTGGCATTGAAGTGGGTGACTTTGTCAGCTTTGATCCCCGGACCATTGTGACAGATACTGGCTTTATCAAATCTCGCCACTTAGATGACAAGGTGAGTGCGGCGATTCTCTTGAATCTTCTGCGCGTGTACAAGGAAGAGAAGATCCAATTGCCAGTAACGACCACCTTTGCCTTTTCAGTCTTTGAAGAAGTGGGGCATGGGGCTAATTCAAGTATTCCGGCTGAAGTAGTCGAATACTTGGCAGTGGACATGGGAGCTATGGGAGACGACCAAGCGACGGATGAATACACGGTATCCATCTGTGTCAAAGACGCTTCAGGACCGTATCACTACGAGTTCCGTCAGCATTTGGTAGCCTTGGCAAAAGCCCAAGAAATCCCTTATAAGTTGGACATCTATCCTTTCTATGGATCAGATGCCTCTGCAGCCATGAGCGCAGGAGCAGAAGTGAAACACGCTCTTCTCGGGGCAGGGATCGAATCTAGCCACTCATATGAGCGGACCCACTTGGATTCTGTAGTCGCAACAGAGCGCATGGTCGATGCCTACCTCAAGAGCGAATTAGTAGATTAAAAATAACAACTATATTACGTAGTGGTTTAGACTGAAGAGAGAGTTGTTTTAGAAACTTTCCTTAGGTGAGTACGGACGTCAGCGAACTTCTACGAAGTTCCATGACTTAGTTTTGAACCTAAAGTTTCAAAACTCCCGAGTGCCTGAAACAAATGTGTTTCAGGCACCTATCTCACAGCGGAAAGTTTCGTTATACTTTTGTTTGGGTCTAAAATCAATTATTTCAATTATTATAAATCGCTATGTCACTTGATTTTAAAAGGATTTGATTCTATTCAGAACTACTCTCCGGAGTAGTTTTTTAAAAGACTAAAATTTTCTGAAAATTCCTTTTCTTCTGAAAATCTTTGTGGTATAATCTTAAAATAAACTTAAAATTTCTTAAGGAGTTTTACATGAAAAAAAGAAATGTCATTGCACTTGCGGGAGTTGCCCTCCTTTCAGCAGGTATCCTAGCAGCTTGTTCTGGAGGTTCTAAATCATCTAGCTCAAGCAACGGCCAAAAATTCTCATATGTCTATGAGACTGAGCCAGAAAACCTAAACTATATCACATCTGGTAAAGCAGCAACCCACGATATCACTGGAAACTTGATTGATGGTTTGTTTGAAAATGACAAATACGGTAACTTGATTCCATCTCTTGCAAAAGACTGGACAGTTTCGCAAGATGGCTTGACTTATACTTATAAACTTCGTGATGATGCTAAATGGTATGATTCAGAAGGCGAAGAGTATGCGGATGTAACAGCTAAAGATTTCGTCACAGGGATCAAATATGCGGCTGATAACAAATCAGAAATGCTCTACATCATCCAAGATTCTATCAAAGGCTTGAATGACTACGTCAGTGGTAAAAATAAAGATTTCTCAGCTGTAGGAGTAAAAGCAGTTGATGATCATACCCTTCAAATCACTTTGAACCAACCAGAATCTTACTGGAACTCTAAATTGACTCTTGGGATCACTTTCCCTGTCAACGAAAAATTCGTGAAATCAAAAGGGGATAAATTCGCTCAAGCAAGTGATACTAGCTCTCTTCTTTACAATGGTCCTTACATCTTGAAGAGCTTTACTTCAAAATCTTCTATCGAAATGACCAAGAATGAAAACTACTGGGATAAAGACAAGGTCTACATCTCAGATGTTAAATTGGAATTCTACGATGGACAAGACCAAAGTAAATTGGCCAAATCATTCGGAGAAAATGCTCTTAGCTTGGCCAAACTCTTCCCAACTGGATCTGGTTATTCAGAGCAAGCCAAAGAATTCAAAGACGAAATCACCTACACTCCTCAAGATGCTGCTTCTTATGTCATTGGTACCAACATCGACCGTCAATCTTACAAACACACAGCTAAGAAGACCGACGAAGAAAAACAATCTACTAAGAAAGCCCTCTTGAACAAGGACTTCCGTCAATCGATCAGCTTTGCCTTCAACCGTGAAGCTTATGCTGCTCAATTGAACGGAAAAGACGGAGCAAGCAAGATCATCCGTAACCTCTACATTCCACCAACATTTGTCCAAGCTGATGGTAAGACCTTCGGTGAAATGGTGAAAACACAATTGGATACCTACGGAGATGAGTGGAAATCTACTAAACTAGATGATGGTCAAAACGGTCTCTTCGATGCGAAGAAAGCGAAGGAAGAGTTTGCAAAAGCGAAGACCGCCTTGGAAGCAGAAGGTGTGAAATTCCCAATTCACATCGATATGCCTGTAGACCAAACGACTCCATCAAGAGTTCAACGGGTGCAATCTTTCAAACAATCAGTTGAAGAAGCGCTTGGTAAAGAAAATGTCGTTATCGATATCCAAATGCTTTCGAAAGAAGACCTTCAAAATGTGACCCTCTTTGCGCCAAATGCGGCTGGCGAAGACTGGGATCTCTCTGATAATGTTGGATGGAGCCCTGACTACCAAGACCCATCAACTTACATGGATATTTTGAAAGCTTCATCTGGTGAAAATACTAAGACTTTCCTTGGATTTGACCCAAGTGAAAACAATGAAGCAGCTAAAAAAGTTGGTCTGTACGACTTTGAAAAGATGATCAAAGATGCTGGTGCTGAAACACAAGACGTCAACAAACGCTATGAAAAATATGCGGCTGCGCAAGCTTGGTTGACTGATAGCGCCCTTGTTATGCCAACTTCTTCATCAACGGGACGTCCATTCTTGACACGTATCGAACCATTCTCAGCTCCATTTGCATGGACTGGTGGTAAAGGAAAAGACCACGTGATCTACAAAGGAATGAAACTCCAAGACAAAGCTGTGACAACTGCTGACTACAACAAAGCCCTTGAAAAATGGCAAAAAGAACAAGCAGAGTCAAACAAAAAAGCACAAGAAGATCTTAAGAAACACGTTAAATAAGAATCGATAACCGAGGCTGATGCCTCGGTTTTTTTGTGGGATCATTTGAATATCTATTTGATATAAAAACGCTTACATAGTATAATAGGAGTGTTGATTACAAAAAGTGAGGAGATTGACATGAAAAAGAAAACAATGGTTTCCATTGTCGCATCGAGCTTACTGATCGCGCCGATGGTCTTGCATCAAGTAGTAGCAGCAGACGAGCAAACGGAAGAGTTAGCCCCATCGACAGAAGTGGTCCATGCTCCATCTACTGAAGCAAGACCGACAACAAGTGACGCAAGTACTGCCACTAGTGAAGAAGCTGCAAGCTCGAATGTGGCATCGCTGGATCGGACGGCAGGTGCCAATCAAGTAGCCCCTGCACCAGAAGAACACACAAGACAAAGTGAGTCCTCTGTCCCAGTAGCAAGTCCAGCAGCAACAAACAGGGAAGCTGGACCTCAATCCGCTCCTACTTCAGAAGCTCCGGCAACAAGTCAGGATTTGGCAAAGGTCACAGGTAGCACCCTTGCAGCGGATCAGGCCTCTAAAGAGTTGACAGTCCAAGATGCTGTTAATGGCTTGCTTCAATGGGCAGCAACAGATCCTAGTCAATTGGGTCAAAGCCAAGCAGATCGCGAACGCTTTGCCAAGAGTTTAGGCTTGATTGAAAAATCAGAAGATCTGACTCGTAAGGTTAGTCAGCCAGAATTGGCCAAGATGTATGAAACAGCTAAGAAACTCTACGATGCCTACCGGGCTGAAAAGAAAAGTCCGCTCTTTTTAAATGGTCGTGCCCAGCCGATTTTCCCTTATACGACGGGAGAAAAAGCAGACCAAGACTACAAATATGAAGACAGCCAAATTGTACGCTTCCCTGTCTATGTCGAAACGGACTACGACACCGACGCAGATGGCAAGCCTGACTTAGTCAAAGCCATTGTTCAACTACCAAAAGCAGTAGCGCAAGGTGATTTTAAGGCAGCCACTATTCTGGAAGCGCGCCCTTACGTAGCGGGGACGCTTGATGAAAACTACGTGACCCTCGAAAGTTTGGGGCTTCCAACGGACGGTAGCTATGACATGAAGAAACTGCACAGCCAACCTGCAAAGAGACAGCCAGTAAGCAGTGAAACAACAGTAGAAGCAGCCAAAAAAGCCAAGGCATCGGATTGGTATTACTACAGTCCCTACGAGTATATCTATGACTACGAAGATCTGAACTGGTACGACTATTTCTTGGTCAGAGGCTATGCCTTTATCTCGAGTGCGGGACTTGGTACCAAGGGATCAGAAGGATTTAACACCACAGGTTCTGATCTCGAAATCAATGCCTTCAAGAATATCATCGAGTGGGTCAATGGCAAACGCAAGGCCTACACCGATAAGACTAGCAATGTTGAAATCAAGGCAGACTGGGCAACAGGCAATGTCGCTATGACCGGTCTCTCCTGGGCTGGAACCACGACCTTTGGTGTGGCAGCGACAGGCGTAGAAGGCCTAAAGACCATCGTTCCAGCAGCAGGGATTGCCTCTTGGTATGATTATTTCAATAGCCAAGGAACCCAGTTTGGCAATGCGCCTTATAGTGATCTTTCATGGCTCTCCCTCTACGTTAGCACGCGGATGTTGGACCAAGACGACTGGGCAGGGATTTGGCAAAACTATTCCAACTACATCAACCAATTGAACAAGGACCAGTACGCCCATGATCGTAACTACAGTGATGTCTGGAAGGAGCGGGATTATACCCTTCATCCGGAAAATCTCAAGACCAGCGCCCTGATCGTCCATGGCTTGAATGATGACAATGTCAAGACCAAGCACTTTGAACTTATGTACGATGCCCTCAAGAAAGCAGGACAAGATGTCAAGCTCTATCTTCACCAAGGAGATCACGTCTACCCAGCGGCTATGTCAAGGGGATACGGCATCACCGCCAAGGGCCAAGATTTCTATGACCTGCTCAATACCTGGCTGACCCATTACCTCTATGGAGTGGACAATCATGTCGAAAGCCTGCCAGCAGTTCTAGCTCAAAACAACTATGACCCAAGCAAGTGGACCACTTACGACAACTGGAAGAGTAACCAACGTCTCTTCTTGAATGCAAGCTCGAAACGGCTAGAAGAAACTATTTCTAGTGATTATGGGGCTGCTGGTGTCGAGATCGCTAACCGTAATGAAACAGTCAGCAAAGCCTCCTCTAAGGCCAATCTGACCTTCGTTTCTGATGTTACTGAGGACACTACGATCAAGGGTCACATCCCCGTTCATTTCAAGGCAGCTCTTGCCAAAGGTCAAGGAAAGAATTTCCAAATCAACGCCCTCTTGGTAGACGTGGCAGATGAGGACTTTGACGTGGTGGGAAATGGTAGCGTCAAGCAAGATAAAACAGCTGACGCTTTCTGGATGGGAAGCAATTTAAGCAACCTATCTGTTGCCGAATACGAAACCATTAAGACCAAGTACAAGGTGATTGCAAAAGGCTGGATCAACCTTGCGAACCCTGAGTCTGGCTACGATTCAGCAAGCTCTCGCGCAAGCATCGAGCCAAAGGTTGGGGAATACCACGATTACACCGTTTATCTCCAACCAAATCTCTATACGGTTAAGAAAGGTCACAAGTTAGCGCTTGTTTTCAACACCTATGACCCATCTGATTTAACGGTGGAGCATCCCTATGAAGTAACCTTTAAGACAGATTCTATCCAGGCTGCGATTCCAATTGTCGAAAAGACCCGCGCCCAAAAGGCAGCCTATGTACCAAGTGCAACAGATACTGACTATTCGAAATTGCCAGAAATAGAAGGAGCTGCTCTAGTCGCTCCAGAAGTGCACTACAAGGAAGAATATACGCTTCCAACCCCAGAACATCATGTCCAACCAAGCCAAGATTTTTCTGAAAAGGTCATTGAGATGAAGACCGCATCAGCTGCCCAAGAGCACCCTCACCTTGCTCTAGCTGTATCCTATGGAACTCAATTTGTTTCACAAGGATTGGCAGAAGATCCTCAAGCTGCAACTCTTGTAGTCGGAGGAGAGAAAGCGGACCCTACGCTTCCTCAAACAGGGAGCAAAGACCATTCTCTGGGTCTCTTAGGGGTGATCAGCCTTACAGCTTCTAGTCTCATCTTTTGGCGCAAAAAGAGAGAAGATGTCTAAGGAGTCCCCGTAGCAAATATTTCTAAAATGGCATCATTTAGTGTAAAATAAAAGTAGAAATGCAGAATCAGTAGTCACTACTGAAAAAGGAGGAAATATGGCACACGTAATCACAGATGCAACTTTTGAACAAGAAACCAGCCAAGGCCTTGTCTTGATTGACTTTTGGGCAACTTGGTGCGGTCCATGCCGCATGCAAGCTCCAATCTTGGATCAGTTGGCAGAAGAAGTACATGAAGATGATTTGAAAATCTGTAAGATGGATGTCGATGAAAATCCAAATACAGCACGTCAATTCGGTATCATGTCGATCCCAACTCTTCTCTTTAAAAAGGATGGACAAGTTGTCAAACAAGTGGCTGGAGTTCATACGAAAGCCCAATTGAAAGAAATCATTGCAGAATTGAGCTAAAAAGAAGGGAGTGGGAAAGAACTCCGACTAGTTAAAAAGAGTTCGTTTTCCCACCCCCGCAAAGTTGATTAGGTTATCTTCGGAGCTTAATAAGCGAACGAAGATACCAATCAACCACTGCGTCATACAGTTATTTCTATCAAACATCGAAGGCTGGATAATTTTTTCCAGCTTTTTTTTGATGCTCTTTATTTCTTTCAAATAGACGCGATACCCATTGACAGCGTTTTCTTATAGTGCTAAAATGAAGCTGTATTTCCTATAAAATTTTTACAGGAAAAAATTCTCCTAGGAAAATGTAGATCCTAGGAGAAAATCATATATAAAGGTTATTGGCCCTCTGTATCTTGGGCTACCCAGACACTGACGGAGCGTTCTGCCACTGGGAATTCGGCAGTACCGTCTTCTTGGACTTGGACGGTTTCGCTACAATTTTCTAGGACATCATAGTAGGTGAGGCCTGCGTAGGATGAGCCGATCTCCATGACTTTTGTAGCAGCTTGGTTATTCGAAACTAAGCAGGCGATTGGTGCTGATTCTTCTGTACCTGAATGTGTCCAACCGATGCAATTAGGATCATCGAAGTAGTCCGTTTGTTCCCCATAGGCCAGATCTTTACGAACCCATAAGAGGCGATCGAGGACCTCTTGGAAACTTTCTTGCGCAAATTTGCCATCGATCCCGTAGTAGTCTCCATAGAAGACACAAGGCAAACCAGCTTCACGAAGTAAGATCAAGGCATAGGCTGCAGGCTTAAACCATTCTTGGATCGTAGATTCCAAGGCTTGCCCTCGCTGGGTATCATGGTTGTCCACAAAGGTCACGGCCTGTTCAGGATGATTGAGCGCTAGTGTTCCATCAAAAATAGTTCGAAGGTCGAAATTTTCACCCTCTTGACTAGCTCTGAAGAGATTTTGGTGGAGGGCCACATCGATCAAGTCGTATAGGTAGTCAATGCTTTCCAAGTACTCATCGTTGGTTTCTGTGTCGCCATTCCAAAATTCACCAAAGACGTAGAAATCTTCACCATATTTTTTGGTAATATTGTGGATGAAATTCTTCATAAAGAAGGAGTCAATGTGTTTGACTGCGTCCAGACGGAATCCCTCAACCCCTGTCGTTTCGATAAACCATTCAGCCCATTGATCGAGATTTTCTACAACCTCGGGATGTTTGAAATCGATATCGGCGTACATGAGGTAATCGTAGTTTCCGTTTTCCTTGTCAACCAGATCTCCATGAGCCCAACCTTTGTTGTCCCCTTGGATTTGGTAGATCCCATTCTTATTACGTGAAGCATCGTAGTCCGTACCGGTAAAGTGGTACCAATGCCAGCGGAAGTCATTATAGGCGCCATTTCGGCCATCAAAGGTGAATTTGGTCCATCCTTGAATGGTGAAGGGTTCAGTGAGAACCTTGTTTCGATCCATAGGATCGACCTCAACGACCTCGAATTCCTCTAAGCCATCAGCAGCAGCCTTATGGTTGAGCACGACATCGGCCATTGGTTGAATCCCTGCATCTTTGAGGGCTTGAATGGCTTGAAGATAATCATCTTTGAAGCCATATTTGGTGCGAACCGTTCCTTTTTGATCGAACTCGCCCAAATCAAAGAGGTCATAGACTCCGTACCCAACGTCATTGTTAGAAGTAGCTTTAAAAGCAGGCGGCATCCAGACTTTACGAATACCCAAGTCTGCTAAGTGTTGCGCATCTTCAGCAAGACGCGTCCAGTGGTTCCCATCAGCAGGTAAATACCACTCAAAATATTGCATTAAGGTTTGATTTTCCATCGTTATTTCTTCTTTCATGTGAATGTCCTTATTTTACCAAAAATAGTTGGATGCGACAAACGTTTGCGCTGGAAGCAAGCCCTTTCTAGAAAAGAAATCGCATACATGAAAGAAATAAAGTGAGAATATAAAAAGTAGCATTTTATTTACGTAGAAATATCAGTCTGATACATATATTTCTATTCATTTTATAGTTTGATCATAACAAAGGAGGATTGGTTTGAAAGTGAAAACCACCAATAGAGAGAGCATCGAAACGATTTTTACTGAAGCCTTGGCAATCCCAAGCTTTACCAACACGGAGACCGAGCAAGGGATCGAAGCCTACCTGGATCAACGGATTGCCCAGATCCCTTATTTCAAGGAACATCCGGACCACTTTGGGCGCTATCAGGTGCCACAGGATCACTTGCATCGGTCGGTCAATTGGGCCTTGGTCGATAAGGGCAAGAAAAAAACAGTTATCCTTTTCCACCACCATGATACAGTCGATTTAGAAGACTATGGAAGCTTGTCGGAGATCGCACTCGATTCTGATAAAGTTGCAGAAGCCTTGAAAACACTGGATAGACGCCCAGATATGCAGGAAGATTTAGCTTCTGGGGAGTGGAAATTTGGCAGAGGGTCTTGCGATATGAAAGCAGCCCTAGCCCTTCAATTGGGGGTTCTAGAAGCCTATGCAGCAGATCCTACAGAAGGTCAGGTCAATCTGCTCTATCTCTCTGTTGGAGACGAGGAATCTTATTCACGTGGGATGCGGGGAGCTTTGGGCCTCCTCACAGATTTGCAGGAAAAGTTTGATCTGAATTATGTATTAGCAGTGGATTCAGAACCCTTTGAATCAGAGGTAGGAAAAGAAAAGGTCCTTCACATCGGCACAGTTGGTAAACTCATGCCAGTCGTTGTGGCACAAGGCGTTTTGTCTCATATGAAGGAGCCCCTCAAAGGGATCAATGCCTTGTCCCTCTTAGTAGCCATCGCAAGTCAGCTAGATCTTCATCCCGATCTGGCTGATCAGGCCTTGGGAGAAACGTCTCCTCTTCCTTCTTGGTCCTATCTCAGAGATTTGAAGGAGCAGTACGATGTATCGACCGTACTTTATGCGGCTGGTTATTTCAGTGTATTGCATTTGAAGAAAACACCCCAAGAACTCTTGCAACGAATCTATGAGCTTAGTCAGGAGGCCTTGGACGCCTTTTACAAGAAGTACGAGCACTTGCAGGATCAGGCTGGCCAAGACCATATTATTGCAAGGCCAAGAGTCATCACCTATCAAGAACTAGAGGAACGTTGCCAAGCCTTAGAGGGCTACCAAGACTATAGAGAAGCTTCTAATAAAAAAGCGGAGCAAGATTTTCGTAATGGGACCAGCTACCAGAGCCTTGCGATTCAGCAAATCCAGCGACTCCTTGAGTTTCTCGGAGATAAGGATCCTATGGTGGTCATCGGTTTTGCGCCCCCATATTATCCTTCCATGAATTGTCGCTTTTTAGACAATACCGATTTCAATATTGTGTCCCTCATCACTGATTACCGCGAGTATCTGGACACAAGAGGTTACCTCTTAAAAGTCGAAGAATACTTTATGGGGATTAACGACACCAGTTATTGTGCCTTGGAAAAGGATGTGGCCTCTTATCAAGTCGTCCTAGATAGCCTAGCCACACCAGCCCAGGTCTATGATCTGGATCTGGAAAAAATTGCTCACATTCAGGTTCCAGCGGTCAATCTAGGCCCTTGGGGCAAAGAATTGCATAAGCGAGGAGAGCGGGTCTACAAAGAAGACTTCTTGGAGACCATTCCAAACTATCTGCTAGAATTGCTCTACCATTTCGATGATCGCTTATCAACAGAATAAGAAAAACGGTCCCAATGAGGATCAATTAGGGAGTTAACATGATTACATTTCACGGAGTTACCAAAGATTACGATGGGCACATTGCCCTCAACCACTTGGATCTGACCATCGAAGATGGACAAATTGTCGGCTTGATTGGTCACAACGGAGCTGGAAAGTCAACGACGATTAAGAGCCTGGTCAGTGTCATCACCCCAACCACTGGATCAATTGAAGTGGATGGTCAGGACCTCTATAGCCATCGACTGGCGATCAAAAAGAAGATCGGTTATGTGGCAGATTCGCCAGATCTTTTCTTGTGTCTCACAGCCAATGAATTCTGGGAGTTGGTTGCGACCTCTTATGATATGAGTCAGAAAGACTGTGACCAACGTTTAGAGGAGCTTCTTAGGATCTTTGATTTTCAGAGCCACCGCTATGAAGTGATTGAATCCTTTTCACATGGGATGCGCCAGAAGGTCTTCGTCATTGTAGCCCTCTTGTCAGATCCAGATATCTGGGTCTTGGACGAACCGATGACCGGTTTGGATCCACAAGCTTCTTACGATTTAAAACAAATGATGCGCCAGCATGCGGATCGCGGCAAGACGGTTATTTTCTCTACTCACGTCTTAGAAGTGGCCGAACAACTCTGTGATAAAATCGCCATTCTCAAAAAGGGAAATCTCATTTTCTATGGGACGATCGAGGAATTAAAGGGCCAGCACCCCGAACAAAGTCTGGAAAGTATCTATCTCAGTCTAGCGGGTCGGAAGGAAGAAGGTGGCGATCATGCGTCTTAAGATTATCCAGCAACTGGTCAATGTCAATATCATCTATGCCAGTCAGCCCGCTCAGATCGCAAAATTACGTGCCAAACAGGCCAAAAAACCGGACGTCAAACTCAATGTTGCCCGTAAATCGGTGCTCAACTATCTCTTTTTAGGCCTGGTCTATTTCCTCATATTTGGCTTGCTCTTTAGTATCTATGATTTTGTGAACCAACCAGCCTTCTTTGTCAATATGGTCGCCCTCTTTTCCTTGATGACCATTTCTCAAGGCTTTATGAGTTTTTACAATGTCTTTTATGAAAGCAAGGACCTGCAGTTTTACCGGCCCTATGCCTTCTCAGATGCGGAAGTCATTGCTGGAAAGAGTATCTCGGTCATCCTGACCCTCCTCATGGCTATCCTTCCCTTGGTCAGCTATTTTCTGATCCTGCCTGTGCAAGCAGGCGGCTTCAATCCGTTAGGGATCCTGCTAGGCCTTTTTTGTGCCTTAATTCTCTTAGGCGTTCTCTTTTTAGCGACGATATTACTAGCTCATTTGATCACCAAGACCTTGTTTTTCAAAAAACACACGACCCTGGTCTCCAACATCATGGTCGGAATTGGTTCTCTTCTGAGTCTAGGAGCTTATCTCTATCTGAATCTAGTTCAGACCCATCGGGTAGAAGTGACGGGTGGCGCAGAGATTCCCATTCTATTTCCACCTTTTACGGCCTTTCATCAGTTCATCCTCCATCCTTTTGATGGAGAAGCGATCCTTGGCCTTCTGGGCTGGATCCTGGTCCTTCTGGTCTTGATTGGCCTGGTTCGCAAAATCGTGATCCCGCAGTTCTATGATGCAGCCCTTGCAGTTGCGACCAACCAAACCGTTAAGGAACGCGTGAGAGTGCTCCATGTGGGTCAGAAAGACTCCTTTAGACGATTTGTCATTCAGTATCATCGCAGACTCTTGAGCGATGGAACCCTTATGGTGCAAGTCCTCTTGATGATGAGCATTCTGCCTTATATTTTCCTCCTCAGTGGAGCAGCAGGAGCATCGAAAAATATAGGAGGACTCAGTCCTTACTTGACGCCCCAGTATCTGGTGCCACTGACCCTTGTTGCCATCTTGATTGGTGTTTTCAATAGTTTTGGAGGCTTGACCAGTATCGGTATTTCGCTAGAGCGCGAAAACTTTGAGTACTTGAGATCCCTCCCTATTGATTTCAAACGCTATCTCTTTATGAAGTTTTGGTTGCTCTATCTGGTGCAATCCATCCTTCCTGTCATTCTTCTAGTTGGCGTTTGTCTCTATTTTGGCGTCCATCCCTTAGCTATCCTAGCCATGTTGCTGATCTGGGTTGTAACCACTATTCCGATCTGCATTCGAGACTATGTCAAAGATTTTCAGAACTTTAGCACCAATTGGACCAATATCACAGAGTTGATGACCCGTCATCGTGGGAATGCAGTTCTTCAGTCTATTCTCTTGATTGTCTTTCTCTTTGTGATGTTTCTCTTGATCATTGTCAGCTTCATTTGGACCTATCATTCCGTCAGCACCCTGCTGGCTGTGATCCTTTATAGTATCATACTGCTAATTGGAGCAGGGATCAGCTATACCATCTACCGCAAAAAAATCCGTACCCTCTACCAAGAGATCGGAGAATAAAAAGAGAGAGTGGGACAGAAATCGGTAATTCGTTAGAATTCGATTTCGTCGTCCCACCTCCGCACAGTTGAGTAGGGCTGTAAAGCTGATGAAATCAGCGTAGTAGAGCCCACTCAACCACTGCGTCTTGCTCAACAATCCAAAAACAATTGAGAGGCTAGGACTTTTGTCCCCAGCCTCTTTTTAGTGGTAACTTAAATTTCATAGCCCATGAGGAGGCCGCCTTCTTCGGCGTAGAAACTACAAAGTCCAGAAGTAGGAAGGACTTCAATCATTGCATGGGCAAATTTTTCTCGAACCAATGCAGAGAATTGCTCGATAAATTTTTCATTGTTGCGGTGGGCGATGGTGATATGACCGCCTGCATAACCCGCCTTGATCAATTCATCAAAAGCCGCCTTGATCGCTTTCTTTTGGCCCCGAGCTTTTTGAAGCAGCTCAAGAGTACCCGTCTTACTAGCTTCCCCAACCATACGGATATTGAGGAGCCCGACAACAGTCCCGATCAATTTGCTGAGACGCCCATTTTTTACCAGATTATCAACCTTGGCCAAAACAAAGAGCAACTTCGTCTTAGACTGGTAGGTCGTGATCACATCGACTACTTGATCAAAATCGAGGCCTTCAGCGACCAACTGATTGAGCTTGCGAACGATCAGGTCCACCTCACCCCCAGCTGATAAGCTGTTAATCACGTGAATATTGGTATTCGGATGCTCTTCCAGATAAATCTTCTTGGCCACCTCTGCGCTGTTGTAGCTACCTGAAAGGGTTCCAGTGATGGTCACAACGACGATATTTTCAGCCCCTTCAAAAGACTTCATGTAGTCATCCGGACTCGGACAGGCAGACTTAGAAGCTGTCGTGGTCGCATACATCTCCTCCATCATCTGGTCGATATTGAGTTGGGCATCATCTGTATAGATGGTATCACCCACTTGGATGGTCAATGGGACACTGACAAACTCCGTATCCGGTGCCAGATTGTCCAAAGAGCGGTAGTCACAGCCTGAATCCGCAATAATTTTCCATTTCATCAGTTCATACCTCATAATTGTATAAAAATGTACATTGACAAGTAGTATGTCTTCTTTTACAATTATATCATGAAGTACAATGCTATCCAAGCAGATATCATCAGGTGAGACAGATAGAAAGTAAATGTTATGGCAGAAAGAAAAATATCCGAGAAATCCTTGGAAAATCTCAAACGATTTAACCGAGAAAACAATGCGATTACACGAGAATCCATCGAAATCTCTCTCCTGCAATTGTTGGAGAAAAAAGATCTGAAAAAGATCACCATCTCTGAGCTGGTTCAGCGTGCGGGTGTCTCTCGCGCAGCCTTTTACCGTAATTATGACTCCAAAGAAGAGATTCTAGAGTCCATCTTTCAATCTAGTATCGCAAAGATTACCAAGTCTTTAGATGGCTACAATCTCAAGACAGACCTTTACCAAGTCTGGGTCTACCTCTTTAAGGAAGTCAAGAAAGAAGCCAAGATCATCAGTCTAGCTATTGATTATAATTTCGAACGGCTCTTGACCAAGGCTGTTTATGATTTTTTAGAAAAAAGAAATGGCAGCTCCTCGAATGGCGCTGGCAGCTACCTCAATTCCTTCTGGAGCTCAGCCATTGTCTCTGTCATCTCCAAATGGATTAAGGATGGTATGAAGATCCCCGCCGAGAAGATCGCGACACTTGGTCTGCCCCTCTTTCCACAAAAGAAGAAGTAAACACCACCGAGAGGTGGTGTTTTTTCTTGCAACTATTTCCAACTAGTGAGGAAGTTGCCCCAGTCGCAAAATTTCGGTATGATGGTAGGAGTTAACTACGAGCGTGGAGGTTGAAATGAAACGAGTGAATAAGAAAGTAGTAGGAGTGCTAGTCCTTTTAGTAAGTATAGGCTCTTTCTATATGTGGAAGCAAGTTCAAAAACATGAAAAAACGAGTCAGCAAGAAACCGAGCAGAAATATATTGATGCGAAAACCGAGAAACCTACAATTCATGTTTTTGATGACAATAAATTTGTATTTGTTGCGCAAAAAGATGGGATAGGTGGGATAGCATTCGGTCAAGACTATATTTCAGTTTTGGATGTCCATCAAAAAGAGATCAATCAAAGTATGATTGATAGAGAGAAAAATGGTTCACCTAAAATTGCAAAAGATGAGTATTTTAATATTATTTCTTATGATTTGAATGCTTCTGGCTTTCCAAGTAAAAAGACGGAAGTATATCAATTATTAGGGAAAAAAGAGTATCGAGGTGCGTACGATATCAGTCAGTATTATGCTGATAACAAGGATTACATACCGGTAACTTTGTATAAAGTTGGAAATAATGATAGTAGAAAAATCATAGTTGATATTACGAATCAAAAAATTGAAAATCTTGAAAATTTTGAGGATAATGGAAAATCAACTTTTTCTGCCGCTGAGCAGGAATTGTCAAAAGGGAATGTATATAATAACATTCGACAAGCTATGAAAGAGAAGTACCATTTGAAATTCACGGCTGGTTATATTGATACCTTACTTTCAAAAGAAGATCGTGAAAAGATAGATATCTCCAATACAAACTTTGCCCAAGACTATCCGGAAATGGCTAAGGATATAAAGGATTTAGCTCGTTTATATATGAGACCTAAACAGTACTCAACCAAAGAGTGGTTTGATACAGTTCTTCATTGGTTTGCACCAAAGGGGCAGGACGTGTTAGAGGTCTATGCGACGGATCCAAAGACTGGTGAGAAAACACAAATAAAATCCTACGATGAACTGCAGGTTTGGTCTGCTAATCATACAGACTAGAAAGGGTAAGAAATATTATGAAAAGAAAAAGTGTTATAGTAACACTAGTATTAGTAACTTTGTTACTGATTTGGACGAATGTCTGTCAAAGTTTTCCTCAAAGCAAAATCAAATGAGTTTGATATGAGGTTGATAGGATACACGTCATATCTCAATAACAACAAAGGAGATTTATGGTTAAAGATTATAAAGAACTAAGAAGACGATACAATATTCCAGTGATAGTCCTATTGGTCATTCTAGCCTTACCGTTTTTATATATCATGCAAGTGACCCAAAGTAAAAGGATCGCGACTATTTGTTTTTTGATTTACTTACTGATGGAGCTGATTCTAGTTATCATTAAAGATACTCTTTTAGTCAAAAAGTTGAATAGTCTTATCTATCAGGATATAAATCTTGACTTGATGGCAAGCTATATTCTGAACCAAAAAAGAAAGAGTATCAAAACTATTAAAGCGCGTGTACAGTTTGCCACTATTTTCTATTCCTATAGGATTGGTGACTTTGCTGCCATCGAAGCAGTTGTAGACGAACTCAAAAATAATCAAAAGTTTACAGATGTTGAACAAGTAAAATTAAACGAAATTCTATTGAATGCAAACTTATTTTCAAGGCCAGATTTGAAGGAGGATGAGTTTGAGGAGTTACTAGCTAACTATTTGGCAGATGTTGAACCACTCAAGATGGCATACAGAGCTCGCTATGATCTACTGGTCAAAAAAGAGTCCAATGATGCCGTTCTAAAGGAAG
This sequence comes from Streptococcus sp. HMSC078D09, assembly GCF_001813675.1. Lineage (GTDB taxonomy): Bacteria > Bacillota > Bacilli > Lactobacillales > Streptococcaceae > Streptococcus. The sequence goes on from NZ_KV813675.1 coordinate 609,171, forward strand.
TGACAAACAACAAGTTCTCACAATTGGAATCTATGTATCTGAAGGCAGTCAATGAGTACCTCAAAGGGAATAGAAATAAGGCAATGGAGCTATTTCGTACCATTGCGAAAGAAGATGAGGGATTGTATCTGGTCCGAATGGCTCAGGCCTATCTAGATAGTGAAAACTCGGGAGAAAAGAGTGTTTCGCTTGATACGAGACAAGAAGAAGTTACTTTGAAATTATTGCGAATGAAGCTGGTAGAAGTCAAACCAGCTAAATCAACTAAATCCACAAAAGGACTTTCTTTTTTCAAAGGCTGGAAAATTGCTTTACTGTTAATCCCGCCGTTTTTATTGTATGCGATGGTCTTAGTTGTAATAGCAGTCTTCAAAAAAATAGGGGCATTCGTTCTCTCGAAATCTGGAAAATAGGTGAAATATTCTTATATTCAGAAGTACACATAGAAAATAACTGAATAGAAGCAAGGTGAAAAATCAATGGAATTAAAATTTAAAAATTCAAATATGACCTGTTTTCAGATTGTCCAGATAGATCAAGAATCGAAGAAGTATATCATGGATACGAGTACAATGAGACCTAAGAGTTACTACTGGGGAATTAAAACAGATACGATTACAGTGGATATGGTGGAGATCGAAAAGAATAACAATCATTTCGAAATTAAGCCCACAACACCTGTCAGTACGACAATGGCAGCCATCATTGTCCAACCAATTGTCAAAGTTGGTTATGATGTTCTAAAGCGGCTTTTTATTCAAAACAATCTTAGTGAGCAAGTGTTATTAAAGTTATTGCTCTTTGCAATTTCAATGCTGATTTCTTATTTTGCCATTCTGATTTCATTAAAGTTGGCCCATAAAAAAGCAGATAAATGGATTCCTAAAAACAGTCGTAAATACACAGTTACCTTTAAAACTATTAAGAAAAGTAACGGAGGAGTATATCCTTTAGTAGGGGTAATTTTCATTTGTTTACTTTTCTTCCTTGGTGAAAATAATGGAACTGAAGGTGCTTTTTTGGTAATCAATGGAATCGTATGCTTATTCTTTTTCATGTTTACTCTAGGAAGTTTCCCAATTGCTCTTCCCTATAAGCAAGGTCAAATTGTTCTTGAAAACATAGAAGAACAGTAGAAGTTTTGTGATATCGTAGAAGTTACATAATTGGCAAATACCATTAATTCAGAAAGTGATCGAATAAAATAAATGGAAGTTAATTTTAAAGCCTTGGATGTCTATTATTTTGGCATCCTTGAAATGAATGGAAAAAGGTATGTTTTAGATTCAAATTCGTTGACATCTAAACGTTACTATTGGGGATTTGCTCCTAAGGAGTTCAAGTTGGATATCATAGAGTTAGAGGCTTCAAATAGAAACTTTGACAAAAAGATTAAAATGGCTCCAGAAGGTAGACGTTCGATAGCGATAAGTATTAGTGTTGCACTTAGTTCAGCTCTATATAGAATAGGGGCTGGAATTTTTAGATATTATAGCATTAGTCAGAATCTCTATTTAAAAATCTTGTTATTTCTAATTTCAATTCTGGTAGCTTTTGTCATTTATAGGGGAATCCTTTAGAAATCTCGAAAGGAAATTGCCAGACGACTCACACCCAATCGTCCAAAGTGTAAGATTGTCTTTCGAAATGTAAAGAAGCAGCGACAATTTCATGCTTATCTTTTTCTTATTCCAATTTTTATTGTGTTTGGATTCTATATGAATACTCATGATGGAACTGAAGCTTGTTTTCTTTATATCAATGGCATGTTGGCTTATCTTTGTATTTGGATAGAGTCAGGTAGTCTTCTATTTGAATATGCGTTTGAGAAAGGGCGTGTTGAATTTGAGAGACTGGAAGCAGTGGATGAGGATAAATCTGTTTACAAAGAAAATTAGAAGGAACTATGCATGCTAAAAAAAGCAAAAATAGAACAATTATCAAAAATTAATCTTCGTTACCGGATCTTACAAATGGATGGTGAGTCTTATTTAGTCGATGCCGATCGTCCCTTTCTCATTAGCTATTTCTTTCCATGGATTTTAAGCTTCATCCCTCATCGAGCCTATCCTTTAACTAAGGAAGAAGTGCAGACTCTAGCTCCCTCGGATCTTTCTAAAGTTCTCAATAAAAAGGATACTCGGAAGAAAGGTTTTGCTTCAGCTTTCGGTATGGGTACAACTGCCGTGCTGTTATCGAAGGCTTTTCCTGTTGAAAAATATCTTTATTTTACTTCACATGTGCTAAATTTTGGAATGTTGGCTCTAGTTTTTAGCCTTGTAATAGGGATTCGGATATGGACAAGCATTCGGAAACCAATGCCCAACATTGTAAATAGCAACCACCCTATAAAGATATACCTCGTCGCAAATGATAGAAAGCATCGATTATTATCAATGATAGCTCCAACTTTTTTTGCTGGGTTGGTTGTATTTTCATCTTGTGCAATATTTAGTAATATTGCACAAAACTTTATCCTTCATATAGCTTTGTTGATATTTTTATCGCTGTTTGTGTTTTCTGGTAATATGCTATTTTTTTCACCAGTGGTGGATTACAAAGTGAAAATTAAATCTCCTAGAAAGGATCTATTTAAATCGTGAAAATGACAAAGAAAAAAATGATGCTATCCTTACTGGTTTTGCTCTCGCTCATTGGTGGGATTTGGCTCTATATACGCTTTTCAACTGAGAGTTATTACAAGCAATTTCAGGAATATAGTGGAAAAGCCAAAATTGATGACTATGAGATGATTGCGGATGGTGCAGGCATGATTACTCACTGGAAATCAACCGATCCCAAGGAAGACCGGTTGATGAGGGCATATGGGTCTTATTATTATTTTGATCCTGTCAGAGTCGGTTCAAAGCATATTTTGCATATGAATATGAAATTGAGAGAGGATCTGTACTTTCAGGAAAAACATCCATCTAAGGATGAATATTGGACTGTTAGTGTTTACAAAGTTGATGGAGAACGATTAAAAGAAGAGAAAGAGATTGATTTGTTTAAAGTTGTTGAACAGTTCGATCCGGATTATATTCCTACAGAATTAGGTTCAGTGTATTCATGGAATGGACGTGAGTTAGCTGCATTACAAATTCGCAGTACCAAAGATAACTCGGTTCGGAAGATGATGTATTTAAATTTAGATACTCGTAAACTGGAACGAAATGAAACCTTAGAGAATGATCACCAAAGAAAACCGGTTCCGGCTTTCAATGCACGACTTGATCGTGATAAGAGCAGTATTGAAGAATTGAAATTTTTTGATAATTGGTTTTCAATTGATCCTAAGGATCTCTCAAAAACGCAATTTAAGAAATCTTCCAAGGCCTATCAGCTCTTAAAGGAAAAAGATACCAAAGTCATAGTAATAAAACCCCAGAATAGTGCGGATCAATATGCAAGAAGTATTGCTGTATTTGAACTCTTTATGAAGAAGGGTGTGAATCTCTATCAAGATGTCACCATTCCAGCTGAGGTATCAAAAGATGGTCAGGTGCATACCACTCAAACAAAAGGAGAATTTGATCACTATTATGATTTAGAAAAGGCAGGCAAAGCCTACCATGAGATTGATTGAAGTAAGAAATACAAAGGACAAGAACGATGATCGAAGAACGAATCCAAGCTGCTAAGCAGTATGTAAAATCCTTATTTGCTGATCGAGCGGATGGCCATGATGTGGAGCATACCCTCCGCGTCTATACCAATGCTATGAGAATCGCACAAGCAGAAGGTCCATGTGATCTGGAGATAGTGGGCTTGTCAGCTCTTCTTCACGATGCTGATGATGATAAATTGTTTCAAACAGAGAATAATGCGAATGCTCGCATGTTTCTAGAAGAGATCGGTATTCCTCAAGACCAAATCGACCAGATTTGTCGGGTTATCAATGCTGTTTCTTTCAGCAAAAATCGTGGGAAGCATCCAGAAACCTTAGAAGGCAAGATTGTCCAGGATGCTGACCGCCTGGATGCGATAGGAGCTGTAGGAATTGCGCGAACATTTTCCTATGGTGGCCACAAAGGGAGGTCCCTCACTGATACCGTCCAACATTTCCATGACAAGTTGCTTATCTTAAAAGATGAAATGAACACGGAGACTGCCAAACAAATGGCAGAAAGTCGCCATCAATTTTTAATCACCTTTCTAAATGAACTAGAGAAGGAACTGGACTGAGTAAAATATTGAAATTAATTTTTATAAAAGACTCATTTGAAAGGAAGATATGCTAAATAGACTATTGAAAAGCCCTATTTTAAGTTGTTCAATTATATTTGTTATCTGTTCAGTAGCAAGGCTATTCGAATACTTCTATATGAGGACAGATGAAACTTTTTTATCGGAGAATTTTCTACATAAGCTTTTTGGAATACTTTTATTGTGGGGAATTCTTTCAATTAGCAAATTAAGATGGATAGATATTGGTTTTACACCTAATGGAATTATAAGAGGTATAGGAAATGGCCTGCTTTTTGGCTTAGTATGCTCCATCTTTGCATATTCAGTTGAGTGTATTGTTCTCTTGTTTCTTCATGGCAATGTTCACTTATCATTTTATGCGAGTGGTTTCTCTTTAACTGATGAAAAAGGAACACAAGCAGGCATCTTATTTATCTTGTTAAGTGTCTTATTTAACCTGATAAACGTGTGGATGGAAGAAGGAGTTTTTCGTGGCCTTTTCACAAAAATTCTTGAAGGGATTTCTTACCGCAAGAGTCTATTCTTTATAGCCTTCCTATTTGGAATATGGCATTTGGCAATGCCCTTAAGAGATTATCTTCAAGAAGAATCGTCACTCTTAAATCTTATTGTTATGGGAATTGGCTATGTTATCCTAGCGGGAATGATGAGTATCAAATGGTCTTTACTTTACAAAATGACAGGTTCCTTGTGGCTAGGACTAGGAGATCATCTTTTCAACAATCTTGCTTCAAATCTGGTTCATGTTGTCTCAAATTCTGAATCAGATAGCTTGCAGATAACGAGAATTATTCTTTGGCAGTTGTTGTCATTTGCAATTGTTTTGAGCATTTATAAAAGAAAGTCGAAGGCTATAGCGAATCAATAATGAAGCTCTTTTAAGAATTTTTGAATCCTATTACATTTTATGAATCAACGATTAAAAAATTTTTTATAAGGAACTCTAACAAAAAGCCCCTGTCTGAAAACGATGATTTCAGACAGGGGGCTTTCTTTATTCTTGGATCATGGCTAGGAGGTCCTCTCCTGTAGTGGTTGGAAGGATCCGGACTCGTTTGAGGGAATAGAGTCCATCAGCGGAGCTGGCTAGTCCATTTTTAGTGGTGAGGCCAAGTTTGTAGTCAGCTTTCTTGGCTTGGTCGATCGTGACCTGGCTGTAGCGACCAGATGGGTAGACGATAACGCTAGTATTTTGATCCAGCACCTTATCCAGCAGGCGTTTAGAAGCGACCAGCTCATTCTTTTGGGTCTCAAGACTGGAATTGGCTAGGTCTGGATGATTGACCGTATGGCTTTCAAAGGTCAAGCCAGCACTTTTCATCTCTTTGATTTGGTCAAAGGTCAGGACATTTTCTTTTTCCTTTTGGGTAAAGTCCGTGATGATATTGTTAGTGGCGGTCATCTTGTACTTCTTAAGAAGCGGATAGACGATGGTATAGAAATCCTCGACGCCATCATCAAAGGTCAACCAGACATATTTCTTTCCTTTTGGCACTTCATTTTTTGCGAGGATCCGATAGGCTTCCTCAGGTGTCAGGGTGTAATAACCCGCTTTTTTCAGGGCCTTTAGTTGGCTTTCAAAGGTTTCTGGATCGACAATCAGATTGGCATTAGCAGCTTCGGACTCAGCCATATTGTGCACGGAGTGGTACATGAGGATGGGCAGTTTGACCGGCTTTTTCACTCGGGTCCACTCGATAGAGGAGCTACCTTCCTCGAGAGAACGCGTTACGGCAGTGCCACTGGTATTCCCGTCACTCGGCTGAGTGATCCGTTTGATCAGAAGAAAGCTACAAATAAAGATACAGACTAGGAGGAGGGCATTGATTCCAAGTAGGGCTTTGATTTTTTTAGGTACTCTTCGTTTACTCATAGTGTCACCGTTTTCATTATTTTCTTTATTGTACCACAAATTCTATGTTCTTTTCCAGAACTTGCTACAGGAAGATCCTGTCATGAAAATTCAGAATTTTTAAGGCAATTGGCTGTCAAACGCTCAAGTTTTTGTTATAATGGAGCTACTATAGAAAATTCAAGGAGTCAATAGGATGTCTGTTAAGATTGCCTTACTAGGATTTGGTACTGTTGCTAGTGGCGTACCATTTTTATTAAAAGAAAACCATGAAAAAATCACCCAGGCAGCTCAAGATGAAATCGAGATCGCTAAGGTCTTGGTTCGAGATGATGAGGAAAAGGAAAAATTACAAGCTGCTGGTCACGACTACAACTTTGTGACCAATGTCGATGAAATCATTGAAGACAAAGACATTGCCATCGTTGTGGAATTGATGGGCCGTATCGAGCCAGCTAAGACCTTTATCACCCGTGCGCTTGAAGCGGGTAAGCATGTGGTCTCTGCTAACAAAGACCTTCTTGCCGTTCATGGAAGCGAGTTGCTAGAGATTGCTCAAAAACACCAAGTGGCCCTTTATTATGAAGCTGCCGTAGCTGGTGGGATCCCAATCCTTCGGACCTTGGTGAATTCCCTTGCTTCCGACAAGGTGACTAAGGTTCTTGGTGTGGTCAATGGAACATCTAACTTCATGATGACCAAAATGGTCGAAGAAGGCTGGACTTATGAAGATGCTTTAGCAGAAGCGCAACGCTTAGGTTACGCTGAAAGTGATCCAACCAATGACGTCGAAGGGATCGATGCTGCCTACAAGATGGTGATCTTGAGCCAATTTGCCTTTGGGATGAACATCCAATTTGATCAAGTGGGTCACAAAGGGATCAGCCAGATCACTCCTCAAGATGTCTCAGTCGCTCAAAGCCTTGGATATGTCATCAAGCTTGTCGGATCCATTGTTGAAACAGAGTCAGGGATTGCAGCAGAAGTGACACCAACCTTCCTTCCAAAACAACACCCACTTGCTGGCGTGAACGACGTTATGAATGCGGTCTATGTGGAATCCATCGGTATTGGTGAGTCTATGTACTACGGACCAGGTGCTGGCCAAAAACCAACAGCGACAAGTGTCGTAGCTGATATTGTGCGCATTGTCCGTCGTCTAAAAGAAGGAACGATCGGTAAAGCCTTCAATGAATACAGCCGCCCTCTTCAATTGGCTAAGCCAGAAGACGTGAAAAATAACTATTATTTCTCAATCAAGGCACCAGATGCGACTGGTCAAATCTTGCGTCTTGCGGAAATCTTTAATGCAGAAGGAGCTTCCTTCAAGCAAATCCTCCAAGAAGACTCAGATGGTCAATTTGCAAGTGTCGTCATCATTACCCACCAAGTCAACCAAACACAATTCAAGAACTTGGTTGAAAAATTGGATTCAGAGGCGAATTTCGAACTTTTGAATACCTTTAAAGTCTTGGGAGAATAAGCATGAAAATTATTGTTCCAGCAACCAGTGCCAATGTAGGGCCAGGGTTTGATTCTGTTGGGATTGCCGTGACTCGCTATTTGACTATTGAAGTCCTTGAATCAGCTGATGCTTGGTTTATTGAGCATGATCTAGGAGCAGGGATTCCGACAGATGAGAAAAACCTCTTGCTCTCAACAGCTCTTTCTATCTCAACGGATATGCAGCCCCATCGAATCAAGATGACCAGTCAAGTGCCTTTGGCGCGTGGTCTTGGATCTTCTAGCTCGGTCATTGTCGCAGGGATTGAATTGGCCAACCAATTAGCCAACCTCCAGCTATCAGACGCTGAGAAATTACGCATCGCGACCGAGATCGAAGGTCATCCGGATAATGTAGCTCCAGCTATCTTTGGGAATATGGTCATTGCGAGCTACATCGGTGAAGATGTCCAATATGTCACGGCTGACTTCCCAAGCTGTGACCTTGTCGCTTTTGTACCGAGCTACCAATTGAAGACCAGTGATAGTCGGAATGTCCTACCGAAAGAATGGTCTTATAAGGAAGCTGTTGCAGCTAGTAGCGTAGCCAATGTCGCTATCGCAGCTCTCCTCAAGGGAGATTTGCTGACGGCTGGTCGCTCCATCGAGTCTGATCATTTCCACGAACGCTACCGTCAATCTCTTGTCAAAGAGTTTCCTCAGGTCAAAGAAGTCGCCCATGCGCATGGGGCTTACGCCACCTATCTGTCGGGAGCAGGCCCAACGATCATGAACCTCTTAGCGCCAGAGCATACAGCAGCCTTTGTTGCAGCTCTCGAAAAACTCGGGCTAGATGGTCAGATTTTCCAACTTAAAATTGACACATTTGGCGTTCGTGTTGAGAATTAAACCCGAATGTAACACAAATGAAAGAAGGATGTATACGAATGTATATGTCCTTTTTGCTTCTCCTATGGTAGAATGGGAACAGTATGGGGAAAAGCTCAAGCTTTCCTGAAAATCTAGGGGGAAACATGAAACCAGAATATTTATATAGTATTGCTACCGATCTTGGTCTGCAATTTGATGGCGAAGCTCGTGTGATGTATGGAGAGCGTGAAGGCTTCTTGTTGGTCATTGAAGGCGCTCAAACCAAGAATGTATTTACCATTTCACTCAGTGTGAAACAAGGTTCCGAAGGAGACTTGATCGAAGATAGTGAAATTCTTTGGAATGAATTAAAAGAACAATCAAAAGCCGTTAATGCTATCTCTTCTGATGGTTACTTGACCTCGATCGTTGTCAAAGGTGGAATGACCAAAGGGAAGGCTGTCGAAACCTTATGGACAGCTATCCAAGATATTGTTGATTTCTTACTCAACCAACAATTTGTGCAAGTGAATGCGGAAACGGGTGAGGAAGGACCAATCGGTCTGTATCAAATTGGAGATGCGATCTTTTTAATCGACGATGCAACCTTTAGAGCCTACCAAGCCGAAGTGCAAGATACAGTTGAGGCTTATGAAGCGCGGGAAGAAAACTTCCTTTTGGGGATTGTAGGGGCTGTGATCGGTGTAATCATCGGTGGAGCAGTTGCCCTCTTGGTAGCGCGTCTTGGCTATGTATCTGTTTTAGCAGGGGCTGCCCTCGGTTATTGTACCATCAAAGGTTATGAGATTCTTGGTAAGAAATTGACTAAAAAAGGTGTGGTAGTTTCAGCTATTTTGATGGTCTTGACCGTCTTTTTGGTCAACCAATTAGATTATACTTTGGCGCTTATGAGTGAACTGGATTTGCCATTTGATATGTCCTGGACGCTTCTCAATGAAGCGACATTCTCAGGGGATGTCCCTGATAAATTTTACTTGAATCTAGCACTCTTAGCTGTCTTTACTCTTGGTGGTGCTTGGATTTCGGTCAAATCAGCTCTGGATGGACAAAAGAATCGTGCCATTGCTCGTAAAATTGCATAATGAATGATAAAAGGAAGGCCTGAATATTATAGGTCTTCTTTTGTTTTTTAGGGTCGAAAAATAGTCAAAAATTTGGTATAATAGTTTGTATTTTTATAGAGAGAGAACAGACAGAAAGATGAATGAAAAAATAAATCAAATTCTTGAAGGGATTGATATCCGTTTTCAAGAACCTTTAAAACATTATACCTTCACAAAGGTAGGTGGGAATGCTGAATTTTTAGCCTTTCCCCGCAACCAATACGAATTAAAACGCATCGTTCAATTTGCCAACCAAGAGCAAATTCCATGGATGGTCCTGGGCAATGCATCCAATATCATTGTCCGCGATGGGGGCATTCCGGGATTTGTCATTATGTTTGATCGCTTGCGTGACATCAGTGTGGATGGGTATGTGATCGAAGCAGAGGCAGGAGCTAAACTCATCGACACCACTCATGTGGCCTTGCACCATAGTTTGAAAGGCTTCGAGTTTGCTAGTGGCATTCCAGGCAGTGTCGGTGGTGCTGTCTTTATGAATGCGGGAGCCTATGGGGGAGAGATCGCTCATGTCCTAGTATCCTGTAAGGTCTTGACCAAAGACGGAGAGATCGAAACTCTGTCAGCGAGTGAACTAGCTTTTGGCTACCGTCATTCTAAGATTCAAGAGACAGGCGCAGTCGTCATTTCTGCCAAATTTGCTTTGTCTCCTGGCAATCACGAGGCGATCAAGCAGGAGATGGATCGGTTGACCCATCTTCGTCAGTTGAAACAACCCCTTGAATACCCTTCTTGTGGATCCGTCTTTAAGCGTCCTGTCGGTCATTTTGCAGGTCAATTGATCAGCGAAGCAGGTCTGAAAGGCTATCGAATCGGTGGTGTTGAAGTTTCTGAAAAACATGCCGGCTTTATGGTCAATGTCGATAATGGAACAGCTAAGGACTACGAAGACCTGATCGCCCATGTCATTGAGGCAGTAGAAGCTCACTCAGGCGTCCGTTTAGAACCAGAAGTTCGCATTATCGGCCAAGCCTAAGAACTTTAGTATTGAAGAACAATTGATTGTGAACCATCGATAGCATCAGTCGGAGAGGGGGTGAGTGCCTATCGATACCGTAAATAGGTGGGGCAGTCTAGTAAGTCCCCGAGAGGTATTGGTGGTCTGACAGGTCTTCCTGTCAGCCGCTGCATTTTCGTTTGAAAAGCAGTTTGCTAATCGCAGTAAAGAAGGAATTTATGTGAATTGAAAAAACCAATTATTGAGTTTAAAAATGTTTCAAAGGTCTTTGAAGATAGCGGTACCGTTGTCCTAAAGGATATCAATTTTGAATTGGAAGAAGGGAAGTTCTATACCCTGCTCGGTGCATCTGGATCAGGAAAATCGACCATCCTTAATATCATTGCCGGTCTTTTGGATGCGACAACTGGAGATGTCTACCTTGATGGGGAACGGATCAATGATGTCCCTACCAACAAACGAGACGTCCACACCGTCTTTCAGTCCTATGCCCTATTTCCACATATGACGGTCTTTGAAAATGTGGCTTTTCCCCTTCGTTTGAAAAAGGTGGACAAGGCTGAGATCGAACGTCGGGTTTCAGAAGTCTTGAAAATGGTCCAGTTAGCGGGATTTGAAAAACGTTCGATCCAAAAATTATCCGGTGGTCAACGCCAGCGGGTAGCCATTGCACGGGCTATTATCAATGAACCACGAGTGGTCCTTTTAGATGAGCCCTTGTCTGCACTTGACTTGAAACTTCGGACAGACATGCAGTATGAGTTGCGGGAATTGCAACAACGCTTGGGGATTACCTTTGTCTTTGTTACCCATGACCAAGAAGAAGCTCTCGCCATGAGTGACTGGATCTTTGTCATGAATGAAGGAGAGATCGTTCAATCTGGTACACCAGTAGATATCTATGATGAACCGATCAACCACTTTGTAGCTACCTTTATCGGGGAGTCCAACATTCTAGATGGTCGCATGATCGAGGACTACTTGGTTGAGTTCAATGGCAAACGCTTTGAAGCCGTCGATGGGGGAATGCGTCCAAACGAACCAGTTGAAGTCGTCATTCGTCCTGAAGACTTGCAAATCACCCTTCCTGAAGAAGGCAAGCTCCAAGTGAAGGTGGACACCCAGCTCTTCCGTGGTGTGCATTACGAGATCATCGCCTATGATGATTTGGGTAATGAGTGGATGATTCACTCCACTCGTAAGGCCATTGTGGGAGAAGTCATCGGGCTAGACTTTGAACCAGAAGATATCCACGTTATGCGTCTCAATGAAACCGAGGAAGAATTCGATGCGCGGATCGAAGAGTACGTTGAAGTGGAAGAGCAAGAAGCTGGTTTGATTAATGCCATTGAGGAGGAAAGAGATGAAGAAAACAACCTCTAATCTATTTATCCTCCCCTATTTCTTGTGGATTTTTCTCTTTGTCTTGGCTCCTGTAGTCATGATCATCTTTCAATCGTTTTTCAACGTTGAAGGGCAGTTTTCACTTGAAAACTACAAAGAGTTCTTTACTTCGCAAAATCTGACCTATTTAAAGATGAGTTTTAATTCGGTCCTTTATGCCGGAATTGTCACCCTGGTGACGCTCTTGATCTCCTATCCGACTGCTTACTTTTTGACGCTGCTCAAACACCGGCAGTTGTGGTTGATGTTGATCGTCTTGCCAACCTGGGTCAATCTCTTGCTCAAGGCCTATGCCTTTATCGGAATCTTTGGGCAAAACGGCTCCATCAATAGCTTTTTAAGCTTTCTCGGAGTCGCTCCCCAGCAGATCCTCTTTACCGATTTCTCCTTTATCTTTGTAGCCAGCTACATCGAGTTGCCGTTTATGATTTTGCCGATCTTTAATGTCTTAGATGACTTGGATCCAAACTTGATCAATGCCAGCTATGATTTGGGAGCCAATCGTTGGGATACCTTCCGTCATGTGGTCTTCCCCTTGTCCATGAATGGAGTCCGCTCAGGTGTGCAGTCTGTCTTTATTCCTAGTCTGAGTCTCTTCATGTTGACACGGATGATCGGTGGAAACCGCGTCATTACCTTAGGGACAGCGATTGAACAGCACTTCCTGACAACACAAAACTGGGGAATGGGTTCTACCATCGGAGTTGTTCTGATCCTTGCTATGCTCCTTACCATGTGGGCAACTAGAGAAAGGAGAGAACGATGAAAAAAGTATCCCATTTCTATCTAGGCTTCGTCTTTCTGATCCTCTATCTTCCCATCTTCTATTTGATCTTTTATGCCTTCAATAAAGGGGGAGATATGAATGCCTTCACGGGCTTCACGCTTGAGCATTTCAATGAATTGTTCGCAGATAGTCGCCTGATGCTGATCTTATCAGAGACCTTCCTCTTGGCCTTCTTGTCAGCCTTGATTGCGACAGTGATTGGAACCTTTGGAGCCATTTATATTTACCAATCCAAGAAAAAGTTAGAAGGACCATTGCTCTCCATCAACAACATTCTCATGGTAGCGCCAGACGTTATGATCGGGGCCAGCTTCTTGATTCTCTTTACGACGGTCAAGTACCAGCTAGGTTTCCTATCTGTTCTGGCTAGCCACGTAGCTTTCTCGATTCCTATTGTGGTCTTGATGGTTTTGCCACGACTCAAGGAAATGAACCGGGATATGGTCAATGCGGCCTATGACTTGGGAGCTACCCAAGTGCAAATGCTCAAAGAGATCATGTTGCCGTATCTGACACCAGCCATTATTGCTGGCTACTTTATGGCCTTTACCTATTCTCTTGATGACTTTGCCGTGACCTTCTTTGTAACCGGAAATGGTTTTACAACCTTGTCTGTAGAGATCTACTCACGTGCGCGTCAAGGAATTTCCCTCAGTATCAATGCCTTATCCGCCCTTGTCTTTCTCTTTAGTGTGCTCTTGGTCATCGGTTACTACTTTATTACCCGTGAAAAGGAGGAAGCAGCATGAAAAAACTTTATTCATTCCTAACTGGGATTGTCCTTGTCATTCTGGTCCTCTGGGGAATTAGCCACCAGATCGAAGCGAGCATGAATACCAAGAACAGTGACAAGTTGGTCATCTACAACTGGGGAGATTATATCGATCCAGAATTGCTCAAGGAATTCACCAAAGAAACAGGAATTCAGGTGCAATATGATACCTTTGATTCCAACGAATCCATGTACACCAAGATCAAGCAAGGGGGAACCACCTACGATATTGCGATTCCTAGTGAATACATGATTGCTAAGATGATGGATGAGCATCTGGTTGAAAAGTTGGACCAATCCAAGATCAAAGGGATGGAAAATATCGATCCAAAACTCTTGAACCAATCGTTTGATCCGGGCAACCAATATTCAGTGCCTTATTTCTGGGGTACCTTGGGAATCGTCTACAATACCAAGATGGTTAAAAATGCTCCTGAACATTGGTCAGATCTCTGGCGTGAAGAGTACAGAAATGACATTATGATGTACGATGGTGCACGTGAGGTCATGGGAATTGGTCTCAATACCTTGGGCTATAGCCTCAATGAAAAGGATCCAAAGAAATTGCAAGAGGCAGTAGATAAACTCTACACCTTGACGCCAAACATCAAAGCTTTGGTTGCTGATGAGATGAAAGGCTATATGATCCAAAACAATGCGGCTATTGGGGTTACCTTCTCAGGAGAAGCCAGCCAAATGCTCGAAGCCAATAAGGATCTTCGCTATGTCGTCCCAACTGAAGCCAGCAACCTTTGGTTTGATAACATTGTCATTCCAAAAACCGTGAAAAATAAAGAAGCAGCATATGCCTTTATTAACTTCATGCTTCGTCCTAAAAATGCTTTGAAAAATGCTCTTTATGTCGGCTACTCAACGCCAAATAAAAAAGCCAAAGCCATGTTGCCAAAAGAAATCCAAGATGACCAATCCTTCTATCCAAGCGATGAAACACTGGACCATTTGGAAGTCTATCAACAATTAGGCAAGAAGTTGCTTGGAGTCTATAACGATCTTTACCTTCAGGTCAAGATGTATCGAAAATAACAAAAAGGAACCTTCGGGTTCCTTTTTGATTGAAGATAAACTCCTCTTAGAAACTTTCCTTAAGTGAGTACGGACGTTAGGTGAAATTATCCTGTGGATGATTTCAGCAATCCAGGAAGTTCCATGACTTAGTTTTGGACCTAAGGTTCCAAAACTCCCGAGTGCTAGAAACAATGATGTTTCTATCACTTTTCTCACAGCGGAAAGTTTCATTTTATATTTAGATACTCTACAAAAATGCAACATTTGAATTTTTAGCATCACTTAGGTTGTTATTTGTAAAAAAGGATTACCTATATTCTAGCAGAACCCCACAAGTTCTTTTATGATTGCTGCATAAAGTCTCTAACTAGTGAGTTAGATTGAGATTCAAATGAAAGATGCTATAATAGTAAGGAAAGTGACTGGCCCATTCAGTCATGAAAGGAACGATTGGAGAGAATTAAATGAAGAGACAAATGGAACTATTTTTGATTATTTTGTTACCGATACTAGGACTGGTTTTTCTTGGAGGAAAAATCATAACCCTGACCAAAAGACCCGAACAGAAGATAACAACCACTTTTTCAAAGAAAGTCGTACAAAAATCAGAAGAAGAAATAAAAAAAGAACAAATCGCTTTTCTCAAGGAACACGAGCAAGAAATCGTCGATTTTGTAAAGGCTCAAAGTCCGAAAGTCGAATCCGTTCAGATTGATTGGAACAGTATGCAAATTGAAGAGTCTGGGAATGGAACACCTCAGGGTGGTGGATACAATTTATCTATTTCTGGTCAAATTAATCAATTAAAAAACACAAAATTCTCCGTTGATTTTTACCTAGAAGATCAAAATAGCATACCAACTATCAAAAAAATGGGGATGCTAAATGATATTTATATCGAGGAAAATGGTGGCTGGAAAATTTTTTCTTAAGTAAATAGAAGTAAAAGTGTTATGAGGAAACAAGAAAATTAAAATGAAACGTACACTTAAGTTATTAGCTTTAATGCTTATTTTCACAAGCATTGGAGGCTGCACTGTAAAACCAAAAGAACAGATGAAACAAGATAAAGTGAATGTTTCTTCCTCCACCAAAGGAGATACAGAAGTGCTCAAACAAAAGCAAGTAAACTTTTTAAAAAAACACGAGTCCGAAATTACGAACTACATAAAGTCGAATGATCCAGAAGTTGTTCGAGTCAAGTATGACTGGGATAGTGTGAAAGTAGAAGATAGTGGTGCTTTTACGGAATCTGGGTTTGACATCCGTTTAAAGGTCTATGGAGATAATGATAAGGAACTAAATGGCTATTCATTCTTTATTGTCCCAAAACCAAATGTTGAGAATCCAATTTCAATTGATTCAATCTCTGGTTCGAATTTTCCTTAATAAAATCAACAGATCATTCTATCCATTAAGAGGAAAGAATTTGAGCTATGAGTCCATAATAGATCTAGAAATGATAGGTGGAAATTTTAGAGAATAATTTGTACAGAATGGTAGGAGGACTTATGAAAAGGCGAAAAATCATGATGGTTGCTTCAATTGTAGCTCTCCTAAGTATAGGAGGATGTAGCGTGAAGCATAAAGATGATACAAAACAAGGAAAAACGATTGCTGCTTCATCAATCAAAGAAGACAAAGAAGCCATTAAACAAAAGCAGCTCGCTTACCTCAAAGAACATGAAAAAGAAATTGTTGATTTTATGAAAGCCCAAAGTCCGAAAATCGAATCCGTTCAAATATATTGGGATGAAACTCAGTGGGGAGTAGCAGGAAATGGGACGCCACAAGGTGGTGACGAAATGATTCTCATTTTTGGTGGGTTTAATCAAAATCCTGAATCGAGTTGGCGAGTTGATGTGGTGGTGGAAGATGGAAAAATTAATTTAAAGACGATGTCTTTGGGCCAATATTTAAGGATAGGTGGAAGAATTTTCGAATAAATAAGTTGATAGATCAATTAAAAGTGTGTAGATTGGTGGGAATTGAATGAAGAGACAAATGGAACTATTTTTGATTATTTTGTTACCGATACTAGGACTGGTTTTTCTTGGAGGAAAAATCATGCCACTGACCAAAAGACCCGAACAGAAGATAACGACCTCATCTCCAAAGAAAGTCGTACAAAAACCAGAAGGAGACATAAAAAAAGAACAACTGGACTACCTAAAAGAACACGAACAGAAGGTTATTGATTTAGTCAAAGCACAAAATTCAAAAGTCGAATCCGTTCAGATTGATTGGGATCAGACACAATGGAGTGATGGTGGGCTTACAACTCCCGAATATTATATGAATGTTTATGGACGTATAAATAATATTGAAGAATCGGGTTGGGGAGTAGATATCCCAATTAATGAGGACAATACATTGAATCTAGATGAGATGTATATAGGATCTGACATTGACATAGAGGGTAGAATACTTGAGTAATTGGATCAAATCCAGGAAGAGCGTTCAAAGCTCAAATGGGAGTATGACAGTGAGATAGATGCTTTCTATAAAAATCAGAAAAAGCTGGAATCGAAAGATAAAAAAATCAGTAAGGTTGTCCTTACTGTTTTTTTAGTTGGATCCAGATGTGGCTGTATCTGCGCCACTGTCTGTTGCTGTGGAGCCTTGGTCTTGTGCAGCAGATGAACTGGTTTCTGTAGCAGATGAGCTATCGGTTTCTTTTTGTGAACTTGTTTCTGTATTGCTTGAATTGGTTTGTGTATTGGTGTTAGTATCTGTATTGGTAGCGCTTGAGTCAGAGCCCTTTTCATGAACCACGACGACACTGGTGCTACTAGAGGGTTTATCTTCTGTCTTTTGATTGTCTTTATTGAGCAGGCTCATAATGGTAAAGGAAGTGACGATAATCCCTAAGAGACTGGCAATCGTAGCTACAACCGTTTGAAATACGGACAAACCTTGTTTGACTTTCTCACCGCGAGATGGTCTTGAATCTACTTTTTCCTCAGGTTTTTGGTTTTTGTTACTTCTTGAATATTGTGACATGTTCATTCTCTTTCTATCAAAAATTGTTTTTTTAACACTTTCCTATTATAAGTCATTTTCTGAAAAATGTCTAAAAAGAACTGAATTTTATAGAGTGATTTTGCTGGATCTCTCTTTATCAAATCCTTGTCCCAAGCGGTTAGAAATGATAAAATAGAAGTTACGTAAAAAGAAAGTGATGGATGCGTAGGACATGATCTATTTTGACAATTCAGCAACGACTAAACCCTATCCAGAAGCCCTTGCGACTTATACAGAAGTAGCGACTCGGATCTGGGGCAACCCTTCTAGTTTGCACAATCTAGGTAGTCAAGCTACTCGTATTTTGGAAGCTTCTAGAAAACAGATTGCGGAGCTAATTGGCAAGAAAGCTGAGGAAATTTACTTCACGTCTGGTGGGACCGAAGGGGACAACTGGATCCTCAAGGGTGTCGCTTTTGAGAAAGCTCCTTATGGCAAGCATATCATTGTCTCTGACATCGAGCATCCCGCTATCAAGGAGTCCGCTGCTTGGTTAAAGACGCAGGGATTCGAAGTTGATTATGCTCCAGTGGATGCGCGTGGCTTTGTCAAAGTGGATGCCTTGGCTAGTCTACTCCGTCCAGATACGACCTTGGTCTCTGTCATGGCCGTCAACAATGAGATTGGCTCCATCCAGCCCATCCATGAAATTGTGGCTCTCCTAGAAGATCGCCCAACGATTAGTTTCCATGTCGATGCTGTTCAAGCTTTAGCCAAGGTAGCAACAGAAGTTTATCTGCCAGAGCGCGTGGACTTTGCGACCTTCTCTAGTCACAAATTCCATGGCCTTCGTGGAGTTGGCTTTGTCTACATCAAAGAAGGCAAAAAGATCACACCCCTCTTAACGGGTGGAGGTCAAGAAAAAGAAATGCGCTCGACAACTGAGAACGTGGCAGGTATCGCAGCAACCGCAAAAGCCCTACGCTTAGCTATGGAAAACCAAGAAGCTTTTGCAAGCAAGACCCAGCAGATGAAAGAAGTGATCCGCAAAGAATTGGCCAACTATCCAGATGTCACTGTCTTTTCTGGTGGGGATCATTTTGCGCCTCACATCTTGACTTTCGGGATCAAGGGAGTTCGTGGTGAAGTAGTGGTCCATGCCTTTGAAGAGTTTGATATTTACATTTCGACAACCAGTGCCTGCTCGTCCAAAGCTGGTAAGCCAGCTGGTACCTTGATTGCCATGGGAGTGGACAAGAGTATCGCACAGACAGCTGTTCGCTTGAGTCTAGACCTTGAAAATGACATGAGCCAAGTCGAGCAATTCTTGACCAAGTTCAAACTGATTTACGAGCAAACACGAAAAGTACGTTAATTTTAGAAGGAAATCAACATGACCTTAACCTATTCAGAAATTATGATTCGCTATGGAGAGCTTTCTACTAAAGGAAAGAACCGCATGCGTTTCATCAATAAACTTCGCAATAATATCCAAGATGTTTTATCTATCTATCCAGCTGTCAAAGTGACAGCGGACCGCGATCGAGCGCATGCTTATCTGCATGGGACGGATTATGAACCGGTAGCCGAATCCCTCAAGCAGGTTTTTGGAATCCAAAATTTTTCACCCGTTTACAAGATTGAAAAATCAGTACCAGCCTTAAAAGCGGCAGTGCAAGAGATTATGAAGGAGATTTACAAGGAAGGCTTGACCTTTAAAATCTCAAGTAAACGCAGTGACCATACCTTTGAACTCGATAGTCGCGAGCTCAACCAAACCTTGGGAGGTGCGGTCTTTGAAGCGATCCCAACCATCCAAGCTCAGATGAAAAAACCAGATATCAACTTGCAAGTTGAAATTCGAGAAGAAGCAGCCTATATTTCTTATGAAACCATTAAAGGAGCAGGTGGCCTTCCTGTTGGTACGTCTGGCAAGGGTATGCTCATGCTTTCTGGTGGGATCGACTCACCAGTAGCTGGTTACCTAGCCTTGAAGCGTGGTGTGGATATCGAAGCGGTCCACTTTGCGAGCCCACCTTATACCAGCCCAGGTGCCTTGAAAAAAGCCCATGACTTAACACGGAAGTTGACCAAGTTTGGGGGGAATATCCAATTTATCGAGGTGCCCTTCACAGAGATCCAAGAGGAAATCAAGGCAAAAGCGCCAGAAGCTTACCTCATGACCCTGACCCGCCGCTTTATGATGCGCATTACAGACCGCATTCGCGAGGTTCGTGGTGGTTTGGTCATTATCAATGGTGAAAGCTTGGGACAAGTGGCTAGCCAAACCTTAGAGAGTATGCAGGCCATCAATGCGGTAACCAATACGCCAGTTATCCGTCCAGTGGTAACCATGGACAAGTTGGAAATCATCGATATTGCCCAAGCCATTGATACCTTTGAAATCTCCATCCAACCGTTTGAAGACTGTTGTACCATCTTTGCACCAGATCGTCCAAAGACTAATCCGAAACTCAAAAATGCGGAGCAGTATGAGCAACGGTTGGATGTGGAAGCTTTGGTCGAGCGTGCTGTGTCAGGCATCGTCGTAACGGAAATCACACCAAAAGCAGAAAAAGATGAGGTCGATGACCTGATTGAGGATTTGCTATAGGAGAGACTGGGAGTATCCAGCCTCTTTTTCTTACCAACTTAAAGGAGACAAGATGAAAAAAGTTATCGTTTTAATGACAAGTTTGTTTCTGTTGACAGGCTGTGTCAAAGTATCATTTACTGGCCCGAAAAAAGAAGAAAAGACCAGCCAGTCAACCAGTAGCAAAAAAGAACCGCTCACATTTGTCAGAGCTGATCAGTACAAAAATCAGGACAATGAAATCCTAGAGCTTGCTGAAAAATTTATCAAAGACCATCCAACGATTGGAACTCCAGGAAGATTGTTTGCATTTTTACCAGGCTATACCTTTGGAGATGAGGAGAACCGTTTCGCCTTGCTCTATCTGGTGAATCGCACCACTACAACAATTGATCGCGATGGTTCCTTCGTTTTGAACTTAGAATATGATGGGGAACCCCTTCTTGAAAATGTGACGGTTGACTATCAAATCAGTGAATCGGGTGTTTTAAAAACGAATATGGCTGCAGCCATTCCTATCAAAATCACCAAGGAAACAGAAGAAAAAATGAAGAGCTTGAACGATTCGTCTAAGGCTAAATTGACCATCAGTGACTTTCAATTTAAGAATAAGTAGATGAAGAGTCAGCTTTGAAAGAGTTCTTAAAATAAAAGATAAAAATTTATTTTTCAAAAGAAAATTCGTTTTCAAAGCGCAAAAATACTTGTCTTTGTCTGATAGAAGTGATATACTAAGAGAGTTGACTATGCACATGCCTGTGCAACCGCTCGATCATCGTTGCTCATTTTCATGAGAATAAGTGGTTCGTCCCACGATGCTAGGCGAGTCTTCACAAAAATACGGGGAAACCCAAAAATACATAGGAGGTGCATAATGAGCACATACGCAATCATTAAAACTGGCGGAAAACAAGTTAAAGTTGAAGTTGGTCAAGCAGTCTACGTTGAAAAATTGAACGTTGAAGCTGGTCAAGAAGTTACATTTAACGAAGTTGTTCTTGTTGGTGGTAAAAACACTGTTGTCGGAACTCCACTTGTTTCAGGAGCTACTGTTGTTGGAACTGTTGAAAAACAAGGAAAACAAAAGAAAGTTGTTACTTACAAGTACAAACCTAAAAAAGGTAGCCACCGTAAACAAGGTCACCGTCAACCTTACACTAAAGTTGTCATCAACGCAATCAACGCTTAATTTTTAGGAGAACACATGATACAAGCAGTCTTTGAACGAGCCGAAGATGGCGAGCTGAGGAGTGCAGAAATCACTGGGCACGCTGGAAGCGGTGAATACGGCTTTGATGTCGTGTGTGCATCGGTTTCTACGCTAGCCATTAACTTCGTCAACTCTGTTGAGAAGTTTGCAGGCTACGAACCGGATCTAGAATTAAACGAAGAAGAAGGTGGCTTCCTTCGGGTGACAATCCCGACAGATATTCCACCACATCAAAGAGAAATGACCCAACTATTCTTTGAATCATTTTTCTTAGGGATGGCAAACTTATCGGAGAACTCTTCGGAGTTCGTCCAAACAAGAGTTATCACAGAAAACTAACATGGAGGAAAACAATTATGTTGAAATTGAATCTTGCTAACTTGCAACTTTTCGCCCACAAAAAAGGTGGAGGTTCTACATCAAACGGACGTGATTCACAAGCAAAACGTCTTGGAGCTAAAGCAGCTGATGGACAAACTGTAACAGGTGGATCTATCCTTTACCGTCAACGCGGTACACACATCTACCCAGGTGTGAACGTTGGACGTGGTGGAGACGATACTTTGTTCGCAAAAGTTGAAGGCGTAGTACGCTTCGAACGTAAAGGTCGCGATAAAAAACAAGTTTCTGTTTACCCAATCGCAAAATAAAAAGGTTCAGTGAACCTTTTTATCCCGAGCCTTGAAATATTAAGGTGAGGAAGCTAGAAATAGCATAAATCAAAGCTTTCCGGATTAACGGAAGGCTTTTTTTCTTTTATTTATTTAAAAATATCATGTTTACTCTTGTTAATATAATGTTTGAATTTGTGTTTTTTGAAAAATGTAGTATAATAGAGACAAATATAGTAGGAATGGAAGTAGTACCATGAAAGATAGCAGACATGTTGAAATTCTTCAGGAACTGGATCGAAAAAGTGTGGTATCGGTCAAAGAGCTCAAGGAACTTTTTGGGGTGACAGACATGACCATTCGTCGCGATCTGATCGATCTTGAAAAACAAGGTCTTTTAGTTCGTGTACATGGTGGGGCCCACAAAAAAGTCAAAGATAGCTTATTAGAAGCTTCTCACAGTGAAAAAAATCTGATCAATATTGATGAGAAACGAAGCATTGCCAAAAAATGTGCAGACTTGATCGAAAATGGGGATACCGTTTTTATTGGCTCTGGTACAACAACAGACTTTATCGGAGATTATTTGGAAGGGAAAGAAATTAGCATCGTCACCAACTCCCTCCCTATTTTTGAGAAGCTCAAGGATTTTCCAAATTATGATCTGATCTTAGTTGGTGGTCGCTACCGGGTAAAGACACAAACCTTTGTCGGTCAATTTGCCAATAAACTCTTGAAAGAAATCAAGGTTTCTAAAGCCTTCATCGGGGTGAATGGAATCGATGGCCATAGTGTCTCCACAGCTAATGAAGAAGAAGGAAATGGCAATGCCATTATTCTGAACAATGCGATAGAGAAATATGTGGTAGCTGATAACAGCAAGTTTGATAGTTATTCCTTCTACAGTTTCTATCGTGTGGAAGATCTAAATGCCATTATTACCGATGATAGCATCCCAAAGAAGATCAAAGACAAATATGGCTTTTATACGAAAATTATTTAAGATCAAGAGGCTGGGACAAAAGTCCTAGCCTCTCGATTATTTTTGGATTGTCGAGCAAGACGCAGTGGTTGAGTAGGCTCTACTACGCTGATTTCATCAGCTTTTACAGCCCTACTCAACTGTGCGGAGGTGGGACGACGAAATCGAATTCTAACGAATGACCGATTTCTGTCTCACTCTCTTTTTACTTTTTTAATAATGTTAGAAAATGACGGTTAGGAAGCGCTTTAAAGAGGAATATAAACAAAAATAAACAAAATACGACAAAAAATGATTGACATTCAATCAATATAGTGATATACTCTAACCATAAAATAAATAGTTAGATAAGGAGGTGGCAACAATGGGATTAAATCAACTCTTTAACAAAGATCTTGTGTTTTGCCTACATGCCAAGGATCAAACAGATCTCTTTGAGCAGGTAGCAAGCTTACTTGAAGAGCGACAGATTGTGACACCAACCTATCGTTCCGCTTTGATTGAGCGTGAAAAGTCTTTCCCGACTGGATTAGACATGGAATTTCTTGGTAAGGACTTACCAAATGTGGCGATTCCGCACACAGACATTGTCCATAATCTCACTGAGAATGTGGTCGTGGTTCGTTTGGATCAACCAGTAACCTTCCATAATATGATAGCTCCAGATAAGGAAGTTCAAGTTTCACTTTTATTCTTCATTATCAACAATTCAAGCGCAAGCCAAACCAATATTTTGGCCCAGCTGATGGATTTCTTTACATCCAATGGAAATCTCGAAGCTCTATCAAAATTAGATAGTGAAGATAAGCTTTATCAATACATAACGGAAACTATTTCCTAAAACATTCGTAAATATTTATAATGGAGGACATCCAAATGATTAAAATTTTAGCTGCCTGTGGTGCAGGTGTTAACTCTAGCCACCAAATTAAGAGTGCGGTAGAAGAAGAGTTGTCAAACCGCGGTTATGATGTGCGTTGTGACGCTGTCATGGTCAAAGACGTGAATGAAGACTTGATTTCAGGTTATGATATCTTTACTCCAATTGCTGCAACTGATTTAGGATTTGATCCTGGTATTCCAGTAATTGAAGCTGGTCCAATTTTATTCCGTATTCCAGCAATGAGTGCGCCAGTCTTTGATAACATTGAAGCTGCCATTAAAGAACATGGATTAAGTTGATATTTTTTTAAAACAGTTTGTAAGCGTTATCCAATAAAAAATTGGGAACACTTTATGCCGTAAATTACAAAAAAATTATAAATCGGGAGGATTTATTATGAATGGCATTATTGATTTTGCCAATAAATTTTTCAAACCCATCCTAGATATGGGTGCTCCGATCATCATGTTGATCGTCTTGACTTTATTGGCTCTCTTGTTTGGAGTGAAATTCTCTAAAGCCCTTGAAGGTGGTATTAAACTTGCCATCGCCCTTACTGGTATCGGTGCCATCATCGGTATGTTGAATGGAGCTTTCTCAGCGTCTCTTGCAAAATTCGTTGAGAACACAGGTATTCAATTGAATATCACTGACGTTGGTTGGGCACCTCTTGCGACCATCACTTGGGGGTCTGCCTGGACACTTTACTTCTTGTTGATTATGTTGATTGTCAACGTTATCATGCTTGCGATCAAGAAAACAGATACACTTGACGTCGATATCTTCGATATCTGGCACTTGTCTATCACTGGTCTTTTGATCAAATGGTATGCGGACAACAACGGTGTCAGCCAAGGTTTATCACTCTTCTTGGCAACTCTTGCAGTTGTCCTTGTAGGGATTATGAAAATCATCAACTCAGACTTGATGAAACCAACATTTGATGATCTTTTGAATGCACCAAGTTCATCACCTATGACTTCAACTCACATGAACTACATGATGAACCCAATCATCATGGTCTTGGATAAAATCTTTGACAAATTCTTCCCAGGTCTTGATAAATACGACTTCGACGCTGCTAAATTGAACAAGAAGATCGGTTTCTGGGGATCTAAATTCTTTATCGGTTTCCTTCTTGGTATCGTCATCGGTATCATGGGTACTCCACATCCAGTTGCTGGCGTCGCAGATGCTGACAAATGGGAATTGGTTATTAAAGGTTGGTTGAGCCTTGGTTTGACTGCCGGTGTCTGCTTGGAATTGTTCTCATTGATCGGTTCTTGGTTCATCGCAGCGGTAGAACCATTGTCACAAGGTATTACAAACGTTGCTACTAAACGTCTTCAAGGACGTAAATTCAACATCGGTTTGGACTGGCCATTTATCGCTGGTCGTGCTGAAATCTGGGCTTGTGCCAACGTACTTGCACCAATCATGTTGATCGAAGCAGTGCTTCTTTCTAAAGTCGGAAATGGTATCTTGCCACTTGCAGGTATCATCGCTATGGGTGTGACTCCAGCCTTGTTGGTTGTAACACGCGGTAAATTGATCCGTATGATCATCTTCGGAAGCCTTCTCTTGCCACTCTTCCTTCTTTCAGGAACATTGATTGCACCATTTGCAACTCAATTGGCTAAGAGTGTTGATGCCTTCCCTAAAGGGGTAGCTTCTACTCAATTGATCACTCACTCAACTCTTGAAGGACCAGTTGAAAAATTGCTCGGTTGGACAATCGGTAACGCAACAACTGGTGATATCAAAGCTATCCTTGGTGTAGTTGTCTTCTTGGCATTCTATATCGGAATCTTCGCTTGGTACAGAAAACAAATGATCAAACGTAACGAAGAATATGCTGCAAATGCAAAATAATCGTCATATGTAGTTTGAAAACTGACACCATATCTGTTGTGGATATGGTGTTTTTATTTTAAAAAATGTTCGAAAATAAACAATTTAATGTTGACTTTCGTTCAAAATAGGTGTAATATAATATCAAAAGTAAGAAAATGTTCCTTTGTGAAAAATTAACAACAGGGATATTTGCTGAAACGAACAAAAGGAGGACAGGACATGTCTATTGTAATTGGTGCAGATGCTGCAGGATTAAGATTAAAAGATCTCGTGAAAGAGTTTCTTGTAAAAGAAAACTTCGATGTTGTGGATGTAACTGCTGAAGGTCAAGATTTTGTAGATGTGACACTTGCAGTTGCAAGCGAAGTGAACAAAAACGATCAAAATCTTGGAATCGTGATTGATGCTTACGGTGCTGGTCCATTTATGGTTGCAACTAAAATCAAAGGAATGGTAGCAGCAGAAGTTTCAGATGAACGTTCTGCTTATATGACACGTGGCCACAACAATTCTCGAATGATTACCATGGGTGCTGAAATTGTTGGGGATGAATTGGCCAAGAACATTGCCAAAGGCTTCGTCAATGGTAAATACGACGGTGGCCGTCACCAAATCCGTGTCGATATGTTGAATAAGATGTGCTAATGAGAGGAGAATTCAAATGAGAATTGCAATTGGTTGTGATCACATTGTGACAAATGAAAAAATGGCTGTTTCTGATTTTTTGAAATCAAAAGGATATGAAGTGCTCGACTTTGGGACTTATGACCATACACGTACCCACTATCCAATCTTTGGTAAAAAAGTCGGTGAAGCCGTAGCAAATGGCCAAGCAGATCTTGGTGTTTGTATCTGTGGTACTGGGGTTGGGATTAACAATGCTGTTAACAAAGTACCTGGTATCCGTTCTGCTTTGGTACGCGATATGACAACTGCTCTTTATGCTAAAGAAGAACTGAACGCGAATGTGATCGGGTTTGGTGGTAAAATCACTGGTGAATTGCTCATGTGCGATATCATTGAAGCATTCATCCACGCTGAATACAAACCAACTGAAGAAAATAAAAAATTGATCGCTAAGATCCAACATGTGGAAACCCATAATGCCCATCAAGCAGATGCTGACTTCTTTACAGAATTCCTTGAAAAATGGGACCGTGGTGAATACCACGACTAAGAGGTGACGTATGATATTAACGGTCACGATGAACCCTTCGATTGATATCTCTTATCCTTTGGATGTACTCCAGTTGGATACAGTCAATCGAGTGGCTGAGGTGAGTAAGACAGCTGGTGGGAAGGGTCTCAATGTCACCCGTGTACTTTCTGAGATCAAGGATCCAGTGGCAGCGACCGGTCTACTTGGTGGTCGAACAGGTCAATTCATTCTCGATCATTTAGGTCAAGGAATAGAGGAACGTTTCTTTGAGATTGCTGGAGATACACGGAATTGTATCGCCATCCTTCACGAAGGCAAGCAAACAGAAATCTTAGAAAAAGGTCCAACCATTTCTGAGAAAGAAGGGCAAGGTTTCCTCGACCATTACCGTCACTTGATCGATCAAGTGGAAGTTGTTGCCATCTCAGGTAGTCTTCCAGCTGGTTTACCAGTGGATTACTATGCTAGCCTTGTCAAGATTGCAAGGGAAACTGGAAAACCAGTCGTGCTCGATTGCTCGGGAGCTTCTTTAGAAGCTGCCATTCAAGCAGATGTCAAGCCTACAGTCATTAAGCCCAACAATGAAGAGTTGTCTCAATTGTTAGGAAAAGAAGTGAGTAAGAATGTGGGAGACTTAAAAGAAGTTCTTCAAGATGCTCTCTTTGATGGCATCGAATGGGTGATAGTCTCTCTTGGAGCAAATGGCGCTTTTGCTAAGCACGGCGACGTCTTCTATAAGGTAGATATTCCTAAGATTGATGTCGTCAATCCAGTCGGATCTGGTGATTCGACTGTTGCAGGGATTGCATCTGGTCTCTATCATCATGAGAGTGACGCAGACTTGCTCAAGAAAGCAAATGTTCTTGGGATGTTAAATGCGCAAGAAGCACAAACAGGACATGTCAACATGGGGCACTATGATGCCTTGTATCAACAATTAATCGTAAAAGAGGTATAAAATGGTATTAACAGAACAAAAACGCAACTATTTGGAACGTCTTAGTACAAAAGACGGTGTTATTTCAGCTTTGGCCTTCGACCAACGTGGGGCTTTGAAACGCTTGATGGCCAAATACCAAGACACTGAGCCAACTGTAGCACAAATGGAAGAATTGAAAGTTCTTGTAGCAGATGAATTGACAAAATATGCTTCCTCTATGTTGTTGGACCCAGAATATGGTTTGCCTGCTACGAAAGCCTTGGACAAAGATGCTGGGCTCTTGCTTGCATACGAAAAGACTGGTTACGATACATCTAGCACCAAACGTTTGCCTGACTGCTTGAACCTTTGGTCAGCAAAACGCATCAAAGAACAAGGGGCAGATGCTGTGAAATTCTTGCTCTACTATGATGTAGATAGTGCAGAAGAACTCAACCAAGAAAAACAAGCTTATATCGAACGCATTGGTTCAGAATGTGTGGCAGAAGACATTCCATTCTTCCTTGAAATCTTGGCTTATGACGAAGGAATTGCAGATGCAACCTCTGCTGAATATGCAAAAGTAAAACCTCGTAAAGTCATTGAAGCTATGAAAGTCTTCTCAGATCCTCGTTTCAATATCGATGTATTGAAAGTAGAAGTTCCCGTCAATGTCAACTACGTGGAAGGATTTGGAGAAGGTGAAGTTGTCTATAGTCGTGAAGAAGCTGCTGCCTTCTTTAAAGAACAAGAAGAAGCAACCAACCTTCCATACATCTACCTCAGTGCTGGTGTATCCGCAAAACTCTTCCAAGAAACTTTGGAATTTGCTCATGAATCAGGTGCTAACTTCAACGGTGTTCTTTGTGGACGTGCGACATGGGCAGGTTCAGTAGAAGCTTACATCAAAGATGGAGAAGCAGCTGCTCGTGAATGGCTTCGTACAGAAGGTCGTCAAAATATTGAAGAATTGAATGCGGTCTTGGCTAAAGTGGCAACACCTTGGACAGAACGCGTGTAAGAAACAAATCGTTATTGCCTCCTAAAGCAACATTTAGAACATTGGAAGGAAGAAATTCCTTCCAATGTTCTTCATTATATTTAGGCTTTGTTTATTTTTTATAAAAAAATGTTTAAAAATTTTCGCTGTAAGGGTTTACAAAATAAAACACTTATGATAGAATAAGTCCATAAGTTAAATAGCAGTGAGCGTTACTAAGTTAGATTAGGCGTGACTACAAGTAGATTGAATGATTAGCATAGGCTAGTTTTTTCAGTTGCTTCGTGGTCATTTTTATTTGCTTTTAACAAATTTTACAAAGGAGAGCCTCATGTATCGTATTATCCATCCAATGAACAATAATGTTGCTTTGGTTCAAAATGAGCTTCAACAAGAGTTAATTGTTGTTGGGAGTGGGATTGCTTTTGGGAAAAAGAAACATGATCTGGTAGCTGAGGATAAGGTCGAAAAAGTATTTCGTTTAAACACGGATGAATCAAGAGAAAACTTTATGGCCCTTCTAAAGGATGTTCCTCTTGATTTCATTACAACCACTTATGAAGTGATTGATACCTTGTCTAAGAAATATGCCTATCCTGTTCAAGAATATATCTATGTGACACTAACAGATCACATTTTCTGTTCTTACCAGGCAGTTCAACAGGGAAGATACAAACACAGTGATCTACCTGATGCGTCTGCTATGCATCCGATTCCTTATAAAATCGCAAAGGAAGCGATTGAAATCTTTCGAGAGCGGCTCTTGGATCAATTTCCCGATGACGAAGTGAACCGCATCGCCTATCACTTCATCAATGCACAAGGGGAAGTCATTCATGAGCAGGATCCTGATGTCCAAGATCGCCAAGCGATTTTGAAAGCTGTAGAGGAAAAATTAGCTCAAAATGGATTGAAACGAAAAGAAGAGAACAGTCATTTCTACGATCGCTTTATGATCCATCTCAATTATTTCCTTGACTCCCTAGATAAGGGAAGAGAGGATCCTGAAGGATTGAGCGAGATGGAACAACTGATCCAGCTAAGTTATCCAAAGGCTTATGAGATTAGTCATCAGATCTACCAAACCATCGCTGAACAGACTGGAGCTAAGATATCTCCTAATGAAAAAGTCTATTTAGCCCTGCATATTCAACGTCTATTATAAAAATTTTCAAAAGGTATCATAAGGAGGAACCAACATGAATAAAGAAGAAGTCCAATTACTTGGGTTTGAAATTGTCGCTTATGCCGGTGACGCTCGATCAAAATTGATGGAAGCATTAAAAGCTGCTGAAAACGGTGATTTTACGAAAGCAGAATCCTTAGTAGAAGAAGCAGGGTCCTGTATTGCTGAGGCTCACAAATCTCAAACGACCATGCTAGCGCAAGAAGCTGCAGGAGAAGAAATCCCTTATAGCATCACTATGATGCATGGTCAAGACCATCTCATGACAACGATCTTATTAAAAGACGTGATTCACCATCTGATTGAACTGTATAAAAGAGGAGCAAAATAATGAATAAACTGATTGAACTAATTGAAAAAGGGAAACCTTTCTTTGAAAAGATTTCTCGAAACAAATATTTGCGAGCGATTCGGGACGGCTTTATTGCAGGGATGCCTGTGATCCTCTTCTCATCTATCTTCATCTTGATTGCTTACGTGCCAAATGCTTGGGGCTTCCACTGGTCAAAAGACATGGAAAGCTTCTTGATGACCCCATACAACTACTCAATGGGGATCTTAGCCTTCTTTGTTGGAGGAACAACTGCTAAAGCGTTGACCGATTCTATGAACCGAGATCTGCCAGCAACCAATCAAATTAACTACCTTTCTACCATGCTCGCTACTATGGTTGGTTTTCTACTCATGGCAGCAGAACCTGGTAAAGATGGTGGCATTCTCACAGCCTTCATGGGTACAAAAGGTCTGTTGACAGCCTTCATTGCAGCCTTTGTTACCGTTAATGTTTATAAGGTCTGTGTGAAAAATAATGTGACGATCCGCATGCCAGACGAGGTTCCACCGAATATTTCACAAGTCTTCAAAGATTTGATTCCATTCACAGTTTCAATTGTTCTCTTGTATGCATTTGAATTGATTGTTAAAGGTGCTATCGGTGTAACCGTTGCGGAATCTATTGGAACACTTCTAGCTCCATTGTTCTCTGCAGCAGATGGATATCTTGGAATTACCCTTATTTTTGGTGCTTATGCCTTCTTCTGGTTTGTAGGTATCCATGGCCCTTCAATCGTAGAACCAGCGATTGCGGCGATCACTTATGCAAATATTGATAACAACTTACACTTGCTTCAAGCAGGCCAACACGCAGATAAAGTCATCACTTCTGGGACTCAAATGTTTATCGTTACCATGGGTGGTACTGGTGCAACCTTGATTGTTCCATTCCTCTTCATGTGGTTATGTAAATCTGAACGAAACCGTGCGATTGGACGTGCATCAGTCGTTCCAACCTTCTTCGGGGTCAATGAACCAATTCTCTTCGGTGCTCCAATCGTATTGAACCCAACCTTCTTCATTCCATTTATCTTTGCGCCAATCGCAAACGTCTGGATCTTCAAATTCTTTGTTGATACCTTAGGAATGAACTCCTTCTCAGCCAACCTTCCATGGGTAACACCTGGTCCTCTCGGAATTGTCCTTGGTACAAACTTCCAAGTTCTTTCCTTCATCCTTGCTGTACTTCTTGTTGTAGTAGACGTGATCATTTACTACCCATTCGTAAAAGTTTACGATGAACAAATTCTTGAAGAAGAACGTTCTGGTAAAGCTAACGACAGCTTGAAAGAAAAAGTAGCTGCAAACTTCAATACAGCTAAAGCTGATGCGATTCTTGAAAAAGCTGGTGTTGAAGACGAACCAGTTCAAAATAATATCACAAAAGAAACAAACGTCTTGGTTCTCTGTGCCGGTGGTGGTACCAGTGGACTCCTTGCCAATGCCTTAAATAAGGCAGCAGCAGAATACAATGTTCCTGTCAAAGCAGCAGCAGGTGGCTATGGTGCTCACCGTGAAATGTTGCCAGAATTTGACCTGGTTATCCTAGCCCCTCAAGTAGCTTCTAACTATGAAGACATGAAGGCAGAAACAGATAAACTAGGTATCAAACTGGCTAAGACAGAAGGTGCTCAATACATTAAATTGACCCGCGATGGACAAGGTGCCCTTGCATTCGTTCAAGCTCAATTCGATTAACGATAGGGACTGTGAAACAGTCTCCTATCGTAACGGAAATCGCTATGGCGATTTTCCTAATCGACTTGTTAATTCGTCGGTAAAAATATATCGTTTTTACCTCCTCATGTCACAATTCGGTGGCTTGGTACAAGAAGTGAGATGGAGATGGATGGCTCACTAACTCCTCTCCGCTCACTTTTCATTTGGTTCAATTAAGAAATAGGTGAAAAAATGACAAAAACACTTCCTAAAGATTTTATTTTTGGTGGCGCTACAGCCGCCTATCAAGCAGAGGGGGCTACTCATACAGATGGGAAAGGCCCTGTTGCATGGGACAAATACTTAGCTGATAACTATTGGTATACAGCAGAACCTGCTAGTGATTTCTACCACAAATATCCAGTAGACCTTCAATTAGCTGAAGAATACGGTGTCAATGGTATTCGGATTTCCATTGCCTGGTCGCGTATTTTCCCAACTGGTTATGGTGAAGTCAATCCAAAAGGGGTAGAATTCTATCATAAGTTATTTGCAGAATGTCATAAACGTCATGTAGAACCATTTGTAACTCTTCACCACTTTGACACACCTGAGGCTCTTCACTCAAATGGAGACTTCTTGAACCGTGAAAACATCGAACACTTTGTAGATTATGCCGCCTTCTGTTTTGAAGAATTCCCAGAAGTCAACTACTGGACAACCTTCAATGAAATCGGCCCAATCGGTGATGGTCAGTACTTAGTAGGGAAATTCCCTCCAGGGATTCAGTATGATCTTGCCAAAGTCTTCCAATCACACCATAATATGATGGTTTCACATGCGCGTGCTGTGAAATTGTACAAAGACAAAGGCTATAAAGGTGAAATCGGGGTTGTTCACGCCCTTCCAACTAAGTATCCATTGGATCCTAAAAATCCTGCAGACGTTCGTGCTGCTGAGTTGGAAGATATCATCCACAACAAATTTATCTTGGATGCTACATACCTTGGACACTATTCAGATGCAACAATGGAAGGTGTAAACCACATCTTATCAGTAAATGGTGGTAGCTTGGATCTTCGTGACGAAGACTTTGCAGCACTTGAAGCAGCTAAAGATTTGAACGACTTCCTTGGAATTAACTACTATATGAGTGACTGGATGGAAGCCTTTGATGGTGAAACTGAAATCATCCACAACGGTAAAGGGGAAAAAGGAAGCTCTAAGTACCAAATTAAAGGTGTCGGACGTCGTGTAGCACCTGACTATGTTCCTCGTACTGACTGGGACTGGATCATCTATCCTCAAGGATTGTATGATCAAATTATGCGCGTAAAAGCAGATTATCCAAACTATAAGAAAATCTACATCACTGAAAACGGACTTGGATACAAAGATGAATTTGTGGACAACACTGTTTACGATGATGGCCGTATCGATTATGTGAAACAACATTTGGGAGTATTGTCTGATGCGATTGCCGATGGTGCAAACGTCAAAGGATACTTCATTTGGTCACTCATGGATGTCTTCTCATGGTCTAATGGTTATGAAAAACGCTATGGTCTCTTCTATGTAGACTTTGAAACCCAAGAGCGCTATCCTAAGAAATCGGCTCATTGGTACAAGAAAGTAGCCGAAAGCCAAGTGATTGAATAAGTATCAACTGGAACTGTTTTAGTTCCAGTTTTTTATTTTCACTTGATGAAGGTCTCTTAAACGGATCTCTTCTTTCAGCCCCTAATTTATGGTATAATAGATCGATACTGTAATAAGGAAAATGGAATGAATATACAACAATTACGATATGTAGTGGCGATTGCCAATAGTGGTACTTTTCGTGAGGCTGCTGAAAAAATGTATGTGAGTCAGCCTAGCTTGTCCATCTCCGTCAGAGATTTGGAAAAAGAACTGGGGTTTAAGATTTTTCGTCGGACCAGTTCAGGGACTTTTTTGACCCGTCGGGGAATGGAATTTTATGAAAAAGCGCAGGACGTGGTCAAAGGGTTTGATGTTTTTCAAAATCAATATGCTAGTCCTGAAGAAGAGAAGAAAGAATTCTCTATTTCTAGTCAGCACTATGACTTCCTGCCACCTTTGATGACGGAATTCTCGATCCGCTATCCGGAAAATAAAAATTTCCGCATCTTTGAATCAACGACGGTTCAAATTTTGGACGAAGTGGCTCAAGGACATAGTGAGTTGGGGATTATTTATCTCAACCGTCAAAATACCAAGGGGATTATGCAACGGGTTGATAAATTAGGGCTTGAAGTGGTGGATTTGATTCCTTTTCAGACTCATATTTACCTTCGCAAAGGACATCCTTTGGCTAAGAAGAAAAAACTGGTTATGGAAGATCTAGCTCAGTTGCCAACTGTTCGTTTTACCCAAGAAAAAGATGAGTACCTCTATTATTCAGAGAACTTTGTCGATACCAGCTCGAGCTCCCAAATGTTCAATGTGACCGACCGGGCTACCTTGAATGGAATCTTGGAGCGGACGGATGCTTATGCGACGGGATCAGGCTTTTTGGATAGCCAGTCGGTGAATGGCATTACCGTGATTCCTTTGGAAGATAACCTGGACAATAAGATGGTCTATGTCAAACGAGAAGAGATGGATCTCTCTCCTGTAGCAGAGAAGTTTGTCGAGGTCATGGTAGAATATTTTGATCAAAAGAGGTAAGAAATGAAGAGAAAAACAATGGTCCCAGTAGCGATCGTCCTTTTGGTCCTACTGGATCAGCTGGTCAAATGGTATGTAGTGAAGAACATTCCACTGGGTGTCGTCAAGTCTTTTATCCCCCATGTGGTCAGTCTGACTTATCTTCAAAACACAGGGGCAGCTTTTTCGCTTCTTGAAAATCAGCAATGGTTCTTTACCCTCATCACTCTAGTCGTGATGGTAGGGGCCTTTTACTATCTCTATAAGCACCTCAAGGGGTCGCTTTGGATGGTGACGGGCTTGACCTTGGTCATTGCAGGTGGCTTGGGGAATTTTATCGATCGCCTGCGTCAGGGCTTCGTGGTTGATATGTTCCACCTGGACTTTATGAATTTTGCAATTTTTAATGTAGCAGATAGTTATTTGACAGTTGGAGTTTTCTTGCTCCTGATCCTGATGTTGAAAGAGGAAACGCATGGAAATTAAAATCGAAGTAGCCGGTGCGCGACTGGATAAGGCTTTGGCGGATTTGACTCCCTTGTCACGAGCTGTGGCCAATGAGCAGATCAAAGAAGGAAAAGTTCTGGTCAATGGGACTGTGAAAAAAGCCAAGTACACGGTTAAAGAAGGAGACATCATCCAGTATGAAGTCCCAGAAGTGGAAGAGGTCAGCTATGAAGCAGAAGATCTGCCCTTAGACATCGTTTATGAGGACCAAGATGTTGTGGTGGTTAATAAACCTCAAGGCATGGTTGTTCATCCTAGTGCGGGTCATACCAGCGGGACCTTGGTCAATGCGCTCTTATACCATGTCAAGGACCTTTCAGGGATCAATGGAGAATTGCGTCCAGGGATCGTTCATCGGATCGACAAAGACACGTCAGGTCTCTTGATGGTCGCAAAAAATGACCAAGCTCACGTCGCCTTAGCAGAAGAACTAAAAGACAAAAAATCTCTACGGAAGTATTGGGCTATTGTTCATGGCAACCTTCCGAACGATCGTGGGATGATTGAAGCACCAATTGGTCGTAGTGAAAAGGACCGGAAAAAACAAGCGGTGACGGCTAAAGGAAAACCTGCAGTGACCCGTTTTCAAGTTTTGGAACGTTTTGGGAATTACACCTTGGTAGAGTTGCAACTGGAGACTGGTCGGACCCACCAAATTCGGGTCCACATGGCCTATATTGGCCATCCCGTGGCTGGAGATCCTGCTTATGGTCCTAAGAAGACACTTAAAGGACAAGGACAGTTTCTGCATGCGCGGACACTCGGCTTTACCCATCCCCGTACAGGCGAGACCTTGGAATTTACAGCAGAAGTGCCAGCGATCTTTGAAAAAACGCTGGAAGACCTTCGAAAAGGATAATGAAGATGGCTGAATGGAGATTCAGTCACTTTCATTAGATACGAAATAAATAGTATTAGAAAGAAACACAGCGATGAAAGCAAAACGAATCGTCTTTAAAGTAGGGACCTCGTCGTTGACCAATCCAGACGGGAGTCTCTCCAGACAGAAGGTCAAGGTCATTACGCAGCAGTTGGCTCTCTTACATGAATCAGGTCATGAGTTGATCTTGGTCTCATCAGGGGCAGTTGCTGCTGGATTTGGTGCCCTTGGTTTTAAAAAACGGCCGACCAAGGTGGCAGACAAGCAAGCTTCTGCAGCAGTTGGGCAAGGCTTACTGATGGAAGAATATACAGCTAACCTGCTCTTACGCAACATTGTTTCTGCGCAGATTTTGTTGACCCAGGATGACTTTGCGGATCAGCGCCGCTATAAGAATGCGCGCCAGGCCCTATCTGTCTTGCTTAATCGTGGGGCCATTCCGATTATCAATGAAAACGATACGGTCTCGATTGCCGAGTTAAAAGTAGGTGACAATGATACCTTGAGTGCGCAGGTTGCAGCCATGGTTCAAGCTGATCTTTTGGTGCTTTTAACAGATGTCGATGGTCTCTATACAGCCAATCCTTCTCAGGATCCAACAGCTAAGCGCTTGGATCGAATCGAACACATTTCCCGTGAGATGATCGAGATGGCGGGTGGTGCTGGCAGTAGCAATGGAACTGGCGGTATGCTGACCAAGCTCAAGGCAGCCACCCTTGCGACCGAGTCAGGAGTTCCTGTCTATATTTGCTCGTCTCTCAAGCCGGATGCCTTGCTCGAAGCAGCAGAAGAGCAAGCAGATGGCAGTTACTTCCTTGCAGAGGATAAGGGCTTAAAAACCCAGAAGCAATGGCTAGCCTTTTATGCAGAAAGTAAAGGAGCTGTTTGGGTAGATGCTGGAGCAGCGCAAGCCCTGTTGGATCATGGAAAGAGTCTATTGATTTCTGGTGTGACCAAGGCAGAAGGCGATTTTTCTTATCACGACATCGTCAGCGTCTATCATCAAGAGACTGGTCAATTACTAGGAAAAGGCAAGGTCTGTCTCGGCCAATCAGCTGTGCGCGATCTACTCCAATCTAAAAAAGCCAAGGGAATCCTCATCCACCGGGATGACTGGATCTCGGTAACTCCTGAGATTGACCTACTCTTTACAGAATTCTAGAGGAAAACGTATGGGAACAACACAAGAACAATTAGCCTTAGCGAAATCGGCTAAGAAAAGCATCAATACGGCCAGTACAGCTCTTAAAAATCAGGCCTTAGAAGCTATGGCCAGCCAGCTTCTGAAAGCGACAGAAGCCATTTTAGCAGCCAATCAAATCGATATGGAAGCGGCACGCGGGAAGATCTCCGAAGTCATGCTAGATCGCCTATTTCTTGATCAAGAGCGGATTGCAGGGATGGCACAAGGGATCCGTACTTTAATCGATCTGCCAGATCCGATTGGGGAAGTGCTGGATACTGAAGTTTTGGAAAATGGTCTTGAAATCCAGAAAGTTCGAGTAGCCATGGGCGTCATTGGGATCATTTATGAAAGCCGTCCAAATGTAACGTCAGACGCTGCAGCCCTTGCCATCAAGAGTGGCAATGCAGTGGTTCTTCGTACTGGAAAGGATGCCTTTCATTCCGCCCAAGCGATCGTGACCGCACTCAAGGGTGGATTGGAAGAAGCCGGACTCAATCCAGACCTTCTCCAATTGATCCAAGATACGAGTCGAGCTTCCAGCCTTGCTATGATGAAGGCCAAGGGCTACCTGGACTTGCTTATTCCACGAGGTGGTGCTGGCTTGATCCAAGCAGTGGTTGAAAATGCCATTGTCCCCGTGATCGAGACAGGAACTGGAATTGTTCATGTCTATGTGGACAAGGAGGCTGACTTCCAGAAAGCCCTAGCGATTATTGATAATGCCAAGACCAGTCGCCCCTCTGTCTGCAATGCGATGGAGGTCTTGTTGGTCGATCAAGCGATCGCGTCTGATTTCTTGCCCTTGGTCAAAGAGCGCTTAGTGGATGAGCGGGAAAGATCGGTTGAGTTGCGTCTAGATGAGGACGCACAGGCTATTATTTCGGGGACTGCAGCGCAGGAGCAGGATTTTGATACCGAATTTTTAGATTATATTTTAGCAGTCAAGGTCGTTGATGGAGTTGAGGAAGCGGTGGACCACATAGAAGCCCACAGCACCCATCATTCGGATGCCATTGTGACTGAAAATTCTGAGACAGCCGCTTATTTTACCAAGCAAGTAGATTCAGCAGCCGTTTATGTCAATGCGTCTACACGCTTTACAGATGGAGGTCAATTTGGCCTAGGGTGTGAGATGGGGATCTCGACTCAAAAACTCCATGCGCGTGGACCGATGGGACTGCGGGAGATGACTAGTTACAAGTATATCGTCAGTGGAAATGGTCAAGTGAGGTAAGTCATGAAAGTAGCATTTATCGGTCTTGGAAATATGGGAGCTAGTCTAGCCAAAGCGGTCGCAAAAGAAGTGGCTAGCACAGACCTGCTCTTGGTCAACCGTTCCCCACAAAAGGTGGAAGAGTTTATCAGCCAGTTTGGGGGAACAGCGTCTGGTCTTGAACAAATCTTTCAAGAGGCTGAGGTCATCTTCTTAGGTGTCAAACCCTATCAAATCTGTCCTTTACTTGAAGAGTACCAGGACATTTTGGGACAACGTTCCAATCTCCTGTTGGTTTCTATGGCAGCAGGTCTGGAACTGGAGCAAATGGCAAATGTAGTTAAAAATGAGCGGGTGGGGCTCATCCGCATCATGCCTAATACGCCCGTAGCCATTGGTCAAGGTGTCATCAGTCTGACCCGCTCCCAAGCAGTGACAGACCAGCAACTAGCCCAAATCAAACAGCTCTTAGCAGGAGCAGGAGCTCTCTATGAAATCGAAGAAAAATTGATCGATCCTGCAACTGCTGTAGCAGGTTGTGGTCCAGCCTTTGTCTATCAGATGATCGAAGCTATGGCGGATGCGGGAGTAGCCTTGGGACTTTCACGAGAGCAAGCCTTGCAGATGGCGGCCCAGACCTTCCAAGGAGCTAGCCAAATGGTCCTAGAGACGGGTCAACATCCTGGAAGCTTGAAGAATGCAGTTTGTAGCCCAGGTGGTTCAACCATCGCAGGAGTCAATCGCTTAGAACAAGTCGGCCTACGAGGCGACATTATTGCAGGAGTGGAAGCGGCCTACAAACGCACCCAAGAAATGGGACAAGAGGCAGGGAAGAATTAGAAAAAAGATTGGTTTTTGCCAATCTTTCAAATTGAAGACAAAGTCCTCTTAGAAACTTTCCTTAGGTGAGAATGGACGTCAGCGAACTTCTTCGAAGTTCCAT
>NZ_KV813675.1:648482-666309 GCF_001813675.1 Streptococcus sp. HMSC078D09
AGGTCTCAATAATTCCGAGTGCCTGAAACTATTACGTTTCAGGCACTTTTCTCACGGCGGAAAAGTTTCAATAGAGGCTTGGATAACTCTGGATTTGTTAGATTTGTATAATAGAACATTTTTTCCTCGTTCTACAAGATTGGTTTTAGCCAATCTTTTTTACGTTAGAGCGACTCTATTTCTACCAAACCATTTTCAGTCAGACGATAGATTTTTTGGCAGACTTCTTTGAGGAAGGTCCGATCGTGGGAGACTGTAACCAGTCCGCCTGGGTAGTCTGCGAATAGGCGTCGAATTTCTGGTTGGGAAGTGGGTGAAAAATTGCGAGTAGGCTCGTCCAAGAGCAGAAACTGGGGACTTGTGAGTACTAATTGAAGGAGGAAGAGTTTTCCTTGCTGGCCACCAGAAAGTTCAGAGATCGGATGGTGCATTTCAGAATAAGTAAAGTTGAGGGAGGCTAAATGCAATTGAATGGTGTTGATTTCTTCGCGATCACCT
Source organism: Streptococcus sp. HMSC078D09 (assembly GCF_001813675.1). Taxonomy (GTDB): domain Bacteria; phylum Bacillota; class Bacilli; order Lactobacillales; family Streptococcaceae; genus Streptococcus. Next base: position 648,981 of record NZ_KV813675.1, read on the forward strand.
GAATGCTGTAGAAATTGAACGGGTGTCTGAGTTAGAGGGAGACGTTCAGTGTAATCTTGAGGCATATAGGCGGTGCGGATACTCTCATTCTTCCGTAAAATCTCCCAGATCATTTTTAGGAAAGTGGATTTCCCAACACCATTGGAACCGATAATCCCTATCTTGTCCTGCCCTTGAAGAGTGAGGGAGAGGTTCTTGACCAGGACACGGTCACCAATGGCGAGTTCTTCCTGATCTAATAGAAGGACTCGTTTTTGAGGAGACAAGGGAGTGAGGGGAGGAAAATGCAGATTGATGACTTCCTCATCATAGGGTTGGGAAGTCATGGATTGGAATTCTCGCTCGTAGCGCTTTTCTTGTGAGAGGAGGGACTTCATTTTCTTTGCCAGGAGACGTCCGGCAGTGCTATCCTTGGTGTTTCGTAAGGAAGTTTGGACTTGCTGACGGACGCGACGGTGCTTCTCCATTGTTTTTTGGTAGGCTCGTTGATCGTTGGCCGCTTGCTGAGACTGTTGCTTAAATTGTTGTTCCCTCTGGCTACTGTAGTCTTGATAGCCTAGGTGCTCCACGATGGTTTCAGCCTCCTTGCGGTGTTTGATCTGTCTGAGGTGAATGATGGTATCCGCCGTCTGAGTCAAAAAATCTTCATGATGGGAAATAAATATTATGGCTTGGGGACTCGTTTGGATCATCTGCTGGAGCCAATCCAAGGTCTCCAAATCCAGATCATTTGAAGGTTCATCTAAAAATAGCAATTCATGAGGATAACAAAGTTCGTGAAGCAGTTGGACTTTGAGGGCTTCTCCTCCAGATAGACTTCCGATAGCTTGATCGCTTGCAAAGCGCTCGCTATTAAAATGCAATTGATCTGCCAGTCTGTAGAGGGTGGCATAGTCTAGCTCGTCCTCTCCAAAAAAATATTCTTCCAAGGTTTTTCTCTTCAATGCTTCCGGCAAAGTCTGGGGAATATAGGCATAGGAGTGAAAATTAGTGGTTATTTCTCCTTCTATGGTCAGATAATCTGGTAGAGATTTTGGGGACATAAGGACCTGAAGCAAGGAAGATTTTCCATTCCCTTCTTCGCCAATAATGGCAACTTTTTCTCCTTCATGAATAGTCAGGGACAGATCTTGAACCAGATCTCGTAAATCTTTTGTATGTCGGATAGTGAGGTGGGATAGTTTTAGCATAAAATTCCTTTCTACTGGGACAAAAAATAGCTCTACTTATTTAGTAGAGCTGTATTCATGTGGAACCCAAGCAGAAAAAAACCTTATTTAGCCAACAAATGGTTGGAGAATAGGCGAGAGGGTACATAAAAAGAGATAGAACAAGCAGTCCACTAAATAAAGTATTTTATTTAACGAAACTTAGTTGTTCATATCTCCTTACCTCCGAATATGATTAGATTTATTCTATTCCTTTTATTCGTTATTGTCAAGGAATTCCTTGCTTCTTATTCCCTTTTCTTTTCGGACTCGGGGGGATTTTATGGTATAATTAAAGGTATGCATACAAAACCAACGTCCGCTTATGTCCACATCCCATTTTGTACCCAGATTTGTTTTTATTGTGATTTTTCGAAGGTCTTTATTAAGAACCAACCGGTCGATGCTTATCTAGATCATTTGATCCAAGAATTTCGTCGGGAGGAAATCACAAATTTACGAACTCTCTATATTGGGGGTGGGACACCGACAGCCTTAACTGCGGATCAGCTAGAGTATCTGCTCAAGGAGCTGACCAAGTCGCTTGATCTCTCTCAGATGGAGGAGTTGACCATCGAGGCCAATCCTGGTGATTTGGATCCGGATAAGATTGCTGTCTTAAAGGATTCGCCGGTCAATCGGGTTTCTTTGGGCGTACAGACCTTTGATAATCGCTTGCTCAAAAAGATTGGTCGGAGCCATCAGGAGCAGGATATCTATGACAATATCGATCGTCTGAAGTTGGCTGGTTTTGACAATATTTCGATCGACCTCATCTATGCGCTTCCGACGCAAACCATGGAGCAGGTCCAGGAAAATGTCGCTAAGGCTCTTGCCCTCGATATTCCCCATATGAGCCTCTATAGCTTGATTCTGGAGAATCACACCGTCTTTATGAATCGCATGAGACGGGGCAAGCTTCCTCTACCAAAGGAGGAGTTAGAAGTGGAGATGTTCGAGTACATCATTCAGGAGTTGGAGCGTGCGGGCTTTGAGCATTACGAAATTTCCAATTTCTCCAAGCCTGGTTTTGAAAGTCGCCACAACCTCATGTATTGGGATAATGCGGAGTATTATGGCTTGGGAGCTGGTGCATCCGGCTATGTCAATGGTGTTCGCTATAAGAATCATGGGCCTATCCGTCACTATATGCAGGCGGTCGAAGAGGGAAATGCGCGTGTCCAAGAAGAACATCTGAGTCAGACAGAAATGATGGAAGAAGAGATGTTTCTAGGACTCCGTAAGAAAACAGGCGTTTCCAAGAAGCGTTTCGAAGAAAAGTTTGGTGTGAATTTTGACCAACAATATGGATCAGTGGTTGAGGAATTGACCCAGCAGGGACTCTTGGTACCTGACAAGGACATTGTACGAATGACCAAGAAAGGTCTCTTTTTAGGAGACACTGTAGCAGAGAAGTTTATTTTGGAGTAGAAGATGGCAAAAACATTTGAATACAGCATGAAAATTCCTTTTGATATGAGCGATGTCAATGGATTTATAAAAATTCCGCAATTGATCTTGCTGTCTTTGCAGGTATCAGGCATGCAATCGATTGAGCTGGGCATGAGTGATATGTACATTCTAGAGAATTACAATCTAGTCTGGATTATCACGGATTACAATATGAAGATCGATCGTCTCCCAGTTTTTGATGAGAAGATCACTATCGAAACCTATGCCATGAGTCACAATCGCCTATTCTGCTACCGGGCCTTTAATATCAAAGATGAGGAAGGCAATACCATTATTGAGATGGTCGCAACCTTTGTCTTGATGGATCGTGATACGCGCAAGGTCCATCCTGTTATGTCTGAGATTGCGGATGCCTTTGACTCAGAGTTTTCAAAAACCATGCTCCGTGGTCCCCGTTTTAAGGAGTTAGAAGGGGGCGTGGAACAAGAATACCGAGTTCGTTTTTACGACTTGGATATGAACGGACATGTCAATAATAGCAAGTACTTGGACTGGGTCTTTGAGGTGATGGGAGCAGATTTCTTGACCCATCATGTCCCTAAAAAAGTTCATCTAAAATATGTCAAAGAAGTGCTGGCAGGAGGTGTCATTACCTCTCAATATGAACAAGAGGGCTTGAAGACTCAGCACCAAATTTCCTCAGATGGTCAGATCAATGCCCAAGCTGAAATTGAGTGGGAAGAAGTAGAAGAAAAGGGTTGGAATTATGGAAAGTAGAAGATTAAAAAATAAAAAACAGGAACTTGAAAGCTATCAAAAACGGGTTGTGGCCTATGCCAAGCGTCAAAAGAACCCTTTGTACATGTTGGGAGATTGGCTCTTGACTCTTTGTGCTTTGGGCATCATCCTGGTAGAGGAAATTTATAAATTTTTCCGCTATCGCTTGAATTTAGAGAGTTTTAATCGCTTTTTAAGAGAAGATATACGCTGGTATCGGGTCTGGATCCATTTCACCTTGGCCTTTCTTTTACCGGTCATGATCTTCTCGATTGGGATTACTAGCCAATCAGGATCCTTCTGGTCCAATTTCTATCACCGCTTGTCTCAAGGCGTGCTCTTTAGCACGACAGTCAGCCTCGCTGCGACCTTGGTGACGGATTTTGTGGAGAATTTGCAACCAGAAACTAAGTCTGACGGGAAAAATCGGAGCACTAAACGCACGGTTTATCAAATCAGTGTGGATCAGGCAACCGTGATAGGCTTGTTATTGACCATTGTGATCCTCATGGTAGCATCCTTCTTGTTCACCCAATTGGGAAGTCAAGGGATTAATTTTACAGGTTTGGTGTTACAATTTGTCCTCTATGCTGGAGCATTGCTCTTATATGGTTCTGGTGGACGAGTCGATGCAGAGAAGTTTCATGAAGAAGCTGACACAGAAAGGGAAGAATAAATGCACTATAAGGGCTATTTGATTGATTTGGATGGCACTATTTACAAAGGAAAATCACGAATTCCTGCAGGAGAAGCTTTTGTTCATGAACTGCAGGCGCGTGAGATTCCCTATCTCTTTGTGACCAACAATACAACCCGCACACCAGAGACTGTTCGGGATATGCTGGCCACTCATTTCAATATTGAAACCCCAGTTTCGACTATCTATACAGCTACCCTTGCGACCATTGACTACATGAATGACCAAAATTTGGGCAAAAAGGTCTATGTGATCGGAGAAGCGGGGCTCAAAGATGCTATTGAAGAAGCTGGCTATATCATGGATGAAGAAGCACCTGATTATGTGGTGATTGGACTGGATTGGCAAGTGGATTATGAGAAGTTTGCTCTTGCGACCTTGGCGATTCAAAAAGGAGCGCACTTTATTGGGACCAATCCGGACCTGAACATTCCAACAGAGCGTGGCTTGATGCCAGGAGCAGGATCCCTGATTGCCCTTGTCGAAGCAGCGACACGGGTCGAGCCAGTGATCATTGGGAAACCAAAGGCCATCATCATGGATAAGGCTATTGAACATCTGGGGTTTGAAAGAGAAGAAGTCGTTATGGTAGGGGATAATTATCTAACAGATATTCGTGCTGGTATTGACAATGGGATTCCAACCCTTTTGGTGACGACAGGTTTTACCAAACCAGAAGAAGTGCCGACCTTACCAATTGCACCGACACATGTTGTTTCCAGTTTAGCGGAGTGGGATTTTGATGCTTAGAAGTTTGAAATCAATCAACCAATTTTTCTTTATCTTGTCAGCTACGATTCTTCTCACCATTGCTCTCGCTTGGGCCCTCTATCCCGTGGAGATTCATTGGTTGGGGATTCAAAGTCGAACTGGTTTTTCGGCTTCAGTCATCATGAAGAATTTTAATGTCTTGATGAACTATTTGACCAATCCTTTTCAATGGGTGTTGAAGATGCCTCAATTCCCCTCTTCAAAAAATGGTTTGCACCATTTTGAGGCTGTCAAGTACCTGTTTCATTTAGTGACAGTTGTTTTCGTGGTCACTCTCCCTGGTTTTATCCAGTTTATGCGGACAGTTGTCAAAAAAGGCTACCTGGCCTTATACCGTAGTCTCTTCTTTTGGATGATGGTTTTACCAGTGGTGATTGCAGTGGTGGCTGTTATGATTGGCTTTGATCAATTCTTTACGCTCTTTCATCAGGTCTTATTTGCTGGGGACAATACTTGGCTCTTTGATCCGCGCGTGGATTCGATTATTCTTGCATTACCAGAAGACTACTTTATGCATGCCTTTTTGATTTTCTTTGTCTTATACGAAGGAATGTGTGCGAGTTTTTATCTATTTTCTAGGAGGAAGAAATGAACCAATACAACCGATTATTAGACCCTAAAAAAGATATAGGAAGGTATTCCGGGACACTTGCCATTTATCTCTTGGTAATGACCTTGGTAACCGTCCTGTGGGAAGTCCTCCTTGGATTGACCATAGCAGGCTCTCTCAGAAAAGATCCAAGTCAAGTAACAGAGAAACTCAATGCCCTGAATGTTTGGGCTGGTATTCCCTACCTCATCTCTATTTCCATTGGACTCTTTCTCTTTAATGCCTATCGCAAGAAGGCCCTTTATAAATATGATCTCAAGCACAAGGGACGTAAGATGACTCTTTCAGTCTTCTTTATTCTTCTCGCCTTTCTTGGCTTTTCTCAAGTTTTTTCATCTGTGATGACACAAATGATTGAGCGCATGTTTGAGACCATTGGCCTTCATTCTCCAACACCCGATCTAGGTGATACGATTGAGCGATCTTGGACTATGCTCTTGTATGCTGGCTTTTTTGGTCCTATCACAGAGGAATTCTTCTTCCGTGGGGCTGGCTTGCGAGGCTTGGAACGGTATGGCAAAATCTTTGCCATTGTCATGACGGCTATTTTATTCGGCCTCTTCCATGCTAATTTTGACCAGCTCTTTTTCGCAGGTATCATTGGTCTAGGATTCGGCTACATTGCCTTTGAATACAATATCTGGTGGGCAATTTTCTATCACATTTTCAATAACTTTGTCATTTCCCAAGGCTTGCATTATGTAGCTTATCATGTGGACGAGGGACTAGCGAATTGGCTCCAAATCGGTGTTTTAGCCATTGGTTCCATTGTCATGATAGTGGTTCTTGCGACCAAATGGCCAGCTATCAAGGCTTATATTCAGGCCAATAAACCACAGCCAGGAGTTTTCCAGCGTGCCCTCGCGTCCTTCTGGTTCTGGTTCTTCGTGCTATTCACTATCCTGATGTCTATTGTTCCTTATGTGATTCCGATCTTCCAGATGGCTAATCTCAAAGGATAAAGTTTATCGATTGCTAGTAAAGGGGGATCCTTTTAGACCCCTCTTTTTTGCTATGAAAAAGGGCAAGTGAAGATGAAGGATTGAGGATGAGGGTCTGATATACTATTTAATAATTATTTTTTACTTGGTGAAGGTGGATAACAATAATACAAACATACTAGAGAGAGGCTAACCCCTCCCTTTTTTGCTATAATAGAGAGTATGAATAACTTGATTAAATCCAAGCTCGAGCTCTTGCCGACGAGTCCGGGCTGTTACATTCACAAAGACAAGAACGGTACCATCATCTATGTGGGGAAGGCCAAGAATCTTCGCAATCGGGTGCGTTCCTATTTCAGAGGGAGCCACGATACCAAGACAGAAGCGCTGGTATCTGAGATTGTGGATTTTGAATTTATCGTCACCGAGTCCAATATTGAGGCCTTGCTTCTTGAGATCAACCTCATCAAGGAGAACAAGCCCAAATACAATATCATGCTCAAGGACGACAAGTCTTATCCCTTCATCAAGATTACCAATGAGCGCTATCCGCGCCTCATCATCACGCGCCAGGTCAAAAAGGATGGTGGGCTCTATTTCGGTCCTTATCCAGACGTAGGAGCGGCCAATGAGATCAAGCGGCTTTTGGATCGGATTTTCCCATTCCGCAAGTGTACCAATCCACCTTCCAAGGTCTGCTTTTACTACCATTTAGGGCAATGTATGGCCCACACAGTCTGCCACAAGGACGAGGCTTATTTTAAGGGCATGGCCCAGGAGGTTTCTGATTTCCTCAAGGGGCAGGATGACAAGATTATCGATGAGCTCAAGCTCAAGATGACTACCGCTGCGCAAAACATGGAATTTGAGCGGGCAGCCGAGTATCGGGATCTGATCCAGGCTATTGGGACCCTGCGGACCAAACAGCGGGTCATGGCCAAGGATTTGCAGAACCGGGATGTCTTTGGCTACTACGTGGACAAGGGCTGGATGTGTGTGCAGGTCTTCTTTGTCCGTCAGGGCAAGCTGATCGAGCGCGACGTCAATCTCTTCCCTTACTATAATGATCCGGACGAGGATTTCTTGATCTATGTGGGGCAGTTTTACCAGGAGAAATCTCACCTGATCCCCAATGAAATCTTGATCCCTCAAGACATCGATGAGGAAGCGGTCAAGGCCCTAGTAGATACCAAGGTCCTTAAGCCCCAGCGTGGGGAGAAGAAGCAGTTGGTCAATCTGGCCATTAAGAATGCACGTGTCAGTCTGGAGCAGAAGTTCAATCTCCTTGAAAAATCGATGGAAAAGACCCAAGGTGCCATTGAAAATCTTGGAAAACTCCTGCAAATTCCAACTCCTGTGCGCATTGAGTCCTTTGACAACTCCAACATCATGGGGACCAGTCCAGTTTCAGCCATGGTGGTCTTTGTCAATGGGAAGCCAAGCAAAAAGGACTACCGCAAGTACAAGATCAAGACCGTCGTCGGACCAGATGACTATGCCAGCATGCGGGAGGTCATTCGCAGACGCTACAGCCGTGTCATGCGGGATGGCCTGACGCCACCTGATCTGATCGTTATCGATGGGGGTCAGGGCCAGGTTAATATCGCTAAACAGGTGATCCAAGAAGAGTTGGGGCTGGATATTCCCATTGCAGGCCTACAAAAGAATGACAAGCACCAGACCCATGAATTGCTCTTTGGCGATCCTCTCCAAATCATTGAACTTTCGCGCACCTCACAGGAATTTTTCCTCCTCCAACGGATCCAAGATGAAGTCCACCGTTTCGCCATCACATTTCACCGCCAGCTAAGGTCTAAGAATTCCTTCTCCTCCCAGCTGGACGGCATCGAAGGCTTGGGACCAAAACGCAAGCAGTTGCTGATGAAACACTTCAAATCACTGACCAAGATCAAAGAAGCTACTGTAGATGAGATCGTCACGGTCGGTATCCCACGACCAGTCGCGGAGGCAGTGCAAGCCAAGCTCCATCAAGGAAAGCAAGAAGAAGCAAGTCCCTTGGTGGAAGTGGCGGAGGATTCTGAACCATACCAATCATAAGGAGTTTATAATGAACAATAGAATCGCTATTTTATCTGATATTCACGGAGATACAAGAGCCCTTAAGGCAGTGATTGCGGATGCGCGTGCTCTAGGCGCGACGGAATTCTGGCTTTTAGGGGACATTTTACTTCCGGGTCCTGGAAGAGATGACCTTTTTGAATTGCTGGATGCGATACCTATTACAGCGGCTGTTCGTGGAAATTGGGACGATTGTGTCTTAGAGGCTTTAGATGGCGAGTACGGGTTAGAGGATCCGCAGGAGATCCAACTTCTTCGCCTTACTCAGTACCTCATGGAAGGACTTGATACCAAGCGGATCGATTGGCTTCGCTCCCTTCCATTGATAGAGAAGAAGGAGGTCAATGGCATTCGCTTTTCACTGACACACAACTTGCCAGAAAAGAATTATGGTGGAGACTTGCGTCCAGCAAATGCGACGGAGAACTTTGACCAATTGCTGGATGATCAGACGGATATGGCGATCTACGGTCATGTCCACAAACAGTTGCTTCGCTATGGCAGTCAGGGCCAACAGATCCTTAATCCAGGAACTATTGGTATGCCTTATTTTGACTGGGAACCAATTCAAAACCACAGAGCACAGTATGCTCTGATCGATGTCGAAGAAGATGGGGTGACCAACCTGCAATTTCGTAAGGTGGCCTATGACTATGAAGCAGAGCTCCAAGATGCTAAGGACAAGGGCCTTCCCTTTATTGAGATGTACGAAGAATTGAGACGCGAGGATAACTATCGGGGCCATAACATCGAGCTTCTAACGAGCTTAATTGAGAAATACGGTTATGCCAAAGAAGTAGCTGCCTATTTCAATCTTTCCAATGAATCATAGGTGGATCTCTTGTGTATTCAACCTATAACAAAGAAGCGGATCTTCAAAATGTCCGCTTCTTTTTTCACAATCTTAGGCTGTAAAACCCTGCAAGCTCTTTCATTTTGTGTTAAAATAGAGGTAACAGAAATAGAAAAGGAAGTTGACTATGAAATTCCTAGAACTCAACAAAAAACGTCATGCGATCAAGCATTTCACTGACCAACCGGTCGATCCAAAGGATGTACGGACTGCCATTGAGATCGCAACCTTGGCCCCTAGTGCCCACAATAGCCAGCCTTGGAAATTTGTGGTCGTTCGTCAAAAAAATGCGGAATTGGCAAAATTAGCCTATGGTGCAAACTACGATCAAGTCATGGAAGCACCTGTGACCATCGCCCTCTTTACAGATACTGATTTGCAAAAACGGGCTCGCAAGATTGCACGTGTCGGTGGGGTGAAAAACTTCACAGACGAGCAGTTGCAATACTTTATGCAAAATCTTCCTGCTGAATTTGCACGCTATGATGCCCAACAAACAAGTGATTACTTGGCTTTGAATGCCGGTCTTGTGGCCATGAACTTGGTACTTGCTTTGACGGACCAAGGCATTGGAACCAGTATTATCTTGGGATTTGATAAATCAAAAATCAATGAAGTATTGGACATCGAAGAGCGTTTCCGTCCGGAAGTCTTGATTACGGTTGGCTATGCGGCTGAAAAAGTAGAGCCAAGCTATCGCTTACCAGTGGACGAAATCATTGACAAACGCTAAGCCAATTAGCAAATAGAAGATCGAGGAGGAATTCATGACAACAGTTGACTTTAAAGCAGAAGTAGAAAAACGTCGCGATGAGATGATGGCTGACCTATACAGCCTCTTGGAAATCAATTCTGAACGCGATGACAGCAAGGCAGATGCAGAGCATCCTTTTGGACCTGGTCCTGTAAAAGCTCTTGAAAAATTCTTGGAAATTGCCAAACGTGATGGCTATGAAACCAAGAATGTCGACAATTATGCCGGTCACTTTACCTTTGGTGAAGGAGAAGAAGAGCTTGGGATCTTTGCCCATATGGACGTCGTGCCTGCAGGTAGTGGCTGGAAGACAGATCCATACAAACCAGAAATTATCGATGGTAAGCTCTATGCGCGTGGTTCGTCTGATGATAAAGGGCCTACAATGGCCTGCTACTATGGGTTGAAGATCATTAAAGACCTAGGACTCCCTGTTTCTAAGCGCGTGCGCTTTGTTGTCGGTACAGATGAAGAATCAGGCTGGGGCGACATGGATTACTATTTCAAACATGTCGGACTACCTGAGCCAGATTTTGGCTTCTCACCAGATGCGGAATTCCCAATCATCAATGGAGAAAAAGGAAACATCACTGAGTACCTTCATTTTGGAAATGACAACACAGGAAGTGCCCATCTTCATAGCTTTACAGGTGGCCTTCGTGAAAATATGGTACCAGAGTCAGCGACTGCAGTCGTTTCTGGACAACTACCAGATCTTGCTGGCCTCTTAGATGCCTTTGCCAAGGAACACCAACTCAAGTATGAAATCTCAACTGTTGATGAAGAAACCTATACCGTTACGATTATTGGGAAATCGGCTCATGGATCAACTCCTGAAGATGGGATCAATGGTGCAACCTACTTAGCGCTCTTGTTGAACCAATTTGATTTTGGTGGCGCTGCTAAGGCTTACCTTCATGTGACAGCTTCGCTTCTTCACGAAGATTTTGCCGGTGAAAAATTAGGTATTGCTCATACAGATGCCAAAATGGGACCATTGAGCATGAATGCAGGGGTCTTCCATTTTGATGAAAGCCAAGCAGACAATACCATTGCCCTTAATATCCGTTACCCTCAAGGAACAGATCCTGAAACCATCAAAGCCATCCTTGAAAAGATCGAAGGAGTGGCTACAGTGAGCTTGTCAGCCCATGGTCACACACCTCACTATGTTCCGATGGATGATGAATTGGTATCCACTCTCTTGCGTGTTTATGAAAAACAAACTGGTCTCAAAGGACACGAACAAGTGATCGGTGGTGGTACCTTTGGTCGCCTCTTGAAACGTGGGGTTGCCTTTGGTGCTATGTTCCCAGATTATGTCAATACCATGCACCAAGCTAATGAATTCGCAGATGTTGAAGATCTCTATCGTGCAGCAGCTATTTACGCAGAAGCCATCTACGAATTAATCAAATAATCCACTACTCGGCCAGGTTTTCTGGCTGAGTTTTTCCATAGAAGGAGGACTTATGTCAAGGATTGAAACTATTAAACAAGCCATTATGGCAGATCCTCAAAATAAAGCATATACGGATAAAGGAATCGAGCCACTTTTTGCAGCCCCCAAGACAGCTCGTATCAATATTATCGGGCAAGCTCCTGGTATGAAGACGGAAGAAGCCGGTATTTACTGGAAGGATAAAAGTGGTGACCGACTGCGCGAATGGTTAGGAGTTGACGAAGACACCTTTTACAATTCTGGTTTGTTTGCAGTCATTCCCATGGACTTTTATTTCCCAGGGCATGGAAAATCTGGGGACCTCCCCCCTCGCAAAGGTTTTGCGGAAAAGTGGCATCCTCAACTTCTCAAGGAGTGTCCGGATATTGAGTTGACCCTCCTGATTGGACAATACGCTCAAGCTTACTACCTTCATGAAAAGGTTAGTGGCAAGGTAACCGAACGGGTTCAGCATTTTAAGAACTATTTGCCAATCTATTTTCCACTAGTTCATCCTTCCCCTCGCAATCAAATCTGGATGGCTAAGAATCCTTGGTTTGAGGCAGAGGTGGTGCCAGAATTGCAAACGTTAGTTCAACAGATCATTCAAAAATAAAGGAGATCGGAGATGGACCCTTATCAACAAGTTAAAGACAAATTAGACGAGTTAGGCATTTCATTTGATGTGGTGGAACACCCACCTGCATTCACAACTGAGCAGGCCGATTCTTACATTGAAGGCTTAGAAGGTGTGCGGACCAAGTCCATGTTTTTGACCAACAAGAAGAAAACCCAATTCTATCTTCTCATCATGGACGACAAGAAACCATTGGATATGGATGATTTCAAAGAGCAAGTGGAAGCCAACCGGATCCGCATGGCTTCAGCAGAATCCCTAGCAGAAAAAATGCAATTACCAGCTGGGACAGTATCTCCCTTTGGTTTATTAAACAATGAAGAAAAAGATATTCGAGTCTATTTCGATAAAGACATTGTGTCAGAGGAGATCATGACTTTCCATCCCAATACCAATGAAAAAACCATCTTTATTAAGACCCAAGACTTGTTCCGATTTTTAGAGTCAATGAGCTTTAACTATGAAATTCTAACCCTTCCATAACAGACCATATAGGAGAAATCATGAAAGAAATTCTATTTTCAAGCTTTTACCAAGCTTATCAAAAAGGAGACTTACACGTTCTTGATGTACGCGAGCAGGAAGAGTATGATGTGCTTCATTTAGATGGAGTTCGTCTTCTTCCCCTATCTGAGTTAGCAGATCGCTACCAAGAACTAGAGTTGGATCAGCCCTATTATGTCATCTGCAAGTCTGGTCGACGCTCAGCACGCGCTTGCCAATTTTTGGAAGAGCAAGGCTATGATGTGACTAACGTCCAAGGTGGCATGGATGCATTTGAATCTTAATCAAACGACCTCTGAAAAGAGGCGTTTTTTATTAGTTTTTAAAAATAAAGAGAATTTGTATGTTTTTCAAAAGATAATGCAGGGATTTTCCAGTCTTTCATTGAAAATGGCCTAAAAATTTTGTATAATACGCTAGTATTAACAATTTATAAGGAGATCAATTATGTCAAAACAAGATTGGCTGGATTATTTTGAAGCCGTCAATGGTCGTTCTGCTAGTGCGGAAGAAATTGCTCAAGCACTTGCTGCTGGAGAATTTCAAGAAGAAGTAGTGGTTCCAGAAGCATCACAAGCTCCAGAGTTTGTCGCAGCACCAACTGTACCTGTGGAAGAACCAGTTGCAGCGCCACAAGCCCCAGAGTTTGTCGCAGCACCAACTGCACCTGTGGAAGAACCAGTTGTAGCGCCACAAGCCCCAGAGTTTGTCGCAGCACCAACTGCACCTGTGGAAGAACCAGTTGCAGCGCCACAAGCCCCAGAATTTGTCGCAGCGCCAACTGCACCTACAGAAGAACCAGTTGCAGCTCCAGAAGCCCCAGAATTTGTAGCAGCTCCAGTCCAAGAGCCTGCACGTCAGCCTGCTCCAGGGAATGGTCCTGCTTTCCAACAAGCTCCACAACAAGCTCCACAACAAGCTCCACAACAAGCTTACCAACAACCTACTCAAGCAGCTTATCAACAAGCTCCTTTCCAAGGCCAACCAGGACAAGCTTATCCTGCCCAACCAAGTCAATTTGGTGTTGCCGTTGGTGGTTATTGGAATTGGTTCCTTTCAGCTTTGAAACGTCCAACAGCTGTAGAAAATCCAAAAGCTCTTAACGGAATTTTACAGTATGTCTTGACTGCCTTTGTCTTGACCTTGGGGACCTTCTTCACAGCTAGTGGATTTACAGGTGGTTATGGAATGGATTTCCGTGCCTTTATGTTGACATTGATTTCCCTCTTCTTTAGCATTTACGCTTTCCAAGTAGCAGGATTCTTTGTTCGCCGTGTGCTTCTTCAAGATAAGGAATACAGTTACGGTCGTTCATTTGAAGAATTTGGACGTTTGTCTGTTTACACTTTGCCACTTGCCCTTCTTGCTTTCTTAGTAGGTCTTGTAAAAGTTTATGAATTTTATGGCTTTGTAAACTTCCTTATTTTCTTCTTGTTCTTTGTTGGAACATGCTATGTGGTTCATCAAGGATTGAACAAGACAAGCTTTAAAGCGGATAAATTCTTGCTTTTAGTCGCATCATCAGTTGTCTTGCTCCTTATTGCTGTCTTTGTTTTTTATGTGAATGCTCGTATTTTAGAACAAGTAGCTATTGGATTTATTCCAAGTGCTCCAAATTTCTCTAACTTTGGATTCTAACAATATCACAAAATGGAAGGTGGGGGGACCCACTTTCCCTATTTTATACTGAGGGAGAAGAGATCCATGCAAAAGAAATGGGTTGAATTATTTGGAAAAGTGATCGGTCGCAAACCGTCGCCAGAAGAGTTTATGGCTGGGAAAGCCTGTGGATTTGATTTAAAACAAATTCAGTCTATCGCAGGCAATGCCCCAGAAGAGAATCTAGCACCTGTCGAGGAACCGGTGCTTGAACCAGTTGAAGAAGTGAAGAATGTTGATCCACTTCTGGCAGCTCGTCAGGCTTGGTTGCAACATTTTGAAGAAACCTATGGACGCAAGCCAAGCGCAGAAGAATTTACCGCTGCCAAAAGTCAGAACTTTGAGTTTTTTGTAGGACCTGTTCCTGAAGCAGAATTTACGAACCCAGATTCAACTGAAGAAACACAGGAATATGTCCATCAACAGCCTACTCAAGAGTATACGGCTCCACTTGCTACTGAGCAAACGCAAGTCTTTGCTGGTCCAAATGTTACAGAGGCAAGTCCAGCTCAGAAAAAACCAAAGGCCCCTAAAACGAAGAGTGGGAAGAAACTTTCCAAGAAGAAAATTGGGATTATTTCTGCCGTTGCTGTTCTTGTGATCGCTTTGGTAGCAGCCTTCTTTTACTTCCAGTCTACAACACGTGTCGAAGTGACTGCAGATAAATTCATCAAGGCAGTGGACACCAAGGATTATCGCGAAGCAGCAGATCTCCTTTCAACCGATAACGATAAATGGACAAAGGATGAAGCCGAAAGCTTTATTACTAGCATGGAAGATCAAGGGGTCGATATCGGCACAGAGTTGAACAAGATCATCGATAATGGTGGAGAAGGCAGCTATACGGATAAATCTGGTAACAAGATCTTTGGTTTGGAAAAGGCGGACAAGAAATTTGGAATCTTCCAAGAATACCGTGTGGCCAGCTATCCAGTGCAAGTCAAGGTCAAGACCAATTTGGACCAAGCCAAACTCAAAGTGGCTGCCAATAAAACCGTGACCTTGAAGAAAGATGCAGTGACAGACCTTGGTTTTTTCCATTACAATGCAAAAGAAATGGAATTGACTGCTAAAACAGAGGTCGGAAATGTCACTTCTAAGATCCATCTCAATCCTAAAAAAGCAACGAAGAATAACTTAGAATTGCAGTTGAATTCTGAAAAACGCAATTTAGAAGTTGAGTTCCCAGATGAAGTTGAAAACCCAACGGATGTGAAGGTTGTGGTCAACGGCAAAGAAGTCGGAACCAGCACGACCTTTGAAGTAGACAGCATTCCTTATCAAGAAATTGAAGTACATGCCGTCTTCAACATGAATGGGGAAACCTATACAACTGAAAAGGCTAAGGTGACGATTGAAGAGGGTGAGAACGATCCGATCGAACTTAAACTAGCCAAAGATACCCTAAA
Organism: Streptococcus sp. HMSC078D09; assembly: GCF_001813675.1. GTDB lineage: Bacteria > Bacillota > Bacilli > Lactobacillales > Streptococcaceae > Streptococcus. Next base: position 664,734 of record NZ_KV813675.1, read on the forward strand.
ACGCATCAAGAGTGCACAAGATGCTAAGAAAGCGCAAGCTGCCAAAGAAGAACAAAATCGGACCTTGGCGGAAGAATTCTTGAAAGAGTACCGCGACGCTGTCTTTAGCTCCGTTTCAAATCGAAATAACACCTACTCTAAATACTATGACACACAAAGTCAAGCCTACAAAGACATGGTTGAGTTCACAACTGGTGATGGTGTTCGAAAGGCTAAGATTGACTACTATACTCCAGGAGCTTTGGACATTCAAAGTGTCACGGAAGAAAATGGTGTGGTAACGATCAAGACTTATGAAGACTTTACCGTGCATTATACAGATAGCCATCCAGATTCACAAAACCGCAAGTACAAGACCTACACCTTGAAAAAAGTAGGTGCAAGTTATGTGATTACAGATATTGTCGTAACAAAAGAATCATAGGAGATTCCCATGAAAGCAAGATTTTCCAAATTAACTTTGGTGACAGTTGCCTTGTTAACCCTGACAGCTTGCTCCCAATCTCATTCCACTAGTTCTAAATCTTCTGCAAAAGAAGAAAGCAAACAAACGCAAACCAAGTCTTCCAAAGAAACGTCTTCTGCAAAGGATACGTCAAAAGAGACTGGCAAAGAAGAGTCGTCAAAAGCTGGTAAGTCAGATGTGAAAGTGGACTCTGGTGTCAGCTATAATGGTTCTTACTATAGTGTCAAAGGGAAATATGGTGAGGTCATGATCGCCAACAAACATTATCCCTTGTCGCCTGACTTTAACCCAGGTGAAGATCCTGAAGCTGTTTCAGCCCTTCATGAATTGATCGCAGCCATGCAGGCAGAAGGTTATCCGATCAGTGACCAATATAGTGGTTTTCGTAGCTACGACACCCAAGTTGGCCTCTACCAAAACTATGTCAATCAAGATGGTCAGGAAGCCGCCGATCGTTATTCTGCAAGACCGGGTTATAGTGAACATCAGACAGGTTTGACCTTTGATTTGATCGATACCAGTGGTAATCTGGTGACCGAACCCGGACCAAGTAAGTGGTTGCTCAAGAACGCAGCTAAATATGGTTTTGTGGTTCGTTACCAAGAAGGAAAAGAAAAAGTGACAGGCTACATGCCAGAAAGCTGGCATCTCCGCTATATCGGAAAAGAAGCGCAAGATATCGCTGACTCAGGTTTGAGTCTAGAAGAATACTATGGCTTCACCGGTGGCGATTACGTTGATAAATAAGAAAAGGTTGGGATTTATATCCCAACCTTAAAATGTAGACAAACTACTTTAAAGTAAAATAAATTAAGCGATCCTGCTAAGAAATAAAATTGAGTTCCAATTTTTAGCTTGGATCAAGAAAATACTGAAACTTTCCGCTGTGAGAAAAGTGCCTGAAACAATAACGATTCAGGCACTCGGAATTATTGAGAGTAAAACAGTTTGGGAAACTGTTTTAGCCTGAGCCCAGAAATTAAAGAGCGAGGGGGCTCAATACAAATTGAATACGGGCTGCGGATTGTGTCAAAAAGATAAGTTCTCCTAGAATCGAAAGATTCTGCGTCAAACTTCCTATTTTGACTTTATCCGCAGACGCCCTTTGTA
>NZ_KV813675.1:666409-742500 GCF_001813675.1 Streptococcus sp. HMSC078D09
CGTCCGTACTCACCTAAGGAAAGTTTTTAATATGACTTTGTCTACAATCTGAGGTTGGGGGTAAAATCTCCAACCTTTTTATTGTATGTTTTTTAGAAACGCATCCAGCTCTTTTTGATTCTTGAGAGAGACAAATTTGTCTGGATAGGTTTGGTTGACAGTCTGATAGCGTGTGACCTGTCTGGCTTGGCGACCGTCCCAAAGGATCCAACGGATGAATTCCCAATCGAAGCGTTCGGGGCAACCTGCCGCCATACTATCACGGACGCGCCCTTTATAGAGACGGTATCGTTTCCACCCTCTATAGAGACAGTTCCAACGAGAGAAGTTGAGAAAGATAATCTGGTCTGCTTGCTCCATTCTTTCCTCATAGCAGCACCAAGAGTAATTGCCATCAATGACCCAGTCTTTATGATCGCTGAGAAACTGTCTCATCTCACCTTCCATCCAATCCCGGTCACTGTCTATCCAACCCGGTTGAAATTGAAGGGTGTCCATATGTAGCTTGGGAATGGAGTAGTAGCGAGCTAAGTTTTCAGCTAAGGTGGATTTACCTGATCCAGAATAGCCGATAATAACGATTCTCATAAGCACCTCTCAAAAAATTAGGCACAAAAAAAGCTCCGGAGAGCTTGATTTTTATGCTGTTCTTGATTAACCAAGTTTCGCTGCAAGACGTGCTTTATCACGGCTAGCTTTGTTCTTGTGGATCAAACCTTTAGTTTCTGCTTTATCGATAGCTGAGCTAGCAGCGCGGTAAAGTTCTTCAGATGGGTTTGCTTCAAAAGCTTTGATTGCAGTACGCATAGCTGATTTTTGAGCTGAGTTTTTTTCGTTTTGTTTAACGTTCAATTCAGCGCGTTTGATAGCTGATTTAATGTTTGCCAAGTTATTCACCTCCATTGATAATCTAACTATCTCATTATATATGAAAAGTTAAGATTTGACAAGCCTAAAATAGCTTTTCCTTAAAAAAGTACCGTTAAAAGGCCATTTTCTCTAGCGTTTGAGATAAATTTCGTCTATTTCATGGTTGGTTGCCTTATGGAGAATCAGATCAGCTCGGTTTCTGGTTGGTTGAATGTAATGTTGCAAGTTGACTAAATTAATGGATTCCCAGACCTGATGGGCCATGCTTAAAACTTCTTCTAGGGGTTGCTCTGTAAATCGATAGTAGTAGTTATTGGGATCATTCTGAGCTAATGCAAGGAGTTTTTGGAAGCGATCGATATACCAAGATTCGATATCGTCGACCGCGGCATCCACATAGATTGAAAAATCAAAGAAATCGGTCATATAGAGACTGTCATTTTGCGGATTTTGAAAGACATTGATCCCTTCGACAATGACAAAATCAGCTGGTAAAATGGTTTGCTTCTCATCTGGGACAATATCGTATATTTCGTGGGAATAGACAGGGATTTCTACGCTCTTGTTGTTTTTAATTTGATTGAGAAAATCAAGGAGCAATTCCATATCATAGCTTTCCGGAAATCCTTTTCGATTGAGGATCTCTTGTTCTTTTAAGATAGCATTTGGATAGAGGAAGCCATCCGTTGTTACCAATTCCACGCTCGAGCCTTCGAAGGTCCGTGAAAGCAGGATCTGTAGAAGACGGCTGGTGGTCGATTTCCCAACAGCAACACTCCCTGAAACCCCAATGATAAAGGGTTGGCGTTCACTCGTTTTTTGAAGAAAAATACCTTTTGAGAAGGCCAAATCTTCTTTGGAACGCTTGTAGATTCCAATTAGGTTTGTCAAAGGCAGGTAGACGTCACGTACATCCTGGAGGTTGATGCGGTCGTTAAAACTTTTAATAGAATTGAGCTCTGTTTGAGAGAGAGGTGGGGTGGTTTTGCGGTGCAAATTCTGCCAAGTTTCCCGATTAATTTTTTCAAAATGTAGAAATTCTTTGTCCATATGTCACTCCTATTGTAGTCTTTAGTATACCAATTTTTAGAGGTCATGTAAACGATTTAAAAAAGGAGTGAATTATGTTAAAATAACCTTATGAGTAAAATGTATTTCGATGTAAACCCAGATGCAGCCCATGATATTCATGATCTGGCTGTTGTTTTATTGGGGCAAAAGATGAATTTCTATACGGACGCGGGCGTCTTTAGTAAAAAAATGATTGACTATGGAAGCCAGGTGCTCTTATCAACCCTTGATTTTCAAGAAGGGGAAAGTATCCTCGATGTTGGCTGTGGCTATGGACCAATCGGCCTCTCTCTAGCTAAAGCCCAGGGAGTCGCAGTGACCATGGTCGATGTCAATGAGCGGGCGCTGGACTTGGCTAAGAAAAATGCCAGCCGAAATGGCGTGGAAGCACAGATCTTTTCTTCGGATGTCTATGAAGCAGTAGAAGGGGTCTTTGACCATGTAATCAGTAATCCGCCGATCCGAGCTGGTAAGAAAGTGGTCCACCAAGTGATCACCGGTAGTTTTGAACATTTGAAACCAGGTGGAGACTTGACCATTGTTATTCAGAAAAAACAAGGGGCTCCGAGCGCTAAGGCCAAAATGGAAGAGACGTTTGGCAATTGTGAAATCGTAAAAAAAGACAAAGGCTATTATATTTTAAGAAGTGAGAAAGAATCATGAGAGCAGTAGATATCATTCAGAAAAAAAGAGATGGTCTTGCCTTAAACAAGGAAGAAATTGAATGGCTGCTTGAGGGCTATGTGGCTGGAACAGTACCAGATTACCAAATGTCTGCTTTTGCTATGGCTGTTTACTTTAAAGGGATGACGACAGAAGAAATCTCTCATATGACCATGAAGATGGTCCGAACAGGGCAACAGTTTGATCTGTCAGCTATTCCAGGAATCAAGGTAGACAAACATTCGACTGGTGGAGTAGGAGACAAGGTGACCTTGGTTTTGGTGCCTTTGGTTGCAAGTTTCGGAGTGCCGGTTGCCAAAATGAGCGGTCGTGGCTTAGGCCACACAGGTGGGACCATCGATAAGTTAGAATCCATTAAAGGTTTCCAGATTGAACGGACCCAAGAGGAATTTATCCAGCAGGTGCAGGAGATCGGCTTATCGGTCATTGGTCAATCCGACCAACTCGTAAAAGCAGACAAACTCTTGTATGCTCTGCGTGATGTGACAGCGACAGTGGATACCATTCCTTTGATTGCTAGCTCCGTCATGAGTAAGAAAATCGCTGCTGGTGCGGATGCCATTCTTTTGGACGTGACGGTGGGCGAGGGTGCCTTTATGAAGAATATTGAGGATGCTCGTCGCTTAGCACGTACCATGGTGGATCTTGGAAATGCAGTGGGTCGGAAAACCATCGCTGTCATTACAGATATGAGCCAACCTTTGGGAACCAGCATTGGTAATCGTCTAGAGATTTTGGAAGCCCTGGATATTCTGAAAGGACAGGGGCGTGCTGATGTTACAGAGTTTATTTGTGAATTAGCGCAAATCATGTTGAAATTGGCCAATGTAGAACAATCGATTGAAGCCATCCATGAACACTTGACCAATGGTCAGGCTTTAGCGAAGTTTGAAGAAATGGTTGTGGCTCAAGGTGGAGACTTAGAAGATTTGCATCGTCCCGTCAAAGTGGATCAGGTCCTTGAAGTAACAGCGGACCAAGATGGCGTCATTGCTGCTTTACCTGCCATGGAGTTTGGCTTGTTTGCCATGCGCTTGGGTGCTGGCCGTGCTGTCAAATCAGATCCCCTCGATTACGAAACAGGAATTGTGTTTGACAAAAAAGTGGGAGAGCACGTCAAAAAAGGGGAACGCATTGCCCGTATTTTCATGAATGAAAAAAATTCACAAGAAAGAGTTACAGAATTCAAAAAAAATGTTAAAATACTAGAAAGGGCTGAAAGCGTTAAAGAAATTATTGAAATAATATCTTAAGCAGCTCAGGAGATTGTATGAAGTTAAATAAATATATCGATCACACTCTTTTAAAACCAGATGCGCAACAAGAACAGATCGAAAAGCTGATCGAAGAAGCAAAGGCTTATGATTTTGCGAGTGTCTGTGTGAACCCGACATGGGTGAATTTTGCGGCTGAGGGCTTGCGCGATTCAGACGTTAAAGTTTGTACCGTCATTGGTTTTACTTTAGGAGCAAATACACCATTTGTCAAAGCGTGTGAAACAAAAAATGCGATTCAAAACGGTGCCGATGAGATTGACATGGTCATGAATATCGGGGCTCTTAAGTCTAAGAATTTAGCACTAGTTGAGGAAGATATCCAAGCTGTAGTCGAAGCGAGCGGTGATAAGCTGGTCAAAGTCATCATTGAGACTTGTCTCTTATCAGATGATGAAAAGATCGTTGCTTGCCAAATTGCTAAGTCAGCTGGCGCAGACTTTGTGAAGACTTCAACTGGCTTTTCAACTGGAGGAGCAACGGTAGAAGATGTGGCCTTAATGCGTCAAACTGTTGGACCCGACATGGGTGTTAAAGCTTCTGGTGGTGCTCGCTCTTATGAAGATGCTCTTGCTTTTATCGAAGCTGGTGCGACCCGTATCGGGACTTCTTCTGGTGTAGCCATCATGGAAGGAAAGGTGGCTCATGGCGACTACTGAGTTGATCAACTTAGCAGTTGAAGTGAGTAAACGAGCCTATGTGCCTTACTCTCATTTCCCAATTGGAGCTGTACTGCTAACGAAGGATGGAGAAATCTATACAGGTGTCAATATCGAAAATGCCAGTTTTGGATTAACCAACTGTGGAGAACGGACAGCCATTTTTAAAGCTGTTTCTGAAGGAGCTCGTGAGTTTCAAGAGCTCATTATCTACGGGCAAACAGAAAAGCCCATCTCTCCATGTGGTGCTTGTCGCCAGGTCATGGCTGAATTTTTTGAGCCAGACCTTCCTGTAACTTTAGTATCTAAAGATAAATCGACGGTCGTGATGACGGTCAAGGAATTACTTCCATATTCCTTTACAGACCTGACTTAATAGGTCTGTGAGGCGGTCTTTTGACCCTTTCAATACTTCGCAACAATGTTGCACAATAATTTAGGAGGTTCAGTAATGAACAAGAAACAATGGCTAGGCCTTGGTCTAGTAACTGTCGCTGCTATCGGACTTGCAGCATGTGGGAATCGTGCGTCTAAAAAAGATAGCGCAAACTCAGAATCTAAAACAGATTTGAAAGCTGCTATCATTACCGATACTGGTGGTGTGGATGACAAATCATTCAACCAATCTGCTTGGGAAGGTTTGCAAGCTTGGGGTAAAGAAAACGGTCTTTCTAAAGGGAACGGATTTGACTACTTCCAATCAACAGATGAATCTCAATATGCGACAAACCTTGATGAAGCTGTTTCTAACGACTACAAATTGATCTTTGGTGTTGGTTTTGCCTTGAGCGACTCTGTTAAAAAAGCTGCAAAAGACAACGAAGATGTGAACTACGTCATCATCGATGACCGTATTGAAGGACAAAAGAACGTAGCATCTGCTGTTTATGCCGATAACGAAGCTGGTTACCTTGCTGGTATTGCTGCTGCAAAAACTACAAAAACTAAACAAGTTGGTTTTGTAGGTGGTATGGAAAGTGAAGTTATCACTCGGTTCCGCGCTGGATTTGAAGCTGGTGTTAAATCTGTTGACCCATCTATCAAAGTTCAAGTAGACTACGCTGGTTCATTCGGTGACTCTGCTAAAGGTAAAACAATTGCTGCTGCGCAATATGCTGCAGGTGCAGACGTTATCTACCAAGTAGCTGGTGGTACTGGTGCAGGTGTCTTCTCTGAAGCTAAAGACTTGAACGAGAAGAAAAATGAAGACGAAAAAGTTTGGGTTCTTGGTGTTGACCGTGACCAAAAAGCTGAAGGTGAATACACTTCTAAAGATGGTAAAAAATCTAACTTTGTATTGGCTTCAAGCTTGAAGAAAGTCGGAGAATCTGTAAAAGACTTGGCTAAGAAAACTGCTGACGGTAAATTCCCTGGCGGTAAAGTGATTACTTATAGCTTGAAAGATGGTGGAGTTGATTTGACAACTGACAACCTTTCTGCAGATGCTAAAAAAGCTGTAGAAGATGCTAAAGCTAAAATCCTTGACGGGTCTCTTAAAGTTCCTGAAAAATAATATTTGATTGGAGCGGCCCTCCCTTTAAGGGCCGTTTCTTTTAAAGTGAGACATTTTTGTCTCAATAAAATCTGTTAGTCGCCTAGCAGATTTTATTGAAATAAAAAATTTTTGAAAGGAAACACCCCATGACACATGAATATGTCATCGAAATGCGTGAGATTACCAAAAAATTTGGTGACTTTGTAGCAAATGACAAGATTAATCTTCAGTTGCGCAAAGGTGAAATCCATGCACTTCTTGGAGAAAATGGTGCAGGGAAATCTACCCTGATGAATATGCTGGCTGGTTTGTTGGAACCAACAAGCGGAGACATCGTGGTAAATGGAAAAACTGTTAACCTAGACTCACCTTCAAAAGCAGCTTCTTTAGGAATTGGAATGGTGCACCAACACTTTATGTTGGTTGAAGCCTTCACTGTTGCTGAAAATATTATCCTTGGGTCTGAAACCACTAAACATGGTATTTTGGATCTTAAGAAAGCTAGTCAAGATATCCTTGATTTGTCTAAAAAATATGGCTTAGCAGTGGATCCAAATGCTAAAGTTGAGGATATTTCCGTTGGTGCGCAGCAACGTGTGGAAATCTTAAAGACGCTTTATCGTGGAGCCGATATCCTAATCTTCGATGAACCAACTGCGGTGTTGACACCAGCTGAAATCGAAGAATTGATGACAATCATGAAGAACTTGGCGAATGAAGGAAAATCTATTATCTTGATTACGCACAAGTTGGATGAAATCCGTGCTGTTTCAGACCGCGTAACGGTTATTCGCCGTGGTAAATCGATTGAGACAGTCGAGATTGGTGGAGCTACCAATCAAGACTTGGCCGAAATGATGGTCGGTCGTTCTGTTTCCTTTAAAACGGAGAAAGGTCCTTCTCAACCAAAAGAAGTCGTCTTGTCGATCGAAAACTTGGTTGTAAACGAAAACCGGGGAGTCCCAGCTGTTAAGAATCTTTCACTGGAACTTCGTGCTGGTGAAGTCGTCGGGATCGCAGGAATTGACGGAAATGGTCAGTCTGAGTTGATCCAAGCGATTACAGGACTACGGAAGGTAAAATCTGGTTCAATCAAGATTAAAGGCAAGGATGTTGTAGGACTTCGCCCACGTCAAATTACAGAAATGAAGGTAGGGCACGTCCCTGAAGACCGTCATCGGGATGGATTAGTCCTTGATATGATGATCTCTGAAAACATTGCCCTTCAAACCTACTATAAGGAACCTCTTAGCAAGAATGGTATCTTGAATTATCCAAACATTACTTCTTATGCTAAGAAGTTGATGGAAGAGTTTGACGTTCGTGCAGCCAGTGAAGTGGTACCAGCTAAGGCTCTCTCTGGAGGGAACCAGCAAAAAGCCATTATCGCTCGGGAAATTGACCGTGATCCAGATCTCTTGATCGTTAGTCAGCCGACTCGTGGATTGGACGTTGGAGCGATCGAATATATCCACAAACGTTTGATTCAAGAACGGGATAATGGAAAAGCCGTTCTGGTTGTCAGCTTTGAATTAGATGAAATTTTGAATGTTTCTGACCGTATTGCGGTTATTCATGATGGGAAGATCCAAGGGATCGTAACCCCTGAAACAACGAATAAGCAAGAACTTGGAATCCTCATGGCAGGAGGCCAAGTAAAGGAGGGAGCATCAAATGAATAAGAATTTAAAACAAATTGCCGTTCCATTGGTGTCTGTCCTTTTAGGATTGGTCTTGGGTGCCATTATTATGTGGGCCTTCAGCTATGATGCCCTTTGGGGATATGAATTGCTGTTTAAAAAAGCCTTTGGTTCGATTAAGAGTTGGGGAAATATTTCCCGTGCCATGGGGCCACTGATTTTGGTTGCTCTTGGATTTTCAGTAGCTAGCCGGGCCGGCTTCTTTAACGTTGGACTTCCTGGTCAGGCTTTTGCAGGTTGGATCATGGCGACTTGGTTTGCCCTTTCCTTCCCAAATATGCCTCGCTTACTGATGATTCCGATGACCGTTTTGATTGCGGCTATCGCAGGTGGATTTATTGGAGCGATTCCTGGTTTCCTTCGTGCCTATCTTGGAACCAGTGAGGTCATCATCACCATTATGATGAACTATATTGTTCTCTATGGTGGGAATGCCTTGATTCATAGCTTCCCAGCTTCCTTGATGAAAAACAAGGACTCAACCATTGATGTGGGAGCCAACGCTGTCTACCAAACGGAGTGGTTGCGTAATTTGACGGACAAATCACAAATGAACATCGGGATCTTCTTTGCCATCATCGCAGTGGTGGTCATCTGGTTCTTGATGAAGAAAACAACACTTGGTTTTGAAATCCGTGCCGTTGGTCTCAATGCGAATGCGGCAGAATACGCAGGGATGTCTGCAAAACGGACCATTATCCTTTCTATGATCATTTCTGGTGCTCTTGCTGGTATTGGTGGGGTAGCAGAAGGTCTGGGTATTTACTCAAATGTCTACGTTCAAACCAGCTCGATGAGTGTTGGATTTAACGGAATGGCCGTAGCCCTTCTTGCGATGAATTCACCAATTGGTATTCCATTTGCTGCCTTCTTGTTTGGAGCACTTCAAATTGGGGGAGTTGGTATGAAGCCGGCTGCCATCCCTGAAGAAGTCGTTCAAATTGTGACAGCATCCATTATCTTCTTCGTATGTGCCCACTACATTATTGAAAAGATGATCTCGATGCGTTCAGCTAAAAAAGGAGGAGCAAACTAATGAGTATTGTAACGATTTTAAGTATTCTTGTTTCCTCTATGATTGTGTATGCGGCGCCGCTGATCTTCACAAGTATCGGAGGAGCATACTCAGAACACGCTGGGGTTGTTAACGTTGGTCTAGAAGGAATCATGGTTATGGGAGCCTTCTCAGGTATTATCTTTAACTTGACTTTTGAGCCTGAGTTAGGAAGTTTGACACCATGGTTGTCCTTGATCGTTGCTGCAGGGATTGGAGTACTCTTCTCCTTGATTCACGCGGTGGCAACCATTCATTTCCGTGCTGACCATATCGTCTCAGGTACGGTATTGAACTTGATGGCACCTCCATTGGCCGTCTTCCTTGTTAAAGCGATGTATAACAAGGGACAAACTGATAATATCAAAGTTGCCTTCGGGAAAACATCGATTCCAGTCTTATCTAAAATTCCGGTGATTGGGGATATTTTCTTCAACAATGCCAGCATCATCGGTTGGGTTGCGATTCTCTTTTCATTCTTTGCTTGGTTTATCATGTTCAAGACGAAATTTGGATTGCGTCTTCGTTCAGTTGGTGAACACCCTCAAGCAGCAGATACATTGGGAATCAATGTATATAGAATGCGCTACTTAGGAGTGATGATCTCAGGTGCCCTTGCAGGAATCGGAGGAGCCATTTACGCTCAGTCAGTTTCTGTTAACTTCGCGGTGACTACTATTGTAGGTCCTGGATTTATCGCCCTTGCGGCTATGATTTTCGGGAAATGGAACCCAATCGGGGCCATGCTTGCTAGTCTCTTCTTTGGAGCTTCACAAAGTTTGGCTGTTATCGGGAATCAATTGCCTTTGCTTAAAGGTATCCCATCCATCTACTTGCAAATTGCGCCTTACGTCTTGACCATGGTTGTCTTGGCAGCCTTCTTCGGACAAGCAGTTGCGCCAAAAGCAGATGGTGTTAACTACATTAAATCGAAATAATGCACAGAGAGAGGTTGGGACAAAAGTCCTAGCCTCTCAATTATTTTTGGATTGTCGAGTAAGACGCAGTGGTTGAGTGGGCTCTACTACGCTGATTTCATCAGCTTTTACAGCCCTACTCAACTGTGCGGAGGTGGGACGACGAAATCGAATTCTAACGAATGACCGATTTCTGTCTCACTCTCTCTTTTGCTTTCTAAAGGCCCCTCATAGTCGCAATTTCTTTAGATTTAGGGTACAATAAGAATACAACTTTACACGTATTGGAGGAGCAGATGTTTAAGTGGATGAGACGCCTGATTGGCATGGTGATCGTTTTATTTATGTTATTAGTGATCTTGTTGGTCCCTGGATCTATTCCTGAAGGGGAGCAGCTGAGAAATGTGCAGGCAGGGAGTTCTTTGATTGAGCTGGCTCAAAATGCTGTTTCAAACGCCTCTGTAAGCACTGAAGGACTCTCAACTGAGCTGAATCTCAATTCTGTGCAATTGAGTCAGGTCGTAAAAACAAGTGCTGGTTCTGCCCTTGACAATTCTGACTATCAAAAGATGGCACTAGGAATGGATGGCAATGACCTTCACGTCAAAGTTCCTGTTTCCTTAGGACCAGTTGATAGCTATTTAGATTTAACTATGACCGGCCAAGTTGAAAACAATGTCATGAATTTGACCGTTACCGGTGCTAAATTAGGGAAAATGCCCATTCCAAAATTCTTGGTTCTCAACTATTTGAAGGATCAATCCAATCAAAATGGAGGCGGCTTCACAGTGAATGGTGATCAAATCACCCTTGATATCCCTCAAGCAGGCTATAGCATCTCAAAAGCGAGAGTGGAAAATGGCAATGCTAAGGTAACCGTTAGTATATCCTTGTTTTAAGTCTTTGTAATTGGAGTTGTCATGCTTGTCTTTGAATTTTGTGCAGAGAATTTAACTTATATTGATAAGGCGATTGCTGCTGGGGCAGGTCGCATTGAACTGTGCGATAACCTGGCAGTAGGAGGGACCACACCTAGTATAGGTGTGATCAATGAAGCAATCAAACTGACAAGAGAGAAGTCCGTGGATCTATGTGTCATTATCCGACCCCGAGGTGGCGATTTTGTCTATACTGATCTGGAAGTCGAAGCTATGCTGACGGATATTCGTGCTGCGAAAGAAATAGGGGTTACTTGTTTTGTGCTGGGAGCGCTGACGAGCGATCGAAAGTTGGACCAGAGGATCATGCAGCTTTTACTAGCAGCCTGTGGAGAGGCAGAGGTTGTCTTTCATATGGCCTTTGATGAGTTAGCTCATACAGATCAGCTAGAAGCGATTGAGTGGCTTTCTGATCAGGGTGTAGCCCGCATTTTATCACGAGCTGGAAGTCCAGGTGACCCACTAGAGCAACGTTTTGCACACTATCATCGTTTATTAGATGCGGCTAAGGGAAAAATTCAGATCCTGCCAGGTGGAGGTGTGACCCTTGACAATCGTCAGCTCTTTTTGGAGCAATTGGGCGTTTGTCAACTGCATGGCACGCGCATCGTGTTTTAAAGAAGAAACGATCACTGCTTGAAGTAGTTTTGAAGATCCGTTATCAAGGTTGGGGACGTTGTTTCCAGCCTCTTCTAGTGCAAAAATGAATAAGGGAGAGAAAATGTTTTTAGAGCATTATTTTGACCGGTACACCTTTCAGCCAGAAAAGGGATTGGCTTACGGATTTGAGAAGAGAGGGGTAGGCTATGAGTACCAGTGTCCCGTCTTATCTGACACTTTTCTCTTAAAGGTCCGTGTCTGCGACCAGAAGATTTCTTTTCAGGTCTATGATCAGGATACAGGGGACGAGTATATCCAGATCCATCTGGAACAGCTACAAGGAAATTTCGTCGGCCAAGTCAGGGAAGCCTGTCAGGAAAGTCTTGCAAGGATTCGGCAAGCTTGTTTTGAGGTAGAAGAATTTCTCTATCCTCAAGCCAAGCGTCTCATGGCCTATATCTCCCTGCACTATCAGGGAACGATTGAGTATTTGTGGGAGAGATCTCCGGAATCCGGTGCCATTCGCCACCGAGACACCCTCAAGTGGTATGGTGTCTTTATGACCATTGATTGGAAAAAACTGGATGCTGGCAAGTCTGGGAAAATAGAAGTTTTGAATGTTAAGTCTGATCAAGTAGCCCATTTCATCCAGCAGAAAGGGATTTATCCAGCTTTTCATATGAATAAAAACTATTGGGTGAGTATCCCTCTAGATGAAACAATTACTGATGAGGACTTGTTTGCTCTAGTGGATAGTAGCTGGCAACTCACCAAAAAGGGGAAATAAGATGAATCTGTTGAGGAAATTATCTTGGTTTTTTAATTTAGAGAAGAAGCGCTACTTGATCGGGATAGGGTCCTTGATCTTGGTTAGCTTTTTAAACCTCATTCCTCCAAGAATCATGGGACTTGTGATCGATTTGATCGATAAAAGAAGGCTGACACTAGGGCAGTTAGTTGTGGATATTGCCCTTTTGGTCCTCGCAGCTCTAGCCATGTATGGCCTTCGTTTTGTCTGGAGACGCTATATTTTTGGAACGGCCAATAAGTTGGCTCGGATCTTGCGTTACCGTTTGTTCAAGCAATTTACGCTCATGTCTCCGTCTTTTTATCAGCGTTATCGGACAGGGGATCTCATGGCCCATGCTACTAATGATATCAATGCGGTAACCATGTTTGCTGGTGGTGGAGTCATGTCTGCTGTAGATGCTTCTGTGACAGCCTTGGTGACCCTGGTCAGCATGTTTTTCATGATTGATTGGCGCTTAACCCTCTTGGCTATTTTGCCCCTACCGGTTATGGTGGTAGTGACTTCCGCCATTGGCCGCAAAAACCACAAAGCCTTCAAAGAGGCCCAAGAAGGCTTCTCAGAGCTGAACAACTTTGTTCAGGAATCAGTATCAGGAGTCAAGGTGACCAAATCCTTTGGCTTTCAGGCAGATGAGATTCGTGCTTTTGAAAAGACCAATCAGATAGTCTTTCGAAAAAATATGACTTCAGCCGGTTACAATGCTTTGTTTGATCCGACTACTCTTCTTTTTGTCGGTCTCTCCTATGTTTTGACGCTCTACTTCGGAGGTCTATTTGTTCAGGAAGGGAGCCTGACGGTTGGACAAATCGTAACCTTTATTACCTATCTCAATATGCTCGTCTGGCCCCTTCAAGCCATGGGCTTCTTGTTTAATATTAGTCAGCGTGCTAGCGTTTCCTATGATCGGATTGAGACACTTTTAGCAGAAACACCTGATATCCAAGATCCAAGTCAACCAGTTACAGTCATTCAAAATGGCGATTTGGAATATGACATTGAAGAATTCGCCTATGAGAAAGAGCCTGTCCTTGAGAAGGTTGCCTTTCATTTAGAAAAAGGGCAAACCCTTGGAATTGTAGGACCAACTGGATCTGGAAAGACCACCTTGTTGCGTCTCTTGCTTAGAGAGTATGACTTGGAGCAGGGAGATATCTTGCTAAATGGGATCTCCATCAAACATTATCGCTTAGAAGATCTTCGAAGCTTGATCGGTTACGTCCCTCAAGATCAGATCCTCTTTGCCATGACCATTCGCGAGAATGTCGCTTTTTCAGATCCACAGATCGAGGAAGAAGAGGTAATGAAGGCTCTGAGAACTTGTGGGGTTTATGAAGATATTCTGGCCATGCCAGACCAGATGGAGACAGTGCTGGGAGAGAGAGGGGTCTCTCTTTCTGGCGGACAAAAGCAACGGATTGCCATGAGTCGTGCTTTGGTCATGAATCCTGAGATCTTGATCTTGGATGATTCACTTTCTGCAGTAGATGCTAAAACGGAGCACCAGATCATTGAAAATATGAAGCAGGAACGCAAGGGGAAAACAACGATCATCACAGCCCATCGCCTATCAGCGATCGTTCATGCGGATTTGATTCTGGTAATGGAGAATGGACAGATTAAAGAGCGAGGAAATCACGAGGAATTAATGGCTCAAAAAGGTTGGTACTATGAAACCTACCAAGCCCAACAATTATCAGAAGAAATGGAGGGAAAGCTGAATGAAAACATCTGAAGCTCATGTGATGAAGCGGCTCTTGACTTACATGTGGCGTTATAAATGGTTAACGGCCCTAGCCTTAGCCTTTACCTTCCTAACTAGTCTGTTATTGACGGCGATCCCTCTTGCAGCTCGCTGGTATATTGACCACCTAGTGGATCCAACAGAAGCCGGCTCTCCAGTACTGACAGCTTTTCAGTTTTTGATTCTCTACTATGGGTTATTCATTGGGCGTGTGCTGGCAACTTACCTGAGCCAGTTAACCTTTGCGCGTGTATCCAATTCCATCGTAAGAGATATCCGTCTAGATATTTTCAAAAATCTTCAAAGACTGGGCATGTCCTTTTATGACCAGACAGCAGCAGGTTCGATTGTCTCGCGTGTGACCAATGATACACAGGCAGTCGCAGATATGTTTTCTACGGTCTTTTCAAGCCTGGTTTCATCCTTTTTACTCTTTCTAGTCACCCTGGTAACCATGTTTAGTTTGGACTGGCATTTGACCATTTGGATCCTGCCTTTTCTTCCCATTATTTGGTTTTCCATCCGTCTCTATCGCAAGTTATCCAATCGCTTGGTCAAGATGACCCGACAAAAATTATCAGATATCAATGTAAAATTATCGGAATCCATTGAAGGAATGCGGATCGTGCAGGCCTTTCGTCAAGAAAAGCGCTTGACGGATGAATTCGAACAGATTAATGGGGAACATTTGGATTACGCCAACCGATCTGTGGATGTCAATTCCCTCTTTTTGAGGCCAGCTATGACCCTGTTACAGGTTCTGGCTTATGCGGTTATTCTAACCTTTTTCGGCCTAAATTGGCAGTCCTCTGGCTTTACAGCAGGTCTTATCTATGCCTTTATCCAGTATGTTAGCCAGCTTTTCCAGCCCTTGATTGATGTCACTCAAAATTTTGCAACCTTGCAGACCTCTACCATTTCAGCAGCGCGTGTCTTTGAGATGATGGATCGAGACGACTATGAGCCCAAGCAAGCTGGTAGCCTGAAAGAAATCGAGCGGGGAGATATTCGCTTTGACCATGTATCTTTTTCTTATGATGGCAAACGGGATGTCCTAAAAGATATCTCCTTTGAGGTCAAAAACGGACAAACCATCGCTTTTGTTGGTCATACTGGTTCTGGTAAATCCTCTATTATCAATCTCTTCATGCGCTTTTATGAATTTGATCGTGGCCAGATCTTGATTGATGGACAGGATATCAAGGACTATAGCCAGGAAGCCTTGCGCAAGTCCATTGGTCTAGTGTTGCAGGAACCCTTCCTCTATCATGGAACCATTGCTTCTAATATCCGAATGTATCATGAAGAACTGACAGATGAGGAAATCCGACAAGCAGCTGCATTTGTGGATGTAGCAGACTTTATTGAGAGTCTACCTGGTGGCTATGATCATCCGGTAACAGAGCGGGGTTCTACCTTATCGACCGGTCAGCGTCAGCTTCTGGCTTTTGCCCGGACCATTGCTGCTCAGCCTAAGATCCTCATTTTGGATGAGGCCACTGCCAATATCGACCAAGAGACGGAAGAGATGATCCAAAACTCTCTGAAGAAGATGCGCCAAGGGCGGACAACCATTGCCATTGCCCATCGTCTTTCTACCATCCAAGATGCCGATTGCATCTATGTTCTCGATAAAGGAAAAATCATCGAATCAGGCAATCACGATCAACTCATTGCTCTAGGAGGAACGTATAAGAAAATGTATGATCTCCAGGCCGGTATGATGAAATAAGGACAAACAAGGTCTAAATGCAAATTTAACCTTGTTTTTCTTTCTTGAAAGCTGTAAAATAAAGAAAAGAACAGAAAAAGGGAGCATACACCATGTCAAACGATCTGATCATGATGGGAGTTGTGATTGTCTTATTTGGACTCTACTTCACCCTTCAAGTTGAGCTCAATAGAGTCAGAAATCAATTTACTCATTATCTTCTAAAACCAGGTAGTATTTCCAAGGAACAAAGAGAGAAGTACCTCAAAGAACCAGAGATGGAAGCGATTCGCCTGATCCGCCTCGATTATCGGATCGGCCTTCAAAATGCCAAACTTGTTTATGAGCAATTGAAGAAATAAGAAAGACCCTCGTATAGTCTATATGAGGGTTTCTCTTTCAAAAAAAGGCGTAAGCTTTGGTAAAACATTGGTCACATCTGCCGATTTGATCTTGGCGAGTTGATAAGGACAAGAAGCGATGTAGGCTGCTTCAAAGAAATCAAGCGGAAGTCCACTGTGTTTTAAGGCAGCAAGGGATTGAACTTGGCTGAGTTCTAAAAGGATCCCATCGTGGGTCAGGGTCAGATGAGGAAGAAGAGGAGACTGGGCCATCAAGGTCTTTAGACTGGCTTCTTCTTCTTTTTTTCTGGCCAAGAGTCGCTTTTTATTGGTCAGATACATACCGTTATCAATGTAGAGACTCAAAGCCTTTTGCATGATCAGATTGCTATCATAGTCCAGAATCGTCTTATAGGTCAAGACCGGCTTAAGAAGGGCTTGGGGAAGGATCATGGAAGTGATGCGAAGAGCAGAAAAGAGATTGGTCGAAAAAGATTTGATATAGATGACCCGGTCCTTTTGATCCAAATAATGAAAAGATGGAGCATTACTGCTATCAAGATCTCCCAAATAGTCGTCCTCAACAAGGTAGACATCATATTGGTCAGCTAGTTGCAAGATCGCTTCTTTCTGCTTGGTCGAATAGCTATGGCCAAGCGGATAGTGAAAACGGGGGATCGTGTAGAAGAATTTGATATGGCCACTTTTGAAAATCTCTTCAAGCTCCTCAAGATCAATCCCCGTTAAATTACGTTGAATGGTCCGGTAGGCAAGTTGCTGTGAATCTAAGAGTTGGTTCATCCGGTGATAAGTCGGTTGCTCGATCAAGATCTGCGATTTTTTATTGGGAAAGTCAATCTGGCTGAGGATATTAAGCGCCTGTTGAGTACCAGCAGTCAAAACAATCTGATCTGCAGTCGAATAAATACCTTCTTCCTTCAATAAGCCTTGAATGGATTGGCGTACTTCGAGTAAGCCTGCTTGGTCCGAAAAGTTATTAAAGAGATAATTCTCCCGTCCAATCAAGGTTTCATTGATACAGGTCCGAAAGTCCTCGAAAGCCTGGTTGCGGTCTTTCTCTAATTTTAGTGGAAGATCCTCATGTCGATTAGGTTCTTGCTCCAAAACATAGTAGCCACTTTGAGGCTTAGCATAGAGGAAGTGCTGGTAAGTCAAGTCCAGCAAGGCTCGTTGGACTGTGTCCTTACTACAAGAAAATTGACTAGCTAGCTGGCGAACGGAGGGAATTTTCTCTCCAGTTTCCAGTTTTCCATCTTGAATGGCTTTTTTTAGTACATGAATAATTTGTTGGTATTTGCTCGTCTTCATCCTGACTGTCCCCATACAGTTTTTTACTATTGTACAGAAAAAATCACAAAAAAACCACTCCGAAGAGTGGTGGCAGTATTACATAAAGTAAACGATGGCTAAATACTGAAGAGCAGAAGCTGCAAGGATGAAGAGGTGCCAAATCATGTGGAAGTATGGTTTTTTCTTAGCATAAAAGCCAGCTCCAACCGTGTAGCACAGACCGCCCATGAGCATGAGACCCCAGAAGATCGGATTGGTTTGGCTAACGATTTGGGGAATAATAAAGATAACCAACCAGCCCATGATCAAGTAAAGAGCGAGACTGAACTTTTCATTGACTTTTTTGGCAAAGATTTTGTAGAGAATACCAAAGATGGTGGTCCCCCATTGGATCAAGATAATGCTGTAGCCCATCCAGTTGTTCATCAAGGTAAGGACAACTGGTGTGTAACTACCTGCGATCGCAATGTAGATCATGGAATGGTCGATAATGCGAAGTACATACTTTTGAGGTGAATCGTAAGACATGGCATGGTAGACGGTCGAAGACAGAAACATCAAAAAGAGACTGATCACAAAGATAGAAGTCCCAAAAGCACTGAGAAGACCGTGTTGCTCAAAGCTATAGACTGCTGAGATCGGAAGCAAGATCAACATGAGAAGGGCGCCAACAGCATGGGTTACACTATTTGCGATCTCTTCTCCAAAGGATAATTTTTTACTTAGTTTCATGGTGTAATTCATCAGTTTCTTCCTCCGTTTTTACTGGTTGAATATAAGATAGGGTTTCAAGATAAAGTTGAACTGTCTGACAGGCAGAGCGAATGATGGGAGCGATCGGCTCTTTTTGCTCATTGAGATAAGCGACAAAGCTATTATAGAGAAGATCTGAGCTTGCCTGGTCCTGCAAGAAGTTTAAGGTAGAAGCGATCTCCTGAATAGAAAAGACCGTTTTTAAGGTTGTAATAGCAATCAAGCGAGCCACCTGTCTACGCTGGTATTTCTTCTTATCTGGTTTTTCGACATAACCATGTTTTACGTAATTGTTGATCATAGCAGCCGTCAAGCCCTTGTCTGAAGAAGAGAGAACAGGTGCACAGGTTTTATTGACATAAAGTAGGACCTGATCAAGATAGAGGTCTAGCTCAGGCAGTTGCTCCCACGTTGGATAGGAAAAAGTGGACACTAAATCTTCACCTTTCTTTAATCTAGTTTTCATAACTAGATAATAACATTAATAAAAACTCCTGTCAAGAAAATTTGAAAAATATGGTACAATAGACCTATGAAAATTTTAATTCCATCCGCTAAAGAACTCAACGAACAGGTTCGTATCGTCGAGCCCCAACCCTTATCACAGAAAACAAAAACAATCCTCCAGGCTTTGAAGGAATTCTCGCTAGAAAAATTAGCGGCCTTTTACGGGATTTCAGAGGAAAGAGCCCTTATCGAAAAAGAAAGAATTGAGGTTTTGATAGATGGGACTGCCAAGACCTATCCTGCTTTGGAGCTATTTGACGGCCTCATGTACCGGAGTATCGATCGTCAAGACTTATCTGAAAAAGAGCAGGCTTATCTGCAGGAGCATTTGTTGATCACGACTGCTTTATACGGTGTGCTACCTGCCTATGCAGGGATTGCTCCCCATCGCTTGGATTTTATGATGAAGTTAAAACCAGCTGGAAGGTCTTTAAAGGCACTTTGGAAAGAGGACTATGATCAGGCAGTAGAAGGTGAAGAACAGATCTTATCTCTTTTGTCTTCTGAGTTTGAACAGGTCTTTTCAAAAGCCATTCGTGAACGAATGATTCGGATCAAATTCATGGAGAATCGTGGTGGGACACTGAAGATTCACTCAACGATTTCAAAGAAAGCACGTGGGGCCATGGTGACAGCCATGATGAAGGAAGAAATCACCCATCTAGAAGATCTGAAATCACTAGAAGTAGCAGGTTTCTCTTATCGTGAGGATTTATCGCAAGAGAAAGAATGGGTCTTTGTGAAAGAATAAATAAAAATATTCCTGAGAAGCGTCAGGAATATTTTTTGATCTGTTAGATAAAGAGAATGCACGATGAAAACTCCAAAATAGAAGATTTTGGAGTCAGAATCGTCTTGAGCAGTAGGCTTAGGCGATATGTTTGAATTTCTTCAAGAGTTCTGTCAACTCAGCTTGCTCGCCACTATTAAAGACTTGCATCAAGCGTTGAATATTTTTGATATGATCTGGAAGAGCTTCTTCGATCTTTTTACGACCGGCATCTGTAATAGATACAAGATAAGCACGGCGGTCTTCTGGATCGGTTTCGCGTGTAATCCAACCATCGCGGACCATATTGCGAATAACCACAGTCATATTTCCAGAGGTCGCAAGAATGCTATCAATCAGATCTTGAATGCGGAGATCGCCTTTGCTGTACAAGGTCTCAAGTACAGAGAATTGAGTTGGTGTCAACTGGTGCTTTTTAAAGATATGAGCCTCAGACGCACGGATCAATCGTTCTGCCTTGTGGAAGACGATCATGGTTTTTAAATCTACGTTTGCTTCTTTGAATAATCTCTTTAAATTTTCCATATCTATATTTTATCAATAAATAGTATTTCTGTCGTTTAATTTTATTTTCAAATTAGTTACAAAATTGTGACAAATTTATTAAACTATGAACAAATGATAGCGAAGGTGTTAATTTTACTTTGTTTATCAAATAATTTTATACTAAAACATTGCAACAGGTATGAAATATTAGTAACAATTCTTTCTTGAAAATCTATAGAATTCTAGGTAGCTTTGGTGTATAATGAGGGAGTGAAACAGAAAAATAATCTTTTTATAGTATGGCAACATATAATAGGAATCTGTATCTTAGTGTTGACGATCCTTTTTTCTTGGCTATTTCTTGCTGAAAAAACTTCTGATCGCTTGCAGGATCAAATGGCGCAAGCAAGAAAAATAGCTCTGTCTCACTCTTCGATTGCGACCATTGAGACGGAGAGTTTCTTTCATGGCAAAGAAGCCTATCTTTCCTTTATTGGCAAGGACCAAGAGGGGCAAGAACTAGCGGTTTTGGTGGCGCAGGCGGATGATGCAGTCTATACCTACCCTTTGAAAGAAGGAGTTAGTTCCAAAGAGGCAGCTTCTGTCGTCAAAGAGAAGAGTCGGGACGCGATTGATTGGGTAACTTTTGGACGCTTTAAAGGCAAACCGATCTGGGAAGTCAAGGCCGGGAGCTCCTATTATGTGGTGGATTTCAAGACTGGAAAAGTCACCGGTGTTTTTTAGGATTTGAGGAGGAAATATGAAGTTATCAAATCGTGTATTGGAAATGGAAGAAAGTGTGACCTTGGCTGCAAATGCGCGTGCCAAAGCTTTGGCAGCAGAAGGTCGTGATATCTTAAGTTTGACCCTGGGTCAACCTGACTTTGCGACTCCAAAAAATATTCAAGAAGCAGCAGTCGCATCCATTGAGGATGGTCGCGCTAGCTTTTATACGGTCGCATCTGGACTTCCAGAATTGAAGGATGCCATTAGCGACTATATGAAAGAGTTTTATGGCTATGCTGTGAACCGTAATGAAGTAGTGGTCGGTACTGGTGCCAAGTTTATCCTCTATGCCTTCTTTACTTCTGTCATTAATCCAGGAGATGAAGTCATCATTCCAACCCCTTGCTGGGTTTCTTATGTAGACCAGGTCAAGATGGTAGAAGGCACACCTGTTACTTTCCAAACAACAGAAGAAAATCACTTCAAGGCTACGGTAGAGCAACTGGAAGCAGCACGGACAGACAAGACCAAGGTGGTCTTGCTGAACTCGCCATCCAATCCAACAGGAATGATCTACAGTAAAGAAGAACTCGAGGCAATCGGAAATTGGGCTGTCGAACATGACATCTTGATTTTGGCAGACGATATCTATGGGCGATTGGTCTATAATGGCAATACCTTTACGCCTATTTCTAGCTTATCAGAAGCGATTCGCAAGCAAACTATCGTGATTAACGGAGTTTCTAAAACCTATGCTATGACTGGTTGGCGGGTTGGTTTTGCAGTGGGTGATCCAGAGATTATTGGAGCCATGGCCAAGGTGATCAGCCAAACAACTTCCAACTTAACAACCGTTTCCCAATATGCTGCAATCGAAGCCCTCACAGGAGATCAATCTTCTATTGAGATCATGCGTCAAGCTTTTGAAGAGCGCTTAAATACTATTTATCCTTTGTTGAATGAAGTACCTGGTTTTGAAGCCATCAAACCTCAAGGAGCCTTCTATCTCTTCCCAAATGTCAAGAAGGCCATGGAGATGAAGGGCTATACGGATGTGACGGAATTTACCACAGCAATTTTAGAAGAAGCAGAGGTTGCTTTAGTAACGGGAGCTGGCTTTGGTGCCCCTGAAAATGTTCGCTTGTCTTATGCGACAGATTTGGATACCCTGAAAGAAGCTGTTCGCCGCCTCAAGGCCTTTATGGAAAAATAAAATCGCAAGATCCTTAGTAATGAGCTGGGGATCTTTTTCTTTTAAAAAAATCTAGTTTTCACAGGTAGAATCTAGCACTGAAAGCCTTTTTATGATACAATTAAGAAGATAATGTCTTCGGACAAGTTTAACGAGAAAAGGAAGATGAATGATGACAAAACGGATTACTATCATCGAAGTAAAAGATTACGTTGGTCAAGAAGTGACCATCGGTGCTTGGGTGGCCAACAAATCAGGTAAAGGAAAAATTGCTTTCTTGCAATTGCGTGACGGTACTGCCTTTTTCCAAGGTGTGGCTTTTAAACCAAACTTTATCGAAAAATTTGGAGAAGAAGTGGGTCTTGAAAAATTTGATACCATCAAACGCTTGAGCCAAGAAACATCTGTCTTTGTAACAGGGATTGTTAAAGAAGACGAGCGTTCTAAATTTGGTTATGAGCTCGATATCACAGATATTGAAGTGATCGGTGAATCACAAGATTACCCAATCACTCCAAAAGAACACGGTACAGACTTTTTGATGGACAACCGCCATTTGTGGCTTCGTTCACGCAAGCAAGTTGCTGTGATGCAAATCCGTAATGCTATTATCTATGCAACTTATGAGTTCTTCGATAAGAACGGTTTCATGAAGTTTGATAGCCCAATTCTTTCAGGAAATGCGGCGGAAGATTCAACTGAACTGTTTGAAACAGACTACTTCGGAACACCAGCCTACTTGAGCCAATCAGGTCAGCTTTATCTTGAAGCTGGTGCTATGGCCCTTGGTCGCGTCTTTGACTTTGGTCCAGTATTCCGTGCCGAAAAATCTAAGACTCGTCGTCACTTGACAGAGTTCTGGATGATGGATGCTGAGTACTCTTACTTGACACACGATGAGTCACTTGACTTGCAAGAAGCTTATGTCAAAGCTCTTCTTCAAGGTGTTTTGGACCGTGCTCCTCAAGCATTGGAAACATTGGAGCGTGATACGGAGCTCTTGAAACGCTACATTGCTGAACCATTCAAACGGATCACCTATGATGAAGCCATTGATCTCTTGCAAGAGCATGAAAATGATGAAGATGCGGATTATGAGCATTTGGAACATGGTGATGACTTCGGCTCACCACATGAAACTTGGATATCAAACCACTTTGGTGTGCCAACATTTGTCATGAACTACCCAGCAGCTATCAAGGCCTTCTACATGAAACCAGTTCCTGGAAATCCAGAGCGCGTGCTTTGTGCAGACTTGCTTGCTCCAGAAGGCTATGGAGAAATCATCGGTGGCTCTATGCGTGAGGAAGACTACGATGCCCTTGTTGCAAAAATGGATGAACTTGGCATGGATCGTACAGAGTATGAATTCTACCTTGATCTTCGTAAATACGGTACAGTTCCACACGGTGGATTTGGTATTGGGATTGAACGGATGGTTACCTTCGCGGCTGGTACTAAACACATCCGTGAAGCTATTCCATTCCCACGTATGTTGCATCGTATCAAACCTTAATAGACGTAAAAACGCCATTAGGCGTTTTTCACTTTTATCTGCTTCAAAAAACTATGAAAGGAATTTCAATGCTGAAAATAGACATCATTGATGGGAAAGAATACGAGGAAGGCCAAGGATCTTTGATTGCGGATCTGGACCATTCCATTCAACAGATGCTCAAGACTTCCTATCCTGAAAGTCAAATGGATGATTTTATCACGTATAAAAATTTGAGCCAATATTGTATGTATTATCTAGGTCAGATTATTGATCGTGCCAATGATAAAAACGAAGCGATTAAACAGCAGGTGACAGCTGTCATGCCTGAAAGCGAGCGTCCCTTTAACGTTGAAGACCGCTTGACAGCCAGCTATACCTTCGGCCAGCGGGTGGCGGATTCTGTCGCACGCTTTGGTGGTTCATGGACTTTTATCATTAGTTTTATCCTGATGATGGCTATTTGGATGTTGATTAATGTCTTGCATCCCTTTGGCTGGAATTTTGATCCTTACCCTTTCATCTTGCTGAATCTGGCACTTTCTACGATTGCGGCGATTCAAGCTCCTTTGATCATGATGAGCCAAAACCGGGCGGCAGATTATGATCGCCTGCAAGCGCGAAATGACTTTAATGTCAATATGGAGTCGGAACGAGAAATTCGCTTACTGCATACGAAGATTGATCATATGGTGCAACAAGACCAGACGGATTTACTGGAAATTCAAAAGTTGCAAACCGAATTGTTGGTGTCCTTGTCTAATCAAGTGGCCCAGCTGCGTCAAGAAATGAATCAAGAAAAATGAAGGAGGTTGAGAAAATGTAGGCAACTCTAAGTAAGTCTTTTAGAAACACTTATATAATCTATTGAAAGAGGAAAAACAATGTTTAAAAGAACTTACAAACGCAATATTTCACTCCTAGCAGGTCTGGAATTTACATCTTATTTTGGTATCACCAGTTTTTGGATTCTCTTTTTTATTCAAAATGGCCTTTCCTTACTACAAATCGGTCTATTAGAGAGTATCTTTCATGGGACGAGTCTCTTGTGTGAGATCCCATCTGGTATGTTAGCCGATCGCTTTAGCTACAAGACCAATCTCTATTTAGCTCGCTTGTCCAGTATTGGATCTTCTATCTTGATTTTATTTGGTCAGGGGAATTTTTGGATCTATGCCATTGCTATGATGGTCAATGCTTGGTCTTATAATTTTGACTCAGGGACCAGTACGGCTTTCTTATTTGATTCAGCGGTGGAAGCGGGCCAAAAGGACCGTTATCTTCAGATTTCTAGCTTTTTGTCTTGTGTGGCCGAAGTCACCCGAACGTTAGGAACAGTGGTGGCAGGCTTCTTTATTCACGGAGCATTGGCTTGGACCTACTATATTTCCATTGGCCTTTCCTTGCTTTCCATTCTATTGATTTTTCTCATGAAGGAGCCAGAGAGCAAGAGTGATGAACGAAGTCACTTGACCTTAAAGCGGATATTGGAGGTAGTGAAACAAGAATGGCAGGACAAACCAGTCTTGTTTTACTGGATGCTCACCTATCAGTTGGTAGGGACCATCATGTGTATGTTTTATTTTTATTACCAACAGAAAATCAGTGACTTAGCCAGTTGGCAAGTTTCGCTCATCATGTTAATTGGTAGTGGATTCAATCTCCTAGCGGTTTATTTGGCCAGTCAAATCGGGAAAAAATGGAATAGTAATCAAGTCTTTCCGATTCTGGTTGCACTGACAGGTTTGGTCTTGCTTTTGGTAGGTGTAAAGACTCCATTCGCATATCTGAGTGTCTATCTCTTGACCAATGCCCTTTATGCCGTTTATCAACCCATCTACTACAATGATTTACAGGCTTATCTGCCTTCCAGTGTACGAGCAACCATGCTGAGTATCAATTCGATGATGTTTAGTCTATTTATGATTGTCATCTTCCCTTTGACTGGTTGGTTCATTGATAGCTGTTGCTTTGTAGCAGTCTTTATCGTATTAGGCCTTATAACGCTATTCTCTTTCCCTCTCTTGATGTTTGGATTGGGGAAAATGGGAAAGATCTTAAGTAAGGTAACAAAGAAGGAATAAGATTTCTGACCTTCATCTGGCCAGTATTCAACTCTCTCTGCTCTGCAGGGAGAGTTTTTTCATCTTAAGAATTTGTGGTAAAATATGTATATCCATTAAAAAAAAGAATCGAGTCGTATGAAATCATTATTGAAGTATTTTAAGGGCTATCTATGGGAAACTTTTCTAGGGCCCGTATTTAAACTTTTAGAAGCTATTTTTGAATTGTGTGTCCCCTTAATCATCGCCCACTTAGTCGATCAGGTCATTCCCAAAAAGGAAACGAGCGCAGTGGTGATGACGGTAGGTGTTTTGTTTTTATTTGCGAGCTTTGGTGTTGTCGTAGCTATTACGGCCCAGTATTTTTCTTCTAAGGCAGCTGTCGGTTTTACCCGCGAGATGACCAAGGATTTGTATGAGAAGATCTTATCACTTCCAAAGGACAAGCGCGATAGGATCGGTACTTCTAGTTTGGTAACTCGTCTCACTTCTGATACCTATCAAATCCAGGTTGGGATCAACCAATTCTTGCGCCTCTTTTTGAGAGCACCGATTATTGTCTTTGGTTCTATCATCATGGCTTTCACCATCAGTCCTAAACTAACCCTTTGGTTCTTGGGGATGGTGGCGATTTTAACCCTGATTATTGTGATCATGTCACGGATTGTCAATCCGCTATTTGCTAAGATTCGGAAAATCACAGACCGAATGGTTACGGTGACGCGTCAGCAATTTCAAGGGATGCGGGTGATTCGGGCCTTTGGACAAGATGCTAGTGAATTAGAGGATTTTAGAGAGGTCAATCAGGACTACAAGATCTGGCAAATTCGCGCTGGTATCTGGTCTAGTTTGGTGAGTCCCTTGACCTTCCTTGTGGTCAATACGACCTTGGTTTGTGTCATTTGGCAGGGACAATTGAATATCTCTGCTGGCCTTCTCACCCAAGGGATGTTGGTCGCTTTGGTCAATTATTTATTACAAATTTTAACAGAATTGATCAAGCTGGCTATGCTGGTCACGTCTTTAAATGTCAGCTATATTTCTGCCAAGCGTGTCCAAGAGATTTTTGATTTGAAGGAAGAAAACCTCCTTGAAGCTTTGCCAGTAGAAACTGCAACAGAGCAAGAAGCGATCAGCGCCCAGAAAGTTTCGTTCACTTATCCAACGGCTTCAAGCCCAGCTCTAGAAAATATTTCCTTTGATCTGGATCATGGACAGATGTTGGGAATTATCGGTGGTACAGGATCAGGGAAATCCACCCTGGTTCAGTTATTGAGTCATTTGTATACTGTGAGTCAGGGAAAATTAGCCCTCTATCATCAAGCTCACTCTCCTAAAACTCTCAAGGAGTGGCGGGACTGGGTAGCTGTTGTCCCACAGAAGGCAGAGCTCTTTCGAGGGACTATCCGCTCTAATCTCTTACTAGGGATGGAAGAAAATCTATCGGATGATGATTTGTGGTGGGCCCTAGAAACAGCTCAGGCGGCTGATTTTGTCCGTGAAAAAGAAGGACAACTCGATGAGCCAGTGGAAGCCTTTGGGCGAAATTTCTCAGGAGGCCAACGTCAGCGGTTGACCATTGCGCGTGCCCTTTTGAAGAAGGCTCCTTTCTTGATGTTGGATGATTCAACCTCCGCCTTGGATTATTTGACGGAAGCTCGTCTCTTAAAATCGATTAAAGAAGAATTGAGTGATACGAGTTTGATCTTAGTATCACAACGAACCAATAGTCTCAAGTCTGCTGATCAGATTTTAGTCTTGAACAAGGGCCATCAAGTAGGACTGGGAAATCACGATTTCCTCTTGTCTACCAATGAGATTTATCAAGAAATTCATTATTCACAACACAGGAGGGAGGAAGCATGAGTCAAAAACGTTCTAGTTATTTAAAACGTCTGTTTAGAGATTTTGCTCACCATCCCGGGCTCCTGATTCTAGCTAGTCTTGGAACCATCGCTCAAGTGGCCTTAACGGTTTGGTTACCGATCCTGATCGGACATGCAGTTGATTTAGTCATCAATCCTCAAGGGATGACAGTCTTATGGCCTGTTTTGATCCAAATGGTTCTGGTCATTGTGGCCAATACCTTGATCCAATGGATCAATCCTCTTCTCTACAATCAATTGGTCTATCGGTTTAGCCAAAGCCTGAGAGCAGAAGTGATGGAAAAAGTACACCGCTTGCCCTTGTCTTATCTAGATAAACAAGGGAGCGGGGACTTCGTCAGTCGCCTCACGACCGATGTAGAGCAACTCAACAGTGGTCTTCTGATGGTCTTTAACCAGTTCTTTGTTGGCCTCTTAACCATTCTTGTCACCATCGTGACCATGGCAGAATTGGATTTCTTTATGATGTTGGCGGTTCTGGTCTTGACCCCTTTATCCCTGGTGATTGCTCGTTTTATTGCCAAGCGTTCTTATACGCTTTTCCAAAAGCAGACCAAGGCGCGTGGTCTTCAAACTCAGTTGATCGAAGAGTCCTTGACCCAGGAAAGTTTGATCCAGTCCTTTAATGCTCAGGATCAATTCCGTACGGCTTTTAAGGGGACGAATGAAAGCTATGCCAATTATTCCCAATCCGCTGTCTTTTATTCTTCAACTGTCAACCCTGCCACTCGCTTTGTGAATGCCTTGATTTATGCAGTAGTGGCTGGATTTGGTGCTGTACGCATTATTTCGGGATCTCACTTTACTGTTGGTCAATTGGTGACCTTCCTCAATTATGTCAACCAATACACCAAGCCCTTTAATGATATCTCCTCTGTCTTGTCAGAACTCCAAAGTGCCCTTGCCTGCGCAGAGCGCTTGTACAGCGTCTTGGATCAAGCTGAGGTCGAAGAGACGGGGCAACGGGTCCTGAAAAGTCAGGATGTTAAAGGTGCGATTGGTTTTGAACACGTCACATTTGGCTATGATTTGGGTCGGACCTTGATCAAAGATTTAACTATTCAGGTTCCAGCTGCCAGTAAGGTTGCCATTGTAGGACCTACAGGAGCAGGAAAGTCGACCTTGATTAATCTGCTCATGCGTTTCTACCCTGTTAATTCTGGAGAGATCACGATTGATGGGGTGCCAATTACGGACTACACCCGTGCTTCTTACCGCCAACAGTTTGGTATGGTTCTGCAAGAAACCTGGCTCAAGGTTGGGACCATTCATGAAAATATTGCCTTTTCTCGTCCAGATGCAACTAGAGAAGAAGTCATAGAAGCAGCCAAAGCGGCCAATGCAGATTTCTTCATTCGGCAGTTGCCACAAGGGTATGATACTTATCTTTCAGATGCTGGAGAGTCTTTGTCTCAAGGTCAACGCCAACTCTTAACGATTGCGCGTGTTTTCCTTTCAGTTCCTAAGATTTTGATCTTGGATGAGGCTACATCCTCCATCGATACTCGGACTGAGGTCTTGATTCAAGATGCCTTTAATCAGCTCATGAAGGGACGGACCAGCTTCATCATCGCTCACCGCTTATCGACCATTCAAAATGCCGATATGATCCTTGTCATGGTGGATGGCGACATTGTTGAACATGGTACTCATGAAGAGCTAATGCAAGCGCAAGGTGTTTACTACAAAATGCAGACAGCACAGCAACAGATTAGTTAAAATGAAAAGAGAGTGGGACAGAAATCGGTAATTCGTTAGAATTCGATTTCGTCGTCCCACCTCCGCACAGTTGAGTAGGGCTGTAAAAGCTGATGAAATCAGCGTAGTAGAGCCCACTCAACCACTGCGTCTTGCTCAACAATCCAAAAATAATTGAGAGGCTAGGACTTTTGTTCCAGCCTCTTTTTTCGTCTAAAAAAACATCTAGCAAAATTGCTAGATGCTTCAAAAACCACTATTTTTTAAACGTTTAGAACCTTATCCAAGAATTCTTTCAAGCGTGGGTGTTGGGGGTTGTCGAAGATTTGGTCTGGTTTGCCATCTTCGAGGAATTCACCGTCTGCGGTAAAGATGACTCGGTTGGCTACTTGGCGGGCAAATCCCATCTCGTGGGTAACGATGATCATGGTCATGCCTTGCTCTGCCAATTCTTTCATAACGTTCAATACATCTCCAACCATCTCAGGGTCAAGGGCAGAAGTAGGTTCGTCAAAGAGCATAATATCTGGATTCATGGCAAGTCCACGTGCGATAGCCACACGTTGTTTTTGACCACCGGAAAGGCTGTTTGGATTGGCATCGGCTTTATCTGCGAGTCCAACTTTTTCCAACAATTCCATCCCGACTTTTTGAGCTTCTTCACGGGTCATCAGTTTGTGCTCTACTGGCGCAAACATAATGTTTTCAAGGACGCTCATGTGTGGGAAGAGGTTGAAGTGTTGGAAAACCATCCCGATATTTTCACGGACCAAATCAACATTGGTTTTTGGATCGGTTAGATCATATCCATTTACGGTAATTTGACCTTTTGTAACTTCTTCGAGGAGATTGAGACTACGAAGGAAGGTCGATTTACCAGAACCGGACGGTCCAATAATACAAACCACATCCCCTTCATAGAATTTTGTTGAAATTCCTTTTAGGACCTCATTTTCACCGTAGTATTTATGGAGGTCATGGACATCAATTTTTAATTTAGCCATTAGTTAACCTTCTTTTCTAATTTTTTTGCAAATCGTGTTAGCAAGGTGATAATCACGAGGTAGAAGACGGCAAGGATCGCATACATCTTGAAACTTTGGTAGTTTCGAGCGATGATGATCTTACCAGTTTGGAAGAGTTCTACCAATCCGATCGCAGATACGATCGTCGTATCTTTCAGGGCAATGACGAATTGGTTAACAAAGTTTGGAAGCATGAGTTTGGTTGCTTGTGGCAAGATGATCTTGCGCATGGTCTTGCCATAAGAGATCCCAAGGCTTCGGCTGGCTTCCATCTGTCCAATCGGTACAGCTTGGATCCCCCCACGGACAATTTCTGCGATATAGGCAGCAGCATTGAGAGAGAGGGCAATGGTACCTGCGACAAAGTCGTTGATTGGGGATTGATGACCTGTGACCGATTCAATCAAGTTTGGAATTCCCCAGAAGATGAAGGCGGCGAGGATCATGAGTGGGATCCCACGAATAACATCGACAAAGATTTCAGCAGTCCAGCGGAGCCATTTATAAGGGCTAACACTAAACATCCCAAAGATAACACCGATCACCATAGCAATGGCGAAAGAGAGAAGTGCAAGGGCAAGAGTCACACCCAAACCACTTAACAATTGTTTGTAGTTGTTTTGAAGCAAGCCCCAGATCGTTGTTTCATCTGCTGTTGTACTTGAAGTACTTGACTTGCTATCTGCTTTAAGATATTTATCGAGGATCTTTTGGTATTGGCCACTTTTCTTCAAGTTTGCAAGACCGTTATTGAACATTTCGATCAATTCAGGATTTTCACCTTTTTTAACGGCAAATGCTAGTTGACCACTTGGAGTTCCTTCGATAGGTGTTTTGAATTTACGTCCTTGTTTAATGGCGTATTTGATAACAGGTTCGTCATCCATGATCGCTGCAACAGAACCAGAATTCAAACTGTCATACATAGAAGCTCCGTCAGAGAACGTTTTGATTTTGTAACCATATTTCTTTTGGTTCTCTTCAAGGAAGTTTTGTGAGGAAGTGCCGTTTTTAACTCCGACTGTCTTTCCTTTTAGGTCATCATATGAATCAATCTTGCTGCTTTCTTGAACAGCTAGAATAGAATTGGCCGTGTAGTATGGTTCAGAAAAATCAAATGTTTCTTTCCGAGCATCTGTTACGGTCATCCCTGCGATCATTCCTTGCGCATGACCAGATTGGACATCACTTACCGCCGCATCAAATCCAGGATTGTCAATCTCGATGGTAAATCCTTGGTCTTTAGCAATAGCCTTGATCAAGTCCATATCAATCCCTGTGTATTTGTTTTTTCCATTTTGGAAGACAAATGGTGCAAAGGAAGAATCACTTGAAATGCTATATTTTGATTTTTTAGGGGTTGCTTTTTGTCCAGCAGGAGTAGTGGTTTCTGGAACAGCACTGTTACTTGATGATTGACTTTCACCTGTCCATTTCTTGACGATCTCATCAAGTGTTCCGTCGGCTTTCATTTGAGCGAGGGCCTTGTTAAATTCAGCGATTAACTTTTCATGCTTACCGCCTTTTTTTACACCAAAGGCAAAGCCACCGACTGCTTCTCCGTCCATATTGATAGCTAGGTCCTGACCCTTTTGGATGGCGTATTGAATAACAGGTTGGTCATCCATCACCGCATCGACCGCACCAGCTGATAAACTGTTGTACATGAGATCACCAGTATCAAAAGTCTTGATCTTGTAGCCGTACTTGTCCTTGTTTTTATCGAGGAAGCGTTGGGCTGCAGTTCCGTTTTTGACACCGACTGTCTTCCCTTTTAATTGGCTGTACTTCGTGATTTTATCGGCTTTCGTAGTCGCGATGACAACTTTTGTATCGTAGTAAGTATCAGACATGGTGAAGACTTTTTCACGTTCTGTTGTTTTGGTCATCCCGGCCATGATGGCATCCGCTTGACCAGCTTGAACTGCATTGACCGCTGCATCAAATCCAGGGAAGGATTTGTCCAAATCCCAGCCATTGATTTCAGCGACCTTGTCCAAGATCTCTACGTCAATTCCTTTATAGGTTTGATCTGAATCCTTAAATTCAAATGGTGCATACGCTGTGTCGAAAACGACCTTGATCGTCTCAGCATGAGCATGACCAGCGAATGCAACGAATGGAAATAAGAACAGCAAACATGCTAGTAATTTTTTCTTCATTTCTGTCTCCTTTTAATTCTTTTCTCCTAGGGGATTTGACCCATGAGCACATTGACCAAAGGATGGCCTTAAAAAAACAAATCATCCATACCAAATCGAGTATGAATGGTCTTATGTTTTTCTACAAGAGCTATTATATCAGAAAAGACTTTGCTATGCAAGAAAAATCCAGTTTTGATGTTAGGTTTTCTAACATGAAACGATATTGCAGCTCTTGATTTTCTTTGCTACAATGGACCTATCAGATAAATGGAGGTTGATCATGAAGAAAGGAAAGATCATTCAGGATATAAAAACAAACACATCTATGCCAGTTCTTATTTCTACACTATTCTATGTATTTTTAGCCTCCTTCTTTATAGAAGGGGGACTATGGCTTAGTAGTGAATTGGTGGGACCATTTTCCTTAGTCATAGGTTTTCTAGTGGAGTTCTTTTCGCCAGGAAATGGGACAGCAAGTATTCAAGAATTTTTCTACCATTATCTTCTCTATTATGAGCTTTTCAGTTTTGTAATCATACTATTTCTCTTTATTTTTTGGGTGAAGGTCATAGAGAAGAATGCTTTATCAAGTTTAGGCTTTGTAAAAAGAAATTGGCTCAAGTATCTAGTCTGGGGGATCATGATTTCACTTGTTCAAATGGGAGTAATCGCGCTTGTCTACCAAGTAAGTGGCATCGGGTCTTTTGTGTTAAATGAGCTCAGTTTAGAGCCCTTGTTTTTTATCCTTGGTTTATTCCCATTTTGGCTTCTGCAAGGGGGGACGGAAGAAGTAGCGACGCGAGGTTGGCTTCTGACTCGGATTGCTGCAAGAACTAATCTGCCTTTAGCGATCGCGATTTCTAGTAGTCTCTTTGGCATTCTGCATATGGGAAATGCAGGAGTGACCTTCTTATCCGTTCTGAATATCATCCTCGATGGAGTGCTGGCTGGTCTGCTTTTTATCTATACGGATAGTATCTGGCTAGTGGTCGCCCAACACGGCACTTGGAACTATGTACAAGGAAATCTCCTTGGTTTTCAAGTCAGTGGCACAGGCGCAGATGCGTCTATCTTTAGTTTTACCATGGGAGATGGACCTGACTGGTTGACCGGAGGGGCATTTGGAGCAGAAGGATCAATCATCACCACTCTGGTTCTTCTTGTATCCCTAGTGATTGTCTATCGCTTAGAGGAGAGGAAAGAAAGAGTTGATAATGAACAAGTGTGTCATGACTGACAGGAAATGATGATGAAAATGAAGACCGGGACTTGAGCCTGGTCTTTTTCTATGTGAGGATTCTCTCCTCAAAAGTCAGAGAAATATCGTCTATTGTGGTAAAATAAGGGAAGTATAATCAAAGGAAGAAAGTATGATTAATCGAATAACTGATAACAAATTTAAACTCGTCTCCAAATACCAACCCTCTGGGGATCAACCGCAGGCTATTGAACAGTTGGTGGATAACATCGAGGGTGGTGAAAAGGCGCAAATCCTGATGGGAGCAACTGGTACGGGGAAGACCTATACCATGAGCCAGGTCATCGCCCAGGTCAATAAACCGACCTTGGTCATCGCCCACAATAAAACCCTAGCAGGCCAGCTCTATGGAGAGTTCAAGGAATTTTTCCCTGAAAATGCCGTCGAGTACTTCGTATCTTACTATGATTACTACCAGCCAGAAGCCTATGTGCCATCGAGCGACACCTATATCGAAAAGGATAGCTCGGTCAATGATGAGATTGATAAACTTCGTCACTCCGCAACCTCAGCTTTGTTGGAGCGTAACGATGTCATCGTTGTAGCTTCCGTCTCTTGTATTTATGGTTTGGGTTCGCCGAAGGAATATGCCGATAGCGTGGTGAGTCTGCGTCCAGGTCTGGAGATTTCTCGTGATAAACTGCTCAATGACCTGGTGGATATCCAGTTTGAGCGTAATGACATCGACTTTCAACGGGGGAAATTCCGTGTTCGGGGAGATGTGGTGGAGATTTTCCCAGCTTCGCGTGATGAGCATGCCTTTCGCGTTGAGTTTTTCGGGGATGAGATTGAGCGGATCCGTGAGATTGAAGCTTTGACGGGCCAAGTTCTAGGCGATGTGGATCACTTGGCCATTTTCCCAGCTACTCACTTCGTGACCAATGACGACCATATGGAAGTGGCTATTGCCAAGATTCAGGCTGAACTAGAGGAGCAGTTAAAAGTCTTTGAAAAAGAAGGCAAACTCTTAGAAGCTCAACGCTTGAAACAACGGACCGAGTACGATATTGAAATGCTACGGGAGATGGGCTACACCAATGGCGTCGAAAACTACTCTCGTCATATGGATGGCCGGAGTGAAGGAGAGCCGCCTTACACCCTTCTTGACTTCTTCCCAGAAGATTTCCTCATCATGATCGATGAAAGTCACATGACCATGGGACAGATCAAGGGCATGTATAATGGAGACCGCTCGCGCAAGGAAATGCTGGTCAACTATGGTTTCCGTTTGCCGTCTGCCTTGGACAACCGGCCACTGCGCCGTGAAGAGTTTGAAAGCCATGTCCACCAGATCGTTTATGTGTCAGCGACACCAGGTGACTATGAGATGGAACAAACGGATACTGTCATTGAGCAGATCATTCGTCCGACAGGTCTACTTGATCCCGAGGTGGAAGTGCGTCCGACCATGGGACAAATGGACGATCTCTTGGGTGAAATCAATGCGCGTGTAGAACGTGGAGAGCGGACTTTTGTCACCACTCTGACCAAGAAGATGGCAGAAGACTTGACCGATTACTTCAAGGAAATGGGGGTCAAGGTCAAATACATGCACTCGGACATTAAGACCTTGGAGCGGACAGAAATCATCCGTGATTTGCGTTTGGGCGTTTTTGATGTCTTGGTCGGGATCAACCTTCTTCGGGAAGGGATTGACGTACCAGAAGTGAGTCTAGTAGCCATTCTCGATGCTGATAAGGAAGGATTCCTCCGTAACGAACGTGGCCTCATTCAGACCATCGGTCGTGCTGCCCGTAATAGTGAGGGGCACGTCATCATGTATGCGGACACCATGACCCAATCTATGCAAAAGGCCATCGATGAAACAGCCCGTCGTCGGAAAATCCAGATGGCTTATAATGAAGAGCATGGTATTGTTCCACAAACCATCAAGAAGGAAATCCGTGACCTCATCTCTGTCACCAAGGCGGTGGCCAAGGAAGAGGATAAGGAAGTGGATATCACCAGTCTCAACCGCCAAGAGCGCAAGGAACTGGTCAAGAAACTGCAAGGCCAAATGCAAGAAGCTGTCGAAGTGCTTGACTTTGAACTAGCAGCCCAAATCCGCGATATGATGTTGGAAGTCAAGGCCTTGGATTAGATAGGATAAAGCGAATGAAGATTATCATTAAAACAATGGAAACTCCTGAAGAGATAGAAGGAAAATCTCTCGTTCATTGGCAAACGTGGAGAGAGGCTTATGACGATCTTTTACCCGCGGAATTTCAGGAGACAATGACATTAGATAAATGTCGTTTCTTTAGTCAAAAGTATCCAGAAAACACCTTGATTGCTATGGATGGAAAGAAGGTCATTGGATTTATCAGCTATGGAAATTTTTGTGATGAAGCCATTCAAGCTGGTGAAATCATCGCCTTATATGTTTTAAAAGATTACTATGGAAAAGGTGTGAGTAAACAGTTAATGCATGCTGCATTTGCTGCTCTCGATCATTTCTCTGAGATTTATTTATGGGTATTGAAAGAGAATAAGCGAGCCATTGCTTTCTATCAAAAAATGGGATTTAGTTTTGATGGCCAAGAAAAAATACTTGAACTTGGAACACCTGTTAAGGAATTGCGGATGATGTATTCTTCAAATAAAAATTCCTAAAGGACGTATCTATCAACCTTTGAACCATTATCAATTAATCAAGTCAAATAAAAGAGTTAGAATGAACCAAAGAAACTAAGGAGAAGACGAATGAAGATTTTAGTCATCAACGGGCATCCGGATAAGGAAAGTTACTGTCAGGCTATTTTTCAAACCATTGTCGAAACTATTGACTTAAATCGCCACGAGCTTAAAGTGATCAATCTCAATGAAGAGGACTTTGATCCTGTTCTTCGCTATGGTTATCGAAAGCGGATGGAGGAAGATTCCTTTATCCTTCGTTCTCAAGAATGGATCCAGTGGGCGGATCACCTGATCTTTGTCTATCCCATCTGGT
This sequence comes from Streptococcus sp. HMSC078D09, assembly GCF_001813675.1. GTDB lineage: Bacteria > Bacillota > Bacilli > Lactobacillales > Streptococcaceae > Streptococcus. The sequence continues at coordinate 702,560 of NZ_KV813675.1, forward strand.
GGAGTAGTATGCCGAGTCTCATGAAAGGTTGGATTGATCGGGTCTTTACGCCGGGGATTGCCTACTCAGCCAATGATCAGGGAAGTTTTATCTGGAATTACCTGAGAGGCAAGCAATTCAAGAAGTTGCTCAAAGGGAAAACGGCCAGTATTTATGCGACCTCCATGGCGCCTACTTGGTGGTACAAGATCTTTTCAGGCCCTCTCAACATTCCGGATAGTTACGGCATCTCTGTTTTGAAGAATGCCGTATTGAACCACTGTGGGATCAAAACCAAGCGCGTCTGCATCTTGGGAGAAGTCGGCCGGGATGTGAACACCGCTAGCATGCGGGAGAAGCATCTTCAAAAGGTAGCAGCAGAAGTGAAAAAACTTTGATCCTGTTCTTGTCTTTGTTGGGTGAGTTTAGGTAAGAAGTTGTATTCTAAACGGATGTTGGATAAAATAGGAATAAAATCTATAGGAAATAGGGTAAATAAATATGTTTCTATTTATGTATATGATCTATGTCATCTATTCCATTTCACAACTGAAAAGAGAAGATAAAACGGTCTCTCTTTTTACGAAGATTGTCGTTTATAGTTTATTGGTTTTATCATTGGTTAAGATCTATTTCGGCTTAGTGGCATTTATATTTTCCCCTTTACCACTAATTGGTTCTATAGTTTCTTTTGCTCTTGGCGGTATGAGACTCGTTCTTAGAATAGTTATAGCTCTTAGCTTACTTTTATTATCGCTAAGTCTATTTTTAGATAGTAAAAAAAATGATCCGGATGCGCCTCTAATTGATCATTGGCTCCGGTTAGGTTATCATTTTCTGTTGATGTTTCTTTAGGAGATCCAGTTTAATCCAATTATTACGAAGGGGAGACCTAACATGAGAAAGTATTTGAACATGTTTCGGATCCTGTATCTGATTCTGTTGCTTTTTGTTCTTGTGAACTTTATATTGAGCTTCTATGGTTATGCCTTTACACCACTTCTTTGGAATCCCTGGCTGTATCTAGGAGCTGTGACGGCTTTTAGTCACATCTGGTATCGCTTCTATCGAAAACATGCTCCAAATTGGAAGAACCTTGTTAGTGTTCTTTTGGGTCTCTTTGCTATGGTGATCCTAGTATTATTCATTGTGTTGTTCTTTACCTTTGATGGTCATGGTCTGGTAACGATTCACTCGGAGTATTATTTAAAAGAGAAGTCAATTGTCTTTCAGAGAGGTTCCCTTTTAGATGCCTTTGATGAATACCATGAGCTGGTAAATCCCTTTGTGATGAAGAAAGAGGTAAAGAAAAAAGTTTATTTTGATTAATTGTTACCATCATAGAAAGGAAATTTATGTCACGCGCAACATCTACTGTACTTACCAATCTTTGTTTGGTGGAAGATCCTAAAAATGGAAAAGTAGTCCTCCAATACCGCTCGCCAGAGCGTTACAAAAAATGGTCTGGCTATGCCTTTCCTGGAGGTCATATCGAGGAAGGAGAAAGTCTTGCAGAATCCGTCATTCGTGAAGTTTACGAAGAGACAGGACTGACAATTGCAGATCCAAAACTCGTCGCAGTCAAAGACTGGCCCCTAGACGATGGAGGTCGCTATATTGTCTTTTGCTATAAGGCAACAAGATTCTCAGGCCAGCTCAGATCATCTGAAGAAGGAGAAGTTTCTTGGGTTGAGAAAGACCAATTAGATCAGTTGGACTTGTCCTACGACATGCTTCCTCTGCTGGAAGTGATGGAAGACCCAAATTTGTCTGAGTTCTATTATCGCAAACGGACAGACGATGATTGGGAAAAATTAAGATTTTAAGCAAAGGAGGCTGGGACAAAAGTCCTAGCCTCTCAATTGATTTTTGGATTGTTGAGCAAGACGCAGTGGTTGAGTGGGCTCTCTACGCTGATTTCATCAGCTTTTACAGCCCTACTCAACTGTGCGGAGGTGGGACGACGAAATCGAATTCTAACGAATGACCGATTTCTGTCTCACTCTCTTTTTGGCTTGTAAGGTAAAAGAAGTAAGAATATTCCATTCGTGCTTGAATCTGCTCAGAAAAAGTACTATAGTATAAGCATAAAATACAATTGTAATCTTTCATACTGTGAATAGAAAGAAGGCAAGATATGAAATTACAATTTAGAATCCTTATAGGAATTTGCTTCTTGATCGGTGCCTTAGTCTTTGCCTTTCAAAAGGAATGGCTATACGCTTTGCTGTTGCTTTTGGTTGGGGCTTCTTACCTTTATAAAGGAGTGCGTCGATGAAGAGTGAGTGTTTAAACATCAAGGGGCTAAACGTTTGGTATAAAAAAGGCAAGCCCATTATAAAAGATACGAATTTGCTTGTACCCAATCATTCTGTAGTCGGGTTGATTGGTCGAAATGGAGCAGGGAAGACAACCTTGCTAAAAGCTTTAAGTAGTGTCTTTGATCATCGGCAGTATGCAGTTGAGACTGTTACCATAGAAGACAAGGCGACCTCTTTTCATACGAATTTCTATAAGAGCCGTACCTATACAGTTTTTACTGAAAACAATAGTTTTTTAAACTGGGATTTTGTTCACTATTTTAATTTTGTCTGTCGTTTGTATCATCGAAAGAGAGATGATACGTTATTACAGGACTTGATTTCAGGATTCCATTTTGAAGAATTTCTCAACACCGATATCGGTAGTTTGTCAACGGGAAATAAGAAGAAAGTCTTCTTGATCACAGCTTTTTATCTCAAACCTCCCCTCCTTATTTTGGACGAACCATTTGATGGCCTTGATTTTGATGCGACAGAATTTCTATATGGTTTGCTATTGCAGTATAAAGAAGAAGGCTCTATTCTGATGAGTTCGCATATTGCAGAGAGTATCGTTCGGGTCTGTGAAACAGCTTATCCTATTGAAGATGGTCACCTAGACGCGATCGAATCGAATTTAGAAGATTGGTTTCATGACGTCAATCGTCAGAGGGGGTAGAGCATGCTACTAGCAATTTTTAGAGATTTGGTGTCCAAAAATCGGCTCTTCTTGTTCTTGACTTCCTTAGCCTTTGCTCTTTATTACCATCTTGTTGGAGCAAAATTTTCTACGAGCTTTCAAGTCTTGCTGATTAGTACGGCTATTGTTACTGCTCTATCAACCTTTCAATTACTCTATTCCTACTTTTCGATGGATAGGGTCCAGGCCTACTACCAGCTTCCCTTGTCTCTCAATCGTTTTAAAGGGTCTTTTCTGACGGTAACCTTTCTTCTCAATTTACTAGAGCGCGTGCTGTTATTGATCCTCTTTTTAGGAGTCAGGTTAGACCTGCTACAATCCTTTAAGCTGGTCCTCCTTTCTTTACTGGTGGTATTGAGTGTGTTTTATGTCTTTATCCAGTTCAATACCAGGCCTAGTTTTCTAGGAGGAGTGCTCATTTCTGTAACGACTGTTCTTACAGTATCTTCTTTATGGGTCCAACAAGTGTCCTATATGATCTTCCTTTCAGCCCTCGTTACTGTCTTTATTTTTAAAAATGAGGACTTGATCGCGATTTCAAAACATGATCAGCTGCTCGTTTCAAAGAGAAGAAGTGGCAATTATTTTTGGATTTCCTTGTTTCAAGAGCGCTATTTTTCCATCAATTTTGTCTTTACTCTCATCTTCCTCCTTCTCATTCTGATACAGGATTATGATGCTCCTTTAAAAATCATCATCCTGTTAACGATTGCTTCTGTCAATACGCCATTAACCACTCTCATTTCCGCTGATAAAGATTTGATCGATCATGTTAAGTCTCTTCCTAAGAGTCGGTTCTTTTACCTGATGTATTACCGTGTATTGCTGACCTATTTCCTATCTGTGAATCTATTTGTTGCTCTTTTATTAAAAATGGTGGTCATGCCTGACTTGGGGATTCTATTTCTACTAGGAGTGATGCTTCTAGCAGTAGTGGAAGCTGTTTTGCACTTACTTATTGAAATCTATTTTCCTTTAAGAAAATGGAATTTAAAGAGAGAATGTTGGAAGCATCCAAGAAAATACATTGTTCCTAGTATCGTCTTCTTACTTAGTTGGAGTCTCCTTTTCTGCTTCTAAGGAATTGCCCCTTTGCTTGTATCTGCTTCTTAATTGTAGTATGATAGAGGAGTTGAAAAGATGCTAGAAAAGGTGGCAAGTATATGAAAGATTTTCACTTTGATGCAATTGCTGCATTTGAAAATTATGAAATCGAAAAGATGAGAGATGGCCATGTAGTGGTGACAACCAAGGTCGTGGAATCCTCGCTCAATTATTATGGAAATGCGCATGGAGGCTATCTCTTTACCCTGTGTGACCAAGTCAGTGGCTTGGTCGTGGTTTCTCAAGGGGTCGATGGGGTGACCTTGCAATCCTCGATCAATTACTTGAAAGCAGGGCGTCTGGGGGATGTCCTTACGATCCATGGCGAATGTGTCCACAGTGGACGGACGACTAGAGTTGTGGATGTCGATATTACCAATCAAGACGGAGCCAATGTCTGCAAGGCAACCTTTACGATGTTTGTTACGGGAGTGAGAGATGAATCCGCACAAGTACGCATTTAAAAACTATATTTTTGATTTTTATGGAACCTTGGTCGACATCGAAACGGATGAGTCGAGTCCCATTTTATGGGATACCATGGCTCAGATCTACCAATCCTACGGGGCAAGTTACACAGGAGAAGGTCTGCGCCTGCGTTATAAAGAGTTGGTGCAACAAGCCGAAGAAGACTTGGCTAAGGAAAAACACGTTGCCTATCCTGAGATTGATCTGACGGTCATTTTTGTGCAATTGTATTTAGAAGGTCATCCAAGTGGGAATAGTGTTGCCCACCTCAAAGAGTGGGGGCGTTTGATTGCGCGGACTTTCCGTGTCCTTTCTCGCAAGCGGTTGGAACTTTATCCTCATACGAAAGAAGTATTAGAGGATATGAAAGCTGCAGGTTGCCGGATCTTTCTCTTATCCAATGCCCAAGCAGAATTTACCAATCCGGAGATTGATTTGGTTGGTTTGAGAGAGCTTTTCCATGCCATTTACTTGTCGTCTGACGTAGGTATTCGCAAACCTCAGCCAGAGTTCCTCTTGGAAGTGATGAAAGACCACCAGTTGAACCCTGAGAAAACGGTCATGGTGGGGAATGACTTTACGACAGATGTCGCTGTTGCCCAAAGTATCGGGATGGAGAGTATCTTGATCAATACCTTCCCCTACTCTGATGCTGAACTGCGCGAGAAGAATCAAGCAGGTGTGCGCGTGATTCGAGATATTCAAGAATTGCAGGAAGATTGAAAAATATGATCCATGTAGGGAGGCTAAGTCGCCTTCTTTTTTATTGAAAATGCTACAGTCGAACAGAATTTGTCAAATTTTCGCTTTCATGGTATACTATGAAAGTTAATTTAAATAAGGAGATAAAAATGAATAACTTACCAAACTGTCCAAAATGTAACTCTGAATACGTCTATGAAGATGGAGCGCTCTTGGTGTGCCCAGAGTGTGCGTATGAATGGAACCCAGCTGAGGTCGAAGAAGAAGAAGGTGTCGTAGCGATTGACGCCAACGGAAACAAATTGGCTGATGGCGATACAGTGACCCTGATCAAAGATTTGAAAGTCAAGGGTGCACCGAAAGATTTGAAACAAGGTACGCGCGTGAAAAACATCCGTATCGTTGAAGGAGACCACAACATCGATTGTAAGATTGATGGCTTTGGTGCAATGAAACTCAAATCAGAATTTGTGAAGAAAATCTAAAGAACAGAAGAAGGGTCTAGCCCCTTTTCTTTCAGGAGAATACTATGAAATTCAAACTATTATTTAGCTATCGTTTTCTATTGTTTATCTTAAGTGTGCTCGGTGTTTATCTGCAATTGACCAAACATGGTGGCTTTGGGATGATGCTTTATTACACCATTTTATCCAACATGTTGGTCATGTTCTTTATGGGAGACATGGTTTGGCGCATGCTTCGTGGTCGTTCGACCCAGACTCAGGGATACCTTCGTATGAAAGGCGCAGTTACCATGTCCATTATGATCACCTGTGTCATCTACCACTTTATGTTGGCGCCTCTTGCGACACCAGAGAAGTTTTATCGTTTGGAAAACTTCCTCTGTCATTACATCGTTCCTTTGATGTTCTTCTTTGATACCCTAGTGATTGATAAAGCCAAGCAATACCGTAAGCTCGATCCCTTCCTTTGGACATCGATTCCCCTGGCTTACATGCTCTTTGCCCTTCTCAATGGATTGGTCTTGAAGTGGCCAATTCCAGGTGCAAAAGATAGTCCCTTTGCCTATTTCTTTATCAATGTTAATAAATACGGCTGGGCCTTTGTTGGAAAATGGGTGGTGATCATCTTTATCGCTTACCTCTTGGCTGGCTATGTGCTCTATGGGATCAAAAATATCAAGCGAAAATCGGCCGTTTCTTAGTAAAAACCGAACGTTATTCGGACAAAAAGTCGAGTTTTTAAATTTTTTTGAAAAATGTTGAGTTTTTTCTTGCATGTCGTTTGAAACTGTGATATAGTTATCTCAATTAAATAAATCCTTTAATCCTGTCCCGTGAGGCAGGCAAGGAGACTGTGAAAAACAATGGCTAGGACCATAGGGCGAGACTCTATCCTCTTAGACCATTCATTTGCTGAACCTCCTTGAAAAAGGAGGTTTTTCTTTTACAACTAAGGAGGACTGAATGAAAACCAAAGAAGTCGTTGATGATTTGACGATGAAACGGGCCATTACCCGGATCACCTACGAAATCATTGAACGAAACAAAGATTTGAGCCAGATTGTACTGGTGGGGATCAAGACGCGTGGAGTTTACATCGCTCGCCGGATCCAAGAACGCCTCTCTCAGCTGGAACAAATCGATGTCCCTGTAGCAGAACTAGATACCAAGCCTTTCCGAGATGACATGAAGGCGACTGAGGATACGACGGTCTTACCAGTTGATATCGCTCATAGAGAAGTCATTTTGATCGATGATGTCCTCTATACAGGTCGCACGATACGCGCTGCCATTGACAATCTGGTCAGTCACGGTCGTCCTGCTCGAGTGAGTCTGGCGGTTCTAGTCGACCGTGGGCATCGGGAGTTGCCGATTCGTCCGGACTTTGTTGGGAAAAATATCCCGACAAGTAAGTCAGAGGAAATCATTGTCGAGATGGTGGAGCTAGACGGTCAAGACCGCGTCCTCATCAAAGAAGCTTAAACAAATTGTAAACTATTTGCATTCACATTATAAAAGGAGAATCAACATGTCTGAAAATCAAATCGCTCTTAAAAACCTTGTCTCAATGGAAACTCTTACCAATGAAGAAGTAATGGCATTGATCAAACGTGGGATTGAGTTCAAAAACGGAGCTAAAGCATCCTACGAAGACCAACACATCATCTCAAACCTTTTCTTTGAACCTTCAACTCGTACCCACAAAGCCTTTGAAGTGGCAGAGTTGAAATTGGGATGTGATCTCCTTGACTTTGATGTGAAGACAAGTTCTGTGAACAAAGGGGAAACACTTTACGATACCATCTTGACCATGTCAGCTCTTGGTGTAGATGTCTGCGTCATCCGTCACCCTGAAGTGGACTACTACAAAGAATTGGTTGAAAGCCCAACGATCACAGCCTCTATCGTCAACGGTGGGGACGGTTCAGGTCAACACCCAAGCCAAAGCTTGCTTGATTTGATGACCATCTACCAAGAATTCGGTCACTTTGATGGCTTGAAAGTTTGTATCGCTGGGGACTTGGATCACTCACGTGTGGCAAAATCAAATATGCAAATCTTGAAACGTTTGGGAGCAACCCTCTACTTTGCAGGTCCAGATGAATGGAGAAGTGCGGAATTTGAAGATTATGGAACCTTCGTCACTATCGATGAAGTCATTGAAGAAGTAGATGTGATGATGTTCTTGCGTGTACAACACGAACGTCATGATTACGAATCACTCTTCTCTAAAGAAAACTACCACCGTCTTCATGGTTTGACTCAAGAACGTTATGACCGTATGAAAGATACAGCGATCTTGATGCACCCAGCACCAGTCAACCGTGACGTTGAAATTGCGGACCACTTGGTAGAAGCTCCTAAATCACGTATCGTAGAACAAATGACCAATGGTGTCTTTGTCCGTATGGCCATCATTGAAGCCGTCCTTAAAGGTCGCGGTGCAAAATAAGATAACTGACAATTCATTGAAAGGAAAGAAAGAGGACAGAGTAGACAGCTACATGGAATCTGACTTTCCTTTTTTTGAGGAACTATGATAAAATTGGACTAGTGAAAAAGAAGGGAGGGGTTCGATGAAACGATTATTGGTCCTAGAGGATGGGACTGTATTTGAAGGGGAAGCCTTTGGTGCAGACTTATATGTGACTGGTGAATTGGTCTTTACGACAGCCGTGACAGGCTATCAAGAATTGATCACGGATCAGGCTTTTAGTGGCCAGATCCTCTCTTTTACCTTTCCAGTTATTGGCGCAACAGGGATCAATCGGGATGATTCTGAATCGATTACTCCCACTTGTTTGGCAGTAGTGGTTCAACATCTGGTGGAGATGCCGAGCAATTGGCGGCAACAGATGACCTTGGATGAATTCTTGAAGCGAAAAAAAATCCCTGGTATTGTAGGTATTGATACGAGACAGGTGGCAAAAATTGTCCGCAAGTATGGACGGATGAAGGCGACTGTCATTAACAAGGGGGATTCAATTGAGCATATTTTGGATCAGTTGCGAGCGACAGTCCTTCCCAAAGACCAAGTGCGTCAAGTCTCGACAAAAACAGCCTATGCTGTACCAGGTTTTGGAAAGAGTATTGCCTTGATCGATCTAGGGGTCAAGCACTCTGTCTTACGCCAGCTGAGTCAAAGGGACTGTAATGTCACGGTCTATCCCTATGATATCTCTTATGATGAACTGATGGAACAGCAGCCCGATGGCGTTATTTTATCCAGTGGGCCTGGCGATCCCCATCAGGTGAAAAAACTCTGTCGCTTGATCCAAAAAATCAATGGTCAAATTCCGATCTGGGGCATGGGCTTGGGAGGACAGGTATTGGCTCAAGCTTATGGAGCGGAGCTAGCTCCCATGGAAGTTGGGCATTTCGGTTTAAATATTCCCGTCCGTGAAATTGCGACAGGGAAAATCGAGATAACGAGTCAAAATCACTTGTATAGTATCGTACGCGATAGCCTACCCCATGATTTATTGGTCACGCATGAAAACGTCAATGACCATAGTATCGAAGCTTTTCGCCATCGTTACCAACCGATTTTAGGGGTTCAATTCCAAGTGGATGCGAGTCCAGGGCCAAGGGAAAATCTCTATTTTTACGATGAATTTTTAGAATTGATTGATGCCAAAATTCACGAAAGTAGAAGGGAGAAGGAATGATGAAAGAAAACCAGAAATTGCTTCTCCTATGTGGAGATTCTTATCAGGATATTAGCCTCTTGGCTGCGGTAAAGGAAGCACAAAAACTTAATGCCAAGGATGGGAATGCTCTTGTCCTTTATCTGGGCGAAGAAAATGCTATCACACAAGAAGCTGGAGAACAGGTTGTAGTCAGTAAGCTCAAGCTGGATGCTCTTAGGACGACTCTTCTTTCCTATACTGGATCTCGCTTGCTCTTAGCTTTTGCGGATAAACAGATTTTAAATCTCTTATTTCGATTGGAAGAAACTGGATTTTTCAAAGACGCATCGATTAGGATTATCGGACCGAGCCTCCAACGCTACCGGACCTTTTATCAGCAGGCGGATCAACGACGCCTCTTTCAAGAGTTGGGCTATCAGGTACCTGCTTCCGCACTGGTTGGCTCGGTTCGAGAAGCCATCGAGTTTTCTGAAGGCATTCAATTTCCCATTATGATCTGGCCGGTAGCGAGTAAGCAAGGGCAGGGACGAAAGATTGCTCATAACTTGGATGACTTGTGCGAAGCAGTGGAAACGGGACTTTCGGTCTCTCCAAGTCAGCAGTGTTTGCTAGAATTTTCGACCTATGGCTTTAAGGAATTGGATTTTGTGGTCATGCGCGATCGCGAAGACAATCACTACCTGGCAGCCTCTATTGAAAGCATTGATCCTGTCGGGATCCACTCTAGTGACTCTTATCAATTTATGCCAGCTGTCACCCTGACTGACCGGGAGTTTCAAAATCTTCGTGAAGCAGCGATCCACGTCAGTCGCTATTTGAAGCTGACAGGAGCCATTTCGATCAAGTTTGCTCTTGATCCGACGAGCTATGCTTTTTATATCCTAGAAGTTAATCCATTTGCTTCAGACAGTATCTCGATGGCCTCTATGGGCTTGGGCTATTCCTTATTTGAGCAAGGAGTTCAGCTACAATTAGGGCGATCTCTCGAGCATTTGCCTCACCCCTTATTAAAAGATCTAAAGGCTGTTTACGAACCAAGTTTGGACTATATCTTCTTTAAGATTCCGATTTTTTCTGATGCTGCTAAAAATGCCCGTCTCAATACCCAAATTCACTCTTATGGGGCAGTTTATGGATTTGGGAAGAGAATCGATGAGGCTTATCAACAAGCCCTAGAAACCATTAAAGATAAGAACTTGCTGACCATCCTTCCTGAGGAAATGAGCGATGATGAATTAATCCAGAAAATTGCTCGTCATATGCCCCACCGACTCTTCTATATCTTAGAAGCTTTGAAACGTGGTTTTGAGTTTGAGGAACTCTTGGATTTGAGTAAATTAGCACCTGTCTATTTGCAGGTCCTAGCCAATCTTGTAGCAATGGAAAAAGCAGCAGAAGTTGCAACAAGCCCAGCCATGCTTCCGGTTGAGCCATCAGCTGGCTTATATGAGGTCAAAGCGAGAGCAGCCTATTATCTGACCCAAAACGGAACCAATGAATCATTGGGTTTGGACGCTGCTTGTGTCTTGGTGGATGATCTAGAAATCTGCGATGAGCATTTTTACCAAAAGGTGCGAAAGCAGGCGAAAGAGCTGAAAGAAAAAGGACAACAGGTGATCTTACTCACGAATCGTCCTTTTACAGAATATTTGGCAGATAAAGTTTATTATCTTCCTATTAATGAGACAAGCCTTAGCCTGATTCAGTCTATTGATCAGGTCAAAGATATTGTCCAGCTTTCTAATAAACAATAAAGGATCCGGACAATCTATCCGAATCCTTAGATTAAAAATAAAATTATATTTTAAAACTTTCCTTAGGTGAGGACGGACGTCAGCGAACTTCGAAGAAGTTCCATGACTTAGTTTTGAGCCTGAGGTCTCAAAACTCCCGAGTGCTAGAAACAAGTGTGTTTCTAGCACTTTTCTCACAGCGGAAAGTTTCGGTGCATTCTCAATGATATTTAAAGGATTTGGATGTATTATCCGAATCCTTTTTGTTTCTTATTTTTTGGTCACAATACCGATAATGGTATCAACTGCGCGTTCCATGGTTTGGAGACTTACGTATTCAAAGCGACCATGCATATTTTCTCCACCGGCAAAGATGTTTGGTGTTGGAATCCCCATAAAGGAAATTTTAGATCCATCTGTACCACCACGGATCGGTTCAATGATTGGAGTAATTCCAAGATCTTCCATGACTTCCTTAGCAAGAGTAATCGGTGTCATATCTTTTTCAATCACTTGCTTCATGTTATAGTACTGATCTTTGAGGGTGAGGAGAACGCGTTCGCTACCGAGTTCCGCATTCATCTGATCGGCAATAGATTGCATAAGGTCTTTGCGTTTTTCAAAACTTTCAGTTTCAAAGTCCCGAATGATGTAGCCGGCACTTGCTTCCTCGACAGTTCCATCGATGTTCATCAAGTGGTAGAAGCCTTCATAGCCTTCGGTTAATTCTGGACGTGCTCCTTCAGGGAGTTTGTTATGGAAATCAATGGCTAATTGAAGGGCGTTGATCATTTGACCTTTGGCTGTACCTGGGTGGACATTGCGTCCTTTGAAGGTAATTTCAGCCCCAGCTGCTGAGAAGGTTTCGTATTGAAGCTCTCCAAGAGGACCACCATCGACCGTATAGGCAAAGTCTACGTCAAAATCCTCTGCATCAAATTGATCTGCGCCGACCCCGATTTCTTCATCTGGACCAAAGCCGACACGGATTTCTCCATGTTTGATTTCAGGATGAGCTGTCAGGTATTCAATAGCTGTCATGATTTCAGCGATACCTGACTTATCGTCTGCACCCAAAAGAGTAGTACCATCCGTTGTGATCAAGGTTTGTCCCTTGTAGTTGTTCAAATGAGCAAAATCTGCTGGATCGAGTGTGAAACCAGAGTCACCAAGGGCAATGACACCCCCATCATAATTCTCAACGATTTGTGGATTGACATTTTCGGCATTGAAGTCAGCGGTATCCATGTGAGAGATAAATCCAATCTTGCGTGTAAAGCTTGGATCATTAGCTGGAAGTGTTCCAATAGCATAGCCGTTTGGCAAATAGTAGACGTTTTGAAGGCCCACGCGTTTCATCTCAGGGATCAAGACGTTTGTTGCAAAATCAACTTGTGATTGGGTACTTGGAGTGGTTGTAGAATTTTCATCTGAACGTGTGTTAACTTTTATATAGGTAATAAAACGGTCCAACAAATTTTGGTATTTCATGATCATTCTCCTTTTTCAGTTTCAATTAATTTGTGAATAGCATGGGCCACGCCATCCTCATCATTGGTCAGGGTGATGAAATCTGCGATTTCCTTGACAGCAGCATTGCCATTTCCCATAGCGACGCTGTAACCAGCAAAACGTAGCATTTCAAGGTCATTGTTTGCATCTCCAAGAGCCATGACCTGGTCTCTCCTGTAGCCTAATGTTTGGCTTAATGCTTGAAGAGCAGAAGCTTTGCTCGCACCTTTTGGCAAGATTTCAAACAAGATATCCTGTGAACGAACAGTGTTAAACTCGGCCTCTAATGCAGCCTCGTTCTGAGCTTGGAAGGCATCAATAGCAGAAGGATCTCCTACGTACATGGCTTGAAAAATAGGAACAAGGTTGGGCAGATCCTCTTCAGAGACAAGTGTCGGTTTAGAATTAACAATGCCCGCATCCATCGTGACAAGTTCACTGGCTTCAGGTGCGACCACTAAGTAGTGATCCATGTCAAATAAGGTTAGCTGGACGTCTGTATCTTCCGTCAAAACATGCAACCGGTGCATGTCCTCAAGGCCCAATTCTTCCTTGCCAATGATTTCCCAATTCTTAGTAGACAAGGTTGTACACCCGTTATTGATAATCATATAGTAGTTACCATCCGGAAGATCAATCTCTTCAAAGATAGGACGGACCCCCGCTAAGGGGCGACCAGTACAGATCACAATGTCATAGCCGGCTTCATGGGCCCGGTGAAGAGCTTCAATATTGCCTTTAGAGAGAGACTTATCCTCATGCAAAAGAGTTCCGTCCAAGTCAATCGCAATTAATTTAATCATTTGATTTCCTCCAAATCAAGAGGCACAAAGCCATCAATCACTTTTCCAATCACCCCAGGTTCCTCATCTAGTGGAATGATTTGATCACTATATTTCTTATTGAGGGAAACCAGTCGAATACCGTTGGCCTCACGAAAGACACGTTTGATCAAAGTTTGTCCATCAAAATCAATGGCATAAATAGCCCCTGCCTGATCATAATAGGTTTGCTTGATTAACACAACAGCCCCTTTTTCGTATTTAGGCTCGAGGGAATCCGTATGAATCCAAAAAGCCAAATCGTAAGGAATCTTTTGATCAAACCAGACGATATCAGCTTGCTTTTGATTTTGGTATGCTGCAAAAGAATCATAGACAGAATAAGAGTGGTATTGCTTTTCAATCTTCTGTCTTTCTTTCTGATGGGTCAAGAGACTCTTTCCATAAGAAAGAAGATTTTCTTGATTTCCTTCATCGAGCTGTTTATACAATCGTTCAATCTCTGAATCAATGACCACAAAATCATTGCGTAATCGCGGGTCAATTTCAGCAACCGCTACCTGGAAAAAGGCTGCAATCTTCTCTAAATTTTCAGGAACGGGAAGAGAAGTTCCTTTTACATATCCAGTCAGGGTGCTTGCAGGGATTCCAGTAATACGAGATAATTCGATCTGCTTTTTTCCTTGTTCTTTCAGTAATTCTCTGATTTTTTCCGATATAATCCGTAATGCCTCTTTGTCTTGAGGGCTTGCTTTTCCACGACCTCTGGCCAACGTACTCACCTCCTTGTATTTACCCTTACTATTATAATGAATTAAATCGAAAAAGTAAATAGAAATCCCTGAGAAATGCGAAAAAAGATGAATTTGATCTAAATCGGATTTTCATTTTAAATTTTATCAGATATTCCTTTACTTTTTGAGGAAAAAGATCTAAGATAAGAGCAAAGAGTTCATGGAGGTGGAGCTATGATTCGTACTGTTCAAGTCAAAGATGCAGGTCAAATTAGAGATTTATGTCACCAGTCTTTGGGTTATGATTCAACCCTTGAGAAAGTTGCAGCTCAGATTGATAAATTTAATTTGCCAGATTCAGATCATTTTTGCTTTGTTTATGAAGAGGAACAAACAGGAAATATTCTTGGTTATGTGGAAGCGGAAGTCTATGAAAGCCTTTATAGTGACGCTGGTTTAAATATTTTGGGTCTTGCGGTTTTTCCATCTGCTCAAGGACGTGGGATCGGTCGCCAATTGATGGAGCGAGTTGAAGAACTTGCCAAAAGCAAGCATTATGCTTTTATTCGTTTAAATTCTGCCTCTCATCGAAAAGAAGCTCATCTCTTTTACGAACGAATAGGCTATGAGGGTAATAAAACGCAGAAGCGATTTTTGAAAATAATGAATTAAGATAGGCAAAGGCCTATCTTTTTTGTTATAATGAAGAGTACGATTAAATTTACTAGGAAGATGATTATGCCAAATTTTGAAGAATTAAAAAAACGACAAGAGAAGATTCGGAACTTCTCGATCATCGCCCATATTGACCATGGAAAGTCAACCTTGGCCGATCGAATTTTAGAAAAAACCGAAACCGTGTCTAGTCGGGAAATGCAAGCCCAACTTTTAGATAGTATGGACTTGGAACGGGAACGTGGGATTACCATCAAGCTCAATGCCATCGAGTTGAACTACACGGCTAAAGATGGGGAAACCTATATCTTCCACTTGATTGACACACCAGGACACGTGGACTTTACCTATGAGGTTTCGCGGTCGCTTGCTGCCTGTGAGGGAGCCATTCTCGTAGTAGATGCCGCTCAAGGGATTGAAGCTCAGACCCTAGCCAATGTTTACCTGGCGCTGGACAATGATTTGGAAATCCTGCCAGTTATCAATAAAATCGACTTGCCAGCTGCAGATCCAGAACGGGTGCGCACAGAAGTAGAAGATGTCATCGGTCTGGATGCCAGTGAAGCTGTCCTAGCCTCTGCCAAGGCTGGTATCGGGATTGAAGAGATTTTGGAGCAGATCGTTGAGAAAGTTCCAGCACCGACGGGTGATGTTGAAGCCCCTCTTCAAGCCTTGATCTTTGACTCTGTTTATGATGCCTATCGTGGGGTAATTCTTCAAGTCCGAGTGGTCAATGGAATGGTTAAACCAGGCGATAAGATCCAACTCATGAGCAATGGCAAGACCTTTGATGTCACTGAAGTTGGGATTTTTACTCCTAAAGCAGTTGGACGTGATTTCCTGGCAACTGGGGATGTTGGCTATATTGCGGCCTCTATCAAGACCGTTGCGGACACCCGCGTCGGAGATACGGTGACCCTAGCGACCAATCCAGCAAGTGAGCCACTACATGGATACAAGCAAATGAATCCAATGGTCTTTGCTGGTCTTTACCCGATTGAATCCAACAAATACAATGATCTTCGTGAAGCTTTGGAAAAACTGCAATTGAATGACGCCAGTCTTCAATTTGAACCGGAAACTTCTCAGGCCCTTGGTTTTGGTTTCCGTTGTGGTTTCTTGGGTCTCCTTCATATGGACGTTATCCAGGAGCGTTTGGAGCGTGAGTTCAATATTGACTTGATTATGACGGCACCGTCTGTTATCTACAAGGTTAATTTGACAGATGGAGAAGCACTGGATGTCTCCAACCCATCTGAGTTCCCAGATCCAACCAAGATCGCTTCGATCGAAGAACCGTATGTCAAAGCCCAAATCATGGTGCCACAAGAGTTTGTTGGGGCTGTCATGGAATTAGCCCAACGCAAACGTGGGGACTTTGTGACCATGGACTACATCGATGAAAATCGGGTGAATGTCATCTATCAAATCCCACTAGCTGAAATTGTCTTTGATTTCTTTGATAAATTGAAATCCTCTACTCGTGGCTATGCGAGCTTTGACTATGAGTTGTCTGAATACCGACCTTCTAAATTGGTTAAAATGGATATCCTTCTCAATGGCGATACTGTCGATGCCCTCAGCTTTATCGTTCACAAGGACTTTGCCTATGAACGTGGTAAGTTGATCGTTGAGAAACTCAAGAAGATTATCCCTCGTCAACAGTTTGAAGTGCCTATCCAAGCGGCGATCGGTCATAAGATCGTGGCCCGTACAGATATCAAGGCCCTTCGTAAGAACGTCTTGGCCAAGTGTTATGGTGGGGACGTCTCCCGGAAACGCAAGCTTCTTGAAAAACAAAAAGCTGGTAAGAAACGGATGAAAGCGATCGGATCTGTAGAAGTACCACAGGAAGCCTTCTTATCTGTCTTATCAATGGATGAAGAATAACGTTTAAAGTGCCTCAAAAGGGCGCTTTTATTTTAGGTTTGAAAGAAATAAACTGAATTAGAAAGGTTGGATCAGATGTGACACTTATCCTATTTTAAAATACCCACATTCATGGTAGACTAGAAGAAAGAAACCGTTCTCAAGGAGGTTGAGCATGAAACACAAATTATTGGTCACATCACTGACGATTCTTTCTACCTGCACATTAATGGCTTGTAGTCACACCACTCAAAAGGACACAGCAGCTTCTTCTACAAAAGAAAGTAGCAGTAAAGTCGAAAAGCAAACAAGTAGCTCTTCGTCAAAGAATACTGCTTCTACAAAGAAAAACACTTCCAGTCAAGAAACCAAGCGAATTGGAAATGCAGATTATGGATACATCGATATTCCAAGTAAATGGTTCAAGTTCACGGATATCGATGGGACAGAAGCTGTCCAATATACAGATGGCAGTGGCTATAATATTGTCACCTTGAACAGCTTTACGCGGGAAAAGGCCAAAGTTCCTGCGGATATCGAGTTTAATGCTGAATTTCTAGCCAAGAAACTGGCCGTAATGTGGCAAGATAACCAGGATGTTGATAAGATGACGGGAGCGCGGACTAAAGTCGCAGGTCTGGACGCCTACCAGCTTCAAATTGTCATGAAATCTGGTCAATACCTGATTACCTGGATCTTCCAGAAGGGTGAAAAAGTTTATACCATTTCTTTTGAAGGGGATGCAGAAACCTTGAAAACCTTTATCCCATACATCGAAAACACTTGGAGCCTAGATGGAACAGGCGCTGTAACGGATTGATGAAGTGAGATAGATCGCAGGATCTATCTTTTTTCACGTTCTTTGTGGTATAATGCTTCTATTGTTTAGAAGAGGAAATAGAGGATGACACAGGAAATTGATATTGAAAAATACCATCAGTTAGCTCTCCAAAAGCAAAAGGAGCACCGCAAGGTATTGGCAAATCTCAAGAAGAAGCCACCTAAGAATTTAGATAAAATAGCTCAGGAAATCCACGATGAAGTTTTCCAAGAAATCGACTGTACGGCTTGTGCTAATTGCTGCAAAACCTTAGGGCCCGATTTTAAGGAAGCGGATATCACGCGGATCGCCAAATATTTCAAGATGAAGCTTCCTGCCTTTGAGGCAGAATTTCTTCAAGTTGACGAAGATGGGGACAAGGTTTTTAAATCCATGCCTTGCCCCTTTCTTGGTGGGGACAATCTCTGTTCCATTTATGATGTACGCCCAAAAGCTTGTCGGGAATTCCCTCACACCGATCGCAAGAAGATTTATCAGATCAACCATCTGACCATCAAGAATACCCTCACCTGCCCAGCAGCTTATTTATTTGTAGAAAAATTGAAGGATCGTTTGTAATGGCATATACATTTTTACTTTTTGATTTGGACCATACCTTGTTGGACTTTGAATCTGCTGAAGAAACAGCCTTGACGCAGATGTTAGAAGACATGAATTTTCCAGATGTACAGGCCTTTAAGGATTACTACAAACCCATGAACCAAGGTCTTTGGAAGGATTTGGAACAAAAGAAATTGACCAAGCAAGAACTAGTGGATAGTCGGTTTGCGATTGGGTTTGCCCACTTTGGGATTTCTGTTGATGGGGCTGAGATGGCTCTTCACTACCAAGATTACATCAGTCTTCAAGGGCAGTCTTTCCCCGGTGCTGAGGACTTACTGGCTCGACTTGAAAAAGCAGGTTACCAGCTCTATGGTGCAACGAACGGAGTGACTGCCATTCAAGAAGGACGCTTGGCTCATTCTACAATTGCTTCTTATTTCAAAGAGGTCTTTATCTCTGAGCAGCTTCATACTCAGAAACCAGAACCTGCATTTTTGGACAAAGTTGGCCAACTGATTCCAGGTTTTAGCAAGGAAGAGACCCTCATGATCGGTGATTCCTTGACGGCGGATATCGCAGGAGGCCATGCTGCGGGGATTGATACCGTCTGGTATAATCCTGATCACAAGGAAAATACTAGCCAGGTAGTGCCGACTTATACCGTTCGCAACTATCAAGAAATCGCCGATTTACTGATAAAATAAAAAATTTTAAATACTGTCAAGTTTTTTTCTTGACAGGTCTATAAAATGTGTTATAATAGATCATGTGCTAAATAGCTTGTCTATTTCACCGAAAATTAAAATATAGAAAAGAGACTTATAAAAATGGCAGTTAAAATTCGTTTGACTCGTATGGGTTCTAAGAAAAAACCTTACTACCGTATTAACGTAGCAGATTCACGTTCACCACGTGATGGACGTTTCATCGAAACAGTTGGAACTTACAATCCACTTGTTGAAGAAAACCAAGTAACTTTGAAAGAAGACCGCGTTCTTGCATGGTTGGCTGATGGAGCTCAACCTTCAGATACAGTTCGCAACATCCTTTCAAAAGCTGGTGTGATGAAGAAATTCCACGATTCTAAATTCTCAAAATAATTTTTTAAGTAGGTTGATGTATGGATACGATTGAAAATCTCATTATTGCAATTGTGAAACCCTTGATTTCACAACCGGATGCTTTAACCATCAAGATCGAAGATACTCCTGAATTCTTGGAGTACCACCTTGACCTTGATCCTAGCGATGTTGGTCGTGTAATCGGTCGAAAAGGTCGCACCATTTCTGCGATAAGAACGATTGTCTACTCTGTCCCAACTGAAGATAAAAAAGTAAGAATCGTTATTGACGAAAAATAAGAAAAGCGTGACAAGGTCTCGCTTTTTTTGCAAGGAGAAGGAATGAGAGATTTAACAGTTAGACAACTAGAGGAATACTTACTTGATCATTACCAACAATCTAGAACAGAAGAAGGACTTTTTATCAAACTAGTAGAAGAAGTTGGAGAAGTCGCTGAGGTTTTAAATGGACGTTCAGGTAGAAAAGAGGGTGTCCAAGATTCAAACGAGGAATTGGCAAAGGAGTTGGCAGATGTCATTCACTACACAGTGGCAATTGCAGCTATTAACCATATCGACTTAACGAAGACCATTTTTGAAAAAGACAAGAAGGCAGCCATCAAGTATCAGCATGAACAAGATTTGGAAGGTTTTTTAGTAAAAAAGGGCATTTGAGAAAATCCCTTGAACGTGATAAAATAAAACCTAAGAATGTTAAGTGAATGGTTGTTCAGAAGGAGTTATTTTGATATGAACCGATTTGAAGTATCTACAAAGATTGGTTGTCTATCTGTTACTTATAAAAAGGGAAATAAAATACTAGTTTGTTTAAATGGTGCTGGTTTGATACCAAGTTATGAAAATTTCCTACCAATACTTGAAAAACTTCCTTCCTCAATGGGTTACTTAACGATTGATTTTCCGAATACAGGTAGGAGTCCGATTCATAGTCAAACAGGACTTAATTTGGATAATCTTGTTGAAGCGGTATACGAAATCCTGAAGGGATTGGAAATTTCCAATTATATACTTTGTGTTCATAGTTTAAGTGGTGTTTTGGCTTTAAAGTTAATGAGTAAACCAATTAAGTGTCAAGCTTTGATAGCAATTGAACCAACAACCAAAAATATAATGTTTGCTGATTTTTCAAAAAATCCTTATCCAGAAATGGAAGAGCAAATGAGAATGATCGAAGAATGTGGTCCGGAAAATTATTTTAAGGGGCTAACTCAAGCAACATTTGAAGCTGAAACTGAAAAACTGATTTGGAAATTGATGGAAGAAAAGAGCTTAGAATTGGAAAAGCAAGTTCCTGGATTTCAGCTATCTGTAAATATTACTGCTGAAGATTTTGATAGTTCGTTCTTAGCAGATAATATTCCTATTTTCATATTTTGTCAGGCATATAGAGAAAAAGAGTACAGAGATTCAGAATATTGGAGTACTAAAACAAAACTCATTCTAGGTGGAAATCATCACTATCTACAGTGGTCAGAGTCGGAAAAAATTGCAACTATTATTAGAGACTTGTAGTGATAAACTAATTAAAAGAGGAATGTAAATAATAAAATGAACTACTTTAATGTTGGGAAAATTGTCAATACCCAAGGCTTACAAGGTGAGATGCGGGTCTTGTCTGTGACAGACTTTGCGGAAGAGCGCTTTAAAAAAGGAGCAGAGTTGGCTCTCTTTGATGAAAAGGATCGTTTTGTCCAAACGGTAATCATTGCTAGTCACCGCAAGCACAAGAACTTTGATATCATCAAGTTTAAGGATATGTACCATATCAATGCCATCGAGAAATTCAAAGGCTTTAGCCTCAAGGTTGCGGAAGAAGACTTGACGGATTTGGACGAGGGTGAGTTTTATTACCATGAGATCATCGGCCTTGATGTATACGAAAATGACCAACTGATCGGTCAGATCAAGGAGATCCTGCAACCAGGAGCCAATGATGTCTGGGTGGTCAAACGCAAAGGCAAACGAGACCTTCTTTTGCCTTATATCCCACCAGTGGTGCTCAATATCGATATTCCAGGAAATCGGGTGGATGTAGACATCTTAGAAGGGTTAGACGATGAAGATTGATATTTTAACCCTCTTTCCAGAGATGTTTTCGCCTTTGGAGCACTCTATTGTCGGAAAGGCGCGTGAAAAGGGACTTCTCGAGATCAACTACCATAATTTCCGTGAAAACGCAGAGAAAGCCCGTCATGTGGATGATGAACCTTATGGTGGCGGGCAGGGCATGCTCTTACGTGCTCAGCCCATCTTCGACGCCTTTGATGCGATTGAAAAAAAGAATCCGCGCGTGATTTTGCTGGACCCTGCTGGTCGGACCTTTGATCAAAGTTATGCAGAAGAATTAGCTCAGGAAGATGAATTGATCTTTATCTGCGGTCACTATGAGGGCTACGATGAGCGGATCAAGACCTTGGTAACGGATGAGATTTCACTGGGGGATTATGTGCTGACAGGTGGGGAACTTGCTGCCATGACCATGATTGATGCGACAGTCCGCTTGATTCCAGAGGTGATCGGCAAAGAGTCCAGTCACCAGGATGATAGTTTCTCGTCTGGACTTCTAGAATACCCTCAATACACACGGCCTTTTGAATACAGAGGAATGACAGTTCCCGATGTTCTCATGAGTGGTCATCATGAAAATATCCGTCAGTGGCGCCTCTATCAGAGTTTGAAAAAGACCTTAGAACGTCGGCCAGACTTGCTAGAAAACTATGAGTTGACAGCAGAAGAAGTGAAGATGTTGGAACAAATTAAACAAGAAGACTAACAGCGTCAGCTGTTTTTCTTTTGCTCCAAAATTTTATGAAAAAAACTTTTTAAACCTACTAGTTATTGGTAACAAAATGTGGTATGCTAAGGGGTAGAGAAACTTCAAGAAATGATTCAGTTTTGGGGGTGAGTTTAATGGGAAAGAAATTAGGAAAATCGGTTTTCACGACGGGGATTGCCGCAACAACGGTCCTATCTGGTATGTTTAATCACAAGGCTAGTGCCGAAGAGGTGAAGCAAAATGAAAATGCAGAAACCAACAGTACAGAAGTATTCGAAAAACCAATTACGGTCGATGAGTTGAAGCAAATTACAGCTCAAAAAGGCCAAGTGGTGAAAGATGTCCACTACCAAGAGCAAAAAGTGATCGATGCTCAAACGGAAGTCAAAGCTGCTGGACAAGAACTGGAAGAAAAGAAAGCAGAAGTGACGGATGCGGAAAACCTCATCGCAACGACATCGGATGCCCAAGTTCAGAATGCAGAAAATGACGTCAAGGTGGCTCAAGCCTATGTGACTATCGAAGAAAATAAGGTTCGAGAAGCAGAAGCTGCCCATGACCAAGTCGTAGAGGCTGTTCGTCAACAGGAAAATCAGGTTACTGCTCAGGAATCTTTGGTCGATGTAGCACAAAATGAATTGAACCAAGCCAAAGCACCGATTTCAAATGATGAGAATGTGCTCAACCAAGCTCTGTTGGAGCAAAGTCAAGTCGAGCAAAGTATCCGAGAATCTCAGAATTACCTTGCAACCTTGCAAGCGAGTCAGCAAACCGGTTCAGATACAGTGGCTCAAATTGAGAGCGATATTCAACTGGCTCAAACGCGTCTGACAGATTTGAAAGCGGTCATCGCAACCAAAGAAGCAGAATTGGCAGCTTTAGAACAAGCCGCGGCCAATAGCCCAGTTCAGTTGAGTCAAGCGACTTATGAAGGTTATTTGCAACACTTAGCAGACAATGGCAATGAAGCTGCAGCGAGCGCTTTAGCCCTCTACAAACGTGGTCGGGAAGAAGATGGCTTGACAGTTGGAGAGTCTGGCTCTTTGCAAGCCAACCTTCGAGCTCTTGAAATTGCCGATGCCATCAATAGCTATCGTCGGAATGCCGGCTTGCCTGAATTGGAACTGGATCCTTATTCCCTTCCTGCCAGCCAAGTACAGTTAGAATACTTTAAGAAAGCCAACTGGCATATGTTTAAGTATTTGCCAAATGAGAACATTGCATATGGCTTCTCACCTGCTGGTGCGGTTGACTTTTGGTACAATGAAAAAGCGGCTTATCAAGAAGTAGCGGCTCAATATGGTCTACCAACAGACGAAACTCAAATCGATGCCAATGATATCTATATGAAGATTGGTGCTGAGGCCTTTGCTAAGGTTGGTCACTACCTCCAAATGGTAGACAACAAAGCGACAGCTTTATCAGTCGCTTATGACCCAAGTAATGCCATGTCAGAAGCAGCCTTCTTACACAGCCCAGTCCATTCAGCAGTGTCAACCAGTGCACTCGCTTATCAATTGCGTCAGGGAGCTGGGGCCACGACGACAAGATCAGATGTGAAAGCAAAATCTGATGAAGTCGCTAATCTCAAGTTAGACAAGGCCAACCAAGAGTCTCAAATCATTATCTTGCAAGGCAAATTAGAAGATGCCCGCCATGCTAATTCAAATGTGGCAGTAGAGATGTCCAATGTCCAAAAGACCATCCAAAATTACAAGATTCTTCTCGTTAGCAAGGATCATGCAGTTGAAAAAGCAAAAGCGACTCTTGATGTATCTCGAGGTCGGATTGAAGCAGCAATCCAACCAAAAGAAGCAGCCCTTCAAAAAGCGAAAGATTTGTTGGCAGCTGCGCGTGAGAAATTAGATCGTTTAAAAGCGGAAGAAGCAGAAAAAGCCCAAGTCGTTCAAGAAGCGCATGAGGGCTTGAAGGCGGCGCAAGAGCGCCTGGTTGCTGCTGAAAAACGTCTTTCTGACTTTAAAAATGCTCCAGAATTATTGGTAAAAGCCCAATCTGTTCTATCAGCTGCGGTGGCTAATTTAGAGAATAAAAAAGAAAAATTGGAAGCAGAATTCACAACCCTTCAATCTTATCAAAGTGTCATGGAACTGTTGAATTCCCAATATGAAGATCTAGCGTCACGAATGGATCCAGCTATTTTAGAAGCAGCAGATATGCCAATGGATATCCGCTCAAGCAATCCAACAACTTTCTCGGATAGACCAACGGTTCTTCCAACAACTACCAATAGTCCACAAGTGCAAGCACCAACAGCTAGTCCAGCTCCAAAACAAGAAGCTAAAGTAGAAGAAATCAAACCGAAAAAAGAAAACAGCCAAGCTGTGGCTGGATCTGATTCCTCCAAATATGCAGTAGCAACAACAGGTGTTGCCGTTGGGTTACTTGCTGGATTGTTTGGTTTCAAGAAAAAGAAACAATCTTCAAAAAATGATTAAGACATACCGAAGATAGAGTGGATGCTTAGACACTTTATTGCTTAAACTCTTCAAAGAAGATATATGAGGGTGGGAAAAGAACTCTTTTAACAAAATGAGTTCTTTCCTGCTCTTTTTTTGTACACTTTTAGAATTTTTGAAAGAAAATGATAGAAATTGATAAAAAGTGTTGACATTTTTTGGAGATGGAGTATAATAGTCCTTGTAATCGATTGCAAAAGGAGGAGAAATGCTTAAGTCTGAACGAAAACAATTCATCCTCGAGAAGGTACTGAAGGAAAAATTTGTTTCCTTAGAAACCCTTGTACAAGAGCTAGGGACGTCTGAATCAACGGTTCGACGTGACTTGGATGAATTAGAAGCTGAAAGTAAACTTCGCCGGGTTCACGGCGGTGCGGAAAGCCTGCATTTTCTTCAAGAGGAAGAAAGCAATAAAGAAAAATCTATCAAAAACATTCAAGTTAAGTCAAAGATCGCTGTAAAAGCGGCGGAATTGATCAAAGATCATGATGTGATCTTTATCGATGCCGGGACGACCAATGAACTTTTGGTACAAGAAATTGTCAATCCAACGGTAACTGTGGTGACCAACTCGATTCACCACGCGACCAAGTTGGTCGAGCGAAATGTTCCAACGGTCATCATCGGTGGGAAGGTAAAATCTTCTACAGATGCTAGTATCGGAGGGATAGCGCTCAATCAGATCGGTCAGTTGAATTTTGACAAGGCCTTTCTTGGAATGAATGGAATCGACGATGAATTTTACAGCACTCCAGACCTGGAAGAAGGATCTGTCAAGCGTGCGATTATCGAAAATGCGAAAAAAACCTATATCCTAGCGGATGATTCAAAAATTGGGGTGACATCCTTTGTCAAAGTGGCTCCTATCAAGCGAGCCATGATTATCACCAATCAATGTGAACCGCAACGATTAAAGGTTTTAAAAGAAAAAACGGAGGTTATAGAGGTTTGATTTATACAGTTACACTGAATCCAGCAATTGACTATATTGTCCGTCTCGATCATGTAGAGACAGGAGCGGTCAATCGGATGGCTTCGGAAGATAAATTCGCCGGTGGTAAAGGGATCAATGTCAGTCGTGTTTTGAAGCGTCTCGATATCGAGAACACAGCGACTGGATTTATCGGTGGTTTCACTGGACGCTTCATTGAAGACGTATTGACTAGCGAAGCCATTTCAACCAACTTTGTGACAGTGGACCAAGATACACGGATCAATGTCAAGATCAAAGCTGATGAGGAAACAGAGATCAATGGGAATGGCCCAGAAGTGACGGAAGCTCAGTTGCAAGAATTGCTCAACATCTTATCGAGCTTAACAGCAGATGATGTGGTAGTTTTTGCAGGATCTGCCCCATCTTCACTTGGCAATGCCGTTTACAAACAATTGATCGCAGCAACTCGTGCGACAGGTGCGCAAGTCGTTTGTGACTTTGAAGGGCAAACCTTGATTGATTCCTTGGAGTTCAATCCCCAATTGGTCAAACCAAACAACCATGAGTTGGGAGATATTTTTGGCGTTACCTTGACGGAATTGCCAGAAATTGAACGCTACGCCAAAGAAATCTTGGCCAAGGGTGCACAAAACGTCATTATTTCCATGGCGGGTGATGGCGCTCTTCTGGTAAGTCCTAGTGGTACTTACTTCGCAAAACCAATCAAGGGTCAAGTGAAGAACTCTGTCGGGGCTGGAGATTCCATGGTAGCAGGCTTTACTGGGAAGCTCGCAACGACAGGAGACGTCATCGAAGCCTTCAAATGGGGAGTGGCTTGTGGCACAGCGACCACCTTCTCAGATGATTTGGCGACAGCGGACTATATTAAAGAAACTTATGAAAAAGTAGAGGTAGAAAAACTATGAAAATTCAAGACGTTTTAAATAAAAACGTGATGTTGTTTGACCTTCAAGCAACAGATAAAGAAGGCGTGATCAATGAGATGATCCAATCGCTCGTTGACAATGGTGTGGTGACAGATTTTGAAACTTTCAAAGCTGGGATTATGAACCGTGAAGCACAAACTTCAACTGGTTTGGGTGACGGAATTGCCATGCCACACAGCAAAAATGAAGCAGTCAAAGAAGCAACGGTCTTGTTTGCAAAATCAAACAAGGGTGTGGATTACGCATCTCTTGATGGTCAACCAACAGACTTGTTCTTCATGATTGCAGCTCCAGAAGGAGCAAACGATACTCACTTGGCAGCCCTTGCTGAATTGTCTAAGTACTTGATGAAACCAGGATTTGCGGACAAACTTCGCCAAGCAAGCACTCCTGATCAAGTGATCGCTGCCTTTGATGCAGAAGAGCAAGAAGCTGCAGCTGAAGAAGCAAAAAAAGCGGAAGCAGTCAAAGAAGCAGCTTCATCTGACAAACCGCTTATCGTTGCCGTTACAGCATGTACAACAGGGATCGCCCACACTTACATGGCAGAAGAAGCCCTCATCAAAAAAGGGGAAGAAATGGGTGTTACGGTCCGCGTTGAAACCAACGGTGCATCAGGTGTCGGCAACCGCTTGACAGCTGAAGAAATCGCCAAAGCTGAAGGGGTCATCATTGCAGCAGATAAAGCAGTTGAAACCGCTCGTTTCGATGGCAAAAAATTGATCTCTAAACCAGTCGCAGCCGGTATCCGTCAGACAGAAGACTTGATCCAAACCATCTTGGACGGCAAAGCAGATGTCTTCCACGCTGAAAATGCAGCACAAGCTAGCGCTAGCCAAGAAAAATTGAGCTTGGGTGGAGCCTTCTACAAACACCTGATGAGCGGGGTTTCTCAAATGCTTCCATTCGTTATCGGTGGTGGTATCTTGATTGCCCTTGCCTTCTTGATTGACCAAGTTCTTGGTGTTCCTCAAGATCAATTGTCTAGTCTTGGTTCTTATCATGTATTAGCAGCACAATTTAAAACAATTGGTGGAGTAGCCTTTGGCTTCATGCTTCCTGTACTTGCAGGTTACATTGGATTCTCAATCGCTGAAAAACCTGGTTTTGTAGCAGGGTTTATCGCTGGATCTATTGCTAGCTCAGGGTCAGCATTTGGAAATATCGCCTACGGTGCTGCTAAAGGTGAATTACCAGCAGCCGTATCATCTGGTTTCCTTGGTGCCTTAGTTGGTGGTTTCCTTGCAGGTGGAATTGTTCTCTTACTTCGCAAAGCCCTTGCAGGTCTTCCACGTTCACTCGATGGTATCCGCTCTATCCTTCTCTTACCATTACTTGGTGTTGGTTTGACAGGATTCTTGATGTTCCTCATCAATATTCCAATGGCTGCTATCAATACTGGTCTTAATAACTTCCTTTCAAGCTTGTCAGGTAGCTCAGCTGTCCTTCTTGGACTTCTCGTCGGCGGTATGATGGCTGTCGATATGGGTGGACCAGTTAACAAAGCCGCTTATGTCTTCGCTACAGGTACACTTGCTGAATCTGTTGCTTCAGGTGGTTCTATTGTTATGGCAGCCGTTATGGCAGCTGGTATGGTTCCTCCATTGGCAGTATTCGTAGCAACTGTATTGTTTAAAGATAAATTCACACAAGAAGAACGCGATTCAGGTTTGACAAACATTGTTATGGGTCTTTCCTTCATCACAGAAGGTGCCATTCCTTTCGGTGCAGCTGACCCAGCTCGTGCCATCCCTAGCTTCATTGCAGGTTCAGCATTGACAGGTGCCCTTGTTGGTCTTGCAGGCTTGAAACTCATGGCTCCTCACGGAGGAATCTTCGTTATCGCTCTTACATCAAATCCACTTCTATACATCTTGTTCGTATTGATCGGTGCAGTCGTAAGTGGTATCTTGTTCGGATTGCTTCGCAAACCTAAAAACTAAATATGACTAAAAGGTTGGGAATGCCCAACCTTTTCTTCTTGTACAAGTGAAAAAATCACCTCATTCGGCGTTGGTATCTTGAGCTGAATTATGATATAATAAGCCTATCGCATATTTTTAGGAGAATAAAAATGGATATTCAACGTGAAAAAGAATTTGTCAGCCAATACCACTATGACGCTCGTAATTTTGAGTGGGAAAAAGAAAATGGCATCCCTGAAACAAAAGTAGATGTAAACTTTCAATTGATCAATCGTGATCAAGAACAAAACACGACTTCTTTGATTGTCGTCTTGAGCTACATGATCGTTTTTGACGGTTTTGTGATCAGTGGAACTATCACTCAAATCAACCACTTGTTTGGTCGTTATGTCAATGAACCAAGTGAATTCAGCAAAGACGAAGTGGAAGAATTGGCTCGCCCTTGCTTGAATATGCTCAACCGTTTGACTTATGAAGTCACAGAAATTGCCCTCGATTTACCGGGTATTAATTTGGAGTTTTAATCAATGAAATTAGCAGTGATAACGGATTCGTCTGCCTATTTACCGCAAGACGTGCTCCATCACGACGACTTATTTATTTTAGAGATCCCGATCTATATTGATGGGGAGTCTTATGTTGAAGGGAAGAACCTGACACACGATGAGTTCTACCAAAAGATGGCGGCGTCTAAGGAATTGCCAAAGACTAGCCAGCCGAGTGTTGCAGAGTTAGAAGAAGTCTTATCTGGTTTGACAGCTAAGGGCTATACGCATGCTATCGGTCTTTTCTTATCATCTGGTATTTCTGGTTTCTACCAAAATATCCAATATTTGAAGGATGAATTCGAAGGCTTGACCGTCGAATTTCCGGACTCAAAAATCACCAGTGCTCCTCTAGGAATGATTGCAGAAGACTGCTTGAAATGGGCTGGTGAAGGCCGTTCCTTCGATGAGATTGTTGCCAATGTCCAACACCAGATTGATGGAACCTCTGCCTATATCATGGTGGATGATTTGAACCACTTGGTTAAAGGTGGTCGTCTGTCAAATGGGGCTGCCATTCTTGGGAACCTCTTGAGCATCAAGCCTATTCTTCATTTTAATGATGAAGGCGTGATTGAGGTCTTTGAGAAAATCCGGACGGAAAAGAAAGCCATGAAACGCTTGGTAGAGATTGTTGTATCAGATATCGCAGATGGTCATTACCAAGTCTTTGTCATCCATGCCAATGTCCCTGAAAAAGCAGAAGCACTTCGCCAACTGCTCATTGAAGAAGGAGTGGAAGGTGATATTCCTTTTGCTACTTTTGGAGGGGTTATTGGGACGCACTTAGGTGACCATAGCTTAGCTGTTGGGTATATCCCTATCGTTTAAGGAGAATTCTATGTCAATTAAAGTCATTATCGCAGGTTTCAAGGGAAGAATGGGACAAGCAGCCTACAAGATGGTTTCTGAAGATCCTGAGTTAGAATTAGCTGGCTTGATCGATCCATTTACTGATGAGACAGAGGTTGCAGGAGTCCCTGTCTTTAACCGCAAAGAAGATCTTGTGGGTCTAGAGGCAGATGTTTGGGTAGATTTTACCATGCCCAAGGTCGCTTACGAAAATACTCGCTTTGCAATTGAGAATGGCTTTGCGCCTGTTGTGGGAACGACTGGATTCACTCCTGAGCAGATCCAAGAATTGACAGACCTTTCACGTGAAAAGGGCTTGGGTGGCCTGATCGCGCCGAACTTTGCCATTGGAGCCGTGCTCTTGATGCAATTTGCAGCGCAAGCAGCCAAGTATTTCCCAAATGTGGAAATCATCGAATTGCACCACGATAAGAAAAAAGATGCACCGAGTGGAACAGCAATTAAGACAGCTGAGTTGATCTCTGAGAAGCGCGAGAAGATCCAGCAAGGTGCAGCAGATGAAGAAGAGTTGATGCCTGGAGCTAGAGGGGCAGAGTTTGAAGGGATGCGCATCCATTCGGTTCGATTGCCTGGCCTAGTCGCTCACCAAGAGGTGATTTTTGGTAGCCAAGGCGAAGGGTTGACTCTCCGTCATGATTCCTATGATCGTGTTTCCTTCATGACAGGAGTAAATCTAGGGATTAAAGAAGTTGTCAAGCGTCATGAGCTTGTCTATGGTTTGGAACACTTACTATGAGATTAGAAAAGATGCCTTCTGAGTTTCAGGAGGCTTTACCAATATTAGAGAAGATTAAAGCAGCTGGTTTTGAGGCCTATTTTGTAGGGGGATCTGTCCGTGATGCCCTCTTGGATCGTCCCATTCACGATGTCGATATCGCTTCCTCCTCATACCCAGAAGAGACCAAGGCGATTTTTGATCGCACAGTAGATGTCGGTATCGAACATGGGACCGTCTTGGTCCTTGAAAATGGGCAAGAATATGAAATTACGACCTTCCGGACGGAGGATGTCTATGTCGATTATCGCCGTCCAAGCTCCGTGTCTTTTGTGCGCTCACTAGAAGAAGACCTCAAGCGTCGTGATTTTACGGTCAATGCCTTTGCCTTAAATGAAAAAGGAGAGATTGTTGACCTCTTTCATGGACTAGAAGATTTAGAAAACAAAGTCCTTCGGGCCGTTGGGCTTCCTCACGAACGGTTTAACGAAGATGCGCTCCGGATCATGCGAGGCTTTCGTTTTCAAGCCAGTCTCGGCTTTGAATTAGAAGAGGCGACCTTTGATGCCATGAAGGAGTGTGCTCCCTTACTAGAGAAAATTTCAGTAGAGCGCACTTTTATCGAGTTTGATAAACTCTTGCTTTCTCCATACTGGAGACAAGGCTTGGAGGCTATGCTAGCCAGTGGAGCTTATCACTATCTGCCAGAGATGAAGGATCGCAAAGAAGCGATCGAGCGTTTGTTTGACATAGAGTTGGAATATACCTTTTCAACTTCTGAGCAAGCCTGGGCTGCTTTGGTCTTAGCACTAGAGATTCAAGATATTCCAAAATTCTTTAAGAAATGGAAGACCTCTAGAGACTTTGCCAAGACGGTGGAGCAGATCGTGGAGATTCTAAAACTTCGAGAAAATGGAAGTCTAGACAAGCGTGCCTGCTACAAGTATGAGAAGCGTTTGTTGCTAGTGGCTGAAGAGCTTCGTGAAGCGTATGCCTTGAGTGTGGATTATTTGGCCATCGAGCGCGTTTATGATAGCTTGACCATTCATGATAAGCATGAAGTGGTGGTCAATGGCGGTATGCTGATCAAAGACTACGGCTTTCAACCAGGTCCAGCTTTAGGAGAGATGTTGACAAAGATTGAATATGCCATTGTCGATGGGGAACTGGCCAATGAGAAAGAGTCCATCATTGCCTATATCCAGCAAGCAAAAGAGGAGGAAAAATGAGCGATTTTATTGTCGATAAATTAACCAAATCTGTCGGAGATAAGACCGTCTTTCGTGAGATTTCCTTTATCATTCATGACTTGGATCGGATCGGATTGATCGGGGTCAATGGGACTGGAAAGACCACTCTGTTAGATGTGTTGTCAGGTCGCTCTGGCTTTGATGGAGATGTGAGTCCTTTTTCTGCCAAGAGTGATTATACGATTGGTTATTTGACTCAGGAACCAGACTTTGATGATCAAAAGACGGTTCTGGATACAGTGTTATCTAGTGATTTACGCGAAATGCAGCTGATTCGCGATTACGAGTTCTTGATGGCGGATTACCGAGAAGAGAACCAAGCACGTCTTGAAAAGGTCATGGCGGAGATGGATTCGCTCAATGCTTGGGAAATCGAGAGTCAGGTTAAGACAGTCCTTTCAAAGCTTGGAATTGAAGACTTGAACGCCAAAGTTGGGGATCTATCTGGGGGCTTGCGTCGTCGGGTGCAACTGGCCCAAGTTTTGCTGTCCCATCACGACCTGTTCTTACTAGATGAGCCGACCAACCACCTGGACATTGATACTATCGAATGGTTGACCAATTTCTTGAAGAACTCTAAGAAAACCGTGCTTTTCATTACCCACGATCGCTATTTCTTGGATAATATCTCGACGCGGATCTTTGAGTTGGATCGAGGTGGCTTGATCGAGTATCAGGGCAATTACCAGGATTATGTCCGCTTAAAGGCTGAGCAAGATGAGCGTGATGCAGCCCTTCTTCATAAGAAGCAGCAACTCTATAAGCAGGAGTTGACCTGGATGCGGCGGCAACCCCAGGCGCGTGCGACCAAGCAACAGGCACGGATCAATCGATTCCATGATCTCAAGCAAGACTTGTCTGGTCAAAGCAACCAGACAGATTTGGAGATGAACTTTGAGACCAGCCGGATTGGTAAGAAAGTCATCGAGTTTAAAGAGGTCGATTTCGCCTATGAAAACAAACCCATTCTCCAAGGATTCAACCTTTTAGTTCAAAATAAGGATCGCATCGGGATCGTCGGAGATAATGGTGTCGGGAAATCGACCCTACTCAATTTGATCGCTGAGCGACTACAGCCTCAGTCTGGGCAAGTCATTATCGGGGAAACCGTCCGAGTGGCTTATTTCTCACAACAGATTGATGGTTTGGATGAGAGTAAGCGCGTGATTAATTTCTTACAAGAAGTTGCCGAGGAAGTGAAGACGACTGTCGGAACAACTTCGATCGCAGATCTCTTGGAGCAATTTCTCTTCCCACGTTCTATGCACGGAACCTTGATTGAAAAACTCTCCGGTGGGGAGAAGAAGCGCCTTTTTCTTTTAAAACTCTTGATTGAAAAACCCAATGTGCTTCTCCTCGATGAGCCAACCAATGACTTGGATATCGCTACCTTGACGGTTTTGGAAAACTTTCTTCAAAACTTTGGAGGTCCCGTCATTACCGTTAGCCACGACCGCTATTTCCTAGACAAGGTGGCAAGCAAGATCCTGGCTTTTGAAAATGGGGGCATTCGGGAGTTCTTTGGCAATTATACGGATTATCTGGATGAGAAAGCCTTTGAAGCAGCTCAAGTAACGGCCAGTCACAAGGTTGAAAAAGAGAAACCTGCTAAGCCAAAAGAAGAGAAGAAGCGCATGAGCTACATGGAGAAGCAAGAGTGGGCAAGCATTGAAGCAGATATCGAAGCCATTGAAAATCGGATCGCAGAGATTGAAGTGGAGATGAATGAAAACGGCTCTGACTTTGGCAAATTGTCAGCCCTTCAAAAGGAATTGGATCAGGAAAATGAGCGATTGCTTGAAAAGTACGATCGCTATGAATACCTGAGCGAATTAGATGAATAAGGAGGCACTATGAATCAATTGAACCGGATATCCCTTGGGATTTCAGCCACTATTTTTACCATTATCGGTATCGTCTTGTTTATCAATCCGATTGAGCACATCGGCTCATTTAGCTGGTTGATTTCTTGTGGCTTCTTTTTAATTTCCCTTTCGCGTTTTTCACGCTATTACCGATTGCGCCAAGCTGGTATCATTCAGCAACAACAGCTCTTTCACAGTATGGTCGCCTTGGTTTTTGCGGTCTACTTACTGCTTTATGGCTACAAGACCTTGCCGATTGTCTTTCCAGTCACTTTAGGAATTTGGCTGATCTACCGTTCGATTCTAAACTTCCGAAAAGCCAATTTCTACTCGAGAAAGGTTGAAGAACTGTCCAAGCGTTATATTTTCTTTGCCTTGCTACAGCTCTTCATCGGCTTATTCTTAATCGTTAGTCCGCTTTCGATTAGCGTCTTTCTATTAAATATTATTGGCTTGATTTTCCTCATTTTAGGATTTCAATCCTTTAGTCTCTTGTTAAAAAGTTAAGAAAAGTTACGTGCAAACCTTTGCGTTTGATAAAAAGTCTGATATAATAGATCTGTAAGTGTTTACAAGTTTGAAAGGAGTTACAGATGTCTAAAAAAATTATTGGGATTGACCTTGGGGGAACTTCAATTAAGTTTGCTATCCTTACTTTGGATGGGGAAGTTCAAGAAAAATGGTCTATTAAAACAAATATCTTGGATGAAGGTAGCCATATCGTGGATGATATGATCGAATCCATCGCGCATCGTTTGAAAATGCTTGAACTTGATGCTTCTGAGTTCCAAGGAATTGGAATGGGTTCACCTGGTGTCGTTGACCGTGAAAAAGGTACAGTTATCGGTGCCTACAACTTGAACTGGAAGACCCTTCAACCAGTCAAAGAAAAGATCGAAAGTGCCCTTCATATTCCATTCTTTATCGACAATGATGCCAACGTTGCTGCTTTGGGTGAGCGTTGGAAAGGGGCTGGTGAAAACCAACCAGATGTTGTCTTCATGACCCTTGGTACAGGTGTCGGCGGTGGGATCGTCGCTGAAGGTCGTCTCTTGCATGGTGTACGTGGAGCTGCTGGTGAGCTTGGTCACATCACTGTTGACTTTGATGATCCAATCCAATGTACCTGTGGTAAAAAAGGCTGTCTTGAAACGGTTGCGTCTGCAACAGGTATCGTCAACTTGACTCGTCGTTATGCAGACGAGTACGAAGGAGATTCTCAATTGAAAGTCTTGATCGACAATGGTGAAGAAGTGACCGCTAAAACAGTCTTTGATCTAGCAAAAGAGGGTGATGCTCTTGCTTTGATCGTTTATAAGAACTTCTCACGTTACCTTGGACTTGCTGCAGCCAATATTGGTTCAACCTTGAACCCATCTAAGATCGTTATCGGTGGTGGGGTATCTGCTGCCGGAGACTTCCTCTTGGACGGCGTGCGCAAGGTCTTTGAAGAAAACTCATTCCCACAAGTACGTGAATCTACTCAATTGGCGCTTGCTACATTGGGAAATGACGCCGGTGTGATCGGTGCTGCATCCCTTGTATTACAATAAGATGAAATGGAGATCTGGCTCGTGCTGGGATCTCCTTTTTTTCTGTCTCCTGTGATATAATGAAGACAAAACTGGATTCAAGGAGAGTATATGACAAAAGCAGATACAATTTTTAAAGAAAACATTCGAAAAATCATGGAAGAAGGAGTCTGGTCAGAGCAAGCCCGTCCCAAGTACAAGGATGGTAGAACTGCCAACTCCAAGTACATCACGGGAGCCTTTATGGAATTCGACCTCGCAAAAGGTGAGTTTCCTATCACGACACTTCGTCCCATCGCGATTAAATCAGCTATCAAAGAGATGCTCTGGATCTACCAGGATCAGTCGAATAGCTTAGATCTTTTAGAAGACAAGTACAATGTCCACTACTGGAATGATTGGGAAGTAGGTGATAGCCGGACAATCGGTCAGCGCTATGGAGCTGTTGTCAAAAAGCATGACATTACGAATAAAATCCTCAAGCAATTAGAAGCCAATCCTTGGAATCGCCGCAATATTATTTCCCTCTGGGATTATGAAGCCTTTGAGGAGACCGACGGACTCTTGCCCTGTGCTTTTCAGACCATGTTTGACGTACGGCGCGTGGATGGGGAGATCTATCTAGATGCAACCTTGACCCAGCGTTCGAATGATATGTTGGTGGCTCACCATATCAATGCCATGCAGTATGTAGCCCTACAGATGATGATTGCTAAGCACTTTGGCTGGAAGGTTGGGAAGTTCTTTTACTTCATCAATAACCTTCATATCTATGACAACCAATTTGAACAAGCAGAGGAATTGCTCCGTCGCGAGCCCTCTGATTGCCATCCGCGCTTGGTCTTGAATGTGCCAGACGGGACCAATTTCTTTGATATCAAACCAGAAGATTTTGAATTGGTCGATTATGATCCAGTGAAGCCACAGTTGAAGTTTGATCTTGCGATTTAAAAAAATTACACTTTTTCCGTAGCTTGATCTATAGCTTATATACTTTTGTATGTAAAAGTATATAAGCTAAATTTTTTTACTCATTTTTCAGTCAAAATGTTTTGAATATTGTTCGGGTTTTGTTAAAATAGATAAGATTTGGGGAAAACTAAACAATTTAAAAAAGAATGTTAATTTATGGATAAATATGGAGGTCCACTAGATGGGGAAAGACTTATTTAATGATCGTATTAGCAGATTCTCAATTCGTAAATTGAATGTGGGTGTTTGCTCTGTCCTTCTCGGAACACTTGTCATGGTTGGGACAGCCGCAAGTGCAGCCGCAGAAGAAAAGACAGATACGACAAGTGAAAGTGTAGCAGCAGTTGCAACAGCGTCAGAAGCGTCCGCAACGTCTACAGCTACTTCAGCAGCATCAACTGCACCAGCTACATCGACTTATGATGCAAACCCAGTCGTCACTGCACCAGCATCATCAACTGCCGTAGCATCTACAAGTGTCGCTTCAAGCGCGAGCACAGCAGCATCTGCTGCCTCAACTGCTCCAGAAACATCAACAGCTTCTGAAACACCAAGCTTATCAGTTGCTACACCAGCAAACAATGCCGCAGGAGCAACTTCAACAAGTGCAGCTAAAAAAGAAACACCAACTCTTTCAGCTGGACAAGGTGTACCAACAAACAATACACTAGCCACTGAAGAGACAGCACAAACTTCTGGTAAACGCCGTAATCGCCGTGCATTGGGTGACGCAAACGATCCAAACCTCATCGCGGATGATGTCCAAGATGCCACTTCAACTCCAAAGGTAGAAAAACCAGGCTTTACAACAAATATCAAAGCTACAGACTTGGCCAGCCAAATCGCTTGGTTGGACTTTGGCGATACAGCTAGCTGGACAGGAACGACGACAACATCGAAAGGGGAACTTGCTCTCCAGGTCGGCGCGACCTACACCAAGGAAATCATGCCTGGCTATGTGGTCAAGATCAAGGTTAAATCCTTAAAACCCTTCCAGGCGACAGAACTTTATAAAAAACGTCTTGAAGAACGAGGAGCGACTGAAGCTGAAAAGGCTACCTATGATCCAAATGCCAGAAATGGTTATATGAATGCGACTAATACAGCTGCAACGAAAGCAGCTTTTAGTGCTGGTGAAGAAGCTAAAATTATTGCCGAAGCTCAAAACCGTTGGACAGAAATAAGAGGTGAAGGCATCAATACTGGCACTAAAAAAACGACCATCAGTTCCGAGTTTGAAGGCGGAAATATTGGTGTTCAGTTTGAAATATCTGCGACCTTCCGTGGCAAAGCTGTAAAACCTGCCATTGTCATGGCAGATGGTGAGTCCGCTAACCCCAGTGAATTGGTTATGTTCACCACAAACGGAGAAGGTTGGCAACACATTGGGGAGTGGTATAAATATGGAAATAAAAATACCAAAACTTTTATTCCACAAGATACAGACAATTTATTTGGCTCAAATCCTTCCACTGTTATAGATGGTTTGAGTTTCTATAGGACGAACCTTGATCTAATTCGACGTTCAGATCAAGTGGGGCCAGATAAAAAAGCAGTTGCTTGGAAGTACTTTGGAAGTGCCGATTTAACAACTGGGGGTCTCGGAACAGGGGTCTTCGGGCCAAATATTTCTGCAAGTAGTGTTGCAGTTCCTCTTGTCATGACAAAAGGAGCGTCCGAAGTTGGCTTGTATATCGCATCTTCAGGTAAACAATCAGCCATGCTTGGATTCTTCCCACTTGATGAAGGGGATGCACCAGCGTCTTATGGGAAGGCTATCCACTCTATCGCAACTGTAGACGGTGTTACGGGAGCTAAAGTAAATCAACCGTATCTTGGTCACTTGAGTCCAGATATGGATGAAAACAATACCCTCGACTGGTTTGGTGATGATAAGGCAACTACGGCTGACGAAGGAGTTGATCAATTGCTCCCAGCTGAGCTCAAAGGGACAACCAATGAGATGATCAAGATGGACCGCACTCGTCCAGGAAACTACACTATTTCGGTGGAAGCTCACACAGGTGGGGCGCCTAAAGCGCATATTTATGGCTGGATTGACTTTAACCAAAACGGAACCTTTGATGAAGACGAACGCTCTGACTTGGCTACTATTACCAAGGATGGAACCGTTACCCTAAGTTTCACTAAGAGCAAAACCTATATCGATCCAAGTGTCAATGAACTAGGCGTCCGCTTGCGAATTGCTAAGGATGCTGATCAAATCGAGAGTCCGACAGGAATGGCTTTCTCAGGGGAAGTTGAAGACTTCAGAACTCAGGTTACTCACCCACCAAAAGGGGAAGTCAAAGAAACAACGGGCCTTCAAGGCGAAAAACAAAGCTCTACTGTAGCCTTTACGGCTCGTGGTCTCTATAAGTATAGTCTTACAGATAAGGCTCAGATTGACCAAACAGTAGCTCCACAGATGGTGGACAACCGTACAGGTCAAGTCGTCACACCAGGAGCAGATGGCTACTATGCTGTGCCTGGTCAAGGGAAATACAAGATCACACCAAACGGGACTTCAGTGGATGTTGAGTTCATTCCGGAAGATCACTTCTTAGGAACAGCGGATGGTATTTCGATCCGTCGTACAGATAACAACGGCTATGACACTGGTTGGTCAACAAAATTCCCAGCTGATGAAGCTAACGTTGATACTGTTTTGAATACCATGGATGGTCTTTATATCCCAACTGTTACACCAACTGATATTGAAGGAGTAGATAAGACTTCGACAGATGTCCAAGGTGCGACTCAAACAGGTACACCAACCTTTAACACAACGACAACGAATGCTAATGGCGAAAAGATCTCTGTTACTCCAAGTTTGGAATACCCTGCTAAATTGGTGGATCCAGCGACTGGTCAAGTAACCAATGCAACCTCTGTAACAGTAGCAGGCGAAGGAACATATAGCATTGACGATGCTACTGGTAAAGTAACCTTTGTTCCAGAACCAGGATTCACAGGTACAGATCAAGGTGTTACCGTATCAGTGACAGCTCCTGTCGGAAGAGATAAAGACGGTACCGTCCGTGATGAATACCTTAAGACAGCGACAGCTAAGTACACACCAACGGTTACTCCAATCACAGTGACTCCTACAGACAAGGTTTCTGCGGATATTCAAAATGTTCCTCAAACCCAAACACCAACCTTTGATTTGAGTAACGATAAGACTGCTGAAATCACAAGCAAGAAATTGGTGGATCCAGCAACTGGTCAACCGACTGATGAAACAACTGTAACAGTAGCAGGGGAAGGTACATATACAATCGATCCTACTACAGGAGCAGTGACCTTCACACCTGAAAAAGACTTCGTTGGAACTGCAACTGGTGTGACAGTTCAAGCAACTGCAACGATTACCAATGCGAACGGTAAGACAGCAACCATCACTTCAGATGCAACCTACACACCAACAGTTGTAGCCGCTGTTCCAACAGCTAACCCTGCAACTTCAAAAGATATCCAAGGTGCGACTCAAACTGGAACACCAACCTTTGCTGGAACAACTGTTCAAGTCAACGGTGAAGATAAGGCTATTACAATCAAAGATAATAGCTACACGCTTTTGGATAATGATGGCAATGAAGTAACAAGCACACCAGCTTATGCTGCTGATGGTACGACTGAAATCGGTACTTACTCAATCGATCCTACAACTGGTCAAGTAACCTTCACACCGACTGATAAATCTTACACTGGTGCAGTGACACCAGCCAAGGTTCAAGCTGAAAGTTCTAACGGTATCAAGGTAGATACAACTTACACACCTGAAATCGTTCCTGTCACACCAACAGCAACTCCAGTTGAAACAGAAGATATCCAAGGTGCCACTCAAACAGGTAAACCTGAATTCAAGGGTGGAACAGTAACCATTGATGGGGTTGAGAAGACAGTAGCCATCAACGAAAATGTTCCAGCAACCTTCGAAGATGGTTCAACTACGAAGAATGTAGACGGTGTAGGTACTTTCACAGTAGC
>NZ_KV813675.1:742600-743180 GCF_001813675.1 Streptococcus sp. HMSC078D09
AGGTACTTTCACAGTAGCTGCAGATGGAACAGTGACATTTGTTCCTGAGAAATCATTTGTCGGAACTGCGCCAGCTGTAACTGTTGTTCGTGAAGACATGAACGGAACTAAGGCTTCAGCGACTTACACACCAACCGTAACACCAGTAACCCCAACAGCAAAACCAGCTGAAACAACAGGTGTTCAAGGTGCGACACAAACTGGTAAGCCTGTATTCACTGAAGGCAACAGCCGTGTTCCAATGAACGATGCTGTTCCAGCAACCTTCGATGATGGATCTACTTCTAAGACAGTAGATGGCGTTGGTACTTATACAGTAGCAGCAGACGGTACTGTTACATTTGTTCCAGATCCAAGCTTTACTGGTACTGCACCAGCCGTAACCGTTGTTCGTGAAGATAAGAACGGAAGCAAAGCATCTGCGACTTACACACCAACTGTAAATCCAGTCACTCTTACTCCAACAAATAAAGTTTCTGAAGACATTCAAAATGTTCCTCAAACAGAAACCCCTACATTTGCATTGAGTGACGATGAGACTGCTCAAATCACAAGTAAGAAATTGATTGACCCTGCAACA
>NZ_KV813675.1:743280-744251 GCF_001813675.1 Streptococcus sp. HMSC078D09
ATTGATTGACCCTGCAACAGGTCAACCAACTGATGAAACAACTGTAACAGTAGCAGGTGAAGGAACTTACACAATCGATCCTACTACAGGAGCGGTGACCTTCACACCTGAAAAAGACTTTGTTGGAACTGCAACTGGTGTAACAGTTCAGGCGACTGCTACGATTACCAATGCGAACGGTAAGACTGCAACTATCACATCTGATGCAACTTACAAACCAACTGTTGTAGCGGCTGTTCCAACAGCAAGTCCTGCAACTTCAAAAGATATCCAAGGTGCAACTCAAACAGGTACACCAACCTTTGCTGGAAAAACAGTTCAAGTAAATGGTGAAGATAAAGCTATTACCATTAAAGACAATAGCTACACATTGCTAGATAAAGATGGTAACGAAGTTTCAACGACACCAGCTTATGCTGCTGATGGTACGACTGAAATCGGTACATACACAATTGATCCTACAACTGGCCAAGTAACCTTCACACCGACTGATAAATCTTACACTGGTGCAGTGACACCAGCCAAGGTTCAAGCTGAAAGTTCTAACGGTATCAAGGTAGATACAACTTACACACCTGAAATCGTTCCTGTCACACCAACAGCAACACCAGCTGAAACAGAAGATATCCAAGGTGCTACACAAACTGGTAAACCTGAATTCAAGGGTGGAACAGTAACTGTTGATGGTGTTGAGAAGACAGTTGCCATCAATGAAAATGTTCCAGCAACCTTCGATGATGGTTCAACAACCAAGACTGTAGACGGTGTAGGTACTTTCACAGTAGCTGCAGATGGAACCGTAACCTTCGTTCCAGAAAAATCATTCGTTGGAACTGCACCAGCAGTGACGGTTGTTCGTGAAGACATGAATGGAACTAAGGCTTCAGCGACCTACACACCAACTGTAACTCCAGTAACGCCAACTGCATCCCCAGCTGAATCAACAGGTGTTCAAGGTGCGACACAAACTG
>NZ_KV813675.1:744351-744616 GCF_001813675.1 Streptococcus sp. HMSC078D09
AGGTGTTCAAGGTGCGACACAAACTGGTAAACCTGTATTCACTGAAGGCAACAGCCGTGTACCAATGAACGATGATGTTGCTGCAACATTTGATGATGGCTCAACTACTAAGACAGTAGATGGCGTTGGTACTTACACAGTAGCAGCAGACGGTACTGTTACATTTGTTCCAGACCCAAGCTTTACTGGTACTGCACCAGCAGTTACAGTCGTTCGTGAAGACATGAACGGAAGCAAAGCTTCTGCAACTTACACACCAACTGTA
>NZ_KV813675.1:744716-745215 GCF_001813675.1 Streptococcus sp. HMSC078D09
AGACATTCAAAATGTTCCTCAAACAGAAACTCCTACATTTGCATTGAGTGATGATGAAACTGCTCAAATTACAAGTAAGAAATTGATTGACCCTGCAACAGGTCAACCAACCGATGAAACCACTGTAACAGTAGCAGGTGAAGGAAGTTACACAATCGATCCTACTACAGGAGCAGTAACCTTTACTCCTGAAAAAGACTTTGTCGGAACTGCAACTGGCGTGAAAGTCCAAGCAACTGCGACGATTACCAATGCAGGCGGTAAGACTTCAACCATCACTTCAGATGCAAGTTACACACCAACAGTTGTAGCAGCTGTTCCAACAGCTAATCCAGCTACATCTAAAGATATCCAAGGTGCGACACAAACTGGAACACCAACCTTTGCAGGAAAAACTGTTCAAGTCAACGGTGAAGATAAAGCGATCACGATTAAAGATAACAGCTACACACTTTTGGATAAGGATGGTAATGAAGTAACAAGCACACCAGCTTATGCT
>NZ_KV813675.1:745315-746312 GCF_001813675.1 Streptococcus sp. HMSC078D09
AAGCACACCAGCTTATGCTGCTGATGGTACAACTGAAATTGGTACTTACTCAATTGATCCAGCAACTGGACAAGTAACCTTCACACCAACTGACAAATCTTACACAGGTAAAGTAACACCTGTTAAGGTTCAAGCTGAAAGCTCAAACGGTATCAAGGTAGATACAACTTACACACCTGAAATTGTTCCAGTGACTCCAACTGCAACTCCAGCAGAAACAACTGACATTCAAGGTGCAACTCAAAAAGGTAAACCTGAATTCAAGGGTGGAACCGTAACAGTTGATGGCGTTGAGAAAACAGTAGAAATCAATGAAGACGTTCCAGCAACATTTGATGATGGCTCAACTACCAAGACAGTAGATGGCGTTGGTACTTACACAGTAGCAACAGACGGAACTGTAACCTTTGTCCCTGAAAAATCATTTACTGGAACTGCTCCAGCAGTGACGGTTGTTCGCGAAGATAAGAACGGAACCAAAGCTTCTGCAACCTACACACCAACTGTAACTCCAGTAACACCAACTGCGAAACCAGCTGAAACAACTGATATCCAAGGTGCTACACAAACAGGGAAACCTGTATTTACTGAAGGCGACAGCCGTGTGCCAATGAACAATGATGTTCCAGCAACATTTGATGATGGTTCAACTACCAAGACTGTTGACGGCGTTGGTACTTATACAGTAGCAGCAGACGGAACAGTTACATTTGTACCAGAAAAATCATTTGTTGGTACTGCACCAGCGGTAACAGTTGTGCGTGAAGACATGAACGGCACTAAAGCCTCTGCAACTTACACACCAACTGTAACGCCTGTAACACCAACAGCTGAAGATGCTACTTCAACTGGTAAACAAGGTCAAACTCAAACAGGTAAGCCTGAATTTACTGAAGGCAACAGCCGTGTGCCAATGAACGATGATGTTCCAGCAACCTTCGATGATGGATCAACTACTAAGACAGTTGATGGCGTTGGTACTTACACAGTAGCAGCA
>NZ_KV813676.1:0-63309 GCF_001813675.1 Streptococcus sp. HMSC078D09
TAGTATATCATGACCTCACCTTACTGTCAACACTTTTTTAAAAATTTTTTTATTTTTTTGAAAGTTTTTTTGAAAAAAATAAAATAGAGAGGGAATCCTCTCTATTTATATTCTTGTCTGTATTTGTTTTCTTCAGCTTTGTTAGCCCATACATAATGACCTGGTTTAATTTCAAC
The DNA here is from genome assembly GCF_001813675.1 of Streptococcus sp. HMSC078D09. Classification (GTDB taxonomy): domain Bacteria; phylum Bacillota; class Bacilli; order Lactobacillales; family Streptococcaceae; genus Streptococcus. The sequence goes on from NZ_KV813676.1 coordinate 177, forward strand.
CATTTGTGGTTTATCTTCAGAGTAATCATGTTGTTCTGGATCATAGATTTTTAGAACTTTTTTACGTTCTAGAATTGGATCTGGAATTGGGACTGCTGAAAGTAGGGATTGTGTGTATGGATGGATTGGGTGGTTAAATAGCTCTTCAGTTTCTGCCACTTCTACAATAACCCCTTTATAGATAACTGCAATACGGTCAGAAATGAAGCGTACAACTGACAAGTCATGGGCGATAAAGAGGTAGGTCAAGCCTAATTCTCTTTGGAATTTTTTCAAAAGGTTCAAAACTTGCGCACGTACTGAAACGTCAAGAGCTGAGATTGGTTCATCCGCAATGACAAATTCTGGTTCCATGACAAGTGCACGGGCAATACCGATCCGTTGACGTTGACCACCTGAGAATTCGTGAGGGTAACGTGTCAAATGTTCTGCAAGAAGTCCAACTTCATGCATAATATTTTTTACTTTTTCCTGACGTTCTTCTTCACTGTTAAACAAATGGTGGTTGATCAAACCTTCAGAGATAATATAATCAACTGTTGCACGTTCATTCAAACTTGCTGCTGGGTCTTGGAAGATCATTTGAATCTTACGGATCAACTCTGATTTTTCACTATGAGATTTTTTTCCGTTGATCTTGCGACCGTCATAAATAATTTCTCCAGCACTTGTATCATTCAAACCGATGATCGCACGTCCAATTGTTGTCTTCCCACTTCCTGATTCACCAACAAGAGAGAACGTTTCTCCCTTATTAATGAAAAAGTTGGCGTTTTTTACAGCAACGAATTTTTTACTTCCTTCACCGAAGGAAATTTCTAAATCTTTAATTTCAACTAATTTTTCAGTCATTTCCTTCCTCCTATTCTGTAATGTGAGTGAAGCCCATTTTTGAGCCAATCTTTTCGTGAAGGTTTTCGATTACTTCTGGTTTATGAACTGTTGGTGCATCTGGATGGAGCAACCATGTCTTCGCCCAGTGAGTATCGGTTACTTTGAAAGCAGGTGCCTCTTCTTCAAAATCAATCTGCATTGCATAGTCTGAACGAAGTGCGAAGGCATCTCCTTTGATTGGAGCATACAATGATGGCGGAGTCCCTGGAATAGAGTAAAGATCACCATCTGAGGTTGACAATTGAGGCAAGCTTGAAAGCAAGCTCCATGTGTATGGATGTTTTGGATCGTAGAAAATTTCTTCTACTTTACCAAACTCAACAATTTCTCCAGCATACATAACGGCTACTTTATCTGCAATACTTGCAACCACACCTAAGTCGTGGGTGATAAAGATAACTGTAAATTGGTATTCTTTTTGAAGGGATTTCAACAAATCAATGATTTGCGCTTGAATGGTTACGTCAAGGGCTGTTGTTGGTTCGTCACAGATTAAAATATCTGGACGGCAGGCCAAGGCGATGGCAATAACGATCCGTTGACGCATCCCACCTGAATATTGGAATGGATACTCATCAAAACGACGTTCAGCATCTGGAATTCCAACTTTCTCCATATAGTCCAAAGCCATTTCTTTGGCTTCTTTAGCTGTTTTCCCTTGGTGTTTGATAATGACTTCTGTAATTTGTGATCCAATTGTGTTGATTGGGTCCAAACTTGTCATTGGGTCTTGGAAAATTGTAGCGATCTTAGATCCACGAATATTTTCCCAATCTTTATTCGATTTCAAGTCTGTCAATTCTTGACCACGGTATTTAATCGAACCTTGGGCAATACGGCCGTTATCTTCTAACATTCCGGTGAACGTTTTTGTCAAAACTGATTTCCCTGAACCGGACTCACCAACCAAGGCAAGAACTTCACCTTCTACTAGCTCAAGCGATACGCCACGAATAGCTGTCAGTACGCGATCGCGCACGTCAAATTCCACTACGATATCTTGAGCAGATAAAATAATATTGTTATTTGATGTCATATCTACTCCTCCTATCTATGTGTACGTGGGTCGCTGGCATCGGCCAAGTTTTGTCCGACGATAAAGAATGACAAGGATACTAAAATCAAAACAGTAAGCGGAATCCAGAATAGGTAAGCATTTGTAGTTACGTTTTGAGAATAGTCAGAAATCAACCGTCCCAAACTTGGAACTGTGATTGGAAGACCAAGTCCGAAGAAGGAAAGGAAGGCTTCGTAAGAAATAAAGCTTGGAAGCAACTGTGATGTTTGTGTCACGATAACAGATACCAATTGAGGCAAAATGTTTTTCGTAACAATTTTCAACGTTGGTGTTCCTAATGTTCGGCTGGCAAGGTTGTACTCCAAATCACGGTAACGCATGATTTGGACACGAATGGTATAAGCAATTCCGATCCATCCGGTTAAGGACATGGCAAGAATCAAGTTCCAGAAACCAGATCCCATTGAGTAAGTCAAGACGATAACGATCAACATAAATGGAATGTTTGAAATAACGTTATAAACTTCCATCATGATACGGTCGATAGATTTTGAGATCCCCCAAATTCCACCTACGATGACTCCGACAACCACGTTAATAACAGTGGCGATGAAGGAAATGATAATTGAATTCCGAGCACCAAACCAAACTCCATCAAAGAGGGATTTACCGTTATTATCTGTACCAAATAGTGCTTTCCCACTTGGTGGATTCAAACGTGCTGAAAAGTCATTTACCTTACTTACGTCGTTGTAATCAAAATTTGAAAACATCGGGTAGACAAAACTCATCAAGAGAATCCCAATCAAAATAGCAAGCATAATGATCGTGGTTCTTTTTTTCAAGAATTGTCTGAATACAGATTTCCAGTATGAATACGCTGGAGCATCGATTACTTCAGAGGCAAAGTCATCGCGTTTTACAAACTGAAATTTATTTTTATCGATTGTAGCCATTATTTGCCTCCTTTCGTATTCGTTAATTTAATCCGTGGATCAAGCACTGTCATCAAGATATCACCTAACATGGCAGCAAAGATACCAAGTGATGTGAAGATGAAGACAAGTCCGATGACCATGGTGTTGTTTGATGCTTTAATAGAGTCAATCAACATTTTACCCATACCTGGGAAAGCGAAGACTGTTTCAGTAAGTGTTGCACCTGAGATAACTCCAATGATAGAACCTGGAATACCAGATACCAATGGAACCATCGCATTTTTGAAGATGTGTTTTCTTGAGATCTCACGTTCTGACAATCCTTTTGAACGAGCAAAACGGACGAAATCTTGCGAGTGGATATCGATCATGTAACGACGAATCCAAACTGCGATAAATGGCGCACTCAACAAACCAAGAATCAGAGATGGCAATACATATGAACGCCAATCCTGTGCTCCAAGTACTGGGAATGAGTCTGGAAGTCCAACAAATGAACCTGCTAGACGCACAATGTAAACAAGGGCAATAGTTGGAAGAGACATCATAAATGTCAAGGTTGCTGTTGAGATGCTATCAAACCATGAGTTCTTGAACAGAGCCATGTAAGACCCTAATGGGATCGCAATCAAGTAAGCAATCGCAATACCAATCAAACCAATGATTGAAGAAGATGCAATCATGGATGGATTCTCATAGTTGCTCAACGTTGCTGTATAAGCGTCCCCTTTACCAAATCGACTGATGTCTTGTGAGTCTGCCTTACTTGGTGATTTGTAGGTACGTGAGTAGATATCGATGGAAGATGTCTTTTTACCTGTTGGGAAGTTCACTTCACTCTTCTTAGTCGTTCCTTGTCCTTGGGTAATAACTTGAAGAACAGGGGTATTTGAATAAGTTGGATATGAATTTCCAAGGTTTAAGGTTACAAAGTTTTGGTGTACATATGGGAATTGACCATTAAAGTACAAGAGGTATTTGTGTTTCGTACCAGAACCTACTACTGACCAACCAATAGATGGATCATTTTCAATACGGATATAGCGTTTGAGGTTTGGATTTGAGGCATCTTTCACCCAACCTGGATGATCAAACTGAATCAAATTCGCATAGAAGCTGATGACACGTTCAAAAACCGGAATTTCACGCACCGCATAGAAAGACTTACTTTCCGGGAAACGTTTCAACTGCCAACCATGACCTAATTTTTCAATATATTTTTTGTAGATCTTTTCATTGGCATTTGTCGCATCAACCGTTACGGAAGAATCTTCTTTACTTGCTTTTTGTTGCAAGCTCTTTGAATCCATGTATTCCAAATAACCCATGCGATCGTAGACAGTATTTTCGTAGTTGATCTTCGAATCTTTTGTCTTCGCTACTTTATTGTAGTTGGGGTCATTTTTAAAGATGAGATTTCTCGGTGTTAGCGTATAGATAATCATGTAGGTTAATGTCGTGACGAGAAAGATCGACACTAACGAACGCAAAATACGCATAAAAACATATTTTTTCATATTTCATTCCTTTAATGTCCAAAAGAACTTTCTCCCCTAGAAGAGAAAGTTCTAATGAAAATCAATAATTTAATTATTTAACGTGTTTTTCAAGATCTTGTTGAGCTTTTTTGTTTGACTCAGCTTTTTCTTTTTGCCATTTCTTAAGGGCTTCATCGTATTGTTTCTTAGTAACCGGCTCATCTTGAACTTCAACGTATTTCAAGTATGTTGAACCTTTGTTACCTGTTTGTGATGATGGTTCAGAGAATGGAACTACCTTAGAAACAACTGTTGCAGCACCTGTACTTGACATCGTTGGAATAACAATCGCACTATCTGTCAACCAAGCTTGAGCTGCTGCGTATTTTTCATAACGTTTCACAACATCTTGTGTTTCGTTGTTTGCATCGTCAAGAAGTTTTGCAAACTCATCCAAACCTACAGCTTTTGCTGATGGGTTATCTACACCACCTGCAAAACCAAGGTAAACTTTTGTTTGGTCCTCAGAAGCTGGTTGAAGAGTATCAAGGTAAGTTGATGGATCATCATAGTCTGGGTTCCATCCTACCATTCCTTGAAGATCCCAGTCTGCGTCTGCAGCTGATGGCACATTCAAAGTAATATTCAACACTTCGTCTGAGTCCATCATTTGAAGATCAAGAACGACATTGTCTTTACCAAGAGTATCTTCCACAGTTTGTTTCAGAGATTGCATCCGTGAAACAAAGTTTGTAGAATTTTGTGCTACCGGTACATCAATATGAATTGGGAATTGAACACCATCTTTTTGAAGTTCAGCTTTGGCTTTTTCAAGTTGTGCTTTCGCTTTATCTTTGTTGTAAAGACCATCTTGACCATCTGCAAGGTTGATACCCTTCCATTGGTCTCCATAAGTAGTCAACTTATCTGCAACTACATTTCCGAAGTCTTTTCCATCTACTTGTACGAATGCAGGTGCAACATATGTATTACGGATAGCTGGTTTAGCAAATTCTTTACCATTGACTTGTGCTGAGTAGCTTTCACGGTTCAAGGCAAAAGTGACGGCCTGACGGAAATCTTTGTTCAAAATTGCTTTCTTAGTAGAAGATTTTTCAGCATCGGATTTCTTAGCAGTGTGTTTGTAAGATTGACGATCAAGGTTAAAGCCAAGAACTGCTACACCTGATCCTGCTGGTGTAGTAAAGATATCGTCTTTATATTTTTTCTCTACAGTTGCAAAGTTTGAACTTGCAGGGAAAAGGCGAGCTTTTGTATAAGCACCATCAGAGAATCCACGTGCCAATGAATCTTGGTCTGATCCATCGTAATAAGTATATTTTACTTCTTTCAGGTGAACGTTTTTCTTATCCCAGTAGTTGTCATTCTTTTCAAATACAACAGATGATTTTGAAGTGATTGATTTAAGAAGGAAAGGTCCGTTTGCAAGGATTGACTTCACATCGTTTGGTTGACCAAAATCATCTCCCTTACTCTTCAAGAACTCTGTGCTTATTGGGAACAAAATTCCGTTAGTCGTTTTAGAGTTCCAGAAAGTTTCAGGTTTGTTCAATGTGTATTGAAGTGTGTAATCATCAACCGCTTTGACACCAACTTGGCTGAAGTCTGTAGTTTTTCCTTGTACATAATCATCCAAGCCTTTGATTGAGCCTTGAACTAGTGGAAGTTCTTCTGATTTTTTATCAGCAGCGTGTTTCAAACCAGTCACGAAGTCTTTGGCAGTCACTTCGCCGTGTTCCTCACCATCCGCATCATACCATTTGACACCTTTACGAATCTTGTAGGTATAAGTCAAACCGTCTTTAGAAACAGACCAGTCTTCCGCAAGTGAAGGTACAAGGTTACCGTATTTATCATTTTCTAACAAACCGTCTACCACATTTGTAGTGATGTCATGGGTAGCAGCTTTAGAAGAAATTGTATAGTCCAAAGTTGTTGGATCTGAAGTGTAGACATAACCATAGTTTTTGTCTTCGCCTGAGCTTGCTTTGCTAGTATTTGAACTAGAACATGCAGCTAACAATCCAGCTGCAAGGAGTGTTACTCCGGCAACTGCGAATACTTTACCTTTTTTCATAGGAATTCTCCAATAGTTTTTTTAGATTTGTTTAAGATTATATCACAAGTAGAAAAAAAAGTAAACTAAATTTTCTGAATATTTGCTTCAACACCATCCAAAAACCTTGCTATGATTGACTTTTTAGCCTAATTGATGATTTTACGATTTTCCATTAATCATTTGTATGATACAATAGAGTGGACTAAGCAACGAGGAAACAACTGTGAAAAAATTCTTTCTTTCTTTTTTAACCTTCATCCTGCTGTTATGCAGTTTACCTTATCATGTCGTTCTAGCAGACGATCTAGATCTTCCTGCTCAAAGTGCTATTGCTGTTGAAGCTGATACAGGTAAAATCTTATATGAAAAGGATTCAGAGAAAAAGCGAGATGTGGGGGGACTATCTACACTCTTGACCACTTATCTGATTTTCGAAGCCATTCATGAAAAAAAACTTTCTCTAAAAGATCCTATCAAACTGTCTGAGAAAGCTCTAGCCTTAAATGATATCGAAGGTGCTGGTACTCTTCCTATGGAAGCGAACCAATATACAGTTGAACAGTTATTGACTGCTCTTTTAGTTGGAAATTCTAGCACTGCTGCCTTGGCCTTAGCTGAGAAAGTGGGTGGCTCTGAGAAAAGCTTCGTTGAAAAAATGAAGCAAAAACTTGCTGAATGGGGCATTCAATCTCCTCATTTAATCAATGCTACCGGATTAAATACTCAAACCATCAGTGGAGATCCTGGAGGGAAAGAAGACGAAAATCAATTGAGTGCTTATGATATTGCTGTTATTGCCAAGCACTTACTCCAGGATTTTCCTGAAGTGACCAAATATACTTCAAAGCCCACTGCTCTTTTTTCAAACACGCAGATTGAAAACCCCAATCTGATGCTAGAAGGCATGCCGAATTACCGTTCGGGAGTCGACGGCCTTCGGGTCAGCAACTCTACAAAAGGTGGCATCACCTTTGCTGCATCGACGACGCAAAATGGCATCCATATGATCACGGTTGTCCTAGGAGTTGAGGCAGTTGACGGTGATCCCTATGCACGCTTTGTGGCTACTTCTTCTCTGATGAACTACGTGGTACGGACCTTTGTTTCTTCCATTGTCGTTAAAGAAGGAGATCCCTACGGAAAAAGTAAGGCAACTGTCATGGATGGGAAATCCGAGACTGTTTTAGCTGTTGCAAAAAAAGACTTCTATATCGTTGAAAAACAAGGTAGTCAAGCAGAACCAAAAATTCAATTCAAGAGTGACCAAGAATCATTCCGAGCACCTGTCAAATCAGGCACAAATCTTGGAAAATTACACTACACTGATCCAGATAAAATCGGACGTGGCTACTTAGAAGATCAAGAGCCAACGGTCGATATGGTATCGGGAAGAACCATTGAGAAAAGCTTTTTCTTAAAGGTTTGGTGGAATGAATTTGTTCGTTATGTCAACGAAAAGCTATAAGCAAAAAAATCACAATGGAGTCAAATCCATTGTGATTTTATTTTGCTATTAAAACGAATTATCCTACAGATCCTTCCATTTCGTAGCTAATGAGTCGGTTTAACTCAACGGCGTATTCCATTGGAAGTTCTTTTGTAAAGGGCTCTACAAATCCCATGACAATCATTTCTGTCGCTTCTGATTCAGACAAACCACGACTCATCAAATAATACAGTTGTTCTTCTGAGATTTTTGAAACCTTGGCTTCGTGCTCCAAAGCAACTTGTGAGTTGTGGATTTCATTAAATGGAATCGTATCTGATGCAGATAAATCATCCATGATAATGGTGTCACACTCGATGTGAGAAACTGATTTCTTGGAATTTTTGTTAAAGGTAACTTGTCCACGGTAGTCTACCTTTCCGCCACCTTTCGCGATGGATTTAGATACGATAGACGAGCTAGTGTGAGGTGCATTGTGGATCATCTTGGCACCTGTATCTTGGTGTTGACCTGCATTCGCAAAGGCAATGGACAACATGGTCCCGCGCGCTCCTTCTCCATCTAGATAAACAGATGGGTACTTCATGGTTGTCTTCGCACCTAGGTTTCCATCGATCCACTCAACTGTAGCATCTTTTTGGGCTTTGGCCCGCTTGGTGACCAAGTTATAGACATTGTCAGACCAGTTTTGGATAGTCGTGTAGCGCATATAAGCACCATCCAAGGCAAAGATCTCAACAATCGCTGCATGGAGGCTATTGCTTGAGTAGGTCGGCGCTGTACAGCCTTCTACATAGTGGACACTTGCTCCCTCATCCACAATAATCAAAGTGCGCTCAAACTGACCTGTATTTTCATTGTTGATACGGAAGTAAGTTTGAAGTGGGACGTCTACTTTTACACCTTTTGGTACATAAATGAAGGTTCCACCAGACCAGACTGCTGAGTTAAGGGCAGCCAATTTGTTGTCCGTTGGTGGTACTAACTTCGCAAAATACTGTTTGAAAAGGTCTGGATATTCTTTTAGGGCAGAATCCGTATCGGTAAAGATAATCCCCAACTTTTCAAACTCTTCTTTCATATTGTGGTAAACCACTTCTGATTCATACTGAGCAGAAGCCCCCGCTAAGTAAGCACGTTCCGCTTCAGGAATCCCGATACGCTCAAAGGTTTCCTTGATTTTCTCTGGGACTTCGTCCCATGAACGGGCAGGTTTATCCGAAGGTTTTTGATAATAGATCAAATCATCAAAGTCAATTTCTGATAGATCGGCTCCCCAGGTTTGCATGGGCATCTTTTTGAAGGTTTCAAAAGATTTCAAACGGAATTCGAGCATCCATTCTGGTTCATTTTTTGCTGCAGACAATTCACGAATAACCGCTTCATTCAATCCCTTCCCGGTAGAGAGAATGGGTTGAACGTCATCGTGAAATCCAAATTTATATTCACCGAGATCAATTGGTTTCGGTTCGACTCTTTCTTCAGCCATAATTTCCTTTCTTTCTCTGTTTCTTCTTTTAATTATTTGCTACGTTCGATCGCTTTTTTGAGAGCATTCCAGGAGAGGGTCGCACATTTAATCCGTTGTGGGAATTTTGAGACTCCAGATAAGAAGGCTGCGTCTCCCAATTCCTCTTGGCGAGGATCTGACTGGCCTTGGACCATTTCTGAAAAGACCTGTGCCAATTCTTCGACTTCCTCTTTTGTTTTTCCCATTACAGCATCTGTCATCATACTAGCTGAAGCTGTTGAGATCGTACAACCTGAATTAACAAAGGCGATATCTTCCACCCTGTCATTCTCATCAAATTTCACACTTAACTGGATCACATCTCCACAAGTTGGATTGTTGAGTTGGATCTGATCAACATCTTCAATCTGCCCTTGATGATGGGGGTGTTTTGAATGATCGGCTACGACCGCCATGTACAGCGAATCTAATTTAGAAAGTGCCATTGAAAAACTCCTTTGCTTTGATCAATGCCTCAATTAATTTATCACAGTCCGCTTTGGTGTTGTAGATATAAAAACTTGCTCTCGTTGTCGCTGGAACTTGTAGGTATTGAAGGAGCGGTTGTGCACAGTGGTGACCTGCACGAACAGCAATCCCTTCATAATCTAATGCTGTTGCTAAGTCATGCGGATGGAGATCTCCTAGATTGAAGGAAATGACGCCAGAACGTTGGGCTAAGTCTTGGGAACCATAGATGGTCAAGCCTTCGATAGCCTGTAATTTTGGAAACACATAGGCAATCAATTCTTGCTCATGCGCTTCTACCTGGTCCATTCCCAACTCCTCTAAATAATCGATTGCTGCACCAAGTCCAATTGCACCCGCCATATTAGGTGTTCCAGCTTCAAATTTCCAAGGCAATTCCTTCCAAGAGGCAGATTGTTCATAAACAAAGTCAATCATCTCGCCCCCAAACTCGATCGGAGACATTTGCTCTAAGATTTCTTCCTTCCCATAGAGGACACCAATCCCTGTTGGTGCAGCCATCTTATGGCCAGAAAAAGCAAAGAAATCCGCATCTAAGCCTTGTACATCAATGGCCATATGAGGGGTTGATTGAGCCCCATCTACGACCATGATCGCTCCAACTTCATGAGCTAATCGAGCAATTTCCTTGATCGGATTGACCACCCCTAAGACATTCGAAGCATGGGTGATGGAGACAAATTTTGTCTTCTCACTAAGCTTGCTCTTTAAGTCCTGCATATCCAGCAAGCCATCTTTTAGATAGACATAGACCAGTTTTGCTCCTGTCTTCTTGCAGGCTTGTTGCCAAGGAATGATGTTGGAGTGATGTTCCATGATGGAAATCAGGACTTCATCCCCTTCCTTTAGGACTTCTTCTGCATAGCGGGCTACCCAGTTGAGTCCAGTCGTTGTCCCTCTTGTAAAGAGCACCTCCTTGGTTGATGAAGCATTGATAAATTTTCTGACTTTCTCACGCGCTGCCTCATAGGCTGCTGTCGCTCGTTCAGCCAAAGTATGGACTCCACGATGAACATTGGCGTTATCTTGCAAATAATAGTGATTAACGGCTTCAAGAACACGGTTAGGTTTTTGCGTCGTCGCTGCATTATCTAGATAAACCAAAGGCTCATCGTGAACTAGTTGATCGAGAATGGGAAAGTCTTGAGCAATCGTATTTTTATCTAGCATTGTTTCTCCTTAGCGTTGAGATAACTTTTCTTCAATGGTGGCAATCATTTCATCACGTACTTCTTTAACTGGGATTTCAACAATCACAGATCCCAAGAAACCACGCACCACTAAGCGTTCTGCTGTGTGTTGATCCAGACCACGACTCATGAGGTAATACATATCTTCTGGGTCCACTTGACCGATCGATGCAGCATGGCCAGCTGTGACATCATTTTCATCAATCAAGAGGATTGGGTTGGCATCTGAACGAGCTTGATCCGATAACATTAAGACACGGCTTTCTTGCTGAGCATCTGCTCCTTTAGCCCCCTTGATAATATGACCAATTCCGTTGAAGGTCAAGGTTCCTTTTTCAAGAATAACCCCGTGTTGCAAGATATTTCCGATCGAGTTGCAACCAAAGTTGGTCACGCGGGTGTCAATTCCTTGAACCTGACGACCGCTTGATAAAGCAACGACTTTCAAATCTGCATGACTTCCGTTTCCAACCAAGTCACTGTCAAAGTCTGCAACCACGTTACCTTCGTTCATAACACCGATAGCCCAATCAATGCTGGCATCCTGACCTAGTTTCCCACGTCGACTGATGTAAGCTGTGACATTTTCACCCAGACGGTCAATCGCCGCAAATTTCACTTGGGCACCTGAGCGGGCGATCACCTCAACCGTCACATTCGCAGTTGCTGTTGCTGAGCCTTCACCTTTTGATTCTAGGCGTTCCAAATAGCTAAACTTGCTGTTTTTGCCTGCGATAATCAAAATGTGCTTATTAAAAGGTACATCACTGTCGCTATCCTGGTAGAAAATACCTTCGATGGGTTCTGAAATTTCGACGTTATCTGGAACATATAGCACAGCCCCACTATTAAAATAAGCCGTGTGGTATGCTGCTAGTTTATCATCGTCGTATTTAACCGAAGACATAAAGTAGTCTTCCACTACCTGAGGAATTTCTTCTAGGGCAGTATGGAAATCTGTAAAAAGAACTCCTTGGTCTGCCAAGGCTTGTGGCACCTGTTCAAATACAGTTTGAGTTCCAACTTGAACCAATTTTAAGTTTGAATCGAGGGCTGTAAAATCGGGAACATTGGCAGAAGCCTCGCTTTCTGTGATCGTCCCATCTCCAAGATTCCAGCGGTGGAATTTGACACGCTCAATGGCTGGCAATTCCAACTGATCGATCTTGTCAAAAGCTTTTTTTCGTAAATCTTGCAGCCAGCTTGGCTCAGCATGCAGTTCCGAAAAGAGGGTAATATTTTCAATACTCATTTTTTTCTCCTAATAAAGATACTATCTGTTTGATTTTATGACAACATTAGATCACTTGTCATCAGGTTATAGTTCTTCTTTATAGTCGTAACCGAGTTCTTCTGCGAGTTGGGCATATCCTTCACGTTCCAAGCGTGCAGCCAATTCTGGTCCACCTGAAAGCACGACACGACCTTCCATCATCACATGAACAACGTCAGGAGTAATATAGTTCAACAAACGTTGGTAGTGGGTAATGATCATCGCTCCAAAACCTTCACCCCGCATTGCATTAACCCCTTTAGATACGACCTTAAGTGCATCGATATCCAAACCAGAGTCAATTTCGTCCAAAAGGGCAAATGTTGGCTCCAACATCAACAATTGAAGGATTTCATTGCGTTTTTTCTCACCACCAGAGAAGCCTTCGTTCAAATAGCGTTCTGCCATTTCTTCTTTCATGTTGAGCAGTTCCATCTTTTCATCCAATTTTTTGATGAAATCACGAATAGAGATCTTCTCGTCCTCTTCTTTACCAGCATTCATGGCTGCACGTAAAAATTCTGCATTGGTAATTCCTGGGATTTCTGAAGGGTACTGCATAGCAAGGAACAAGCCCATCCGTGCACGTTCGTCTACTTCCAATTCCAAGATGTTGACACCATCAAAGAGAATCTCCCCTTTGGTTACTTCATAATTCGGATTTCCCATAATGGCAGCTGACAGAGTAGATTTCCCTGTTCCGTTTGGTCCCATGATGGCTGCGATCTCACCAGTTTTTAGGGTCAGGTTTACACCTTTTAAAATTTCTTTGCCTTCAATTTCAACGTGAAGGTCTTTAATTTCTAATGTCGACATTGCATTCCCTTTCTTTTTGCCCTGAAGTTTTAAAGCCTCAAAAAGAGGACTTCTTCATCACAAAGTATTTTTTACCTTTCAAGTATATCAAAAAAAAGCCTAATTGGCTTTTCTTTTGATTAGAACTATTCTTATTTAGTTCGTTTTTTCCGTTTCTGTCGCACTTCTTCACGGTAAGAAAAATTTCCAATGTAACGTAGGACATTTAATAAGGGACTGTGGCTTGGCCCCAGAACCCCGATCAATTCTGCTAACAACTCCACTCCAAACAAAAGTCCTATCACGAGCAAAATGCCCCCAATTCGACTTGAAATATTGAGCAGTAGAGAAATCAAGGAAAAGATCATCGAGATCCCATAGATCACAAGTACTGTCCCTCGGTGCGTCAAGCCTAAAGAAAGCAGACGGTGATGTAGGTGATTGCGATCCGGTTTGTAAAATTTTTGACCAGACAAAGTCCGACGGATAATGGCTAAAAAGGTATCTGTAATCGGAACTCCGAGGATAATCATTGGCGTGACTACCGCAACAGCTGTCGCATTTTTCAATCCTTGCAAAGACAAGACAGAAATCATAAATCCGATAAACAGAGCACCGGTGTCTCCCAGATAAAGAATGGCTGGATGGTAGTTAAAGGGGAAAAATCCAGCGATTGCTGCAACTAAAACAAAAATGGTCATGGTCAAGAAGAGATTTGGAACTGGCAGAAAGAAATAGGAAACAATCCCCATTGTCACTAGAGAAATAATGGATACACCACTCACCAAACCATCTAATCCATCAATCAAATTGACCGCATTGGTAATAGAAATGATCCAAATCACTGTTAAAAGATATGATAACCACGGATCAAAATGAAGCAAAGGACCACCAAAGGGAATCTTGAAATCATTCAGCCTGAAATCGGTCAAAAACCAGACTATACTCGCTGCAAGAAGAATGCCAATCATCTTCTTTTTGGCTGACAATTCTTTCACATCATCGATCAAGCCTGTAAGAGCAATGATCCATCCTGCACCTACAACCGGCAAGGTATAAGAGAGATAACTTTTGATTGGTGCAGCATTAGATGTCAGCATAGGAATGAATACTAAGGTTGCGATCGAAAAGGCGATTACAATAGATAATCCACCAGCACTTGGCATGGGCTTGGTATTGATTCGTCGAGCATTAGGGTAATCAACTGCACCGATTTTAAATGATAATAAACGAACCAAAGGCGTCAACACAAGCGCAATCAAAAAGGTCCCGATCAATATCAGAATAAATTGCAGAGAAAAGGACATCATAAACTAGCAACTTTCTTTAAATTCTCTATCGCACCTGATACCATCAATAAATACCCATGCTCCTGTAAAACTGCCCGTGTCACTTCTGAATCATCCGCATACTCTCGAATAGTTGCGAGTAACCAAGTAGGATATTGGATAGGCTGATTCTCTGTATCAATTAGCACTGTCAAATAATATTCCGACCCCATCTTGTACAATTCAGAGGTATCTACTGGGTAAGTCACCGTTTTTGAAAAGGCAACTGCTTGTTGGATATTTGAAAAACGCAAAATGTAATAAATATACTGAGTCACTGGGGATTCAGGTGTCGGATCTTGTTCTCGATTGTCCCGCAACTCTTCTTGTTCCAAATGGTGAATGGCTTCTGCATCCCCTTTTGTCTTATCAGAGATCGTTTTTTCCAAGGTTTTGATAAATTCATCTGGCGTCATGCGCGACAACTCTTCCATATCAGGAAGATCTGACAAATCTTCAAAATCCAATTGTTGGTCAATTTTGGATTTGGTAACAAAAACATCCAATTTATCTGGTTTTGGCGTCACACGAAAACTCAGCATCCCGCTATCCAGGAAGCTTTCTGGCATTTCGAGTTCATCCAAAATGGCGTAGAAAAATTCTTCTGTTTTTTCTTGTGGGACAAGAAAATCAGCAATTTCCATCCCACGTTCTTCTAAGTCTTCTAGTTGAATCGTGATCTTAATTGTTGAATCACTAATTTGCTTCATCTTCATAGCATAACCTCATACTTCTAGTCTTACTATTATACTAAAAAATTGGATAGAATTCAAAAAAAGGATGCATAGAAAAGAGGTCGGGACAAAAGTCTCCAACCTCGAAAATAATTTGATCGAGTTCAAGCCTTCTCTTAGAAAATAACACGGAAGAGTCCGTACAATAACAAGACGGAACCAAGAACGATCCGGTATTTCCCAAAGACGGTGAAATCATGATTTTTCACATAATCTGTCAAGAAGCGGATGGCGTACATGCTGACCACAAAGGCCACTCCCATCGCTACCAGTAGAATAAAGAGTTGCCCCAGTGCTAGTGAATGCCCTCCAAGAGCGAATTTTCCAACCTTTAAGAGGCTAGCCCCAAACATAGCTGGGATCCCCAAATAAAAGGTAAATTCTGTCACTACTGGACGGCTAACACCATTGATCAAGCCACCTACAATCGTAGCACCTGAACGGCTTGTTCCTGGAAATAGCGATAAAACTTGGAAGAGTCCGATATAAAGAGCTGTTCGATAAGGTAGCTTATGCAATTCCGTTACTGCTGGCTCAACTTGTTCCCGTCTTTCCAGATAGATAAAGGCAATCCCGTAGGTGATCAACATAATCGCAACGGAAATCGAATTGTGGAAATGCGCCTCAAACCAATCATCTAATTTAAAAACAAAGACAAGTGGGAGGGTTGCAACCGCAACTTTTGCCCATAATTGCCAAGTTCGACGTACTTCTAGTGGAGATTTACCAGGTTTGAAGGGATATAATTTATCGAAATAAATCACCACAACCGCTAGGATTGCACCCAATTGGATCACGACATTGAACATCTCCATAAAGGCCGGATCTTGATTTTTAAACTGCACAAAATCCTGTAACAGAATCAAGTGACCTGTACTTGAGATCGGTAACCATTCTGTAATCCCCTCGACAATCCCAAAAAGAACCGCCTTGATTAATTCGATCAGAAACATCTTTTTCTCCTAAACTTACATTTGCTCTATTATATCATAAATCTATGGACTGGACCAGGCCTTCTAAACTAGAAGGGAAAGAGCGACCAATACCATTCTCAGCGCTGCTTAGAAGGCACCAAAGCCTCCTCCGCCTCCACCACCGGAGAAACCTCCTCCACTACCAGAGGAAACTGTGAAATGACTAGCTGTCGATGCTGTCGATCCATAAGTAGACATGGCATGACTTGAGTGGGTCACATCATGATAGAACGGAGTATAAACGAAGGCGTTTAAGGCTTGATTTTCTAAATGAATATTCCGAAGCTTCATGACCTTTGTGACCTGATCAGCTACACCATACAAGGCCGCATAGACCAATAAGCGATTCCATAGGACCAGAGACTGCAACTCTGCATCGTTGAGGTGGGCAATCCCTTTCATCATCCGACCAAAACTATCCCAGTAATAGCGTTGCTCAGCACCCGCAAGATTGACAACCCCATCTCGTAGGCAGGCTTTAAAGACACCATTGAAGCGCACTGGCATAAACCAAAGTATGAGGATCCCTATCAAACAAGGAACAGAGAACCACCCCATCCCAAAGATAGCAAAGATTTCTGCTCCAAGAGCGATAAACCAAGCAGCCCAACCAAAGAAGAGACTTCGTCTAGCTTGCGCTTCTTCTTTTGCTTCTAAAGGGCGATAGTAGCTTGGCAAATGGAGATCTTCCACCTTGCGATGAACATCTCGGGCCACTTGGTTGACAGCCGTATCAAAGCGGCCCTGAGCCCAACTTCCTAGTGAACGAATGGCATCTTGATCTGCTTTTTTGGCATGTTTGTATACATCATCACTAAATTTATAATTCTCAAAGAGACGGTTAACAGGACAGGAAACTTGATCCCCAAAAG
Organism: Streptococcus sp. HMSC078D09; assembly: GCF_001813675.1. Lineage (GTDB taxonomy): Bacteria > Bacillota > Bacilli > Lactobacillales > Streptococcaceae > Streptococcus. Next base: position 17,197 of record NZ_KV813676.1, read on the forward strand.
CCATATTCATAAAGGAGCGTTCAAAATCATCCACATGTCCATGAGACTTTCTCGTCAAAACGACTTCATTTCCTTGTTGCTCGTAGACAATCACTCCACGGTCCATCAGATCCAGCAAAGTAGCTTGAAGCATTTTTTCAAATGTAAACACCGGCGGAGTCGCCTTCTCTTTATTAGTCGGGGAGGCCTCGTCTAATTCAGCTGAATAAACAACCGAGCTCATGACAAGAGGTGCAATATCCTGTGGAATTTCATAAAGACGAGTATCGGTCGGATAGGTCACACCAGGCCAAATCATTTTTTTGAACCGATTGCGACCCAAGAGAGAAAGAAGCCAGAGTGCAATAATGAAGGCTGGCAAGATCCAGTTCCAAAACATGCGTGTCCAGTATTTTTCCTGTTCAATTTTAGCTTGGTTCTTGTGAAATTCATCCAATTTGGTCAATCCTGTATTTCGACCAGAATCATACAAAGTAGTTAGGTCTGACTTCAACCAGTAACCATACAACTCCACAGCCTTTCCTTTGCCTAGGTTATAGAAGGTGGCAGAATAGATTCCATCTTCTTTCTTTACAGTCACATCCGGTCCCATAAAGGCTGTATGGATATACAGTTCCGATTGGGCATTAGCTGGTGCAAACTTAGGGATGACACGAAACTGAACTTCATCCACCTTCTGATCACCATCTGTGATCGGTTTCCAGTTCAACTCCAAGATATCCTTGTGTGAATAGAGGAGATTTTTTAATTTCCATGTAACTTTAATTTTGACAGTATCTGTCGCTACACCACTGTTATAAATTTTCACTCGGTAGCCATCACCTAGATTCGTAATCTCGGGTTCTCTTTGAAGATCACGACCTTCCACCTCAACCTTTGGCGGTATCTCAATTGCAAAGCCTTGTGGCATGTTGCCCGCAGTTCCTAGGCTAACATACTGCCCTCTATAAGAATCTTTGAAATAATAAACCAGTTCTTCCTCATAGGTGGCGTCGTCCCAGGTGTCCAAGGTCAAGGTTCCACCATAGTAAAGTACATCATAAGATGGACTAGATGCATGGACATTCTGACTGACAAAAAGGCAGGCCAGAAAGGCGAAAAAAACATACAAATACTTTTTCATTTGATCACGCTCCTTTGTATTATTATAGCATTTTTTAAATAAAAAGAGGACCATGTTTGAAATGCAGCCTTTTTTACTGTACAATAGGAGAAGTTAAAATAAGGAAGAGGAGAAAACATGAAAAAAACAATCATTGGGGTCTTTGTCGGAATAGTAACTTTTCTGTTAATTTTTCTGGCGATCACTCACCCTGTAAAAGAAGAGGGTTATCTGCGCATTGGTATGGAGGCTGCCTATGCACCTTTTAACTGGACTCAAAAAGACGATTCAAATGGGGCTGTTAAGATTGATGGTACGAATCAATATGCCAATGGATATGATGTTCAAATCGCCAAAAAGGTAGCAGAGAAACTTGGAAAAAAACCACTAATTGTCAAAACATCTTGGAATGGATTAATCCCAGCTTTATCATCTGGAAAAATTGATATGATCATTGCAGGGATGAGTCCTACCGCAGAACGAAAAAAAGAAATAGCTTTCTCTAACAGCTACTATACCAGCGAGCCAGTTATGCTCGTTCGCAAAGATGGAAAATATGCAAATGCTACTACCTTAGATGACTTTAAAGATGCAAAGGTCACCTCTCAACAAGGTGTCTACCTATATAATCTTATTTCACAACTAAAAGGTTCTAAAAAAGTAACTGCTATGGGCGACTTTGCCCAAATGCGCCAAGCTTTAGAATCTGGTGTCATCGATGCCTATGTTTCAGAACGTCCCGAAGCATTGACAGCTGAATCTGCCAATTCAAATTTTAAAATGATTCAATTCAAAAATGGTTTTAAAGTTGGCGAAGAAGATGCCGCGATCGCTATCGGTATGAAAAAAGGTGATAGCCGGATTGACAAAGTCAATGCTGCTTTAGCAAACATTCCCACTAAAGAACAGGTCAAACTAATGGACGACATGGTGACAAAACAACCTGTTTCAACAGATACTACTGAGAGTAAAGAATCGTTCTTTGACCAAGTTGTAAACATCTTAAAAGAAAGTAGTCCACAGTTCTTACGTGGAACCGGAATGACCCTCTTGATTTCTATGACTGGGACAATTGCTGGTTTGATTATTGGGTTATTGATTGGAGTTTACCGGACGGCTCCAAAAGCAAAAAATAAAGTCCTTGCTGGATTCCAAACTGCCTTTGGTTGGTTCTTGAACGTCTATATTGAAATCTTCCGTGGGACACCTATGATTGTACAATCTATGGTTATTTACTACGGAACAGCTCAAGCCTTTGGTATTTCAATCGACCGGACTCTCGCTGCCATCGTCATCGTATCTATCAACACAGGTGCCTACATGAGTGAAATTGTTCGTGGTGGGATCTACGCTGTGGATAAGGGGCAATTTGAAGCAGCTACGGCACTGGGAATGACCCATGGACAAACCATGCGCAAGGTCGTCCTTCCACAGGTTGTTCGCAATATCTTGCCAGCAACAGGGAATGAATTTGTTATTAACATCAAGGATACATCTGTTTTGAATGTTATCTCTGTAGTTGAACTGTACTTCACAGGAAATACGGTTGCAACACAGAACTTCAAATACTTCCCAACCTTTACGATCATCGCTGTGATTTACTTCGTTCTCACCTTTACTATCACACGAATCCTTCGCTACATCGAACGTCGCTTAGATTCTGATACTTATACTACAGGTGCCAATCAAATGCAAGTCAATGAGGTGAAATAATGGCAGAAAAAATTCTTGAAATCCAACATTTAAAAAAATCTTATGGTCAAAATGAGGTTTTGAAAGATATTTCCCTTACGGTTGAAAAAGGAGAGGTGATCTCCATCATCGGGAGCTCTGGTAGCGGAAAATCAACCTTCCTTCGCTCCATCAATCTTCTGGAGACTCCTACAGCTGGAGAGATTCTCTATCGTGGGCAAAATGTTCTTGATCCTGAGTATGATCTTACCCACTACCGTGAGAAATTGGGGATGGTTTTCCAAAGTTTTAATCTCTTCGAAAATTTAAACGTCTTGGAAAATACCATCGTTGCACAAACGACCGTCCTCAAGCGTGATCGTGAAACTGCAGAGAAAGTTGCCAAAGAAAACCTTGAAAAAGTCGGTATGGGATCTCAATATTGGGCTGCCCGTCCGAAACAACTTTCAGGTGGTCAAAAGCAACGGGTCGCCATCGCACGTGCCCTCTCAATGGATCCTGATGCCATTCTCTTCGATGAACCAACTTCTGCCCTAGACCCAGAAATGGTTGGGGAAGTCTTGAAAATCATGCAGGACCTTGCAAAAGAAGGACTCACCATGATTGTCGTCACCCACGAAATGGAATTTGCCCGCGATGTCTCTAGCCGGGTCATCTTCATGGACAAGGGTGTCATCGCTGAGCAAGGAGATCCAAAAGAAATCTTTAGCAATCCAAAAGAAGAACGGACCAAGGAATTCCTTCAACGCTTCTTACATTAATTTCTTGAAACAGTTTGCTTACCAGTATGGACGCAAGCTGTTTTTTTGTACCGCTTCTGCTTTTGAGGCATCGAAAAAAACCAGAGAGCAAACTCTCTGGTTTTCAATTGGAACAACAAATTAATCTTCGAATTTTTGATGATTTTTGTCATAAAAATCAATCAATCCAAGTGCAGTTTCAAACGAGATATTCTTCACTTTTGCACGTCCTTGAGCCAAGGCAATGATAGACATTTCACGGGCATTTGTTTCTTTGCTGATACGATACCCAGTAATTTTCTTATCACGTACCCATCCAACAACTGATTCTACTTTTTCAAAGTTCGATTTAGCCATGATCTTTCTCCTATATTATTATTTCCAATACTAATATAAATTTTTTTGCACATTTTGTCAACTAAAATCGCTGAAAATACGAACCTTTTTTAAAAAATGATAAAAAGTTTACTTTGCTTTCAAGGCAGATAATATTTGTGTACGAATGTTTTCGACACCATCTGGGTTTGCTGGTAGGAAAATCGTATTATTCCCTTCTTTATCCGCAAAATTATTTAAGGTATCTAAGTACTGGTTGGTTAAGAGAATAGACATGATTTGCTCTTCGGTCAAGTCTACATTCGCACCTTTTAACTCTTTAATAGAGTCTGCCAATCCATCGACAATGGCCTTCCGTTGCTCGGCAATACCAACCCCGTGCAAACGGTCTTTTTCCGCCTCTGCTTCGGCAGCGGTAACGATCTTAATCTTGTCTGCTTCTGCCAATTCCTGAGCTGCCACGCGTTTTCTTTGCGCTGCATTGATCTCGTTCATGGATTGTTTCACTTCGGCATCTGGCTCAACTTTGGTGATCAAGGTTTTAACAATAATATATCCATAAGTTGACATTTCTTCTGCTACTTGTTTTTGAACTTCAAGAGCGATTTCATCTTTTTTCTCAAATAATTCATCCAAGGTCAACTTAGGCACAGAAGAACGCAAAGCATCTTCAATGTATGATTTAATCTGTGATTCTGGACGCATGAGTTTGTAGTAGGCATCCTTTACGTTGCTTTCGTTCACTCGGTATTGCGTCGCCACATTCATGGTAACGAATACGTTATCCTGAGTTTTTGTTTCAACCACGATCTCACTCTGCAAGACGCGCAATTGAACTCGTGCTGCAATTTTATCGATGCCAAAAGGCGCTCTCATATGAATGCCACTATCGCTAATTTTTTGATAACGTCCGAAACGCTCGATGATGGCAACTGATTGTTGCTTGACCACATATAGTGAGCTAATCACAATGAATCCTGCAACCATTAGCAAGAATAAAATAAAGATAAAAAATCCAGACATAAAAAGTTCCTCCTTTTAATTTACGCATATCATATCACAAGTCTTCATAAAAAAGCAATATATTCCATAAAAATATATTGCTTAAATAATCGATTATTTCTGCATGATACTCAGACCAGCATATTATAGAGTGTTTCATTTCCGTTCAAGTTAATGAAAGACGGATCAAAACGCTCGATACGGTTGACCAAGCCTGCATAGTCATGTTTATTGGCCAAAGTAACCCCAATCAAGACAGGGCCAGTCCCCTTACTAGCACGCTTGATGTATTCAAAACGTGTGATATCATCATTTGGTCCTAAGATATCATTTACAAATTCGCGAAGAGCTCCTGGACGTTGTGGGAAGTTGACGATAAAGTAGTGTTTTACTCCATCGTAGATCAAAGCCCGTTCTTCCATCTCAGGCATACGGTTGATGTCATTATTCCCACCTGAGATAATACAACAAATGGTTTTCCCCTTGATGTATTCGCGCAAGATTTCAAGGGAGGCCACACTAGCTGCTCCTGCTGGTTCAGCTACGATCCCTTGTTTGGAATAAAGATCAATCAAGGTCTCTGAAATCAAGCCTTCATCGACTCCAACCAAAGTTTCCACATGCTGGCGGGTCACTTCATAAGTCAATTGTCCCACTTTTTGCACAGCAATCCCGTCTGCAAACTTATCGATTTCTGGTAATTTGACGGGACCACCTGCTTCAAAAGCAGCCTTCATGGAGCGGGCTCCTTCAGCCTCTACCCCAATGACCTCAATCCGAGGCTCCGTTTCTTTGATATAGGTAGAAACACCTGAAATGAGGCCTCCTCCACCAACAGGAACAAGGACAGCATCAAAGGCAATCGATTCTTTTCGAGCTTCCTCAAGAATTTCATAGGCCACTGTTCCTTGGCCAGCCTGTACGTGTGGATCATCAAACGGGTCAATAAAGGTTCGTTTTTCTGCAAGAGTAAATTCTTGAGCTGCCTTAGCTGACGCGTCAAAGGTATCCCCCACCAACTTAATAGTTACGTAATCCCCACCAAAGAATCGGACTTGGCCGATCTTTTGTTGCGGTGTTGTGATCGGCATGAAGATGGTTGCTGGAATCTTCATTTCATTACAAGTATAAGCAACCCCTTGCGCATGGTTTCCCGCAGAAGCACACACTACCCCACGCTCACGCTCTTCTTTCGAGAGTTGAGAAATTGCAAAATACGCTCCACGAATCTTAAACGAACGAACACGTTGGGCGTTTTCTTTTTTCAAATAAATCTTTGCCCCATATTTTTCAGATAAATAGTGGTCGTATTCAAGGGGCGTATTGACAACGACTCCACTTAATATTTTATGGGCCTTGGCCACATCTTTTGCTGTTATCATTTCATACCTCTGTTGCTGTGTATTGATCAAAAAAGCAAGCTAGGGTGTCCCAACTTGCTTAGTCTTCTACAGACAATTAGTTGTAGATTTTGAAGGCGTCATCGTCGTTTTGACCAACGAATGGCATTGCTTTACGCAATTCAGCACCAACTTTTTCAATTTCAAGTTCTTCAGCTTGTTTGCGGAAGGCTTTCAAACGTGGGAAACCAGCATCGTGGTCTTCAACGAATTCACGTGCAAATTTACCTGATTGGATATCAGCAAGGGCAGCTTTCATGTTTTCTTTTACTTCTGGACCGATAACACGAGGACCAGTTACAAAATCACCAAATTCTGCAGTATTTGAACATGATTGACGCATTTTCTTGAAGCCACCTTCGTAGATCAAGTCAACGATCAATTTCATTTCATGAAGGACTTCGAAGTAAGCCAATTCAGGTGCATAACCAGCTTCTGTCAAAACTTCAAATCCAGCTTCGATCAAGCTTGTCAAACCACCCATAAGAACAGCTTGTTCACCAAACAAATCTTCTTCTGTTTCTTCTTTGAAGGTTGTTGAAAGGAGACCAACACGTGCTGAACCAACACCTTTTGCCCAGTCCATTGCGATGTCTTTCGCGTTACCAGTAGCATCTTGGTAGACAGCGTAAAGTGCTGGTACACCAAATCCTTCAGTGTAAGTACGACGTACCAAGTGACCTGGTCCTTTTGGTGCAACCATGAAGACATCTACGTCTTCAGGAGCTTTGATGTAACCAAAGTGGATATTGAAACCATGGGCAAAACCAAGAGCTTTACCAGCGCTCAAGTTTGGAGCGATTTCATCTTTGTAGATATCTTTTTGGATTTCGTCTGGTGCCAAGATCATGATGACATCAGCCAATTTAGTTGCTTCTGCAACTGGGTAAGCTTCAAATCCATCTTCTTTTGCTTTATCGAATGATTTACCAGGACGCACACCGATGATGACATCGTGACCTGAATCACGCAAGTTTTGTGCGTGAGCATGACCTTGTGAACCATAACCGATTACGGCGATTTTTTTACCATCAAGTGCTGGTACTTTAACGTCTTTTTCGTATTCCATTTGAACTGCCATAAGTAAAATCTCTTTTCTATTTTATTATTTGCCTTTTTAAGGCGGGGTTAACAATGTTAAGGCGAGAATTAATCTCGAGTAAATCCGGTTGCACCGGTGCGGGCGATGTTTTTAATCCCATAAGGTCGAATAACACGAATGAGGGCTTCGCTCTTTTCTGCATTTCCCGTCATTTGAACGGTGATAGAGCTTGGAGCTACATCGACCACGGTCGCACGGAAAGGTTGGATAATGGCCAAGATTTCTGCTCGCTTCTCAGCAGGTGCAGAAACTTTCACCAGGATCACTTCGCGCTCCAAGTGTGGTTTATCAGTGATATCCCGGACACGGATCACATCCACTTGGCGGTTGAGCTGTTTGATGATTTGCTCTACTTCATCATGCGAAGCAACATCAATGATAATGGTAATCCGCGATACATTAGGGTTTTCTGTTGCGCCAACAGAGATGCTTTCGATATTGACTTGACGTCTCGACAAGACTCCAGTAAAGCGGTTCAGAACACCTGAGCGGTTTTGAAGTTTGGCTGTTAACATTCTACGCATTAAACTTCACCCCCAACATCTCATGATTACTCTTACCAGCTGGTACCATCGGCAAGACATGCTCTTTCCGAGAAATGTCTACTTCGATGAACATTGGTACATCTTCTGTGATGACTTCCAAATCCTTCTCCAGAGTTTCAGGATTATCAAATTTATAATTCTTGATCCCGTAAGCTTGCGCCATCAATTGGAAATCCGGAAGGCTATCAAAGACTGACTCTGACGTCCGACCATCATAGAAGGCTTCTTGCCATTGACGGACCATCCCAAGCGAGTGGTTGTTGAGCATAACGACCTTGATCGGAACCTTATAAATATTTAAGATCGCCAATTCTTGGTTGGTCATTTGGAAACCACCATCTCCGACAAAGAGAACAACTTCTTTATCTGGATTGGCAATTTTCGCTCCGATAGCTGCAGGAACACCGAATCCCATCGTTCCTAGACCACCAGATGTTACCAATTGGCGCTCATTTTGGTAAGGATAGTATTGAGCTGCCCACATTTGGTGTTGTCCAACGTCTGTGACGACAATAGCGTCCCCCTTGGTCAACTCTCCGATGCGTTCGATCACAGCTTGTGGTTGCACAACCCGTTCTTTCTTGTCGTATGAACGAACCCGGTTCTTATCTTGGGTCACCTTTTCAATCCATTTTTCTGTGTTGTTATGAACCGTTGGCTCTGCTAGCAACTGTTGCAAGGCTTTCTTTGCATCGCCAACAACAGGAATGTCGACAGCAATGATCTTCCCAATCTCTGCAGGATCAATGTCAATATGGGCAACCTTAGCATTTTTAGCGAAAGTCTTTGGATTCCCTGTCAAACGGTCATCAAATCGACAACCAACACTGATCATGAAATCTGTCTCTGTCATAGCGATATTGGCCGCGAAGGATCCGTGCATTCCTCCCATCCCTAGGAAAAGAGGATGACTGGTCGCAATCGTTCCTTGACCTAACAGACTGGTCACTACTGGAATCTGATAGCGCTCTGCTAGAGCAATCAACTCTTTTGCAGCTCCAGCGTAACTCACCCCACCACCAGCAAGAAGAACTGGTTTTTTAGCCTTACTCAATTGCTTCAAAATCTTTTTGATCTGCAATTCATTGGGTTCAATGGTAGGCTGGTAGCTTGGAAGCTTCACACTTGGTTCATAGATAAAATCTGTCTCTAAAGCAGACACATCCTTTGGAAGGTCAATTACCACCGGACCAGGGCGTCCAGTCGTCGCAATATGGACAGCTTCTGTGATAATTCGCGGAATATCTGCCGTCTCACGTACTTGATAGTTGTACTTGGTAATGGGCGTGGTAATTCCCACGATATCCGCTTCTTGAAAGGCGTCTTTCCCGATCCCAGCACGATTGACTTGACCAGTGAAGACTAATAGGGGAACGCTATCGCTCATGGCATCTGCAATCCCTGTAATGGCATTGGTAGCCCCCGGTCCACTAGTGACGACTGCGACACCCAGCTTTCCAGTTGATTTAGCGTAGCCTTCAGCCTCATGCAAGCATCCTTGTTCATGACGACCCAAGATATGCTGGATACCCTCAAAGCTATAGATGGCATCGTATAAAGGCAAAACCGCTCCACCAGGATAACCAAAAATCGTGTCAATGCCCAAATCACGCAGGGTTTCAAGAACGAGCTCTGAACCGGTTTTTGCAGTTTCTAAGGTAATTTTCTCCATGTCTCTCCTTTCCAGTACTTTGTATATCAAATTAGCATGCTACTATCATACCATTTTTAGAAAATATTTCAAGGAAAAATAGTAAATTTTCTGAATTTTCTATCCAAATCCGAATAATGAGAGTTTTTCTAAAAATGCTAGGTCTATCAGAAAAAAAGTCCCTAGGAACTCCTAGAAACTTTTCTTCCTTATAACCAACCCTTTTCTTGGGCAATTTTTGCTGCCTCAGTCCGGTTTTCCGCATCCAATTTGGTCAGAATGGTTGACATATAATTGCGGATGGTCCCGTTTGAGAGGAATAAGCGATCAGCAATTTCTTGGTTAGAAGCCCCTTTTGCGACTTCTTTTAAAACTGCCTTTTCTTGAGGGCTTAGAGGATTGGGATGGGTCAAAATCCCTTCCATTAATTCAGGCGAATATTCTTTTTGCCCTGCTAATACTGCATGAAGAGTCGCCATTAAATCTGTGATGCGACGTTCTTTCAAGACATAGGCATCAACTCCAGCCTTGAGGGCCCGCTCGAAATAGCCCGGCCGCTTAAAGGTGGTAACGATGACAACCTTGAGCTGGGGTTGTTGGCTTTTGGCCCATTCCAACACTTCTAGCCCTGTTTTGATGGGCATTTCGATATCTAAAATCGCAATATCGACTGGATGTGTTTCGAGTAAACGAATGGCCTCTTGTCCATCGCCAGCCTGCAAGACATCTTCCACATCCTCTTGCAGGAGCAAGAGCTGGCAGAGCGCATCGCGCAACATACTTTGGTCTTCAGCAACTAATAAGCGCATCTTATTTCCTTTCTTGATAGGGGATCCGTATTTCTATCCGGGTCGGCTTGTGTTGATGACTGATCTCCAGCTCTCCTCCCAACAAGGCAATCCGTTCGCGAATCGAGTGCAGGTCTTTGTCAGAGACCTTGTCAAAGCCGATGCCATTATCTTCTGCGACCATTTCTACACCTGTTTCGGTGGAGCGATAAGAGAGAAGGGCCTGCGTCGCTTTAGCGTGTTTGATCATATTAGTGGCTAATTCCAGGGATACCATAGCCAGAGCAGATTCTAGAATCGGCGAGATGCTAGCAGTATCAAGCTCGTTTTGAATCTCCACTTTGATTTGAGCTACTTCCAGCATTTGCTTGACGGTTTCTAGCTCTCTTGCCAGGGTTCGCTGCTTCAGGTTCTCGACAATCTCTCGGACTTGGTGCATGGACTCTTGACTGATGGCTTGAATCTCTTGCACCTGTTCCTGGGCCTTCTCAACCTGACCCAATGCCAAGAATTGATCAGCTAGGTCCGCCTTGACACTGAGCATGGCAAAGGTGTGTCCTAGACTGTCATGCAGATCACGGCCAATCCGATGGCGCTCGTTTTCTGCCAGTAAGAGATTGATCTGGGCATTTTGCTTGGCATGGTCAGCTTTCAACTCTTCCATCATCTCCATCCGGACCATACTAAAGGTCATGATCGCGATAAACAAAGAGACGATCAGGACAAAAAGCCAATCATTTTCTCTCATCTCCCTATTAAATAACAAGGCTCCCAAAAGGATCAGTTGTGATAAAAAGGCCGTCCAAAGAAAGGGAGAGCGAAAATTGTGGACTCTAAAACGATAAACTAAAATATTGCTTAGATAATAGTAAAACCAACAAAAGCCTGTCCCAACATATAAGGTATTTCCACCTATGTAAGCCAATAGATAAATCCAAAAAATCCAGGTCAGTGTCCTATTTTCAACAATGAGGATTCCTAGATAGCTCATCATAAAGAAGATGGCTAAAAAGAAATGCCACCAGGGAATCTGCCCTAAGAAAATAGAAGCAAAGGGAAAGACCATAAAGATTAGGCCTACGTAAAACATATGGTGAATATGTTTGAGTTTTTCAATCATGAACGAACCTCAGAATGACGACGATAGACGATAACAAGGGCAAACAAGACCAGGGTAAACAAAGTTAAATAGACACTCGCAAAGACATTGACCTGCCCCTTGTTTAAAAAGGTCTTGATCAGTTCCATCAATTGATAGGTTGGTAAGCATTTGCCGATAGCTTGCATCCATTCTGGAAAGAGGCTAATGGGCATCCAAAGACCACCCATGACAGCCAGCCCCATGTAAAGGAGATTGCCCACAACAGACATCAATTGACTGGAAGGAAGCAGGGTCAAAACCAGACCGAGAGCCACAAAAGCTAGACTTCCTAGGATGAGAATAAAGGCTGCTAAGACCCAATCCTGTAGGGACATATTCACATGCCGCACCACATGGCCCACGGTAAAGACAACTACAATCGATAGGAGAAAATCGACAAAGAGACCCACAACCTTTATTAGATAATATTCTACCATAGATACGGGGGTATGGCGCAAGACTTTTTGCCAATTATTGAGTCGATCGGTTTCAAGAACGGTTGGAAAAGAAAAGATAGCCGTAGACATCATAGAAAATGCCGTCATAGAAAGGAGATAATCCCTCATAAAGTGAGCGGGTGCCCCTGGTGTGTCCTGGTACATCCCTGAAAAGAAGAGATAAAAGGCCGTGGGCATCCCAATTGATAACAAGTAATAAATGGCTTGGCGTCTAGTCAAATGCCACTCAACCACGCCGAGAGCTTTCATGCGTTTCATCTTCTCTACCTACTTCCTTTGTATTTTCAAAAATAGAATCCAATAAACTTCTATTGGTTACCTCGATCTCTTGGATCGAACATCCTTCTTCCTGCAATCGCCTCCACAAACGATTGGCATCGCCTGTCACAACCTGAAGGGCATCGGGTTTAATGATTACTTCACCAATACCTTCCATCTCTGCTACTAGAGCTTGGTAGCGCAAAGGCAAGGTGAAATGTTTTTCTACCTCTTCGCTTCTCATAGCGAGAGGTGTCGTATCCCGAAGCAAATGGCCCTGGTGCAAGACCAAAATTCGATCAGCCGTGTGCTCTACTTCCTCGATGTAATGCGAAGAATAGACAATGGTCACACCCTCTTCCTTTAAATGCCCGACGATCTCCCAGAAGCGTTGGCGAGTAGACGTATCCATTCCCGCAGTTGGCTCATCCAGAAACAGAAGACTAGGACGACCAATCAAGGTCAACACAAAGGATAGGAGACGCTTTTGCCCTCCAGACAACTTACTGGCTAATTGCTTCTTTTGTTCTGGAGTAAAACACAATAAATCATCGATGTCATTGACCGTTAAAGGGTTGGGATAAATAGAGCTAAAGAAGTTGATCAGTTCCTGCACGGTTAACTTTTGAACGATAGCATTCTCTTGAGGGAGATAAGAGACACTAGCCTTTAATCGAGGATGACCAGGAGCCTTCCCCTCTACTTCAACGATTCCAGAAGTCACCTTCCTATCTCCCAGAAGACAGTTCATCAAGGTTGTTTTCCCAGCTCCGTTTGGCCCGATCAAGGCCAGACAATCCCCTTGTTCAACCACAAAAGAAAGATCTTCTAAAATGACTTTTCCTTTGATACTTTTTTTCAAGTTCTCAACTCTAATGACGCTCATGATACTCTCCTTTCAAGCAGGCTTGGCCATCTGGAATGATGACAAAGACGACCAAGGTCACTCCCGTTTTGTTCATTGCTCCATTTCCTTTTTAACAACCTTGAGCATTTTCAATCCTTCTTGAACCGCCCAGCTCATGATGCCAAGCCCAGCAAATAATTCCCAAGGAAAATGGTAATAGAGACTATCATCCTTTGAAAAGATCAAATAAACGACCATCCCAACCACTGTCAACGTAAACACCTTAAACAACCATTGTTTCATTTTTTCTTACCTCTTACTTTCTGACTTTATTATATGAAAAGAAAGAAGAGGCAACTAGATGATTTTGTCACTCGCTCACATGACAAATGTCACTAAAAAAAGCCGAGTGACTTCACTCGACTTTTTCTATTCTTCTTACTGGCCTTCTTCTTTCATGCCATGCAGTTTCAAGGCCTTGACCAAGGCATCTGCCTTCATGTTTTTCAAATCATTGAGACCAGCATCTTTGAAGTAAGAAATTTCTTCTAGAGACTTGGCGTCAATTTGGTTGATGTCAATCACACTGGTTGAGAGCAATTTCTTTTCTGGTGTGACTGTGTATTCCAAACTAAAACCGGGAACGGTTTTTAGTTTCTTATAGTCTTCATTTTGCTCCAGTAAAGCTTGAATGGCTGCTGTGAGCTCTTCAGGTGACTTTTCTGCTGCGATGGTCCCAAGTTGTTGGGGCAGATTGGCTGTCACTTCGATACGAAGGTTTTCAACCTTATCTCCCTTTGATTTGATGATATCCCGGTGTTTTGTTCCATTGATATCTCCTACTAAGGTCGTGGTTTTTTCTTCATTTTTTACTTCTTTTTTAACAGTGGAACTGCTAGATGAGCTAGCGGTTGTAGTTTTCTTCGTTTGGGATTGCGAACAACCAGTCAATACCAAAATGGCTAGCCCAAGGGTTACAAAAAATTTCTTCATTTTTACAACTCTCCTTTCACATACTGATACCAGTATAACATATCGCATCTTTCTTGTCTAAAAACTCCACTGCTCAAACCATTTCCCCCTCTTTTCAAGCTCTTCAATTTGAATAAAAATCTGATGAATATGAGACTTTTTGCAGAAACTCCTTTTTCTCACGAATAAAGCCTCAGTGGACGGTTCACTTCAGTCTCAATCCCTCTGAATCACGCCGATTTCATAGGAATCTCCTCGGTTTTCTATATACAAAAAAAGGTTCCGAAAGGAACCTTCTGTTCAATTATTCTACACTAAACAAGTATGGGTAGACTGGTTGGCCACCTTGGTGGATTTCCACTTCTACATCCTCATACTTCTCAGCAAGGGCTTGGGCCAATTCATTTGCCAACTCCTCACTGCCATCTTCACCGACATAGATGGTCACAATTTCACTGTCTTCATCCAACATATGAGCGAATGTTTCTTCCAAGGTTTCCATCATATCTGGATTTGAAACAACGATTTTGCCATCGACCATTCCAAGATTATCATTTTCATGGATTTCAAGCCCATCAATAGTGGTATCGCGAACTGCTGTCGTTACACTACCAGACACAACATCGCCCAATGAAGCGCTCATGCGTTCGTAGTTTTCTTCAATCGATTTGCTGTCATCAAAGGCAAGAAGACTAGTCAATCCTTGAGGGATGGTCTTAGTCTCTACGACTGCTGCAGGTTGATCAATCACTTCTGCTGCAGATTGAGCAGCCATCAAGATATTTTTGTTGTTTGGCAAGATAATGATGTTGCGCGCATTCAACTCTTCAACCGCTTTGACAAAGTCTTCTGTTGATGGGTTCATGGTTTGACCACCAGAGATGATGTAATCAACTCCTTGCGCTTTAAAGATATCAGCCAATCCGTCACCAGCAACTACTGCGATGATGGCATATTCTTTTTCTTCAACTGGTTTGGCTTGGCGCTCTTCTTTTTCAACTTGCGCTTCGTGTTGGTTGCGCATGTTGTCGACTTTCACCTTGACCAAGCTTCCGTACTTAAGACCTTCTTGCATGACAAGACCTGGATCTTCTGTATGGACGTGAACTTTGACAATCTCATCGTCATTCACCACCAATAGGGAATCCCCAAGGTTGTTCAGATAGTTACGGAATTCATCGTAATCGAAGTCTTTGACATAGGTTGGACCTTGTTTCAAAGCGACCATGATTTCTGTACAGTAACCAAACTTGATGTCTTCAGTAGCCACATGGCCAGCGACTGACTTGTGGTGTTCTGCATTGATCATTTCTGACATGGTTGCAGGTGTTGCTTGGAACTCTTCAGAAGCGATGAATTCACCTGTCAAAGCTGATAAGAATCCTTCATAGATGAAGACCAAACCTTGACCACCAGAGTCTACCACGCCAACTTCTTTCAAGACCGGCAACATATCTGGAGTCTTCGCAAGAGCAGTTTTAGCTCCTTCAAGAGCTGCACGCATGACTTCTACTGCATCGTTGGTAGATTCTGCTTTTTTCTTAGCCCCGATGGCTGCTCCACGAGAAACCGTCAAAATGGTTCCTTCAACCGGCTTCATAACGGCTTTATAAGCAACTTCTACCCCAGATTGGAAGGCTGCTGCAAGTGCTGCTCCATCCAATTCTTCTTTGTCTTTGACACTTTGAGAAAATCCGCGGAACAATTGAGAAGTGATGACTCCTGAGTTCCCACGCGCACCCATCAAGAGACCTTTAGCGAAGATCCCTGCCGCTTCTCCAACAGTTGATGCAGAACGGTCAGATACTTCTTTAGCCCCATTTTCGATGGTCATTCCCATATTGGTTCCTGTGTCCCCGTCTGGTACAGGAAAGACGTTCAAAGAGTTTACATATTCCGCTTGTTTATTTAAGCGCGTAGCCCCCGCTTGAACCATTTCTTGAAATAAACTTGTAGTAATATTAGCCACGATTATTCTCCCACAATCTTGATATTTTGAATATAGACATTCACAGTATCCGTAGTGATTCCAAGTTGATTTTCCAAACTAAATTTCACACGTTCTTGAATATTTTTTGAGACTTCGCTAATCTTTGTTCCATAGCTCAAAACAGTGTAAACATCAACTGCGATAGTTCCTGCTTCCGTTGTTTTGACAACAACACCTTTAGAGAAGTTTTCTTTCCCTAGGAGGGCTTGGAAATTATCTTTGATCGCATTTTTGCTGGCCATTCCAACCACACCGAAGATCTCAGTAGCGGCACCGCCTACAACAGTTGCGATAACCTCATCAGTCAATTCAATTTGACCGTCCTTTGTATTGATTTTTACTGTCATAATTTCTACCTCAAAAGTATTTTATATTCTATTTTACCATAAAAGAGATCAGCTGTAAAAGGGTAGGGATTATTCTTCTCCCGCTGTGACAGCTGTCTCTAGAGAAAAAGAAAAGAACCTCTATGAGGTTCTATATTCTTTATTAAACGCGTTCTACTTTACCAGATTTCAATGCACGAGCTGAAGCCCAAACTTTTTTAGGTTTACCATCGATAAGGACAGTTACTTTTTGAAGGTTTGGTTTTACGGCACGTTTTGTTTGGTTCATAGCGTGTGAACGGTTGTTACCTGATACAGTCTTACGACCTGTGAAATAACATACTTTAGCCATTTCTGTGTTTCCTCCTATTAGATCTAATATAACGGATGTGCTAGCACCACATACCGTACTATATTACCAAAAAAAATCTCTCTTGGCAAGCTTTTGGCCAAAGTTTTTCATTTCCGACTTAAGAAAACGAATTCGCTCCGACATAGATAATTTCCAGATTTCCTAAGGAAACATCGCCCGTAATGTAGAAATCCTTGCTAGTAAGAGCACTTGGATTTTCCTGATGTTGGATCGCTGAGAGGGAATTATCCACATTTACATGGACACGCCAATCACTTGGTACATAGAGACTCAAACTTCCAAGGGAAACATCGACAACAAACTGGGCTGACGGACCTTCGATGCGGCAATTGTCAAAATAAACCGAAGCTTCTCCCATACTCACATCTGCACTTCCGTGGGTGAAGTGTTGGTCATTGAGATACTTTGTCACTGTTGAAAAAGTGACATCGATGTCATTGCCATCCGACTTACTCATGGATCCAGCAGAATAGGAAGCTAGGCGGGCTTTTGTTTTCTTAGAGGGTTTGAACAAAATGTTGAGCCCAATCACAGCGAGAATTGAAGAAAGGATGACAACTGAATTGGACACCGGAAGGAAATGGTATTGCCCATTGAGACAAAAGAGGGCTAAAAGTCCATAGATGAAGCCCCAACCAAAATGGCGTTTCAAGAAACTAGAGAGGGACAGGACAGCAAGCAAGGTGACCCAAGCCAAGGTCCAGATGCTGATGTCCCATTTTACAAAATAGCCCTGTAAAAGGATTAAGGCTGCTAAAAGGATTAAGAATACTCCGATTAATTTTTTTCTCATGATATTACCTCATTTCATTTAGTCGTTCTTTTAAGAGTTGATAGTAGCGTCTAGATACGTGAACCTGCTTATGGGTCTGGTAGAAATTGACCGTGCTAGTCCCTGAAAAAGACTTTTCCAGAGAGTAGATCTGCTTGGCGTTGACAATAGTGGATTTGGAAATCCGACAAAAGGCGATGGGAAGCAGCTCCTCCAACTCATAGAGCTTTTGCTTGACCTCATAGGCCTCGTCCTTGGTGTGACCAAAAATCTTCTCCCCGTCCGTCTCAAAAAAGAGGATCGATGCCACATCCAGAAAATACTCACTTCGATCCTTGTAAAAGGCCAAAGGAGCAACCTTTTGTTCGAGGATTCTCTCTTGCAGCTGGGTCAACTCCGGGGTCAAGCGCGGAGCTCGAATCAAGATCTCAGGCTCGTCCATAGATGGATCCAATTCGATTCTAACTTTCATAAAACTCCTTTCCCAACGTTTTGATAGTACCATTATAACAGCTGTTGAAAACAAAACAAGGGCTTTTCAGTAAGTGGTACGTTTTCCCCATCAAGAGGTCATTTTTGAGAAGTAAAAAAGAGAGTGGGACAGAAATCGGTAATTCGTTAGAATTCGATTTCGTCGTCCCACCTCCGCACAGTTGAGTAGGGCTGTAAAAGCTGATGAAATCAGCGTAGTAGAGCCCACTCAACCACTGCGTCTTGCTCAACAATCCAAAAATAATTGAGAGGCTAGGATTTTTATCCCAGCCTCCTTTCTTTATTTATTGCTTTCCTTATCCGGTAAAAGAAAACTAAGACCTACGCAAGCGAGCACACCTGCTGTGATGACCAGACCATTTGAAACCGGCAGGACATCGTAAATCGCATTTGCGATCATAAATGCGATCAAGGCGCAGATAACACTTGCCTTGTAATCTTTTTTCAAGAGATTTTCAAGTGTAAAGAATGCAAATAAGAGAACAGGAAATAGGGGCCAGATGTTCACATCGAGCTTTGGAAAACCAACCATTCCCATTGTGACAACCGCAAGAGCAACCAAAATAAATCCAAGTCCAAGTAGTTTTTTCATCATCATATACCTCTTTTTCAATAGTTGGAAGGGGGCCTTCCTTTGATGATTCTATGATAGCAGAAAGCCCATATTGTAGACAAGGACTTTTGACTAAGCGGTCAAAAATGGCGCCTATGCGGTCAAAAAAAGAGCGAGACAGAACGAATCGGTTATCACCATCATTCGTCGTCTCGCTCCTTCAAAGCCGTTTCTTCCTATGCCGATTGCAGGGATCGAACCTGTGACCTACGCGTTACGAGTGCGTTGCTCTACCAACTGAGCTAAATCGGCGATTACCTTCTTAGTATAGCACTCTGAGAGCGGATGTCAAGCACTTTTAGTTGATCTTTTTAATCAAAATCTGACAAGGATTTTTAAGATCCCATAGTTGAGGAAAAATCTCTAATTTTTTAAAACCAATACTGCGATAAAAGACATTTGTTCGGTCATAATCTTTATTTGAACCTTCTGCTACTGTTTTCACTTGTAGGTAGTCCACTTGTTTGACTGCTTCTCTTTCTATAGTCGTAATGAATTTCCTTCCAATCCCTTGACCTTGGAATGATTTTTTCACGCCTAGACAGTCAATTTCCGCACAATCTTCACTCGAATATGATAAACTTATAAACCCTACTACATCACTTTCTTGATTTTAGTCTTACTTTAGCTCTTACGAACCAGCACTTTCGTACGCATCTAACCCCCTGTCCCAAAGTTTTAAAGAGATGCAAAAGAAGATAAGAGAAATCAGAATCAAACCACCGATATTAAAGAGCCCATTCTTACCCTGCAAGAAATAGCTGGCAGGATAGTAGGCCGTAAAGGCGAAAGGTACAATAAAGCTAATTAACCAACGAAGGAGCGAATTGTAAATGGAAATCGGGTACTTGGCAAAATCATTAAACATATAGAAAATGTAAATCATAGCACCTGACTGCTTGGTCCAAAAAGCGATGCTGGCTGTTGCAATTTTCAAGGAAGTATAAATCAAGGTCGCAAAAGGAATACAAACTAGAAAAATCAGGAATTTTGGAAGCGTCCAAGCAATGCTTGATACTGTTGTTCCCAATAGAATGCAACCGACCAAAAGTTCCCCCAAGGCATCAATCTGAAAGGTCTCAACCAGAATATGAAAGAGAGGGTTGATAGGACGAGTCAGATACTTGTCAAACTCCCCTTTTCGAACTAGCCGTTGACCTAAAGCCCAGAGATTGTCAAAAAAGAGATGATCTAATCCC
Organism: Streptococcus sp. HMSC078D09; assembly: GCF_001813675.1. Lineage (GTDB taxonomy): Bacteria > Bacillota > Bacilli > Lactobacillales > Streptococcaceae > Streptococcus. The sequence continues at coordinate 36,996 of NZ_KV813676.1, forward strand.
TTTGGAATTAAGGAAAATCCATAGATAAAGGCAATCTCTTGAAAGGTCCAACCTTCTAGCGAGGGGATGTGTTGAAAGATGACATTGAGAAACAAGAGGTTCAGGCCTTGAGTCAGAAAGACTCCCAACACACCAACCACAAAATCTACCTTGTATTCCATGATTTGCTTGATGTACTGTCTGATAAAAATCAGATGCATGCGTTGATATTTTTTCATACTAACCTCCCTGAATGGTGATAAATGACTGGACTCGTTTCCAAATCAACTGAGACAAGCCCACCATCACTATAAGCCAGAAAAGCTGAAGCAAAAGTGCTTGAAGAATCTGACTAGCATCGTATTTCCCAACAATAATCATGACCGGAGTGTAAATTAAGGATGAGAAAGGTAAGAAGGACAGAATATCTGAAATGACCTTTGGAAAGAAAGCCAAGGGAATCAAACTTCCAGACATAAAGGCCACTATGGAAGTCTTGAGTAGATTGGAACCCCAAAGATTTTTAAAGACAAATGCTGAAAATCCAAAGCAGATATTAAAGAAAAAATTAATCAGATAAGCCAGAGTTAAGCTAAAGAGATAAAGGACAGTTAATCCCAGCACTTCTACAATATCTTGCCCAGATAAGATTTTCATCAAAACAATGACACTTAAAAATGGCAGTCCAACAGAGATAAAAATCAACCACTTGGAGCCAAGTTCGGTGAAAAGGTAAGAGGCCGCAAAATGTACTGGTCTCAGCAAACGCATGATAATGGAGCCATCCTTAACCTCATCTCCAATCATAAAGGAGCTATCAGACCTGGTCAAAAGATTGGTCACAAAACTCATGATGATGTAGAAAGTGATATCTGCCATACTGAAGCCCTGAATCAAAGGCTCCTGGGAGGAGTCAAAGACTGCCTTCCAGAGATAAAAGGCCACAAAAGCCCCCATGACATCACCAATCCGATAGAGAATAAAGTTGACTCGATAGGAAATCAACTCCTGAATTCCTGCATTGATAAAGGGTTTATAACGTCTCCACAATTTGACCATCTTAGAGCTCCTTTCGATAGAAGCGACGGATAATATCTTCAATATCTGTATCTACCATCTTCAAATCACGGACTTCAAAATCAGATAAGGTTTGCTTGATAATATCGGCCGACTGGTAGCGGGAACTATTGAATTCAATATTGAGAGTATTTCCTTGTCTATCAATGGACATATCAGGCAGGCCTTCATAGTGAGAAAGGAGATGACTTTGACCTGGCACCAGTTCAAAGGAAAGAGTCTTCATCTTGCCAAAGGTCTCCTTGAGCTGGCTAACCGTTCCATCAAAAATCTCTTGCCCCTTATCAATCATAAAAATCCGATCACAGAGTTGCTCAATATCACTCAAATCATGAGTAGTCAAGAGAATAGTTGTCTCTTCCTCCTGATTGATCTGGGTGATAGCACGGCGAATGTTGTCCTTGACCGACACATCCAAACCAATAGTCGGTTCATCTAAAAAGAGAACTTTGGGATTGTGAAGCAAGGAAGCCGCAATATCCGCCCGCATCCGTTGCCCAAGTGAAAGAGTCCGCACAGGATCCTTGATAAATTCCTTCAAATCCAAAACTTCATTCAAAAAGTCCATGCGCTTATGGAAAAGCGAGTCTGGCACATCGTAAATCTCCTTCAAGACCGTGTAGGTCTCTTGCAGTGCCAAATCCCACCATAGCTGGGTGCGTTGTCCGAAAACGACTCCAATATCCTTGACATAATCTTGGCGATTGTCCTGCGGAATCTTGCCGTTAATCCGACAAAAACCAGATGTCGGTTTTAAAATCCCTGTCAGCATTTTGATGGTGGTTGACTTCCCAGCACCATTTGCCCCGATAAATCCTAAAATCTGCCCTTTTGGAACTTCAAAAGTTAAATCCTTGACCGCTTCAAAGGTCTGCTTTTCAGGATGAATAAAGGAGCGCAAAGCTCCCTTTAATCCCGGCTCCTTAACTGTCTTTACAAAATTTTTCTGAAGATGTTCCACTTCTATCATTGCCATATCTATCTCCCTATCGTAAGAAGCAACATTGTATTTTTGATTACAAAAATTCTAAATCCTTACTTTCTACACCTTCTCAATATTATTACAGAAGGCTTTATACCAACCTATTATAATCCAATAAAAAAAGGAATGCAAGCGTTTGCTTATTGATTATGAAATGAGAAATTTTTCTCTTAAAATAATACTTTTAAGCAAAAATTCTGGTTTCATCGTTTCCTTAAAATACCAAAAAAACTGCCTTCTTTTTCAACATAAGGAAAGAAAGCCCTAATAACACCCTTTTATAGTGCAAATGTCTACGGAAAACAAGTGTTAATTTATATCGAAAATTTTTATCCCTAAGAAAAGATAAAAAGGTGATGCTGCATCACCTCCCTCTACCAAGTTAAGTCTTCAATCATGCTTCTTACTTGTGAATCAAGAGTCTTATCCTTCTTCAGTTCTCCAACCAAAGTCTGAATCTGCCGGACTAGATTTGGATCATTGTCATTATAGCATCGATGAAGCATCCAGATGTTATGCACAGTTGGACTTTTTAGAACTGACTCCATCAATAATTCCTCATAGCCTTGATGATAAAATCGCTCCACAAAGTGAACCAACTCACCTGGAGCTCCAAAATCTACTTCTGGATGCTTGGAAATAAAGTCTAAGACGGGGTCAACCAAATCAAAGGGTTGAGGGTAAGCCTCCATGGCATCTACAATCTCGTCTGCCAACTCAAATTCTTGGTCTTCAGTAATTGCATCATGCAAAGCAACTAACATATCATCTTTAGTAAGCATCTGATTCTCCTTTTCAACTTTTCCATATCATTATTCGTTTTTGAACTTCTTCTTCACTCATCAAACCTTGTTCGTAAGTAGTTTTCCAACTCCTTTTGGGATAAATCACTAGGAAGTTCAAACACATACTCATAACCTTCATCACAAAAGGAAACTTTCTCTTCAGGTGGAAACCATTTCCGAAGCCAGATGATATAGGAGGCATAATCTTGTAACCTGTTCGTTGAATCAAAGTAATCAATCACAAAAACATTTTTCTTGCTACTCAGTGAACTTTCCAAAGTAAGCTGAGGACTTTGATAATCCCAAGAAAGCGAGTAAGCTTTTTCAGGATTCGTCCTTTCTCTGATCAAAATACCTGGAAATTTTTCTCTCAAAGCAGTACAAAAGGCTTGTAAATCTAGGAATATGGGGTCTTTACTCTCAATAAAGACAAAATCAGCAGTACTCATCAGTCTCTCTCCTTCTTTTTAAAACTGAAAACAGACCTTAACCATCAATGGCAAAATTCTCCAGACTCTCAAATGCCTGCCCCTGATAGTCAAAAGAAAAGATATGAATATCATCAAAAGTTTGATCGCAGAAAGTAACGGTTTGTCTTTCTGGCTCGATGATGGGTTTACCCAATTTTTCAGTAGCTTCTTCATCTGTCAAATACCCGTAAAATTCTTGTAAATGAGGCAGTATAAAAGTAAGAATACGAAACCTATTTTTATGGTAATTGGCTGCAAGCAACTGAGCCTTCGTCTCAAAACTCCCACTTGGTTTTTCTTCCCAAGCTACAAGAACATTATCTACTTCATGAACGTAGGCTTGCAAGGACTGATCGAATATCATGGCTATTTTTCCTTCTATTCTATTTACAATAACAGAAAATAAAAATCACAAAGATTGAGCTAAATGGTTACCTAAAAGTATCTGGCATAATTCTTTTCACACTCTCATCTTTGTCAACTAGAAAGCAATCTGGAAAAGTCATCTGTTCCCATTTTTTATGATCAAAACTTGAATCAAAATGATTGATTAAGATTCCTAGCAAATTTCCATGAGAACTCAGTAAAATTGTTTTATCTGAATACCTTTCTTCCAAGTCCGCAAATAAATCTAAAATTCTATTTAATGCTTCTCGATTGGACTCGCCTCCAATAAGAGATTTATCTGGATTTTGCCATAAATATTTAATACTGTCTTCAAACTCAGAATCTTTTATAAAGGTTGAAGATAATTTTCGCTCTCGTAACCGATTATCAAGAACTATTTTATCAAATTGAATTGGCGAGCTATTAACCGTTTCAAATGCTCGTTTATAAGGACTAGAAAAATAATAATCAATATTAAAAGAATTCAAAAACTCTAACTGGTCAAGAGATGAAAATCCTTTTTCTGACAAAGTTCTATTAAAATCATCACTTGAAAATCTTGAATGAGCATGTCTAAGTAAAATATAAGTGTTCTTCATAAAATGTCACCTCTCAATTATTGGCATCAATTCAAAATAACTTTCTAAATCACAGTTACTCTGTTAAAAATCCTTCAATTCGAGAAACAAGTTCATTATTTTTATAATGATAGAGGTCGTGAGGCGCATCCATATAGACGACTTGAACATTAGACTGGTCGCTTGCAAATCTCTCTGCATAATGCTACCACTCTGATTGGCTAAAGGTCGTGCCTTCACCGTTAGAAACCAGGAGTAAGGCTGGAATTTTCGGATTGATGCTAGATGGAACTTTCTTGGCATTTTCCTTTGCCAAACGGGATTCATGAAGCATGGCTTGTGACATCAACTGCTTATATGCTAGTAATTTATATTGTTGTCGTTCAGTTTCAGTCAGAGTTGGATTTTTTATATAAAAGGACTCAGGGAAATAGCGTAATAAGCCAATCTTACTGCTCCAATAAGCCACAGTAAGCAAGGCCTGATTATCCTTTAAATCTTCATAACTCGCTGGCAAGGCCCAATCCAGACCAATCAAAGCCTTCACTTCATTTGGATATTTCTCTTGCCAAGCAAGACTCTCTAAACTAGCCATAGAATGCGAAATAATCACATAAGGACCTGAAACATGAGCTTACGCCAAAGCTTGACGGGTCTCAGAAAGGACCTCCATCACATCTCTTGAACGATCACTATCTTCACTAAAACCATATCCTGCCCGCTCTACAACGACTACTTTGTATTTTTTGGATAGGGAATCTGTTAGATTCTTAAAGTCTAATATAGGTGAAGCAATACCTGCACCTGAAAGAAATACTATCGTTTCAGATCCTTCACCTTTAATGTATACATTCATTTGATGTCCATTGACTACAACCTTCTTACCTATAGGCATGAGAAGCTTACTTTCTTTTTGCAAACTAAGTTGGTGAAAACCAAATGTACCTCCTAGAAAAAGGATAAGAACAACAAAAATGATCCAGCTAAACTTTTTAAATTTTTTCATAGGCATATTGTACAAAAATTAAATCCCGGAAGCAACTTTTCCCAAACAAAAAAACAAGATCCACATGGGACCTTGTTTTCCTGTTTTTATTAAGCTTTGCCTTCTGAACCGAATACGTCGATACGTTCTTCAACAGCTGCTGTAATTGCTTCGAAACCTGGTTTCAAGAATTTACGTGGGTCGAAGAGTTTCTTCTTGTCGTATTCTGCTTCGTTTGCATCGTATTCACGTACGAATTGACGAGTAGCATTTGCAAATGCGATTTGGCATTCAGTGTTAACGTTAACTTTTGCAACACCAAGTTTGATAGCTGCTTGGATTTGATCGTCAGGGATACCTGATCCACCGTGCAATACGATTGGGAATCCTGGAACAGCTTCAGTCAATTTTTGCAAGTGGTCAAGGTGAAGACCTTTCCAGTTTGCTGGGTAAGGACCGTGGATGTTACCGATACCTGCAGCCAAGAAGTCGATTCCTGTAGCAACCATTGCTTTAGCATCTTCGATTGGTGCCAATTCACCGTCACCGATGATACCGTCTTCTTCACCACCGATAGTACCAACTTCAGCTTCTACTGAGATACCTTTAGCATGAGCTTTTTCAACGACATCTTTCGCCAATTTAAGGTTTTCTTCAACTGGAAGGTGTGAACCGTCAAACATGATTGAAGTGTAACCAGCTTCGATACATTCAAGAGCATCGTCGTAGTGACCATGGTCAAGGTGAATAGCAACTGGTACAGTGATACCCATTGATTCTACAAGGTTTTCAATAAGGGCTTTACATACTTTGTAACCACCCATGTATTTAGCAGCACCCATAGAAGTTTGGATAAGTACTGGAGCTTTCTTAGCTTCTGCTGCACGCAAGATAGCTTGAGTCCACTCAAGGTTGTTTGTGTTAAATCCACCAACTGCATAACCGTTGTCACGAGCTGCTTGGACAAATTTTTCTGCTGAAACGATTGCCATTTGTCATAGGCCTCCTATAAATTTTTGTGGGATTGATCCCACTTACATTGTTTATTTTATCACTTTTTAGATGAAATTGCTAGCTTTTCCTGTGTCTTTAAGCACTTTCTTATGATAATTAGGGCGGAATCTCCTATCTCCTAAGGCTTTCACCCTAGCAAATAAGGAAAAGAGGCTGGGACAAAAGTCCTAGCCTCTTAATTATTTTTGGATTGTCTAGCAAGACGCAGTGGTTGAGTAGGCTCTACTACGCTGATTTCATCAGCTTTTACAGCCCTACTCAACTGTGCGGAGGTGGGACGACGAAATCGAATTCTAACGAATGACCGATTTCTGTCTCACTCTCAATTCTCTTCTTTAAAATTTTTTAGCGAAAGGAGAAAGGCGATCCCGCAGATCACAAGGAGTGCTGCTACAACCCATTGAGAATAGAAATAAGCAGCAAATAATTGACTGTCGGTGAACATTTTTCCAAAAAGCCCGTTTAGCACTCCCTCAAGAAAGGGAATATACTCACACACAGCAAGGATTGACGCAAGAAAGAGAATACTGCCCGCTATCAAGAAAAGATTGGGAATCCACTTTTTAATCCTTTTCTCTTTTCTGAGAAAATACTTAGAAGCAATCGCTGCTAGAAAAACGAGGACATTCCATATGTTTAAGGCGATAAAATATCTAAAAGTATCCTTGTATGCGCCTATCGCCATAGCTAAAATCAGGATAGGACCGAAAAAATTAATGGCACTTCCCAATAGTGCAAAGAGGCCATCGACCAAAACCAGATACTTCTTCTTCATTTTCTCACCTCATCTCACACCTATTCTACCACAAAGAAATTTAAAAACAAAAAAAGATAGCCAAAGCTATCTTGATCCGATGCGGAGAGAGGGACTTGAACCCTCACGACCTAAAGCGGTCACAGGATCCTTAGTCCTGCGCGTCTGCCAATTCCGCCATCCCCGCGATTGAGTACTTTACTAGTATATCAATCAACAACTTTTTTGTCAAGATTTTTTTCAAACTTTTTTCAGGGTTTGTCATTTTTTCACAAAAAGGGAGCAGGTCTATAGACCTGCTCCCTTGATTTTTATTTGCTATCGTGGTTTTCAACTGCCGCTGTGATGAAGGCTGTGTAAAGTCCTTCTGGGCGGTTTGGACGGCTTGACAATTCTGGGTGGTATTGGCAAGCAACAAAGAATTTGTTTTCTGGGATTTCAACGATTTCGACCAAACGGTTGTCTGGTGAAACGCCTGAGAAGACAAAACCTGCTTCTTCAAACTGTTCACGGAAAACATTGTTAAACTCATAACGGTGACGGTGGCGACGTTGTACCACTTCTTGATTATCATAGGCAGCGGCTGCTTTTGATCCTCGTTTGAGTTTAGATGGGTAAAGACCGAGACGGAGCGTTCCTCCCATGTCTTCCACATCAATTTGGTCCCGCATGATATCGATAATTGGATACTTGGTTTCTGGATCCAATTCGGATGAATTGGCCCCTTCCAAGCCTAAAACGTGACGGGCAAATTCGATACAGGTTAACTGCATACCCAAGCAGACACCCAACATTGGGACGTCTTGTTCACGCGCATACTTGATGGCTTGAATTTTTCCTTCTGTTCCCCGTTGACCAAAACCACCTGGGACGATGATCCCATCCGCATCTCCAAGGAGTTCTGCCACATTTTCAGCTGTCACATCATTGGCATTGACCCAATTAATCTTGACCTCTGCATCATTGGCATACCCTGAGTGCTTCAAGGCCTCAACGACAGAAATGTAGGCATCTTGCAATTCTACGTATTTTCCAACCAAGGAAATCTTGACCTGCTTCTTGAGGTTCATGACCTTGTCGACCATCGCAGACCATTCTGTCATATCTGCTGCAGGAACATTCAATTTCAAATGGTCACAAACGATTTGGTCCATATTTTGCGCTTGCAAGTTCAATGGGATTTGGTACAAGTGTTCCACATCAAGTGACTCGATGACAGCTTCTGGTGCCACATCACAGAATTGAGCCAACTTGTTCTTAATTCCTTGACCAGCTGGTTTTTCTGTACGGATGACCAACATATTTGGTTGAATCCCAAGACCACGCAATTCTTTCACAGAGTGTTGGGTCGGTTTGGTTTTCATTTCTCCCGCAGCCTTCAAATAAGGAAGAAGAGTGGTGTGGATGTACATAACGTTTTCAGCACCAACATCTGCCTTCATTTGACGAAGAGCTTCAAGGAATGGAAGGGACTCAATGTCTCCAACTGTTCCCCCGACTTCTGTGATGATGACATCTGAATCCGTCGTCGTCGCTGCTCGTTTGATCTTTTCTTTCAAAGCATCTGTGATATGAGGAATAACCTGTACAGTCGCGCCCAAGTATTCTCCGCGACGTTCCTTGCGAAGGACTTCGCTATAAATTTTCCCTGTTGTCACATTTGAGTACTTATTCAGATTGATATCAATGAAGCGTTCATAGTGACCAAGGTCCAAGTCTGTCTCTGCGCCATCGTCTGTGACAAATACTTCCCCGTGTTGGTAAGGGCTCATCGTCCCTGGATCAATATTGATATAAGGGTCAAATTTTTGGATGGTCACTTTCAATCCACGATTTTTAAGCAAGCGACCAAGACTTGCTGCGACAATCCCTTTCCCGATGGATGATACGACACCACCCGTGACAAAAATATATTTTGTTGACATGTGCTTTCCTCTTCTTCTATTGTTGTAGAGGCCATTCCTCTTTGCAGAAAAAACAAAAATAGCTCCCTAATCCTTAGGGAGCTCCGACCTCAAAATGAGGTGCCCGAACAATATCTTACCGCAAATGGTCTACTTTGTCAAATTGAAAATTTCATGAAAATATTTTTCGCTGTTTACACGACCTTTTCCACTCCATTTTGTGTGACGAGAAATTTCTCAAATTGAAGTTGAGACATGCAAAGAGCAAGATCCTTGTGGATTCGTTCTAGCGCTTCTAAACGCATCTCGACTGATGTCTCGGTATTTCCTTGGATGACAAAGAGGGCGTTTTGCGTAGTCTCCTCAAATTTGTAATGGTCACTATCGCGTACATCCAACCAAGCCAAAACTCCTTTTTGATCCCGGTAGACAGGATCTGTCGATGCGACATGTTTTTCACTAGAAAGGATCGGGAGGAAGAGATCTTCTCTTTGACTCACTGTAAATTCAATCGGTCCCTCAATCTTATCTAGGTCATGTCCTCCGATCGCGAGAAAAGACTTCAGAAATTCGACATTATAGATATCGATGATGCTATTGATCTGAGGAAGAGCACCTCGATGTTGGATGTTTCGGATAAGAGCTAGGACTGTTGGTGGATTTTTCTTGATGCTACGCCCTACTTTTTGCAAAAGGTCTGTATACCCTTTGATAACAGGAGATGCCACTACTTCTTCTGTCTGACATTGGAGCGCCCATTGTTCAACTTCTTTCTTCTTTTCAAGAAAAGAAGGGGGCAAAACTGCTTGGGGATCCACATTTCTAGCAATTCCGACCACAACCGTATCAATACCAAGATCTACTAAACTTTGATCTAAACGAAAGTCCATCTGGAACACCTCCTATTGGGAAACCTTACACGTTTATCATATACCATTTCGCCACTTTTTTCAATGCAAACAAAAAGAGAGTGGGACAGAAATCGGTAATTCGTTAGAATTCGATTTCGTCGTCCCACCTCCGCACAGTTGAGTAGGGCTGTAAAAGCTGATGAAATCAGCGTAGTAGAGCCCACTCAACCACTGCGTCTTGCTCAACAATCCAAAAACAATTGAGAGGCTAGGACTTTTGTCCCCGCCTCTTCTTATGTTTTATTCTTCTTCCTCGTCTTCAGAATCCTCTTCTTCGTCGTCTTCTTCGCTTAATTCAACTTCCTCACCCAAATCATCTGGTACGATTTCATTGATTTCAGCATCGTAAGCTTCGACTTCACTCTTTTCATCGTCTGGATTTTCTTCATCATATGAAAGAGCTGGATCTGCTTCGTAAACTTCTTCATCTTCTGGATCGTCGTCGTTGTAGTCGATCGCATCCTCGTCTCCATCCATGAAGGCATTGACACGTTTTTTCTTCCGTTTCTTAGGAGCTTCATCTTCGTCTGTTTCTTCAAGAGCGATGATTTCTTCGTCAACTTCATCGATGGCATACCATGAACGAAGACCCCATTTGTTATCTCCAAGTGGGATAAAGCTTCCATCTACATTCAATTCTGTGTAGAACAATGGGAGGGCTTCACGGATCTCGCTGTTTGATTTTTCAAGGTAATTTTGAATTTCATTTACAAGATCGCTAAAGTACATTTCATGGTCACGTCCGCGTAATTCCAAAATCGCACGCGCCACTTCAATCATAGAAAGTTCACTTTTTTCTTGTCCAGCAAATACTTCTAATTCCAAGGGTAAATCTCCTTATGTTTCATTTCCTAAATGGAGAAGGATCCGGTCTTCAACCTCATCCTATCCTCAATGATAGATTGAAAACTTCTCGTCACTAAATCTATCACGCATTTTATCGTTACACTCTATTGTACGATAAATTTCCCCTTTCGTCAAAGGAAAATTCCAGGATTCTCCACGAAATCAGAAAAAAGAAGAGCCGTGAGGCTCTTCTTTTTAATCTCAATTATTTTACTTTTGCTGTGCTTGTGATTACGTTCACTGCTTTCTTCACTGTGATGTCATGTTTCAACATTTCTGGTGAAAGAAGGTTGCGAACTTGTTCAACTGGCATGTTGTAATCTGCTGCCAATTGTTCGATTTCAGCGTTGATTTCTTCTTCAGTTGCTTCGAAGCCTTCTGCTTTCGCTACTGCTTCAACCACAAGGTTTGTCTTCGTACGGCTTTCAGCTTCTGCTTCGTATTGTTTGTGAAGATCTTCTTGAGTTGTTCCAGTGATTTGGAAGTACATTTCAGGTGAGATACCTTGACGTTGCATGTTTCCAAGGAACTCGTTGATTGAACGGTGTACTTCTTCGTGGATCATTTCTTCTGGAAGGTCAACGATTTCAGCGTTTTCAACTGCTAGATCGATTGTTGCTGCTTCTACTGCATCGTTGTATGCTTCTTCTTTAGCTGCTGCCAATTCTTTGCGGTATTTTTCTTTCAATTCGTCAAGAGTTTCAACTTCTTCGTCGATGTCTTTTGCCAATTCATCGTCAAGAGCTGGTACTTCTTTTGCTTTTACTTCGTGGATAGTTGTCACGAATTTCGCTTCTTTACCTGCAAGGTCAGCTGCTTGGTAGTCTTCTGGGAAGGTTACGATCACGTCAACTGTTTCACCAGCAGAGTGTCCAACCAATTGGTCTTCGAAACCTGGGATGAATTGACCTGAACCAAGTCCAAGTGAGAAGTTGTCACCTTTACCACCGTCGAATTCAACACCGTCGATAGAACCTACGAAGTCGATCACAACTGTGTCACCTTCTGCTGCAGCACCTTCTTTAACAACCAATTCAGCCAAGTTGTTGCGTTCGCGTTCGATACGAGCATCCACATCAGCGTCTGTTACTTCTTTAGAAACTTCTACTGATACTTCAAGGTCTTTGTAAGCACCCAATTTTACTTCAGGTTTTGTGACAACAGCTGCTGTCAATGTCCAGTCTTGACCTTTTTCCATAGATACAACATCGAAAGTTGGTTGTGCTACAACTTCGATTCCAGCTTCTTTAACAGCTGCTTCATATGCTGCTGGAAGAAGATCGTTCAAAGCATCTTGGTAAAGTGCTTCTTCACCAAAACGTTGGTTGAAGATTGGACGTGGAATATGACCTTTACGGAATCCAGGTACGTTCAAAGTTTTCTTAACTGACTCAAACACACGGTCCAAAGCAGGTTTGATTTGCTCTTGGCTGATTGTGAAAGTCAATACACCGTGGTTAGTTTCTTTGTTTTCAAATGATACAGACATTCTGTCTCTCCTTAAAATAATATAGTCATTCCTTATAATTTTACCACAAAACTTTGAAATTGCAAGTTTTAAAACGTTTTTGCCTCTCTTTTCATCCAAAAAAACTAGCCCTTTAAAGCTAGTTCTGATTATGATTTTCGGATGGGATCATCGAGGTAGAGAGCACGGGCACCGCCGATCAATTTTGGCCGACTGGCGAGGGCTGTGACATGGGCTCCACCTAGTTCACGCAAGATAGGGCGAATCGGAACTTGCACGTGTTTGACATGCATCCCTACTGAGGTATCTCCGATGTCTAACCCGGCTTGAGCTGTGATAAATTCCACTTCAACAGGATCCTTAAAATACTTGAAAGCTGCGAGTTGTCCAGCACCTCCTGCATGGAGACTCGGAAGGACATTGACGATTTCTAGCTCCTTTTTATCTGCCAATTCTCTTTCGACCACCAAGGCGCGATTGAGATGCTCACATCCTTGTACCGCCAGATAAATCCCTCTTGGATTCAACTCATCTAGCAAGGTCTGGACAATAGCTTCGGCAATGTCAATGTTGGAGGCTTTTCCAATTCGCCCTCCTGCAACTTCGCTTGAAGACATCCCGAGGACTAGAATCTGTCCTTGGCGGAGACGGCTTTTTTCCAAGACATCTACCAGGATTTCTTTTGTATCCTTCTTCAGTTGCTCCAGATCCATGAATTAGCTTCCTTTCTTTTGAAATGCATAATAGACAACATAGCCTAAAGCCATTCCAACAAAATTCTGAGCGAGGTTATTCGGAATGTCCGAGATAGCAACACCCCAGCCATTGCCTAAAAAGAGAGCAGAAGCTAGTGCGTAACCGCCTACCATGACGACTGTTGCAAGGAGCAAGCCTAGGTAACGAGCTTTGCCCTTGAAGCCAGCGAAATAGCCTTGGCCTCCGTGAAAGAGGAGGCTAAAGAACATCCACTGAGGATAGCCTGAAATCAGATCCAATAAGAAGGCTCCGACACCGCCTACAATAGCACCTTCCTTGCGTCCAAAATAGAAGGCTGTGAAATAGGCACCAAGATCTAGCAGGGTGACGATCCCTGTAGGAGTTGGAAGTTTGGTATAGTAGCCAAGTACAACTGTCAAGGCTGTCAAAATAGAGAGGCGGGCAATGAGTTGAGTTCGATTAGATGTCATATTGTACTACTCCATACTGGTCTGAATGTTGAATCGCTTGGAAAACAAAGTCTTTAGAGGCTTTAACAGCTTCAAGTGGTGATTTCCCTTTTACCAACTGGCTGGAAATGCTAGACGCAAAGGTACAACCTGCTCCTGTATTGTTCTTTTCCAAGACTGGCTCTTCAATGACGGTGAAGTCCGTCCCATCATAAAAGACATCGATGGCCTTTTCTTTGTTGAGACGATTGCCCCCTTTGACCACGACATTCGCTGCTCCTAATTCGTGGAGCTTGCGCGCTGCCTCCTTCATATCGTCGAGCGATTGAATCTTGCTTTGGGTCAAGATCTCAGCTTCTGGTAAGTTTGGCGTGATGATAGTCACATAAGGGAAGAACTTGATCAATTCGTCTCGAAGGGCTGATACTTCCACGTCATGTGTTTCCTTGCAGACCAAGACGGGGTCTAGTACTACGGGGATCTCAGAATGGGCTTTGACATAGTCCAAGGCTAAGTCTGCCACTTCAACATTTGGCAAAAGGCCGAGTTTAATAGCAGAAAAAGGAACATCCTTGAGAGAGTTGAGCTGTTGCGCAAAGGTCGTCGGATCCACCGGAATCACTTCAAAACCGTGCTCCGTCATAGCGGTCAAACAAGTCACCGCTACAAAACCATGCTGTTTGTTAGTCGTATAAGTTGCAAGGTCTGCATGAAGACCCCCTCCACTAAAAATATCATTTCCTGAAATAGCTAGAATCAATTCATTACTCATAACGGATCTCCTTTAAATATAAGCCATTTGGCGCTGCTGTAGGACCTGCTAGATTGCGGTCCTTCTTTTCTAAAATTAGATCGATCTGCTCGATCGGCATCCGATCATTTCCAATCTTCAACAAAGTTCCCACCATATTGCGGATTTGCTTGTAGAGAAAGCCATTGCCCGAAAAGGTAAAGACAAGGCGATGATGTTCTGCATCCTCGACCAAGCGAGCCTCTGTAATCGTACGAACCTTATCTTCCACGCTGGTTCCTGAAGCTGTGAAACCGGTGAAATCATGGGTTCCCTCCAACTTTTGGATGGCTGCTTGCATCTTTTCCACATCCAAAGGATAAGGATAGTGGGTGGCATAGTGGCGCATCATGGGGTTCTTGGGACGACCATAATCCACGATAAATTCATAGGTCTTGCTGTGCTTCTTGTAGCGTGAGTGAAAGTCATCTGCTACTTGCTCCACTCGGATGAAATCAATATCCTCTGGGGTTTGGGTATCGAGGGCAAAGCGAAGCTTCTCCTCGTCCCGCGCTTGGGGGAGATCAAAATGAATCACCTGGCCAAGAGCATGGACACCGGAATCCGTTCGCCCCGCTCCATGAACGGTAACAGGGGTTCCTTGATTGAGGCGCGTCAAGGTCTTCTCGATTTCTTCTTGCACACTACGGGCATGCGGTTGGCGTTGAAACCCTGCAAACAAGGTCCCGTCATATGAAATGGTTGCTTTGTATCGTGTCATGGTTTTATTTTAGCAGGATATAGAAGGGGTTACAAGAGTGAAAAATTCAAACTGTCCGGGTACAGTTTTGCAAGTACAAAAAGAGGCTGGGACAAAAGTCCTAGCCTCTCAATTGATTTTTGAATTGTCGAGCAAGACGCAGTGGTTGAGTGGGCTCTACTACGCTGATTTCATCAGCTTTTACAGCCCTACTCAACTGTGCGGAGGTGGGACGACGAAATCGAATTCTAACGAATGACCGATTTCTGTCTCACTCTCCTAACTTCGACCTGTTACAAATCTACTAGGTCTCAGTCTCTTTTTTTATTTTTCAAGTCCATTCCTGCTGCTCCTAAGATCGCTCCTAGTAAAGCGAGTCCCAGAGCAGATTCCACTCCTGTTTCTGGAAGTTGCTTGTCAGAGTTTACTGCTTCTGAACCAACCTCTTTTTCCACAGCTACTGGAATTGGCGTTGGGGTATTTTCTGGTGCTACTGGTTGATCCTTCGCGATCACATGAGGTGTTGACTGATCTGGAACCATTTTGTTGGCAAGTAAGTCTGATTTCACTGGTGCTTCTACGGAAGGGCTTGCTGGAGTCACAACCTCTTTGGTACCGACTTCAACAATTTCTGCAACTGGCTCTGTTGCAACTTCTGTAGCGATCACTTTTCGAATTTGATCAAGTGCCGAAACCTCTACATACTCAAGACCTTGCCCTTTAACTCCAGCCTGGATCACTTTGCGTTCTCCTTTAGCGAGATCTGGATTGGTGCGTTCCACAAGGTCAAAATCAAGTTCTTTTTCTACGATTTCAAGACTTGGTTTGTCTTCCACTAGGGCTTTGACGTCATTTTCAGCCAAGCTACCCACTTGTGTAATTGGCTTGAGCCCTGCAAGGGCTTGGGTCAGAGCAGCCATTTCTTGATCCACCTGATCTTGATGAGCACGACTCACATTCCAATTCAAGCTATCTAAGACTTTCGCAAGGGCTGCGCGAGATTCTGGTGTGTATATGTCTAGATCTGTTGGCACCGTAGCAACTGCTTTTCTAAGAGCAGTGAAGTCTGCCTTGAAATAGTCCTTGTTGTGGTTGGCAAAAGCTTCCATAACCTGGAAGACTTCTTCTTCCTTGTATTCATTGGCCGGCTCATCAGCCCAAATTCCCAACATACTTCCGGATGTCGGTAATTTGACATCAGGGTACTTGGTTGAAGCTAACTGTTCAAACGGAACAGTTTCTGTATTTTGAATAGCTTTTTCGAGCGGATAACTTTGATCACCTTTGTGGCCCAAAACATAGTACCAGTCTCCGTTGGTATTAAGGAATTTATACCCCTTATCTGCCAAATACTGTGGAGATGCGAGGTTATAGCCCCACCATCCTTTAGACCAGTATGAAATCAAGACGTCCTTGTCAAAGGCAACATCATCTTCATCTCCATAATAGAAGCCATCGTTAAAGGCCATTGGCTGCAAGCCTTTTTCACGCGCCATGGCTGCAAGACTATTGGAATACTCCGCAAATTTACCATAGAGGTCATACCACTTGAGGTAGTACCAACCTTGCGCACTGGTAGCATCATTGGCATATTCATCTGTTCCGTAGTTAAAGATCTTAGACTTGTCTTTGAAGTAATCCATGTACTTGCCAATTAAGGCTTTGGTAAAGTTGACTGCTGCTTCATTGGTCAAATCCATGGTTGTTTTTGAAACCGTATCAAAGCTGGCTTGTGGATTTTCAATGCCCAATTTTTCCATGGCAACCAACAAAGCATCCATGTGTCCAGGACTATTGACTGCCGCAATCAAGCCGATTCCTTTAGCAGTCGCATAAGCATGGAGTTCATCCATTTCTGCTTGAGTCAAGGCTTGACCATTTGGATCATCGTAATAGGCCTTGGTGCCTTCTAAAATGGCCTTTTTTACATCATCACTGGCATAGGTTTTGCCATTGGCTTCCACCGTCATGTCATCGAGGACGAAGCGCATGCCATCGTTTCCAACAAGGAGGTGCAAGTCAGAATAACCCAGCTCACTGGCCTTATCGACGATCCGTTTCAACTGATCCAGTGAGAAGTATTTGCGGCCTGCATCGATCGAGATGACCTTCTTCATGGCGAGTTTTTCTGCTGCTTCTTTTGCAGCAACTTCTTTCGCGTAGATTTCCGTATACACCAAAGCATCTTGAGCTGCTTTGAGATGGTCGATCAAAGTTTTGGCCTCTGCTCGAGTCGTGTCTGTTCCTGCCCCTTCTAATGCTTTTTTAGCTGCCGCAAAAGCTACTAGAGATTCCGGTGTATAGTGATCCAAATCAGTTGGAGCTTCTGAAAGAGCTTTTCCGACGACTTCAGGATCTGCAACAAAGTAGTCCGCATTCTTGTCCGCGAAGGCATGCATGAGCTTAAAGAGAAGGTCTTTTTTGTAGGTTGCGGATGGCGTATCTGCCCAAGCAGCTACCATGCCACCGATGAAAGGTACCTTAGCCCCATCATTTTTTTGAACCACATCAATCGCTGACTTGAAAATTCCTTCGAGACCTTGATCGAGGTTGTACCAACCAGATCCAGCCTTGTCCCGTCCAAGCACATAATACCAAGCATCATTGGTATTAAGAATCTGATGACCTAGTTCAGACAAGAGTTTTGAAGAAGCGACATCATATCCGTTCCAGCCACCTGTCCAGTAGGAGACAATGATATCCTTGTCAAAAGTGCCATAGGAAGTATCGCCATTGTAGTAGATTCCATCATTGAAGGCCATTGGTTTCATCTTGTGTTTTTTCACAAGAGCTGCTAGATCATTGGCGTATTGAATGAATTTTTCATAGCCTTTTTCTGGATAGCCTTCACCTGGCCAATGCTTGCTGGCTTGGAGAACCTGCCAACCATGGGCATCTGTGGCATCGTTAGCATATTCATCCAAACCAATGTTAAAAATGTCTGCCTTGCCGCTGAAATAAGCCGCATACTTGTCTACCAAAGCCTTGGTGAAGTCTAAGGCTTTTTGGTTGTCCAAATCAACTGTCCGAGCTGATTTTTTAGTGCCAAAGTAATTAAAGTGAGGATTTTCGATCCCCAATTGTTCCATGGCTGTCAGAATCGCATCCATGTGACCTGGACTATTAATGGTTGGGATGACACCTACTTTCTTCGATTTGGCGTAGGCCAAAATATCATCCATTTGAGCCTGGGTCAAGGCTGTCCCGTTCGGATCATCGTAATAAGCCTTCGTCCCTTTTTCAACTGCATCTGTCACGGCTTGGCTAGAATAAGAAGTATCTCCCACTTTCAAAGACATGTCATCCAGCACAAAGCGCAAACCATCATTTCCGACTAGAAGATGCAAGTCTGTATAGCCCGTCTTACTAGCTTCATCAATGATTTCCTTGATTTGGTCTGGTGAGAAGTACTTGCGACCGGCATCGATCGAAACAATCTTTTTCTTGGCTAATTTTTCTTCTTGGTCAGGATCTTTAGCAGGCGTTTCCGTCGCTGCTGTCGCTGGTTGAGCTGCCACATCCGACTCTGCGACAAAACTTGCTTCTTCGCGAATCAAACGGTCAATATCTGATACCCGCAATTCACGATCAGGCAGTGTCGGTTGACTTTGATCGACGATTGGGGCAGGAGCCGTTGGTTTTTCTACTGTTGGCTGAGAAGCTTCCTCATTAAGAGAAATCGTTGACTCACCCTCGCTTGGCTGAGTTGATACTGTCGTTGCAGGACTGTCTGTAACGCTCGGCGTATCTGCTGCTACAACATTCGCGCCAGCAAAAAATCCTATGAGCACCGAAGCAGCTCCTACTGCATACTTGCGAATCGCATAACGTGGTTGATGTGATTTCATCAGGACCTCCTAAATTGTCTTTGTAATCGTTTTCTTAAATTTACCACGATATCTTAATAAATTCAATGAGGGTCCTCATTATTCTTTAATTAGGAGAGGAAGTTCTTGGATTCGATCCAAAATAAAACGAGCTCCTTACTCAAAAAGAAACTCGTTCATTTTTATAAATCATCTAAAGCATCTTTGACCTTGTCAAAGAACCCTTTTTTCTTTGGGTTGACCTTCAAATCACTTGCTTCCGCAAAGGCTTGAAGGGCTTCTTTTTGCTTGTCATTTAAACCAGTTGGGGTGACGACATTGACAGATACATATTGATCCCCCATAGCACCACCACGCAAGCTTGGAGCCCCTTTTCCACGGAGGCGGAATTTCTTACCGGTTTGGGTTCCTTCAGGAATGACCAAATCGACATCTCCGTGAACAGTTGGCACATGGACCGTATCTCCAAGAGCTGCTTGAACAAAGTTCAAGTCTAACTTGTAATAGATGGTTGAACCATCACGTTCGAAACGATCGCTCGGCTCAACATTGACAACAACATACAAGTCCCCGTATGGTCCACCGTTAAAGCCAGCTTCTCCTTGACCAGCTAAGCGGATTTGTTGACCTGTTTCAACTCCTGCAGGAATCTTGACGTTCACGCTATGAGCTTGTTTTTCATGACCTGTTCCACGACAAGTCGTACATGGATCTTTGATTTCTTGACCACGACCATGACAGACATCACAGGTCACTTGACGGCGCATCATCCCAAGAGGGGTTTGCGTATCCACATTGATGACTCCAGAACCATGACAGCGTCCACAGGTCACCGGACTAGTGCCTGGCTTAGCTCCAGAACCATGACAGGTATGACAGCTAGCTTCCCGATGGTACTTGACTTCTTTTTCCGCACCAAAAATCGCTTCTTCAAACTTGAGATTGACGCGGTATTGGAGGTCATCCCCTTGACGAGGAGCATTCGGATTACGGCTTGCACCACCACCAAAGAAGCTAGAGAAGATGTCTTCAAAACCACCAAAACCAGCACCATCAAAGCCACCAAAACCACCTGCTCCGCCACCGAAGCCACCATTGGCACCCGCAGCACCATATTGGTCATAAGCAGCCCGTTTTTGCTCGTCACTCAAAGTCTCATAAGCTTCTTGAACTTCCTTGTACTTTTCCTCAGCACCAGGCTCCTTGTTGATATCTGGGTGATATTTTTTAGATAATTTCCGATAGGCTTTCTTGATCTCATCCTGAGATGCATTCTTTGAAACGCCCAAACGGTCATAAAATTCAGTATTGTTCATACAAGATACTAAGAGCGAACAGAAAGCGACTGAAATTTAGGAAACCGACAAGAAATCCTGATTTCTTAGGCGGTTTATCTAATTTCCAAGCTTTCCGCTCGAGTTCAATTCCCCGAACGCTCTTTGTTCCTTTCTATTGATGTTGTGAATCAAACCACGATTTAGGTCGGGTTCAGTTCCTTTCTTTTATATTGAATTAGAAACTTTGGAACCCGTGTTCAGTTACGAACACTCTTTGTTCCTTTCTATAATTTTCATGTAAATCTTTAGAGGCTGTTTTCTATACTTCGCTTCACTTGATCAAAGTCTTGGTCCGATAGAGTAAATATCAAATCCTCTTCTGAGTAGTCGTTTCGTTCTTTAAAATAGTTGTCCGTATTAGCTGCCAAGCCTAAACTTAGAATCACTTTTCTTGCAAACTCTTGATGGGCAAAACCGATAGCCGTAATGATCTGTTTATCTTGCACAACCAGTTTGGGTTGGAAATTTTCACGTGGAAGAAATTCAAAATAGTCAAAGAAGTTTTGCCAAATTCCACCTGTAAATTTCGTGTCCTTCAACAGACCTGCTTTCGCTAATAAAAGAGGCGCTGAAGAAATGGCTGCAATGAGGATATCTTGCTCACCAAGGTCCCTCAAAAATGAAATCAATTTCTCATCCTGTAGGGCAGGTCCTATGTTGACCATTCCTGGCAAAATCACACAAGAATACTCTTCTATACAGATTTGATCTAGTGTTTTGGTCGGTTGACAGGGCAAGCCATCCTCAGAGACCACCATCGAATGATCTGAAGCGGCATAATCAATCGTACTATCAAAAGACAGAGCTAAAGTACTTGTTAAAGCGGTTATCTCATAAAGAGAAAAATTAGGATAAATGATACAAAGTACTTTTTTCATACGCAACATCCTCTATTTTACCGAAAAACAGAGGCTGGGTTGCAACCTCTGGATTTTTTATAACAAATTCGGATTCTCCCTGATTATATTGATAATATCTCGAGCATTAGTTATATTTTCTGAATAACTGCCACTAGTACCATCATCATCTTCGTAACTATAATTACTTGTTAATGAATAATCACTTTCAATGATGTATTCTTTAACCCAATTCCTAGTATATTTACCATCCGAGCTCCAACTGTCAAAGCTACCTTCTTCAGTATGTCTATTCCCTACCGAATTAATAAAACGCATTAACCACTCTACATCACTATCATTCAAATGAGAACCCGTAATATCAATGTACTGTGAAAGGTAATCTCTTTCTTCTCTAGTAGCCATATCATTCTCCTTTAAGTATAACTATCTAAAAACCAGGGAAAATTATGTTATATATAACTAAATAAATCTTCTTACTTTTCCGTAAACTCTCCGTCTACGACATCATCGCCTGCGTTTCCTGATGCTTGTGCGCCTTCTGCTCCTGCTTGTGCTTGTTGCGCTGCTGCAGCTTGTTCGTAGAGTTTAACAGCCAATGCTTGTGCTTTTTCGTTCAAGGCTTCAAGTTTCGCTTTCATTTCTTCAAGGTTACCTGATTCTTGAGCTTTCTTAAGATCATCAAGTCCTGCTTGAGCTGCGTCACGTTCTGCATCGAAGCCTTTGCCTTCAGTTTCTTTGATTGTCTTTTCAGTCGCAAAGATAGCTTGGTCTACTTCGTTACGAAGGTCAACTTCTTCTTTACGTTTCTTATCTGCTTCAGCGTTAGCTTCTGCATCTTTCATCATGCGATCGATTTCTTCATCTGTCAAACCTGAGTTTGATTGGATAACAATGGTTTGTTCTTTTTGAGTTCCAAGATCTTTCGCCTTAACAGATACGATACCGTTCTTATCGATGTCAAATGTAACTTCGATTTGTGGGATACCACGAGGTGCAGCTGGGATATCTGTCAATTGGAAGCGTCCAAGAGTCTTGTTATCTGCTGCCATTGGGCGTTCCCCTTGAAGAACGTGGATATCAACGGCTGGTTGGTTATCTGCTGCAGTTGAGAAGACTTGTGATTTAGATGTTGGAATCGTAGTGTTGCGATCGATGAGTTTTGTAAATACTCCACCCATTGTTTCGATACCAAGTGACAATGGAGTTACGTCAAGAAGGACAACGTCTTTCACGTCACCAGTGATCACACCACCTTGGATCGCAGCACCCATAGCCACTACTTCGTCAGGGTTCACTGATTTGTTTGGTTCTTTACCAGTTTCAGCTTTAACAGCTTCTACAACGGCAGGGATACGAGTTGAACCACCGACAAGGATGACTTCGTCGATATCTGACAAGCTCAAACCTGCATCTGAAAGGGCTTGGCGAACTGGAGTTTTCGTACGTTCTACAAGGTCACGAGTCAAATCATCGAATTTCGCACGAGTCAAGGTCATTTCCAAGTGAAGAGGTCCAGCAGCGCCTGCAGTGATGAATGGCAAGCTGATTTGTGTTGAAGTGACACCAGAAAGGTCTTTCTTCGCTTTTTCAGCTGCGTCTTTCAAACGTTGAAGCGCCATCTTGTCTGTTGACAAGTCGATACCATTTTCTTTCTTGAATTCTTCAACCATGTAGTCGATGATTTTTTGGTCAAAGTCATCACCACCAAGTTTGTTATCCCCTGCAGTTGCCAATACATCAAAGACACCATCACCCAATTCAAGGATAGATACGTCGAATGTACCACCACCAAGGTCAAATACCAAGATTTTTTCTTCTTTATCAGTCTTATCCAAACCATAAGCAAGAGCTGCTGCAGTTGGTTCGTTGACGATACGTTCTACTTCAAGACCAGCGATTTTACCAGCGTCTTTAGTTGCTTGACGTTGCGCATCGTTGAAGTAAGCTGGAACTGTGATAACTGCTTTCGTTACTTTTTCACCAAGGTAATCTTCAGCGTAACCTTTCAAGTATTGAAGGATCATAGCTGAGATTTCTTGTGGAGTGTATTCTTTTCCGTTAGCAGAAACTTTTTCAGAAGTACCCATCTTAGATTTGATAGAGATGATGGTATCTGGGTTTGTGACTGCTTGACGTTTTGCAGCATCACCAACGATGATTTCACCGTTTTTGAATGAAACTACAGATGGAGTTGTGCGGTTCCCTTCTGGGTTTGCGATAATTTTTGATTCAGTTCCTTCAAGAACTGCTACTGCTGAGTTTGTTGTACCTAAGTCAATACCGATAATTTTAGACATATGTTTTTCTCCTTAAGTTTTTCTTCCTTTTTTGATATTTCCCTTAAGTGGTGGGGACGTGAGCAACTCCCTTCGGGATTTCATCACTTATTTTTGAGCCTACTGTCTCAAAAATCCCCTGTTTCAGTAGCACAAGCTACTGAAACTTTCACCACGGCGGGAAATATATTCCTTGCAAGCCTCCGGCTTGCGTCTTATCTTTCTTTCATAGTTTAGTGTCGTTTCGGACAAGGCAGACTAGTTATAAACCACTACCATGGCTGGGCGTAGGATGCGGTCATGGAGTTTGTAGCCTTTTTGGAAGACTTGTGCGATAGTGTCTGCTGGATGTTCGTCATCTGCAGGTAAGGTTTGGATAGCCATGTGGTAGTTATGGTCAAAGGCTCCGTCCGCTGGAATTTCTTCGATTCCTTCTTCTTTCAGAGCATGTACCAAACTTTCTTGGACCATTTCCAAGCCCTTCTTCACATCATCTGTCAATCCTTCTACGGCAAGGGCACGTTCGAGGTTGTCAAGTGATGGTAAGATCGCTTTTGCCAAATCTTGGCTACGGTACTTTTGTAATTGTTGACGTTCTTCATTGGCACGGCGCTGAATGTTTTGCATTTCTGCATGAGCACGAAGGTATTTATTTTCAAATTCTTCGGTACGCGCTTGTGCTTCTTCTAACTCAGAAGGTTGGTTGCTTTCCTCTACAACTTCTTCAGTTGTTTGGTCAACTTCTTCTTTCACGTCTTCTTTTTTAATATCTTCTGTCAAGGCATACACCCCTTTCATTTGGTCTTAATTTACTTCATAATGGTTGCTATTGAGGTAGCGGTAGTAATCCGTCAACTTCATAACCAGTACCCGTCCGATGACATTGACCAGGCTAATCACACGCCTGTAATCCATCTCTACAGGACCGATCACATGCATGAGGGCCATCCCACGATAAGGAACCAGGAACTTGTGACTAATGACCGTCACATTTTTCAAGGCCTTCTCTTGGGATTCTGCAACCAGGATCTGGGTCATTTGGTCTTCTGGCATTCCCCCTCGCAACTCGAGAGCTACATGTTGGGGATTGTCCAAGAACTGATAGGTCTGAAGATCGGCGTAGGTTAAGGATGAAACCTTTCCTTCTACAAAAACCAGTTCTTGAAACAGTTGCGAGAAGACGTAATCAAAGAGATCCAGCACATTGTCTGTCGTCTTGAAATAGCGCTGTACAATCTGTGGAATCTCCGTCCGCAAGCGGTAGTGGATATCCAAAACTGTATTTCCAATGAAGCGTTCTTGAACCAGCTGATGGAAGATTTCCAAGTCACTGGTTAAGAAATTCTTTGGAATGGCAAACTGGACGGTGACAGGTTTTGATTCATCCAAGGTCAGAACTGCTAAGGCATCGTGGTTGGATAATGGAACAATCTCAAAACCAGTCAAGCGCTGACGTGTCGGTTCAACATCCTGAATCACTGCGGTGTAACCCGTCATCTGGGCTAGTAACTTGGCCGTAGCATCCAAGATATCGTCTAACTTAAAGGCTTCGAAATCAAAGGCTTTCACCACCTGGTAGACATCTTGCTCATCAATTAACTCTAGATCAAGCGAGTTCTGAACAAAATATTGAAAACCAGCTCGACTAGGCATGCGGCCACTCGAAGTGTGGGCCTTTTCTAGTAAGCCTTGTTTTTCGAGGGCAGCCATGTCGTTTCGAATGGTCGCACTACTGGATTGAATGACATCTTGTAGCGCTTTTGAACCGACTGGTTCGTGGGTCTTGGTAAAGATATCGACAACAAGATTGAGAATCTCATTTTGACGTTCTGTAACCATGACCTCACCTCTCTTTCATTTTTTAGCACTCTAAACACTTGAGTGCTAAACCATGATTCTATTATACACCCATCCAAAAGAAAGTCAAGAGAAAAATCCAAAAAATTAGCACTCTTTTTTCAAGAGTGCTAAAAATCATTCTTAAGACCTAGAGAAGTGAATCTCCTCTTATTTGCCAGCTTTTTTCAAGAGTTGAATATATTCTTCCAATACTAGCTGATGCTTGGCCATATACTGAGCATTTTCTACGCCAACATAACGGAAATGCCAATTCTCAAAATTCACTCCCGTGATGTTGCTCTTCCCATCTGGGTAGCGAAGGACAAAGCCATATTGCGGTGCGATGGCAGCCAGCTGCATGCCCAACTCATCACTTTGGCCAGCTTCGACACTCATATCAATCGCAAGTCCCGTCTGGTGTTCACTAGCACCAGGGACCTGTACCTGAGTCTGCACCTGCTTTTCAGCTTCTTCATGCGAAAGACCACTAGCCTCTAGTTGCGCAACACGTTCATTATAGAGCTCTGTTTGTTCGGCCACACTTCGATAGCCTGATATCAAGGTTTCTTCTGGGGCAATTTTTCGAGCTGCTTCTAAGAATTGACGAGTTGGTTCTACAATCCGACTATCCACTTTGATAGCATCCACATCTGTCAATTGTGGGTTCAGCTCAGGCTTCACATTGTCACGATTGACCAAGATCAACTGCCAGTCTTTTGTCGAAACGGCTGGTAAATCTGATTTTTCTTCCTTTTTCTTAGAAGAAGAGGGAGTCGTTACAGCTGTTTTTTTAGCCTTCCAAAACTGAAGCCCTGAAAACAAGCTCGGCTTCGCTAAGTAAGCACCAATTCCCGATCCAAGGACCACAAGAAGAAAGAAACTCAATAGGTAAGGCCACCACTTCTTACGTTTTTTTCGTGCGCGTCTATACTTATTCGTCATGGCCACCCTCTAGAAGTTTTGCTCCAACCTTACGATAGGACATATCCCCAATCTTTTCAATATGAAAGGCACCATCTTCATAGGCCAAAACCGTCACGCTTCCGTTGTCCAAGACCAATTCTTCGACAGCCTTAGGATCGATGAGATAAATCAAGGTCGTAATCGTCATACCATGGCTGACCACAATAGCATTGCCACCGCCAGCTGCTTCTACCTCTTTTGCGATGGCTTCAAATCCTTCTAGGATCCGGCCACTCAAGGTACCCCAGGATTCAGCCCAGCCCGTGGTATCCACTTCGACGATTCCTTCTGCTAACTCCATTAGGCTCAACTGATGGAAATCATCGACCTTAAAGACACGAGGTAAGACCCCCATGAAGAGATCACCATCATAAGCACCGTCAAAACTACCAAAACACCACTCGCGGATCCGTTTG
>NZ_KV813676.1:63409-66337 GCF_001813675.1 Streptococcus sp. HMSC078D09
CCAAAACACCACTCGCGGATCCGTTTGTCATAACGATAAGGGATTTTTCCTGTCAGACCAAGTTCTTGAAGAATAATTCCCATAGTTTGAATGGTGCGTCCAGAATCACTCGAAACAGCCTCTTCAAAAGAAAGCCCAGCTTCCTTGAGACCAAGTCCTAATTCTCGAATTCCACGTTCTCCTGCTTCTGTCAGCGGAGTGTCTGACCAGCCCTGTGCCCGTCCAATGGTATTAAACATGGTTTTTCCATGACGAGCAATATATAATCTGGTTTTTGTCATTGTATTACCTCCGTATGTATCTCTTTCATTATATCATTTTTTACAAAAAGAAAGTAGGAAAGCCTTACAAGTTTTGTGAAAAAGAAAAGGCCATGACCAAAGGGTCAGCCTTTCAGGACGGACTAGGATTCTTGCAAGCTTTCACCGACCTCACGGTAACTGCTATCTCCAATCCCCTTAACCGTCAATACTCCATCTTCATATTCTACAAGGGTAACACTACCGTTTGAAAGAGGCAGATTAAGATTTGGTTTTCCTTCGATCAAGCAGACCAGGGTCTGAATGGTCCAACTATGGCTGACCACCAAGGCATTGCCTCCACCATTTTCTTCTACTTCTTTGGCAATAGCTTCAAACCCTTCTAGGATTCGGCTTTTCAAAACTTCCCAAGGTTCAGCCCAATTCGCTGTGTCCACTTGGCAAATTCCATTGGCCAAGTCTTCCAAGGTCAAAGTCTTATAGTCTTCTACATCTAGCACGCGCGGCACGACTCCATGAAAGAGCTCCCCACCGTAGGCCCCATCAAAGCTACCAAAACACCACTCGCGGATCCGTTTGTCAAAGCGATAAGGAATCTGGTCTTTCAAGTCCAATTCATCGAGAATGATCCCCATGGTCTGAATGGCACGGCCTGAATCACTGGAATAAGCTCGAGTAAACTCCAAGCCAGACTCACGCAAGCCAATTCCTAGAGCCTGAATCCCTCGTTCTCCTTCTGCTGTCAAGGGCGTATCGGACCAACCTTGAGCACGGCCAATGGTATTAAACATGGTTCTCCCATGACGAATCACAAATAATCTTGTTTTAGCCATCTTGTCTCCTTTTGCAAGAAAAAAGTCTGGAGTTTTATCATCACAGACTTTTCTATTTTCTACTATTATACTAGATTTCTCTTAGTTTTTAAAGCTATGAACCGGAGCTGGAATTTGGCCACCACGGGCAATGAAATCAGCTGATGAAGCTTTGTTGACCTTCATTACCGGAGCAGATCCAAGAAGTCCACCGAGCTCTAACATATCGCCTTCTTTTCCATAAGGAATGATCCGAACGGCTGTTGTCTTTTGGTTGATAACGCCGATAGCTGCTTCATCGGCGATCATGGCCGCAATGGTTGTATCTGGAGTATCAGCCGGGATGGCAATCATATCTAGACCAACGGAACAGATAGCTGTCATAGCTTCCAATTTTTCCAGGTTGATATGACCTGATTGGACCGCCGCAATCATCCCTTCGTCTTCTGAGACCGGAATGAAGGCACCTGACAAACCACCGACTTGGTTACAAGCCATGATGCCACCTTTTTTCACTTGGTCATTGAGCAGGGCAAGGGCTGCGGTAGTTCCATGAGTTCCGACCACTTCAAGCCCCATGGCTTCAAGGACACGGGCAACCGAATCCCCAACAGCTGGCGTTGGTGCGAGAGACAAGTCCACAATCCCAAACTCAACACCGAGACGTTCACTAGCCATTTGACCGACTAATTGACCGACACGGGTAATCTTGAAGGCTGTCTTCTTAACTGTTTCCGCCAATACATCAAAGCTTGCACCGGGGACTTTTTCAATGGCCCGTTGGACGACACCTGGTCCTGAAACCCCAACGTTAATGACAACATTCGCTTCACCGACACCATGGAAGGCACCCGCCATAAAGGGATTATCTTCTACTGCATTGGCAAAAACTACGAGCTTACCAGGCCCCATTGGATCTGCTTGGGATGCTTCTTTAATGATACGCCCCATATCTCGGACAGCGGTCATATTGATCCCCGTCTTAGTGGAACCAATATTAACAGAAGAGCAGACAAAATCCGTCTCTGCAAGGGCGCGAGGAATGGAATTAATGAGGATTTCATCCCCCTTTTGGTAGCCTTTTTGAACCAGAGCTGAGAAGCCACCGATAAAGTTGACCCCAACTTCTTTGGCCGCACGATCCAGCGCCTTGGCAAAGGGCACATAGTCTGTCGCATTGGTTGCTGCCCCGATAATAGAAATCGGAGTGACCGAAACCCGTTTATTCACAATGGGAATACCGAGTTCTGCCGCAATCTCATCCCCCACAGCCACCAAATCTTTGGCCTTTGTCACAATCTTATGGTAGACTTTTTCAGCTGCCTTTTCGATATCCGGATCAATACAATCGAGAAGCGAAATCCCCATGGTGATGGTCCGAACATCGAAGTTCTGCTCCTCAATCATGGCAATGGTTTCTGTTACCTGTTTAATGTCCATAAATTCTCAACCCCTATCTTACAAATTGTGCATAGCATCAAAAATCGCTGCGCTTTGGATATTGATTTTCACATGCAGAGACTGACCGAATTCTTCCAACTCTGAACGAAGCTGTGTGAAATCTTTTTTCTCATCTGACGATACAACCGCCATCATGGTAAAGTATTCATCCAATACGGTTTGAGAGATATCATCGATATTGAGTCCTAATTCTGCCACTTTCGTTGCAACACCCGCTACGATTCCTTTTTGGTCTTTACCAACGACTGTAATAATTGCTTTCATTTCACTGCTCCATTCTATCTATTTGCTTCCATTGTAGCACAATCCCCTTAAAATCGCCCTTCTCAACCGGGAACGTTCGTATATTTTCCGCGTGCATAAAAAATAAAGAGGCTGGGACAAAAGTCCTAGCC
>NZ_KV813676.1:66437-108198 GCF_001813675.1 Streptococcus sp. HMSC078D09
AACGAATTACTGATTTCTGTCCCACTCTCTCTATTTTGACGATTCAGTTTCATCTTTTAAGAGCTCTTTCTTCACGCGCACCGTACTCTCATACTCAGCCCCAGCTAGACGGTCAAACAGAAAGCGACGATTAAGCAAGATAATGGCAAGAGTGAGAATCAGGTACAATAAAACCACAAAGAAGAGCAATAAAATCATGGACAGGGTTAAGAGAGAATTGTCCGTCAAATCGCTATTCAAGAGCGAAATCAAATAGAACAACCCTTGAGGAATCAGATAGAAATAACCTACTACCAGGATTCCCCACCAGATGGTGCGAAGCCATTTTTGCTTGTCAAAATGCAAGCGGAATTTCAATAAAGCCATTCCCAAGGTTTTGCCCCGCCACAAGGGAATCAAACCAAAATAAACAGCCAAAACCGCTACATAAGGAATCGTCTCTAAACGCTCGATTACCGCGTAAAGCAAGGATAGCATCACAAAGTCGATCAAGAAGGCAAGACCCGTCCGGAAACCAGATACTCTGGTTCCTACTCGGAAAGAATGTTCGTCAATTTCATCTCGTGTCGGCAATAACCAAACCAGGAACCAACCAAGCAGATAACCCACTCCACCACCAGTGGTATTTTGAATAATATCATCGACATCTGCTAGGCGGTAAGGACCCGGATATAGAAAGTAGAGACCTGATAACTGGGTCAGCTCCAAAAAGAGACTAAAGAGGGCTGTCAGGAGAATCGTTTTCTTAAAACCACACTTGAAATAATAGCGCAGATACATCCCAAAAGGAATCAACATCAGAACATTAAAGGCAGGCACATAAAAAGTTGGATGCTTAAGGGCTTGAATCCATGTACCAGTCTGCGCTAAATCAAAGGGGCTCTCCTGGAAAAAATCCACTACAAAAGCAAAGGGATGGAGATTGACCATTTCCGAGTAGTTAGTATGAATCTTACTTGGATCCGGCAGAGGCAAGATCACCAAGAGATAGACCGTCATCAAGTAAAGCATAAAAGAATAGAAAATCAGCACCCGCAGTTTATTGACCGAACCATATTTTCGATAATTCAAAATCATGTAGGGCAAGGTCAGCAAAAATGCCAGAAAAGGAAAGAGCTGAACAGCTGTTTTGATCGTAGAGATATACCCCATTGTGTCTCCTTTTTTTCGTTATAAAATCACCCTTTGCACAATGACAAAAGGTGATTTCTTCATTGATATAGAATATTATACGGCCCGGTAGAAGAAGAGTCAAGGAAGTACGATGAAAACCTTACTGAGGAGCCATCTTAATAGTTAGCTCCTCCCCTTCAATCCTTTACTTCCGATAAAGACCAATAGATAACTCACAATCCCTGAAAGATGCAATAGTGTTGATATCCATCCGGTGATTACTGGTAAGAGCATGAGGCCAGATAGAAAAATCAAGAATAGATAAAGCCATTTTACGGTACGTGAAAATTCTTTCCACACGTTTGGCAGGATCATAACCCCTCCGGTCACAAAGGCGTATCCTACAGCAGAGATCCCTGTTGCCTGAATGTCCTGCTCCTGGGTTAAAAAGTGAAAAACGATGGAAGAGAGGACTGTCGCCGTCACAAAAACGATTAAGACTTGTCTGGAGCCTCTATTTCTTTCTAGCAGTCCTCCGAAGGGAAGGATCATGAGTCCATTTAACAACAAATGGACCCATAAAAACCAGATAGGGGCTCCTTTACTACCGTGCATCAGGGTCCCACTGACATATTGCCAACCATACACCGGCTTTGAATGAAAAGCCAATAGGTCGTACATAGCATCCCCATAAAAGGAAGTCAACAGGCCGAGCAACAAACAAGTTAAAGACAAAGTACTGACAACGGGGTAGGTTTTGAGGATTCTTTTCATGTTTCTCTTCTCTTTTTCAAAAAATAGCGTTACGATGTATCCATTCACGACCATTATACCATTTATTTTATTGGAGACAGAAAAGTTTTTGGCTTCTTTCGTTATCTTTGCTGGAAATCCTGAAAGTCGTGACCTATTAGTCGATCATTATTCAGACCTCATCCCTATTATTACAATGCCGGAGCGGATATTTGACTTTCCATTTCAGAGGGCATATAATTATACTAATCTGAACTAAATAGTTTTAATTTTTTAAATGAACTGTCTTAAATTCAGATTAAAAAACTATTTACTTAACGGAGGTGACGCTATGTCATTAGAAGAAAAATTGAACCAAGTGAAGGGTTCTGTTAAAGAAGGCTTCGGTAAATTAACCGGTGATACAAAAACAGAAGCTGAAGGCACTGCTGAAAAAGTTGCTTCAAAAGCAAAAGAAGTTGCTGAAGATGCAAAAGAAGCTGTCGAAGGAGCTATCAAGGGCGTTAAAAATATCTTTCATAAAGAAGACAAATAGTCTTTAACATCCTAGACCCACTCTATTTTCTACAGTCATGTTTGACCGTGGAAGATAGGGTGGGTTTTTATTTTCCATTTATCTTAGGTATAGAAAAAACACCCCGAAGGGTGCTCATTGTAATGATTAGCATTCTTTTAAAAGAACGTTTACTAAAGCTACTTTACAAACTTTTTAGAATTTTGTGTTTAGCTCTATCTTGGAATGAGATTTATTTTGATTGATTCATTCCTTTCAACATCGTCACCTACATTTGCGACACGATTCATAGAAACCCCTGTTATTTAAAGTAACGTTTTGTTTTTCTTAATTGTGCAATATTGATATAGAGATGGATGACAGCAGTTATAAGGGCAGCAACTAACTGTACTTCTCCAAGAATAATGGATAGGGCAAACAAGATGATATAGACAGATGGTAAGATTAGCTGATTGAGTTTGAACAAGATTAAATAAGCCTCTTCCATTTCCGCTTGTTTCTCTCCCTCGTCATAGGTTTCTAGATAATCTAATACCTCTTTTGGTGTGGCTAAAATAGAGAGTTGGTAATTACGAATTTTGCTCGTTGTTTTGATGCAGAAACTTCCAACAAGAATGGTTAATACTGCTAAGAGAAAAGCTGATATCGGTAAATCGTGGCTAGGCAACACTGTAAGCAAGCTAAAAAGCATACTAACTTGCAAAACATTGTAAGCAACTGTCCCATAATCTAGAGAGCGATACATCTTAATATAAGCTCGCTCGTTTAATTCATCATCTTCTTCTGCTAGGTAGCTAGCATAAACTTTCCTACTATTCATGATAAAATAGAGAGCTACTATTGTCGATAGTATTCCCAGACAGAAAAAGATGGTCGTCAAAATAAACTGTACTTGCTCTTGAGAAATGTTTAAATGAAGATTCGTAAAGGTAGCACCAAACATTCCGATTAAACCACCCAACAATAAACTTCCTAACAATAGTAATAAATGTTTCTTTTTCATTTTCTATCTTCTTTCTAAAATAAACCTAGCAGTCCTTGAACCAGAGCATGCCCAAATCCAAAAGTCGCCGTTAAAACTTGATCACCAAAACTATTCAGGAGAATGGCAACTAGATAGAAAAATAGAATCTTGTACCCTGATTTTTTGATGACTACTTCAAGAGATTCATTTCCCATCCAGCCAGCTAAAAAAGCATAACTTATCACTGTGAGAAGACTAATTTCTATCGAAGATAGAAAAAGCAAAACGGCTAATGCACGAATCATCAGAGGGTCTACATTGAAATAACGGGCGATACCGGCACAAACCCCTGCAATTTCTTTATGTTCGGTATCTACTTGAAAATCTGCCAAAAACTCTTTCATAATCTTACTCCTTTTATACTCTTTCTTTTACTTTCTTTTCTATCCGCTCAAATACTAAACTAAAAATCAAGCCACTCCAGAAAAAATAATTACTGTCTAAAATGTGAAACCATCCCATCAAGGTCCCGATCATCATCGAAACATTTGCTATAAAGGCAATGATACAAAGATAATAAATTACTCTATATTTGTTCATGATTCTTCCTCCTCTAAGCGAAATACCGACTCTACTGGCTCATGAAATATCTGAGAGATTTTCAAGGCGATAATAATAGAGGGGGTATACTCATCACGCTCTAGCAAACTAATGGTCTGCCTAGATATACCTGCTAGCTTTGCAAGCTCGGTTTGGTTTAAACCATCACGAGCGCGAAGCTCTTTTAAACGATTTTTTAGCTTCATATTTACCATTGTCATCAAACTCAGCCACTTCGCTTAGATATCCCAAAAATGGTAGAATCTGATTTTTCCTCCTTTGTTATTATATAAGATATTATTACCGATATCCTCATAGTTTCTCCGTTCAAAGTCTTATTTCTTTAACTTGATTACATTGTAACATATCTTTTTATTTTTGAAAATGATAATAGTCAAAAATATCATTATTTTTGTCATTTTGTAAATGATTTAGGTCAAAACTCTTATCCTGAATAAGAATTGATTTGATATTTTTCTAAATAGAGATGAAATGGATACTTGAAATCAAAAAAATAACGGGGTCAACTTTGTATTTTTGAAACAAAAAAAGACATCCAAGAGAATACTCTTGAATGTCTGTAAACGTTGATAGTATCGTGTTGATTAACGTTTTGAGGCAATTGACTTCGTCGAATGGCAGCCGTAATTGTAAGCGGCTAAAGCCACAACAACTACGTCAACTACCACAATTTAGTATGAAAATACAAAAAGAACACCTCGAAAGGTGCTCTTTGTAAGTATTGTAATTCTTTCGAATTAACGTTTACTAAATTGTGATGCTTTACGAGCTTTCTTAAGACCTGGTTTGGAAAGTATGGGTTTCAGTTGGACTAAAAACAGCGTATTATCAAGGCTTTTCAGAACGATATCTACTGATTAATTTCATAAAATATGAATCAATAGATTATAAATAGGGGAATAGTTTAGGTCTGTGAGCATTAAAATAATACACCTAACTTTGATCACCATTTTTTAGTTATTCACTCTTTTTTCAGATAGTGTTTTTAAAGTTATGAT
Source organism: Streptococcus sp. HMSC078D09 (assembly GCF_001813675.1). GTDB lineage: Bacteria > Bacillota > Bacilli > Lactobacillales > Streptococcaceae > Streptococcus. The sequence goes on from NZ_KV813676.1 coordinate 71,401, forward strand.
GTAAAATGCCGCAATTAAAACACTATACATCATAATCGGAGGATAGAGAATTAAGGATAGAATCAATCCCACTCCTTTAATTATTTGGTCAGGTATCAATAACTTTCTATATTGTGCGTTAGCTTCAAGTAATTCTTTCTGATCTATATTGGGTTTATCAATTACTTTATGTAAAAACCAGTTTGCTACCGTTGAAACAATAACGATCAGTCCATAAAAGAGCTGTGCCGTATGATTCATGAAATGACTACTAACTATTCCAGTAGCATAGGGCATAAATGAAACAAAAAATAAAAGATACAAATTCCACCAAACAATTTGTGGGGAAATTTTCTCAACCTTTTCCCACAATGTATTTAGTGCCATCCATAACGATCCCAACCAGAAAAAGGAAAGAAAATAAGCAAAGAAATTTTGCCGTAAATCCCAAAAAGCTTGAAGACTTGGTGTCGTTGGTTTTTCTAACTCTAAAATCAAAATGGTCATAATAATTGCTAGAACAGCATCTGTCAATGCAATTAATCTATCTTTCTTCATCGGATTACATTGCCTTTCATTTTGTAGTATTCTATCTCATCGTATAATATTTATTAATCTTAAATATTGGATAGTCACTTCATATTTTGAGTACAAACAAGATACACTAAAAAGCATGTATCTGTCATATTCTATTTAACTTTAGAAATATTCATCCATTGCTACGAGTAGTCTTTCTTGTGAGTAATTTTCATCAAAAAATTTCATAGATAAGTCCTATATATAATCATGATAAAGTAGTAAAAATAGTTGTTATCCTAGTTGATTAAAAAAGTCTTTGATTTCCTCATCTTTTATAAAATAATATATAATTTTCCCCTCTCTTCTAGTGTCCAAGATGTTTTGATTGGCTAGTTTACGAAGATGGTGGGAGGCAGATGCCATACTGAGATTTAGTAAACAGGCTATATCACAGACACAGAGTTCTTCAACAGCAAGGAGATAAAAGATGATATTTATCTGTTTATTATCGGTAAATTTTGATAAAATGCGAAGTGATTTTTGGACTTTTTCCTTTTCAAGGTAGTTCGTTGCGGTTGTAACATTTTGTTGATTAATAACATCCACTTGACAGATACTATCTTTTTTCATAATTTTTTCTCCTAGCCTAACACAGCCCATAGCATGTCAAAGCTGTTGTTTTCAATCAGGATATACATCCCCAATCCTAAATAGACAACGGCAATAAACCATCTGCTATATTTTTCCAAAGTTTCTCCAACAGAAGGGACTTGTGCTAATTTTTGGGCAGAAAAAACCAAGAGATAAATCATGACTAGAAAAGTAAGTAAAGTCACTATCAAATTCGCTAAATTTAAGGTGGTAAAATATGGGACAAAAACACCAATATTGTCAGCGCCACAACTTGCAAAAGTAATCATAGCGACTAGAAAAATCAGGTTTTTATTGTCTTTTCGCAAACCATCTTTTGCAATAGCTTCTCCATCAGAATCTCCTAAAAGCAAAACTTTGAGTCCTAGGAAAATTGGAATCAAACCGAGCAAACCTAAAATCTCTTTACTAGGAATATAATTTAAGACAAATGCAAAAAGTAAACTTAGCAATATTAGACTAACAGAGCCTAGAAATTGTCCTAAATAGATGTTAATGATGTCTTTTCTGCTTTTTCTTTTGGCAAAAAATAACATTAGGATAATAAGTAAGTCTACGGCTGTCCCAGAATACAGGATTATTGAAGTAACAATATTTTGAATCATAAAACACCTCATTCAAATATATTTTTGAATGTATTCTAACATTAAAATTTATAGATGTCAACTTAAAATCCACCAATTAATAATTGCATGTCAATATTTGTATTGTGAAACTAGTTTCAGAAATATATAGTCTTAAAGTATGTCCACTGCCAATGGTTTTTTCAATATTTAAGAGGAGATTTATAATGGTTCATTTCTATAAATTTATAAACGAGTTATATATTTTGTTTAACCAATTATTAACTATTTTTATCAATAATCACTTCATTAATTTGTACTTTTTAATTTTCCCAATTTGTAAAATTAAACCAGAAAAAAAGCATCTCGTATTAGACGAAATGCTTTCAATAAGTATAAATAAGTTTTAACGTTTACTAAATTGTGAAGCTTTACGAGCTTTCTTAAGACCTGGTTGGAAACACTTCTATTTGAATACGTTTCAAAATGCGCTTAAAATCAATGTTTTCTCACGTTTTCAGAAAGAACAATTTCATCTAATTTGAATAACTTTCATTTGAATGGTGTGAATTTTACACTAAAAATACACGAATTGAGCTAGATTTTACCAAAAAGTTCACACCATTATTACCTTCGAATCATTAAAAAATAAAGCAAGTAATTTTTAATAGTCACTTGCTTTTTGTATCAATGACTTTTTACAAAATCTAAAATATCTTCGTAGGTTAATTCTGATGCCGCTACACCCAATCCGAGATGAACCAACTCTTCATCAGTACAATCAAGCACAATATCGTTAAGTTCTAGTAGCACAAGCATTACAAAAATACCAATGCGCTTATTTCCATCTAAAAAAGCGTGATTCTTAATCAAAGAATAACAAAGCCTAGATGCCTTTTCTTCAATAGTTGGATATTGATCAACTCCAAAATAAGTGTCAAAAACATTCGAAAGCGAGGCCTCAACTAACCCCTTGTCTCGTACACCATCCATTCCTCCCGTAGATATAATCAATTGACTATGTAAGGCAACAACCTGTTCAACGGTTAATCGCTTCATTTAGCTAATTCCTTCAAGGCTTCTAGGTGGCGTGACAAGATAGAGCTTGCCACCTCGTCAACACTAGCTTGATCTGCAACAACAGCTTCTGTCTGTTCTTCTTGAACTAAGGTGTTATAGTCAACTAAAACATATTTAGGTTTATTGTTTTTCAAAATAACAGCTGTACCCTTACTATCAACCATTCGAGCAACTTTAGAGAAATTCTGATTCGCCTCCGTGATTGGAATTAAATTTTCAAGATTAATTTGCATTGTCATCGCCTCCTTTTGTTTATCATACCATTATTAAGCAACAAAAGCAAAAATATAGGATGGATTTATCCTATATCAAATGAAATAACTTAGTAATTTGAGGGGGATTTAGATCTTGCGTACGGTAAATGAGAATACTTTCATGCTCAACTATGGTAAAATGATGGCAGCTCATAAGACTTCCTTTCGTAACTAGTTCGTTCAATTCTATTTAACTAGAAAATCTTATGAGCTTTTATTACGTACTTATATTGTATATTCAAGAGTAATAAATAAGCTAGGCAGCCCCCATGGTGTGAACCATGAAGTGTTTCGAAGCGTTAATAGTATCACATTGATTAACATTTTATGGCAATTGATTTCGTCAAATTGCAGCCACATTTATAAGCGACTAAAGTCGCAACAACTGTGTCAATTGCACAAATTTAGTAAGAAAGTACAAAAAAAACACCCCGAAAGGTGCTCTTTGTAAGTATAGTAATTCTTTCGAATTAACGTTTACTAAATTGTGATGCTTTACGAGCTTTCTTAAGACCTGGTTTGGAAAGTATGGGTTTCAGTTGGACTAAAAACAGCGTAGCATCAGCATCAAGCACTCACAGAATTCTATCTCTTATTTCAAAAAAAACTGATTGAGTTTGATTGAATAGGGGAAAATAAAAAGTTAGCTTTCAATTAGTCTAAAATAGCATAGTATCAGATACTTGCAGAATTCTATCTGTATTTTATTTTCAATACAACTGATTATCAAATGCAATATATTGGATTGTATTTCAATTTGAAGTCTGTGTTAATCACGAAATCTATAATCTTCTAACTTAATAACCTCATCATAATTATCTTTATTGAATTTATGAGCAATTTCAATAATTGTACAATCTTGATAGTAAATAAGCTGTCGAATCTCTTTTGCATTCGTATCATCCAATGAAGCTGTTACCTCATCAACAAGTAGAATGGGCTTCAATCTAAGCAAAGCTCTGGCAAGTTCCAATTTCATCATTTGACCACCTGATAGATTTTGTCCATCAAGGTGTAATTCAAGATTATTGCCAACTTCCTTAAGAAGATTAACTTTCTGTAACACATCTATTATACTACTGTCTGAAAAATCTTGGAAGAGAGTTACATTATCTCTTAAACTACCGTTAAAAATATAAGGCTTTTGATGAATGACTGATACACAATCATACGATGGCTTAAAAGACATTCCATTCTCACTTTCAAAAGAAATAGTTCCTGAATATTCAGTATCTTCACCACTTAAAAGTCTAAACAGAGTAGATTTCCCACTGCCGCTTGCTCCCGTCAGTAAAACCTTTTTTCCAAAAGGAATATTAAGAGATAACTGTTGAAAGAGCTTTTTTTCTCCAAATGATTTACTTAAATGATCAATATCAATACATAATTTTCTTCCTTCAACGTTTTTTTCCTTTACGTCAGTAAATCCATCACTTAACTGTAAAATAGAAACTACCTTATCTCTAATAGCTGTGGATGATTGTAGACTAGAAGTACCTTCTAGCAATTGTTGTAAAGGAGAAATAAGATTCATCGAGGCCGTCATCATGGCAAGTAATGTCGTCAGAGTTAAAGAGGTTGTTCTCATCAAAAATAATCCTATCATCAGAGGGATAACTAGCCCTATACCTTTGAGAGGTCCTGTCCAAAACATGACTAAATTATGACTTGTAAAATAATGGTATTGCTTCCTTTCAGTGTTTTTAATAGCATCCAACACATGAACCGAAAACTGCTGGCTAGCTTGATTACTACGAATAGTATCTATTCCTTTGGTAAAATCCGTGATAGAAGCCATACTGTTTTCTCTAGCTTTACTTAATTCCTCCCCTCGTCTCTTCAACATCTTATGAAAGATAAACTGGGGTATAATCATTAAAAATCCCCCAACTGTAAACATCAGACCTAGTTGGATATGTTGTATCAAAAGATAGGACACAGAAGCTAGAATAGATAGTCCAAAGATAGGATAAATAATGAGCGGGACCAGATACTCTTGCCAAAACATTAGAATATCTTGTGCTAAAAAGGAATTTAATTCTGATGGACTGTATTGCAATGTTCTTTGATAGAACTTCTCAATAGCTTTTTTAGAAATAAGAACATTAAAATCTTCAATGATTGCTCGTGCTAGGATATTATTGACATACATACAAGCGTAGATAAAGACAAATAATAACACTCCACTTAATCCAAATGTTAGGATCATTCGATTGTCATTTACATCAACTTTTCCTGCTACCTGTATGAGAAATGAAGTAAGTAAGCCTTGTAAGGAATATAATAGCGAAAATAATAGATAAAAAAATAATTTAGTTTTTGAAATATGCTTAAAAATAGTTCCCATCTCATTCTACCTTCAATTCATAATCGACCTTATTGGATAAAATCGCAAGTTCAAAATTTTGTAAAATATTTTGTCGCATACGTTGGCACTTTTCATTAAACGTCCGTTCATTAAAAATATCACGTTTAGGACAAGCTCCACCTTTACAAATCAATAATAATTGGCATTTCGAACAAAACCGCAAAGGCTCTGTGACCTTTACGGTTATAGGAAATAGTAATTCTATTGTATGGAGATTGTACTTCTACTTTCAAGGTGAGAAGTACCGTTGCACTGGCAGAAATTTTTTTAACTGGTTTCCTGCCGTTCTCTGATATGCTATGTATTGATAAATTTTGCTTCGTATGAGCAGATAGATAACTGCCCGAAAAAAGGACATAAAAAAATCCCTCCAAATTTAAAAACAAATTCAGAGGGTAATTTAGGGTATAACAAAATAACCCACCCGAATATCGTTTTTTTTTATTTGGTGAGTTTGTTCTTTCAAATACGAAACAAAAAGAGCCGATGATTCGTGAATTGTTCCACAATTTCATCGGCTCTGCGTCTTAAGCGTCTGGCTCTTTGATGACAGTTATCTTCAAGTTGTCAACTTTAATCAATCTTTCTTGTCTGCATTTTGGACAATAAAGGGGATAATTCTCCAAAACAGTGTCCTTCCTAATTTTATTACGGGTTTTGCTCCCACAAACAGGACACAATATCCATTCGCATTTCATCATAATTAGTCTCTAATCCTTTCAAATCTCATTTTATATGACTTTTGCAAGCTGTTAAGCTAACTTGTGGAACATATGCCGAACCTTATCTATACGGCTATTCGGGCGGCGGGGTTGGCAAATAAATTTACCAATAGCTGGCTGGTATCCTTTTAACTCTGTCAAGCAGACTCCCTGCCCATTTGTGAAATAAGTTAAATCGTTCCTGTATTCTTGAATACATCTAGCAGGGATTTCTCCTTTCAGAATGACCTCGTCATTCTTTATCTGAGTACTTACAATATCTGCACAATACCTTGGAGCATCATGATACGCCCGTGAGAGATATTCCTGCGGTGCATAAATTTCAAAGTGGAGATATGGCTCTAATAGTTCTGTCCCTGCTTTTTTTAAAGCCTGCTCCAATACGATAGGGGAAAGCAGCCGAAAGTCTGCGGGGGTACTTACAGGACTATAATACAATCCATATTCAAAACAGATTTTACAGTCTGTCACTTTCCATCCATACAGCCCCTGCTCGCAGCCATAAAGAACCCCCTCCATAACCGCATTTTGGAACGATTGATTTAAATATCCAAGTGAAACTCTGCTTTCATACTGCACTCCGCTTCCAATAGGGAGCGGCTCTATGGACAACCCGACAGAAGCCCAGAAAGGATTTGGCGGGACTTCTATGTGGATGGTATATTCTGCTTTTCTAAGCGGTCTTTCCATATATATAACAGTAGGCTCTTTTATTTCTGCCTCCACATGATATTTTTCCTCAAGGATGGCACAAATGACTTCCATCTGCACATTCCCCAAAAAAGAAAGTATAATCTCATGCGTTGTAGTATCCACATAATATTTTAAAAGAGGGTCGCCATCTGAAATTTCTGTAAGTGCCCCAAGCAATATTTCCCGCTGTTCAGATTTCTTTACTGCAATCGTTGTTTGGAGCATAGGGAGAGGATTTTCAATAAATTTTCTCTGCGGCAACAGTATTTCGTTCCCCAAAATACTGTTTAGCTGCAAAACATCATTTGGTAAAATTACAATATCACCAGAGCAGGCTGTATCGGATGAATATAATTCACCGTTTGTCGGAACACACATCTCTGTGATTTTTATTTTCTCTTTTTCAGATATTCTAATAACATCCCTCAAATGCAATGTTCCGCTATATATACGCACATAAACAAAACGCCGCCTTTTCTCTGAATATTCAATCTTAAAAACCTGCCCGCATAGTTCAGATTGACCTTCAGGCGTTGATGAATAAAATTTACTGGCAATTACTTCTATAAGCTGCCGAATCCCCAGATTGTTTTTAGCGCTTCCGTGATAAACGGGAAATAACGTTCCGTTTTGGAATCTCCTGTTTTCTTCCTGTTCCAGTTCTGACATTTTAAACGGTTTCCCTGACATATATTTCTCTAATAGTTCATCGTTTCCCATAATTACCGCATCCCACTGTTCCATATCGTCATTGTCCGTTACATTTATATGGGGATGCTGCCCAACCTTTTGCTTCACTATAATTTCCGAAGAAAGCTTTGCTTTCATTTCCCGATATACCATTGGCAAATCAATCCCCTCTTGGTCAATTTTATTGATGAAAAAAATTGTCGGAATCTTCATTATCTGTAGTGCATGAAACAGTATACGGGTCTGTGCCTGTATGCCATCCTTTGCAGAAACTAATAATACTGCTCCGTCTAATACGGATAAAGAACGGTATACTTCCGCCAAAAAATCCATATGGCCTGGCGTATCTATAATGTTGACTTTTACATCCTCCCACTGAAAAGATGTCACTGCTGTCTGGATAGTGATTCCCCTTTGACGCTCCAAATTCATTGTATCTGTCCTTGTTGTGCCTTCATCTACGCTCCCTAGTTCTGCAATTGCACCACTGGTATACAATAAACTTTCCGTTAATGTTGTCTTTCCTGCGTCAACGTGAGCCAGAATGCCTAAGTTAATTATTTTCATGTGATTTTCCTCCTATCAACACCCAAAAAAGGGCATAAAAATACCCAGTGATAAATACTCCTATCACTGGGTAAATAACTCCAATAGCCCCAAAACACTTATATGTTTTCGGGCATATAAAATTACATGATAAAAGTATTCTTAAACTGGGTACAAAAAACTAAGCCCCATATTAAAAGTGAAACGGGACTGCTACTTTTTGTTCCCACTATCAAATTGACAGTTTATTTAAGAATACCTTGCCGCATATTTATTAACTCCTTGTATAATACTGAATCTAATTATATTCCTTAACCCTTTATTTGTCAAGCTGACAAACTAAAGCAGAAAAAGCGGCAGGATTTCCCCCTGCCACTAATCATCTGTTTATGCAAAAATAATTTCCTTTTCCACAATCTCCCTCGCACAAGCCCTTATGTTATTGAGGCATCCTGTCCATTCTAAGGCGTTTTCTGCCTTTAGCTGTTCCGTTATGCCCTGTGCCTGTTTCATACCCTCTATGAGCCTTTCAAAGCGTTCCTGTGCCTGTCTGTTGATGTCGGCAAGGTAGGCGTTTAGCCTGCCGCTTGTAAGAAGATTGGTGTATGTAACTTTACGGTACTGTTTTAGATAATCTAAATGCCGTTGCCCCCAGATGCCTATTGCCTGTTCTTCTTCGGCGGGTACAGTTAAGCACGGTATCAAATAATCCCCTTGCCTTTCGTATTTGCCGCCCAGTTCCTCAAATAATGATTTTGCCATTGTCTGTTACCTCCACATTCTTTTTTATTTTGAATGTCCGCAAAATCCGTCCTACATCATTGGAGCAGTTAGTACAAAGAGAATCTTCGCTTTCCCCTTTTCACGGACAAGGATTTGATTGTCTTTCAAAGAAACATCATACTTAGATGCATCCAAACCATAAGTAAAGGAGTTCTTCCCACCCCACTCGGCTAAGATGATTTCTTCTTTGACTCCATTAGACTGTACCGTATATTGCACATCTGTTTTGCCATCGACATTGTTGTATAAGATGGCATTCTTTTCTACAGTTGCTTGTTCGTATGTCTTATCAAGCGGATACAGGGAAATTTTGTCATCCTTATGTGTAATATCAATAGGAGTATCTTCTTTGACTTCGCTCGGAAGAACTACTCCTACTGGAGATTCTTTAGGTAGATAATAGTGCTTCCCATTAGCATGATAAGAATAAAGAGATAAATCTACAGGAACTTCTACCCCTTCTTTATCAATATAGGTTTTAATATCACTCCCAATATGCGTCACAAAGTGAGTATCATCAACGCGAAACAATTGTTCTTGCCCACTAACCGCTACTGGTTCACCATATTGTTTCTTGAGTTCTGCCTCTGCCTTACTCTCTTCGTTGATCACCTTTGGTTGTTGTAGGGCATCTCCTCCATCTTTTGCTGGTTTTGATGAAGCGTCAGCACTTGTCGATCCTTCTGTATTTGCATTTTCAGAACCAACAGTCTGGCTACTCGCCTCTGTAACAGCTTTTTTATAAGCTTCCTCAGCCTGTCCTTGTTTAATTGCTTCGTTTATTTCTTCCGCATAGATCAACGGCATGTTAGAAACAAACAAACTCAGCAATAATAACCACTGTATGGTCTTACGAAGTCTTTTCATCATCATTCTCCTTTGTAAGATAAATAAAATAATAAAGTGTAAAAATTAAAATAAGAGCATCAGTGATTGATAAAACGAAAGAACCTAGTATTGGAAACCAAGCAGCGATAGCTAAACAAACAGTAACGATAATCATTGATACTAGAGCAGGTAGTCGCATTTGCTCTGCTCTACTTTTCATTGGTAAAGCCTTATAGATACTAACCAAACTATAGGATAAGACTACTTTAAGAAAAGTTTGGATAATGGTAGTAAAAACCCAGATAGCAATCTTGACATGATCATATTCCAAACTTGTATTATCGTATAAAATTTGACCAAAGCCCCCGATGAGGATTCCGCATAAAATCACACCAAACAAGTAAATAAGAATAGTGTGATTTAAGCGTTTATCTGATCGATACTGCTTATAAAACCAGATCGCTATTGGAAAAATAAGAACTGTTCCTATCATTAAAAATAGTAGGCTGAGTAAGGTCAGAATGAGTGATAACCCTTTATCGACTAGCACCGGGGAAATCGCACCTGTAAATAGAAGGCGTTGCCCCACTCCTAAAAGCAGCAAGCCAGTAGCTAGTCTCCAGAACCTTGAGAGTCTTGATATTTTCATTATTTACTTGTCCTTTCTTTAACACTTTTTAAACGAGCGGTAACCACAAAACGTTGGTCATTTCCAATAGCATCACATGTTGATAAGATTAAAAATCGATCTTTTTGAGGGTCAGTGGCTATCTGACGATAGAATCCCCCATAGTCTGACGTTCTTATCTGTAATGTTTCTAAATAATATCTGAGGCCTTCTCGACTTCCTAATTTGAATGTATGAAAAAGATGATCATCTGTATAGGAGTGAGCTGCCAACACCTCATATTCAAAATGTTGAGTCAAGGTGTCAATCGTAATACGTTCATGCTCTTTAAAAAAAGCTGGCTTCGCAAAATAATCTAAAGATCCAAACATAGAATCATCTAACATAGCATGTCCATAGATTATAGTGACAGGATCTTCAAATGTTATTTTGTTAACCAGCTCTGTAAATATAGCTCCATAATAGGTCTCTTTACCATCTATATCGTGAGATAGGTAATAAGCATCATCCCTTGGATGTTGAGCTACTGGATAATCAATTCGAGTCCCTTCGACTGTTAGCCAAGCAAAGACATCTGGATTCTGATGAAACCTCGTCTCTATTGCATTTTGAAAATGCTTCTCTACAGCTTTCTGTTCGAATCCATCCAAGATTTTTAGACCTAAAAATAAAACTGCAACCATTGCAATTAATGATAAACTAAACCTTAAAATTTTCATGTAACCGCTCCCATACTATCATTATAACAGACCCCTGTAACCCTTGTAAATACACTTTCCCTTTAAATTATACTTTTATTAAAATATTTTGATAATCATATACATGTGTACCGTTTCATTACCTGTTTGATTGCTACTATTTAACAGAAAAGAGGAGCCCTCTCCAAATGAGAATGGGCTCCTCTTTTAACAACTGTTTGAGCTAACTCTAATTTTTTCCTAAACTCCCTTGTGATAGAAGACTCCTTGATTCTACAAAAATCCAATTTTTACAATTTCTATAGGAAAATCGAGTTCTAAAATCATTTTTAATTGAGAAGAATCCTTATATATTTCATGGTCTAGATTGTCACAATATGCAATTCCTTACCCTTATTTCGCTGCATATTTATATGGTTCCATGAAATCTTTCGAAATGATAGATTTCATAAATAGAAATGTGATTCCAATGGCTGTCGGAAAGATTGCATATCGTATTCTTAGGTGTGAATTTTACCCTAAAAATACACAAATTGAGCTAGATTCTTCCGAAAAGTTTACACCCTTTAAACTGTTATTGTTTTATCCATTATTCACAATTCTTTATCTTACTCTTGGTCAACAATTGTATAATCTTCGCTTTGCAGTAATTCTAATACTTTTTTTACAAATTGTATTGACAGCAATCCTTCAATCTTAGAGCCATGTGTTTTGAAATTTTCGTCGATTTCTTGAATTTCTAATCCAGTATTTCTTTCAGCAATTTTCTCTGTAATAGGTGAATGAAAACTATATTCCCCAATTTCGTAATATAAGAAATATAGATATTTCTTTGTTCCTAGACGATAATCAAAAAACTCGACCTCCATATCTTTATCGTAATCATAGTAACTATTTTTCCAAATAATTTCATTAGTTTTTTCTTTCAACAATTCCTCGTAGTTTTTTTCATAACTATATACTCTTTTTTTCTCTTCGCCAATGAATTGTTTGTGAATCAGAGTTGGAGAAAATACTTTCAATAACTCCTCTTTTAGTTGATAGTATTTTCCCATTTCCTCTTCCGCTTTTTCAATATTACTCTCCAAACGCTGATGGAAACTTCCGTTTTTGTATTCTTTAATTTTATCACGATAATTTTTAGCTCGCTTATTCACAGAATATACACATTCTGCAATAATTTCATTGGTAATTTTTTTCTCATTGATCAAATCATTATACAGCTTTGGAGTTTTCATTTCATTATCCCTTTCGAACTTTCTCTTACTATCATATACTTTAAAAAATAATTCACATGTTTTATTGTAACGTCTAGTTATCGTTTTTTCAATAACTAGACATTTCAATTTTATTCATAATCTCTTATTTACCACAAGAACACACTGAGATACTTGTCCCAGTATGTTTATTTCATTTTGGATAACTTCATCAATAAACTTAAACGTTCATCATTTTTGAGCTCTGATAACAAGCAAATCAACCGCTCATATCCAAGTTCTTTCTTCTGCTTGATTAATGAATTCATCACAGCCACCAAATCTTCTGGCGTAAAATTCCTTAAGTAAAGTGTAATATAACTTCCACTATTAGAAAATAGGCTAACATGAATTGCATTATGTTCTTTTTGCCTAATTTTTATTCCTCCCGTAGACTCCCTAATATAAAACTCATACACTGTCTTTTTGGGATAGCAATCAAATGAGTTTTCGAATTCTCTGCGATTTTTATAGAGAATATAGTTAATGAGTGAATAATATTTTAGAAACATAGTTGTTTCCTCCTAAAATGTTTTTACAGTTATAGTATGCCACAAATCCCAATTTATAAAAAAAATAATTAAGAAAAAACGATAAAGATATTGTTTCACTTATTGAATTTTTTGTAGTTTTTCCTCTTTCTCTCATCCCTCATTTATTTTGCAATTCTAATTTTTCTGTGTGTTTAGCGTTGACAGAAACGTATGTGTAAGTCACGCTAAACACACAGTCCGAAATAAAACCGTATAACACAAAAGAGAGATGAAATTTGTTTTTTTATTTTTATCAATTTATGGCATACTATAGATATCTAAAGATTGATTAAGTAGAGACGTAACTAATATAGCTACGTTTTTTTATGTTTAAAAGGAGGTAGCTATCGTGGAAACAGCAGGTTTAAGCCGGGTTAGGAAAGAACCAGTTTTTGTATATCATTAACTTAAAAAAATAAATTTGTAAATAACAGAAGCAATGTCAACAGCAGTTTAAGAAGATTTTTTAATTGGAACAAAGTAAAGAATAAAAGTATAAAAAAGAAAGTAAATAGCAAAAGTCTAAAAATCAAATACAAAAAAACTAGCTTAACTCAGTCGCTAAATTCAAAGCATTTAAACCTGAAAAAGAGTAAAAAGAAAAAACAACAGATTTTTATCTGTAAGATGGAACTCTACATATTATTTTAATTGAGTCAACTTGTCATGTTGTAAAATGACTTGGTTAACTTCTTAGCCATCAATTAAGAAGCGCCCTCAGCACAGGGAAGATACTACATCAGTGAATATAAGCTTTAAATCACTGCACTACTTCAACTTGAATAAAAAAGACCTTAAGATTTTTCTTAAGATCTTCTTTAAATGAACATCATCTTCTATAGAAAGGAAAGAACTATGGCAAAGAAAAAACGTAGTCGTTCAGAACGACGAAAAGCTAGAGAAAAAGCTAAGAAACAACAGATGGATGCTCTAAACACTTTTGAAGGTCGTAAACAATTCATCCAATCAAAGGGATTAACTAATCTAGTCACGCGCTTCAAGAAGGGAAAAGGTATCAAAAGAAATGAATCCAAAAAGACAGGAGAGGACATTCATTTAATCCATACAGACCGAACTCTTCATAACTACGCTGGATCCTGGAGCAGATTTGCTTCCTTTGTTGCTGCAACAGCCACTGCCGAAGATTTAAAAGCTCTTGAAAAATCTAAGAATGTAGATATATGGATTGACTTAGTAAATCAATACTTAGAACATTGTAAAAAAACTGGGCTTTCTGCACCAACCCAATCAACATACAAAGCAGCATTAGCTAAAGTCTTAGGCGTATCTTCTACTGCTTTTATTGCAACAGATATTCGATATCGAGCCAACAAAAAAAATAATCGCTTAAAATCTAATGACGATAGAATGTCTGAAGAAACGAATAATCGATGGTTTTCAATCGTATCTGCCACTGGACTACGAAAAAATGAGCTAAAAGCAATTACTGGTGACTCACTCTACCAACGTGAGGATGGCCGATATTATCTTAAAATCATTGGTAAAAAGCATAAAACAAAAGGAGCTAGAGATCGTTGGGTTCCGATTATCACACGAGACAAAGAAGAATTAGAGAGGCTTGTTGAGGAGTTTAAGCTAGCTGGTAAAAAGCGTGTGTTTCAAGTTCCATCTGCTTTAAAACCTCATAAATATCGTGCTGAATACGCAAAACGTCTTTATCTTCTTGTCGCGAGAGATCCCAAAGATATCAAAGATAAAAAAGAAAAAATTTATCTACGGGGAGAATTAAAAGGCGTTGTCCTTGATCGAAAGGCTTGTTTAATTGTATCACGTGCTCTCGGACATAATCGACCAGAAGAGTTTCAAAAGTCCTATGCTTACAAGTTAATCGCACAAGCAAACTAATAAGTACTTCTAAAAAATAATTGTATATCTCTCATTGAAATAAAAAAATAAATAAAGTAGGGAAAAACCTAATTTTTTCTCCAAACCCTTATCATTACGCGTTTTTTTAACAATTAAACATTGTGTATTTTATTGTTTTTCAAAATTTCTTCCATTTTTTCACTTTTTTTTTTAAAAAAAAAGGCGTTTTCTGTCAAAAAAATGGCATACCTATATATAGGGGATTTAAATTGAATTATATACTTCCTAACAAAAATAATAGTAAAAAGGAAACATTAAAACATGAAAAGGCTTACTAAAATTTCTACTGAACAGATGCAATTAAAACAGATGCAATTAAATGAGAAAGAAATTCAATCTTGTTTTACTTTAATGAATTCCTTCTGGGGCTTTGATCGCATGGATTTTAACTTGGGTGAAAATCTAATTGTTGACATCGAAAAACTGATAGAATACAGCAAAAAGAATCCTGATAAAGTTAAAAAATTAAATTACAATTCAAATCAGATAGAAGATTTAATTATCCAATCAAGGGAATTCGGAAGACTTGAAATTGGGAAAATTTATAAAAAAGAAATCGGAGATACTGTTAATTATTCCTTACTACAACTGAATCATGGAGGTCTCAATTTTGAAACTCTCTCTATTTCTGCAATACGAAAGAAACTAATAAAAGTTATGACGGAAATCAAACAGCAAACTGGTATTTGGATTATCCCAACAACAATTAGGATTCATCAAATGGAAATCTCATTTACATTTGCTACTGATGCGATTATTCATTTTCAAACAAGAAATTTATTATTGAGGGCTCTATCTAATACATCTCAAGTAAATAAAAAAGTTTATACAAAATGTTCAACTCCCGAAGACCACCATATTCTTTCAAGTAAAAAAAATGAAAACTTGTTGCATGTTCTTTACGATAAAACAGCAAAAGCTGAACATAATAACCAGATTGAATCAAACGTATCTCGTAAATATCGCATCTATAGATACGAAATGACACTGAATGAACAAAAAATTAAAAGTGAATTCAAGAGTACTGACTTGGATAAACTAAACAATGATCAGCTCTATTCATTTGTATATAGTGTAATTGAGAAAGGATTGTGCAACTTTAAGATAATTGTTCAAACTTCAGTAAGAGATACCCAAAATAAGTTAAAAGAATTGTATGAAGAAAAAGGTAAAGATGGATATATAAAAACTTTTTTTGAAACTCAACTAAATCATGCTATGGATTATTTATATCCAATAACATTGGATGAATCTATTTTTTTATTTATTGATGCAT
Organism: Streptococcus sp. HMSC078D09; assembly: GCF_001813675.1. Lineage (GTDB taxonomy): Bacteria > Bacillota > Bacilli > Lactobacillales > Streptococcaceae > Streptococcus. The sequence goes on from NZ_KV813676.1 coordinate 87,355, forward strand.
CTAAATTTGTAAATCCAAAAAACTGTGCAAGAACTAAAAAAAATCTGATTAAAGAAAGTAGGAGGAATGATTTGAAAAATGAGAGTTATTTTCTTTCTATTATGATTACATGGCAAGTACTATATCTCTTTAGCTTAATGCTAAATAGTCTATATCTTGTTACTATCTTTGACTTTGGTTGTTACAAGAGTAATCAAAATAATAAACTCCATTTTTTTAAAATCCCTAGTTTTACCAATGAAGAAAAAGATAGTTTTATTAATGACGTTAATAAAATCAAGGATAAAGACATTGGTTCATCCCTGGATTCTTTTTTAAATGAAATTCAAATAAATACTTCTTCCATTTTAATATAAATTCTGATTAAAAAAATGGAAAAGTATTACTACAGCAACGTTTTCCTATTTTTTAACTCTTCAACCCTTGAAGACTTAAAAAAATCCAAACTAATTAAATTTAAATCTAATAGAAAGAAATAAACAGGACTATTTATGAATTTATTTATTCCAGACGACGAAATGGTTAGGCAACTTCAATTACTAATATCAGATACTGTTAAAAAAGAACTGGATAAATTTTTAGATATTAATGAAAATATCAATCATTTTTTAAATAAAAAGCAAACTTGTGAGTATTTGAATATAACAAATAATACTTTAGACAAGTGGATTAAGCAAGGATTGCCTTGCATTAAGATTGGTAAAACTGTTCGCTTTAGCAAATCTGAAATCAATCGCTGGTTACAAAAGCAGTAGAAATTCTATGGTCGTTTGTTATAATGTAACCATGGTATTTTCTAGCTCAATTCAAAAGGAGAATACTATGTCTATTATAAAAACTAAAAACGGAACCTATCGCTTACGTGTCTATATTCCTGAGGATGTGAAGTCTTCACTAGGTGTTGATAAGAAAGTGATTGAAAAACGATTCAAAACAAGGATTGAAGCAAAAAAATATGAACTAGAACTTCAAAATAAGATTGATAAAATTCATAGTGGAGATTCAGTCTCATTAGAAAATAGTGGTTCTATCCTTTTTTCAGATTTCTATCAAAACGTTTGGTGGGAATCCTACAAAGCAGGTCAAACTACTTCTACTGCTAAACCACCTTCTCAAGCAACTATAGTTGGAACAGAAATTGCTTTTAGAAAACACATCTTACCCTTACTTGGGAATTATTCAATAGACTTTCTTAATCAAAATAAGCAAGTTGTACTAAATCTATTGACTCAAAAGGCTGAAGAATATGCAAATTTCAAAGTTATCAGGAGCTACGTTAACTCTATCTTTGACTGGGCAGAAGAATTAGAGTATATCGAAACTAATCGCCTATCAAAAACTATAAGCCGTATCAAAGCCACTAAGAAAATCAAGTTACAGGAATCTAAAAAAGATGAAGATTTATATCTATCTCAAGAAGAACTTCAAGCATGGTTTACAGCTTTTGAAAAGGATTTGGAGACTGAAAAAATTCTATTCAAAGACTATGTTTTGTTCTATACTACCTTCTTTTTAGGAGATAGAAAGTCAGAGAGCTACGCTTTGCAATGGAAACATATTGATTTCAAAAATCAACAAATTCAATTGGTTCAAGCCTTAGATCGATATAAAAATCAAAAGTCAACTAAAGGGAATAAAAAGACGATTTTTTCGATTCCACAAGAACTTACCGACTTGTTAAATTCTTGGAAGAAGCAACAAAAATCTGAACTGGCTTCATTTAACATCATGCAAACTCCTGAACAGTATGTTTTTACGTATATTGATACAAAGGGAAATGTAAACAGTTGTCTCCATGCTGATTATCTTAACAACAAAATGAAATCTGTTAAGCGTCGTCATCCAGAACTTGCACATGCAACTCCTCATAAATTACGACATACAGGAGCCACACTCGCTAAACAGGCTGGAACCTCTATGGAAGCTATTTCTGAAGCACTCACTCATAGTGATACGATTACAACTAAGACTTATGTAAACACATCAAATGTGATTCCAATGGCGGTTGGAGAGATCGCTTATCGCTCCCTAAAGAAATAATGGTGTGAATTTGGTGTGAAAAGTGGTGTGAATTTTGCTAAAAATCATCAAAAAAACACCCCATGGTGTGAACCATGAAGTGTTTCGAAACGTTGATATAATCGTATTGATTAACGTTTTGAGAATTGTGATGCTTTACGAGCTTTCTTAAGACCTGGTTTCTTACGTTCAACTTTACGTGAGTCACGTGTAAGAAGTCCTGCGCGTTTCAATGAATCGCGGAAGTCTGGGTCTACTTGAAGAAGGGCACGAGCGATACCGTGACGGATAGCTCCTGCTTGACCAGCGTATCCACCACCTACAACGTTAACGAAAACGTCGTATGAACCTGCAGTTGAAGTAACTGCGAATGGTTGGTTGATTACAAGACGAAGGTCAGCGTGTGGGATGTACTCTTCAACATCTTTTTTGTTAACAGTGATTTTACCAGTTCCTGGAACAAGGCGAACGCGTGCAACAGCGTTTTTACGACGTCCAGTACCTGCATATTGTGCTTGTGACATACTTTATTGTTCCTTTCCTTAGATAAGTCCTGAAATATCAAGAACTTCTGGTTGTTGTGCAGCGTGAGTGTGCTCAGCTCCAACGAATACTTTCAATTTCATACCTTGAGCGCGGCCAAGAGTATTGTGTGGAAGCATACCTTTAACTGATTTCTCGATCAAACGAACTGCATTTTTAGAACGAAGTTCACCAGCAGAGATTGATTTCAATCCACCTGGGTGGTTTGAGTGAGTGTAGTAGATCTTATCAGTTGCTTTTTTACCAGTCAATTTAACTTTTTCAGCATTGATAACGATTACGAAGTCACCTGTATCAGTGTGAGGTGTGAATGTTGGTTTGTTTTTTCCGCGAAGCACGCTAGCAACAACTGCTGAAAGGCGTCCAAGAGGTACATCAGTTGCGTCAACAACGTACCATTTGCGTTCTACTTGGCCTGGTTTAGCCATGAATGTAGTTTTGTTCATGATTTCTCCTATATGAATGTCGTTTTTGTTTACAGGGCGGATGTTCCGGTCCGCGAGTTATTTGAAAGGTTCCGGGGCCTTACAAATGGGGTAAACAATACCGCCTACTATTGTATCAAAATTCTAAGATAAAAGTCAACCGATTTGGAAAATTATTTGCGATTTTCTTTTCCAATGACAAATCCGATCAAGGAATTCGGGCCGACGTGGGCTGAAATAACCGGTCCAAGAGGCATCACAAGGACTTCATCAATCCCTTCAAGCGCAAGCATTTCTTGCTTCAGTGCTTCTGCTCCTTCTAGATCGTTGGTATAAGAGACTAAAGCTGTGCCTTCACCAATATCTGCTTTGATCAGCTCCAGTAATTCTCGGACAGCTTTTTTGCGTCCCCGAACCTTGCTAATTGGGACTAATTTTCCTTCCGCATCAATCCAGAGAATGGGTTTGATGCTGGCCAAACTACCCATAATCGCAGCACTTTTTGAGAGACGGCCTCCACGCATAAGGTGGTAGAGGTCATCGACGAGGAAATAAGTCCGCAGTTTTGGCGCTAGGTCCATGATTTCTTCTTTGGCTTCTGCTAATGAACGACCTGCATCACGCGCAGCTACTGCCCGCATGACCAGATATCCCTCTCCAATCCCAGCAGCCTTCGGATCGACAATCTCGATCACAGCTTCCGGGTAGTCTTCTAAAACCAGGTCTCGTGCCATGACTGCACTCTGATAAGTCCCAGATAAGACCGATGAAAAGGCTACATAAAGCAGATCTTTTCCTTCTTTGGCAAATTGTTCAAAGGTTTCCTGAAATTGGCCCACATTGACCTGACTGGTTGTCGGTTTAGCTCCATTTTTCATGGCTTCTAAAAGCTCAGGGCTGGTCAATTGACCTTGGCCAACTGTCTGGTAAACCGTCCCATCTAACTCAATGGTCAAGCCAAGAATGGTCACCTGATGTTCCTTGGCCCAGTTCTGGTCTAAATCTGCGGTCGAATCGGTTAAAATAGCAAATGTCATTACTTGTCTCCCATCATTTCTTGTAATTGTCGCAATACTTCGTGATCGAGCGGTCGCATAGGTGGTTTTTGATCGTTGACCACTCGCTGCGCCTGATTGAGGTTTCCTTTGACGACTGCGACCCGTTTTTCTAACTCTCTGGCAGATACCCGAAGAGCTCCTTGAGCAAAGACGGTCCATTGCTCATTTAAGTCACTGGTCGCTACCGATACTTGGTGGAGGGGCGTGTTAAGCTCTGCCGCCAAGCGCTCGATATAGTCATCTGCCGTCTCATCCTCGCCGGTAAAGACCACCTGAACATTGAACTCCTCATAGGTCTGCCGCACTCCTGGCATATACTGGGCATCAAAGACACAGATGACTTCGATCCCTTCAAAGCTAGCATAGTGGCTCAGTTTTTGCAGGAGGATATTGCGGGCTGCATCGAGTTCACTTTTTTGAAAGAGCTGGCGAGTCTCCTGCCAAAAGGCAATCATATTATAGCCGTCAACCAATAAGATTTTTCGTTTCATATCATTGCCTTTCTAGGATTATAGTCGGTTGCGAAAGACCTCATACATAAGAATAGCTGCTGCCACGCTGGCATTGAGGCTTTGCACATGACCATTCATGGGAATGGTGATCATCTCATCGACTTGCTTTTTGATGTTGGCTGAGATCCCTTTTCCTTCATTGCCAATGATCAAGGCTAACTTGCCAGCCGTATTCCACTGGTGCGATGGCGTGCCGTTCATGTCGGTTCCAAAGATCCAGAAGCCCTCTTCCTTTAACTTGTCTAGGGTTTGGCTGAGATTGGTCACACGGGCAATGGGAATGTGTTCCACTGCTCCGGTAGAAGTTTTCGACACCACTGGGGTTACCCCGACTGCCCGGTGCTTAGGAATGATGACTCCTGAGACATTGGTCGCATCAGCTGTCCGTAAGATAGATCCAAGATTGTGTGGATCTGTCAAACCATCGAGAATCAATAAAAGCGGGTTCTCTTCTTGGGCTGTCTGTTTCAGAATCACTGCCAAGTCTGTGTAAGCAAAGGCTGCCACACGAAGAACGAAGCCTTGGTGAACAGCTCCTTCTGTCATTTCCTGAAGGGTTTTCTTTGGCGTCCAAGAAATCGACACCTTCTTTTCAGCTGCTAAAGTCTTGATTTTGTCGACATTTTTTCCTCGGAGGTCTTCTTGAATATATAATTTATTGCCTGTATTGGCTTGTAAAGCCTCGGTGACTGCATGGACACCGTATACGATATCGTTATTTTCCATAGAACTAGTATACCACAAGAAAGGAGGAAGAGGCCAATTCATGATATAATGAAATGAAATCTATCTCAGCGAAACCAGCAAAATAGAAAGGAAGCCATGCCTCTTTTTCAACGAACCATCAAGCTCACCTTGGCCACCTGTTTAGCAGCTGCCCTTGCTTATGCTCTGGGCTTGACCTATGCCATCTCAGCTGGCGTCATTGCCATCTTGAGTATCTCTGATACGCGTCGCAGTACGATCAAGCAAGCCTATCAGCGCTTTATGTCGACCTTGCTGGCCCTTGTGATCGGAAGGATCGCTTTTTCCTTTTTTGGATTCAACCTTTGGGCACTGGGAGTCTTTATTGCTCTCTATGTTCCATGCGCCTTTCTAATGGGCTGGCAGATCGGCATCACGCCAAGTACGGTCCTCGTCACCCATCTCTTGATTGAGCAGTCTACTTCCTGGGGGCTCTTGCTCAATGAACTTGCCCTCTTTTTAATCGGGACCAGCTTTGCCCTGCTGGCCAATCTCTATATGCCTTCTAATCAGGCTGCGATTGATCACTACCATGATGTTGTCGAAGACCAACTGAAAAAGATCCTTGGTCGTTTTGCGGAATTACTTGGTAAAGGGGATGGTCGCAACGATGCCCGCTTGATCAAAGAATTGGATGGTATCCTAAAGGACGCTTTAAATCTTGTCTATCTGGATCATTCCAACCACCTTTTTCATCAAACCAACTACCACATTCACTACTTCGAAATGCGCAAGCGTCAAAACGACATCCTGCGGGATATGGCAGAAAACGTCAACCGCTGTCAGTTGGCGGCGAGTGAAAGTATGATCCTGGCTCAACTTTTTAAGAAGACTGCGCAACAGTTAAGTCAGGAAAATCCTGCCCAAGATCTTCTAGATGATATTAGTCAGTATTTAGCGATCTTTCGCGAACGCCCTCTTCCTAAGACCCGTGAAGAATTCGAAACACGCGCCACCTTGCTCCAATTGTTAAGAGATTTAGAAACCTTCATTCAGGTCAAGGTTGATTTTTACCAACAATTCCATGAGGAAACAGAATAGACAAAGAAGCCCTTGCAAGATGCAAAGGCTTTTTTATTCAGGCAGTTGTTGTAAACGCTTTCCTAAAATGGTATACTAGAACTGGAAAATAACTTTTTAAGGAGGGTCTTCTATATGAAGTCTTCGTATAAGAAACATTTGTACACTACAACACTCAGCCTCTCCGCTGCTGTCTTGCTTTCCGTTATCGGTCATGGCCAAGCTTCAGCCGATAGCGTAGAAGCGCCTCAAACGGAACCAAGCACGGTCCTTGAAGCGACACCTGCTACTGAGCAACCTGTGACCGCCGAGACGACAAGTCATGCTACAGCCACAGAAGTAACTCCTGCTAGTCCTGCAGAAAGAGCAGCGACTTCTGATGTGGCTTCTAGTACAGAAGTTGCTCCAACCGCTAATCCAAGCACTAACCGTGCCGCAACGACCACTGACCAAGCGACTCGATTGGCGGATAGCACCATTTATCTCTCTGAAAAGAGTACGATTGATGACAAAGTCCAAGAAAAAGCTCAAGCTGCTGGCAAGATCAGCTGGACCTTAGACAATAAGCCTCTCTCTGAGTGGAAAACCTGGGATATGGAGACAGGAACACTGAGCAAGGATCCATTCCTCACCATCACAGAGACTGTAAACGGAAATGATCTGGATCTCCACATTGACGTGCAGGATCTCTTTGGTCAAGATCTCAGTCTTCGTAGCCCAAATAATATTCGCCGGACTTATCGCAACTACATCGGCAATCATGAACTGGTCGGAACCAATGCAGACTTAGGTGTGACCATCAATAAAACTCTTGTTTTTCGACCTTACCAAGACTACCATACACATGAAGAGATGCTCGCTGCTATCGAAAAATCCAAGGAAGAAGCGAAACCCGATCGTTTGGTGCAGTTAGAAACCCTTGGTAAGAGCGCCCAAGGCCGGGACATGAAGATGGGAATTGTGAGTAAGGACCAAGCCAGCATCGATCACTACCTGTCTAGCACCAATCCTACAGCTTTGACCAAACCAAGCGAAATGCTGGCTGCACTGAAGGACAAGACCTTGGATTACAAACTACCTGTCTTAGTCCACAACACCCACGCGGATGAGCAGCCAGGGATCGACATCATCACAGGCCTCTTCCGTACCTTCGCTACAGAAAATCAAGTCACTTTTAAAACGACAGACGAAGCTGGTAACGTCAAGAATGTAACTCTGGACATCCCAACTCTCCTAAACAAATTTATCTTCTTGTTTGACTTCACGGAAAACCCTGATGGGGATGCTCTCAACCTGCGTGCTTTGGCCAATGGACTGGATCCAAACCGCGATGCCAGCTACCAAACAAACCCCGAAGTGCGTACCGTCATCCAAATGATCAACAAGTGGAATCCAATTGCTCTCTATGATATCCATGGATTTGTCAAAGAATTCTTGATTGAGCCTGCAACACCTCCACATGATCCGAATTTTGAATACGACCTCATGTCCAACCTCATGCTAGAAAATGCCCACCATATGGGCCGCGCAGGGGTTGCCAATTCCAAATACGACAGCTACATCATTCCAAAACTGGATTGGGGAGATGGCTGGGATGATTCCTTCTCTGGTTATACAGGTGTCTATGCTGTCTATCACGGCATCTTGGGCCACACCATTGAAATACCAGAATCCAACCAGGAATCTTATTATGCTGGTCGTAATGCTGTCCTCGGCGGCATTGACTTCCTCAACCAAGATCCAGACAAACTCCTTGAGATGCGGCTCAACTTCTACTTACGTGGTCTCAATAAAACGGAAGATCCAAAAGCTGAAAATGAACTGGTCGGCCCAAATGGGGAAATCGTTGGACGTGTGAAAAACGGTCGTCCAAAATTCTTCCCAGACTACTACGTCATCCCAATGGGTCTCGACAAGGACAATGACGCCCAAGAAGCCTTCAATATGATCGACTACTTCAAACGCAATGGTGTCCTCGTTAAAGAACTCAAAGAAGATACAGGCAACTACAAAAAAGGGGACTTGGTCATTGACATGGCCCAAGCCAAACGGGGCTACGCCAACCATATTCTCTACAAAGGTTCTAACGAATCTGCCTGGGCTGCTATGTACGCCGAGTTGCTGGTCAACTTCCCAGATATGAGAGGGTTCAAGTCCGAACCTGTCTTTGCGGATGGTCTTTTCAATGGAAAATTAGGAGAAGTCACCACCACCCGTGCGACTCGTACTTCTGAGATCGATCCAAAAGCTCCTTACTATGTAATCGCAAATACCTCAGCCAGTGCCGTTAAAGCTATCAACCAGGCCATTTCCCAAGGAAAATCTGTCTACCTAACAGATGATGGCTACATCGTTGACCGCGATACCTTTGCTTCGCTCCTGCCAAACTATGCCATCTATGGTGATGCCCTCTACAAGGTGCCAAGCGGGCCAACCTTGAAACCGATGAAGGTCTACTCTCCAAACTACCACTATAATTGGGCTGGAGTCGATGCGCCTGCTCATACCAGTCTGGTCCTTGAAAAATTAGGCTTCCAAATTGTCAATACTCCAGAAGAAGCGGATGTTGTTATTTTGGAAAGCAATCGTTTTGATGCTTCCATCTTTGGCAAGAAACCGACCCTTGTCATCGGTGGGGAAGCCATGCAGAAACTGGAAAAATTGGGAGTTCTTGCAGGCTTTGATGCTGAAAAACTAAAAGGTGGCAGTGACTACGAGGGCTCGATGAAGGCCATCATCGATGACCAAGATCCACTGACCAGCGGTTACAAGAAGAATACCCTCTTCTACTCCAACTCAGGAAACTGGATTGAAAAAGTTCCAAGCAACTTCAAGACCTTGATGAGCATCGCTTCAAGCGACTACTACATTGCTGGCTGGTGGCCAAAAAATGAAGTCCTAGCCAATAAGGTCATGGCCATCTCTGGAGAACTTCTGGGCCAACCACTCTTTGTCTATGCCGGAAATCCAACCAATCGCCAACACCCTGTCCACTTCTTCCGTTGGGTAACCAACGCGATCTTTGGCAGCAAGTTGGCTAGCTTGATGGATTACGTCCCAGCTAAAGAACCAGATCAAGTGGTGGTTTCAATTCATAACCAAACAACCACTCCACAGCCAATCTTGACCAAGAAGGAGACTCCTAAAGTTCTCCTTCCACAAAAAGAAATGACAACTGAAAATGAAGAAAGTGTGCAAGCCTTGACTTACCAAGTGGGACAAAGCTTCCAAGAAAGTCCAGCCAAGGCACAATTGCCACAAACTGGAGAAGACACAGCTGCACACTTCATTCTTTCAGGCTTCTTGTTAGCCGTTAGCGGAGGCTTCCTCCTCTTGAAAAAGAAAGAAGTTGAGTAAGATTTTAGACTAGCTATGAATCTCAAGTTCATCTTTTCATAGAAAATCAATTTTTCATATAAATAATCTAAGAAATTAGACAAAAGTTATAAAACTCGCTCTAGTATTTAGCAGTATTCAGTCTTATACTGAAACTTTCCGCCGTGAGAAAAGTGCTTGGAACATAACAGTTTCAAGCACTCGGGAGTTTTGAAACCTTAGGTTCAAAACTAAGTCATGGAACTTCTTCGAAGTTCGCTGACGTCCGTACTCACCTAAGGAAAGTTTCGAAAGATATATCTTCAAAAGAACCTTCGCAGACGCGAAGGTTCTTTTCTATTCCACCAATTCCAACACAACCGTTTGGTAAGGAGTCAATTCTAGCACTTGGTCTCCTTCTTGGAATAATCCTGCTGTATTATTTAAAACGACCGTTTTAATCGGAGCTGGCAACTCCAAGGTGGCCTGGCGATTTTGGAAATTGCTGACAACCAAGAGACGCTTGTCCCCACGGCGTTCAAAGGCGATGATGTTTTCACGGTCCCGATACGCTGGGATCAGATCTCCAAACCGGATGGTATTTCCATAAAGGGGATGGCGATACAAGGCCGTCAACTTGCGGTAATAATTCAAGATGGAGTCTGGATCCTTTTCTTGATCTTCCACATTGATGGCAACATCTGGTTTGGGACTGATCAGCCAGGCTGGTCCATCGCTAAAGCCCAGACCTGGCTCTCTTGTCCACTGCATCGGTGTCCGCGCATTGTCTCGGCTGTAGTTGGCAATCACTGCTAAGGCTTCTTCCTCGCTCAAACCAGCTTCTTTAGCGACATGATAGCCATTGATGGTCGCGATATCATCAAAGTCCTCTACTGATTCAAAGACTTGGTTTTCCATTCCAATTTCTTGGCCTTGATAGATAAACGGAATTCCCTTGCGCAAAACCTGAATAGTTCCTAGGGCTTTTTTACTGGTGTCGTTTACTGGACCTTCAGCAATATAATGGGACACCCCACGAGGCTCATCGTGGTTTTCAATGATCGTCGAGAGAACCCCAATACTATCTGCGCGCTCATGCGCTTGGAAAATACTTTCCTTGAGTTCATCTGCTGTTGGAAGACTATGGTCAAACCAGCCTTTTCCTTCTTGACCCAGCATGGTTTGTTTGAAATCAAAGATCGATGAGAAAACGCCATCTTTTCCGATAAAGAAATGCAACTCTTCATCGGTTTCATTGAAAACTTCGCCTACAGTGAAGGCATTGTACTTGGCAAAGGTCCGCTCATTTAACTCTTGCAAGAAGGGTTCAATCGATTGGGCATTCACTAGAGACTCCGGTACTGGGACCAAGCCATTTTCGCGATCAGACGGAAGCGAACGCCATTCTAAATCCTTTTTGATATTGATGATGGCGTCAATCCGGAAGCCTGCAATTCCCTTGTCCAACCACCAGTTGATCATCTTGTAAATCTCTTCGCGCAAGACAGGATTTTGCCAATTGAGGTCTGGCTGATCCTTGTGGAAAGAATGAAGATAGTATTTGTTGGTGCCAGGAACCGGCTCCCAAACACTGCCCCCAAAGTAACTTTCCCAGTTGTTGGGTTCTTTGTCACTTTCGATAAAATAAAAGTAATCCGCATAAGGGCCATCTGGATCCGCTAAAGCCTTTTGGAACCACTCGTGATGACTGGAGCAATGGTTGACCACCAAGTCCATGATGATAGAAATGCCCCGCTTCTTACCTTCCGCAATCAATTCTTCCATATCTTCCATGGTTCCAAAGAGGGGATCAATGGCATAATAGTCTGAAATATCATATCCCTGGTCAATAAAAGGGCTCTTGTAAACAGGAGATAGCCAGAGAATATCAATCCCTAAGTCTTGAAGGTAATCGAGTTTCTCCGTGATGCCTTTCAAATCCCCAACACCATCACCATTGCTGTCCTTAAAGCTTTTTGGGTAAATCTGGTAAGCGACCTTCCCCTTCCACCAGTCTTTTTCCATGTCTTGTCTCCTTAAAATGAAAGAGACCGAGACAAATCGTCTCAGTCTCTATCGTGTCAGTAGGTATTAGTATACTGTTTTTTCAGTTTCTTTATCGAAGAAGTGAGCTTTGTTCAAGTCAAATCCAAGTTCGATGGTTTCACCAGTTCCAAGGTAGTCACGCGCATCCACTTTAGCGATGAATTCGTTGTCACCAACTTGGCAGTACAAGTGAGATTCAGAACCGAGCAACTCAGACACAGAGATAGTTGCTTTTACGACTGATTCTGGGAAAGTTTCAAGGAAAGCAGCTTCTGTATTCACGTCTTCTGGACGGATACCAAAGATCAATTCTTTACCATCATAGCCTTTTTCTTTCAAGACTTTCAAAGCACCTTCTGGAACTTTCAAATTCAATCCATTGGCAACGATGTGTCCACCTTCCAATTTTACATTGATGAAGTTCATTGCAGGGCTTCCAATGAATCCTGCTACGAATTTGTTCACTGGGTTTTTGTATACTTCTTGAGGAGTACCGATTTGTTCAACACGTCCGATAGTACCAGTACCAGCAGGGTTTTTAGTAGCTGACATGATAACGATACGGTCTGCAAGTGTCATCGCTTCTGTTTGGTCGTGAGTTACGTAGATAGTTGTAGCTCCGATACGACGGTGGATTTTAGCGATTTCAGCACGCATAGATACACGCAATTTTGCATCCAAGTTTGACAAAGGTTCGTCCATCAAGAATACCTTAGCATCACGGACGATCGCACGACCCATGGCCACACGTTGACGTTGACCACCAGAAAGGTCAGCTGGTTTACGATCCAAGAATTCTTTCAAACCAAGAATTTCAGCTGCTTCTTGTACACGTTTGTCGATGTCTTCTTTGCTGTATTTACGCAATTTCAAACCAAATGCCATGTTATCGTATACAGTCATGTGTGGGTAAAGAGCGTAGTTTTGGAATACCATGGCAATGTCACGGTCTTTAGGTGCCACGTTGTTTACAACAGTGCCATCGATTGAACATTCACCTTCTGTGATATCTTCAAGACCAGCGATCATACGAAGAGTTGTTGATTTACCACATCCTGAAGGACCTACGAAAACGATAAACTCTTTGTCTTTGATGTCCAAGTTGAAGTCTTCAACTGAGTAGTGTTCGCTGTTTGGATATTTTTTGTAAATATTTTTAAGATTTAATTCTACCATGATGGTACTCCTTTGATTTTTATAGTTCTATTGTAAATGAAAACGTTTTACAAATCTATGGCAAGTCTCACAAAAAAAAAAAAAGAGTTTTGTGCAAGTTGCACAAAACTCTCGATTGATTCCGTTTAAATTACATCTTGTAAGACTAAATGGTAGCAAAGAGCCAGATCTGTCAGATTTTTCAACTGGAGACCCGTTAGCTCTTCCCACTTATCAATCTTGTATTGGAGCGAATTACGATGGAGATAGAGTTGCTGGGCGGCCTTGGTCACAACTGCCCCATTTTCCCAAAGAGCGACAATGATGTCTTGCAATTGATCTTGACTTTCAATCAACTGATGCAAGCGTGCCTTGATCGGGATGAGATCCAGATCTGCCTGCTCGATTCCCCACAGATAGAGTTGAGAAAAGCGATAGACACCTTGATGGCCTTCTCGAATCCAAGCTCGAAAGACAGCCTGTTCTGCTCGAATGACAGGAGACACTTTCCCGTCTTTAGACTCGGTCCATACTTGCCCGACCAGGATAGATAAACGAATATTGAAGTCATACTCCATGGCAGAGACGGTATCTTTTAAGATATCGGCCACAGGCAAAGACTGGTCTTGGTCCAGAATGAGCACATAATCTTGTCCGCTCAGTTGCAAAGTTGCTCGGAAATTGGGCAAGAGTGTCTGCATCATCTCTAGCCAAGAAGCCGTCCCTTCCGCTGTTGAATGCGAGAGGTGGCAATAGACAAGCTGCATTTTTTTGATAACTTGAGGGGCTTCTCCCTTTCCATCGATCAGGTACTGGTACCAAGGATTAGGGGCAACCTCTTCTTCACCGCCCAACCAGGAAATCAATTGTTTTTCTCGCTCGGTTAGCTCTTCTTCCCTCAGCAGCAACCATTGTTGAGCCTGCAGGGGAATGGCTACATAACCAGCTGGTGGATTGGGGTGATCCGTCACCTCTGCATGAGGAAACCACTCTCTGATATTTTTCACTGCTTTCTTCCTTCTTCTACTTGCTGGATGCACCAGTTGATCAACTCTTCCAAACGAGCAAGCTCACCCGTCATATGGAGATAGCCCATAACAGCCTCAAAGCCCGTCGACATCCGATAGGTCACGACATCCGCATTTTTGGCCTTGGTATGGCTATTGGTATTGCGACCGCGCTTGTAGATCTCCAACTCTTTTTCCGTCAGAATTTCTTGCTCCAGCATGCTTTCAATCAAACTGGCCTGAGCTCTAGCTGAGACATAACGGGTGGCAGCCTGATGAAGCTTATTAGGTTTGGTCATCCCTTGAAAAATCAGGTGTCTGCGAATATACATGGAATAGACCGCATCTCCCTCAAAGGCAAGGGCAATCCCATTGATTAGATTGACATCAATCACGTGTCCACCTTACACCTTCTTTTGTATCTAAGAGCTTGATTCCTTGCGCAGCCAATTCATCGCGAATGGCATCTGCTCGCGCAAAATCTTTCTTAGCCCGCGCTTCCTGACGTTCAGCGATCAAGGCTTCAATATCTGCATCCAAGACTTCTTCGACAAAGACCACTCCAAAGACTTCTAACATCTTGGTCAAGGCATCCTTGACGTCTTGATTGTAGTGACCTGAATTGATCCATTTAGCCAATTCAAAGACGACGGTGATGCCGTTTGCCGCATTGATATCTTCATCCATAGCCACGATAAACTTGTCCACAAAGCCTTGCAAGTCTGCTGGATCCACTTCTCCTGTGAACGGTTGCTCATAGGTATTTTTTAAATACTTGAGGTTGGTTTCCGCATCGCGCACCGCTTTTTCTGTGAAGTTAATGGGCTTGCGGTAATGCTGGGTCGCAAAGAAGAAGCGAAGCACTTGGCCGTCGATCGTCTTCAATGCATCATGCACGGTGATAAAGTTGCCTAAGGATTTGGACATCTTGACATTATCAATATTGACAAAACCATTGTGCATCCAGTAATTGGCAAAAGTCTTGCCTGTTTTAGCTTCAGACTGAGCAATTTCATTAGTATGGTGTGGAAACTCAAGATCGGCCCCACCACCGTGAATATCAATGGTATCGCCTAAAATCCCCGTTGACATGACCGAACACTCAATGTGCCAGCCAGGACGACCAGGTCCCCAAGGACTTTCCCAAGAAACTTCACCCGGTTTCGCAGCTTTCCAGAGGGCAAAATCCACCGGATTTTCCTTGCGAGCTGTTTCCTCATCTGTCCGACCAGAAGCGCCTAGCTCTAGATCTTCCAAAGTTTTATTGGCTAACTTAGCATAGTTGTGGGATTTTTCCACACGGAAATAGACATCGCCTTGGCTCTCGTAGGCATAGCCTTTTTCGATCAAGTCGGTAACAAAGCGAATGATGTCATCCATAAACTCAACCACACGAGGGTGGCGGGTTGCAGGCTTGACACCAAGAGCCGTCACATCTTCACGAAAGGCCGCGATGTACTTATCCGCCACTTCCTGAGGAGTAATGCCTTCTTCCTTGGCACGGTTGATGATCTTATCATCCACATCGGTAAAGTTGGAAATATAGGCAACTTCGTAGCCACGATACTCAAAGTAGCGACGAATCGTGTCAAAGGCTACCGTTGAACGGGCATTCCCAACGTGGATATAGTTGTAAACTGTTGGCCCACAAACATACATGCGGACCTTCCCTTCCTCGATGGGGGCAAATTCTCGCAAATCACGAGACATGGTATCATAAATTTTTAACACGCTTCATTTCCTTTCTGTTTCTACTCTTTTGGCTTCAAATAAACCACCTGAGTCTGTTTGACAAAGCCAATCTTTTCATACAAACGTTTGGCACCTACATTGCTGTCTTCCACGGCAATCTGAAACTCCTTGTCATTTTGTTCAATGAGTTGGTTGACGAGAGATTTTGCCAGGTAGCTCCCATAGCCTTTTCCACGTTCATGTTCGGCTATTGCTAAACCATAGAGGTAATTCGTATTACTCGATAAATCAACTGTACAAGTTCCAATAACCTGACCGTTTTTTAACAAAATATATAAGCGACTTTCTGGATCCTTCAGAGCTTTAGCGACATATCTATCCACAACTTCTCTAGATTCATGTTCCTCTGAAAATGCCTGAAATTTCAACTGACTAATTTGATCCTGATAGGAACGATCTGCTAACAAAACGTCCAGATTGGAAACAGTTGCCAACGGATAAGGTCTTCTATCCTTACCTAACCAGGTTTCTGTCTCTTCATCCTCGACCAGTCCCCAATTGCTGGCAAACTCAGGATGGCGCTCTAGAAAAACACGCTCTGTCTGAAAAGTCACAGACTCAATGGGATAAGATGCCGTTTCTGTCTCAAAACTTCTATACAAAGCACGCGCAATGCCTTGACGACGATGATTGGGGTGGACCAGAATCGCTACTTCCACATCTGGGTCATCTGCATAAACCGTTAAT
The DNA here is from genome assembly GCF_001813675.1 of Streptococcus sp. HMSC078D09. Lineage (GTDB taxonomy): Bacteria > Bacillota > Bacilli > Lactobacillales > Streptococcaceae > Streptococcus. Next base: position 103,638 of record NZ_KV813676.1, read on the forward strand.
AGGCCAATAAGTTCACCTTTTTCATAATAAAGGAAAAAGGCGGGCATATCGGGATCAAAATTGAGCATATTGGAGAGATAAGGATCCCGAAAAGTTCCATCATACTTCTGACAGATGGCAATAAGGGCCTTTGCTTCCAGTAGTTGGTGGTCATTCAATGTATTGGTTGCTTGAATCACGTAGCGATCTCCTTACAAGCTAGAAGACCGATGACTGGCTTCCTTAGCATGCTCCATCTTATTCACATAGTATTCGCGTTTTTCTTCTTCTTGGTGAATGATCGGCTCATCCTTCTTACCGTGAACACGAACAATCTTGGCAGGAATACCGACAACGGTCACATCACTCGGTACATCGGAGACCACGACCGCTCCCGCTCCTACTTTGGCCTTGGCCCCAATCTCAATCGGACCGATGACCTGGGCATGAGCGGAGACCAAGGCTCCTTCACGAACCGTTGGATGGCGTTTCCCGACATCCTTCCCTGTTCCCCCAAGGGTCACCCCGTGGTAGAGCATGACACCTTTTTCAACAATGGCCGTTTCCCCGATAACGAGGCCCGCTCCATGGTCGATAAAGACACCAGAAGCAATGGTCGCACCTGGATGAATTTCAATCTGGGTCCAAAAACGCCAGAACTGACTATGCATCCGCGCCAAGAGTTTAAAGCCATGGTTCCACAAAAAGTGGGAAACACGGTGAGCTGCCAGTGCTTTGACGCCTGGATAGGTCAAAAGGACCTCCAGCGAGGTACGCGCTGCTGGGTCATTTTCTTTTACAATATCGATGGTTTCACGCCACCATCCCATACCGTGCTCCTCCTTTTCTAATGATTATTCTGAATCTTTTTGTGTAATAGTAAAGTCTTTTTTAGGTTTGTGGTCTTTGTTGTGGTGACGAGGACGATCGCCATGGCGATGAGTTTTTTCACCTTTTTCCTCGCTGTTTTCTGCTTTTGGCGGACGAGGGAGAAGAACTTTCATAGAAGCATCGACACGACCTTTTTCATCGATCTTGATAATCTTCACATCGACTTCATCACCGATGGCTACCAAGTCTTCGACACGGTTGGTGCGCGTCCAAGCCATTTCAGAGATGTGTACGAGGGCATCTGTCTTGTCAAAGAGGTTGACAAAGGCACCAAATTTCTCGATACGAACCACTTTGGCATGGTAGACTTCATCCACTTTGGCTTCACGCACCAAACCAGCAATGATCTCTTTGGCACGGTTAATCGCATCTTGGTCGCTCGAGTAGATAGATACGTTACCTTCTTCGTCGATATCAATCTTAACGCCTGTTTCAGCGATGATCTTATCGATGGTTTCTCCACCCTTACCGATGACAATCTTAATTTTGTCGACATCAATCTTGATGGTATCAATTTTTGGAGCAGTTGGTGCCAATTCTGGACGCACTTCTGGAATCGTTGCTTCAATCACATCAAGGATTTCAAAACGAGCTTTCTTGGCTTGGGCAAGCGCTTCTGTCAAGATTTCTGCAGTAATCCCTTGGATCTTGATATCCATTTGAAGGGCTGTGATCCCGTCACGAGTTCCAGCAACCTTGAAGTCCATATCTCCAAAGTGGTCTTCCAAACCTTGGATATCGGTCAATACTGTATAGTTGTTTCCATCTGAGATCAGACCCATGGCAATACCAGCTACTGGGGCCTTGATTGGCACACCACCAGCCATAAGGGCAAGTGTTCCTGCACAGATAGAGGCTTGAGATGAAGAACCATTTGATTCCAATACTTCTGCTACCAAACGAATCGCATATGGGAATTCTTCCAAGCTTGGCAATACTTGAGCAAGAGCACGCTCCCCAAGAGCACCGTGACCAATTTCACGACGACCAGGTGCACCGTAACGTCCAGTTTCCCCTACAGAGTATTGTGGGAAGTTATAGTGGTGCATAAAGCGTTTCTTGTACTCTGGATCCAAACCATCGATGATTTGCGTTTCACCCATTGGCGCCAAAGTCAAGATAGAAAGAGCTTGGGTTTGTCCACGCGTGAAGAGACCTGAACCGTGTACGCGAGGAAGGAAGTCGACTTGTGCATCCAAAGGACGGATTTCATCGACCTTACGACCATCCGGACGAACCTTGTCTTCTGTGATCAGACGGCGCACTTCTGCGTGTTCCATTTGTTCCAAGATTTCAGCTACATCCCGCATGATGCGATCAAATTCTTCGTGGTCTGCATATTTTTCTTCGTAAACGGCTGTCACTTGGTCTTTAACCGCTTGAGTCGCAGCTTCACGAGCTAATTTTTCTTCTACTTGGACTGCTTTTTGGAGGTCACTGTTGTAGGCTGCAATGATTTCAGCCTGCAATTCAGCATCTACATGAAGCAATTCCACTTCTGCTTTTTCTTTACCGACTGCCGCAACGATTTCTTCTTGGAAGGCAATCAATTCTTTAACGGCTTCGTGCCCTTTAAGAAGAGCTTCCAACATGATTTCTTCCGACAATTCTTTGGCACCAGACTCTACCATGTTGATAGCGTGTTTGGTACCAGCTACTGTCAATTCAAGAAGAGAGCGCTCAGCTTGTTCTTGCGTTGGGTTGATGATGATTTCCCCGTCAACATAACCCACTTGTACCCCAGCGATTGGTCCGTCAAATGGAATATCTGAAATAGACAAGGCCAATGATGAACCAAACATGGCAGCCATTGGTGCAGATGCATTTTCATCGTAAGAAAGCACTGTGTTGATGACTTGCACTTCGTTACGGAAACCTTCCGCAAACATTGGACGGATCGGACGGTCGATCAAACGCGCTGTCAAAGTCGCATCTGTTGAAGGACGTCCTTCACGTTTCATAAAGCCACCAGGAAATTTCCCAGCCGCATACATTTTTTCTTCGTAGTTGACTTGAAGTGGGAAGAAATCCCCAGTTGCCATTTTCTTAGACATGACAGCTGCCGTCAAGACAGTTGACTCACCATAACGCACGACAACAGAGCCATTTGCTTGCTTAGCAACCTGACCGGTCTCTACGATTAACTCACGACCCGCAAAAGTCGTTTGAAACACTTGTTTTGTCATTTTAATCCCCTTTGGATTGATAAAATTATACGACTTGCCTACAAAGATCAAGATACTAAGCCGTTAAGCAACTCAAAGGAAAATAGGAAATCGAACGACGGAGCGAACGCTCCTAGGTAGATTTATCTTTTTCCACAGAGTTGTAGGCGGGTTCAATTACGCATGATAGCATTCGATTGACGCAGCACATCTATTTGTTATATCCTCATCTTTGTATCCAAGCACGTATACCTTTTATTTTAACATATTCAAGCCCAAAAGAAAAAGGCTTTGAGGGCCTTTTTCTGTGAATCTTCCAAGAGACCTATATAAAAATTTTAGATCCAGGTATAGCTTCTATTTATTTTTAAGATTTCAAGAATTCAGTGCTGTCGACATAAAAGCGTGTTTTGTGGGTTCCACCCTTGTAATTCTTGTTGTTGCGTTTCAAGACAAAACGTCTGTATGGATCGGAAGTTCCTTGGATGGTCGTTGTCACTTCAACTGAATCTTCATTGATCACCCATTCATCCGGTGAAGGAATTTCCATCGGTGGCATCGCTCCGCCACGACCACCAGATACAATTTCGTAAAAGGCCTTGTCTTTTGTCGAATAGATCCAGCCATCTTTCTTTTCATTTGTTAGTTGGATCAGCTGGTCTTGTGACAGACTACGGATAGAGTCCGAGGTCTCTTCAGCATTCAATTTATCAATGATATCTTGCAAATTATAAGTTCCCGGCGTGTAGGTATTGTAGTAATCAATGAACATGTCTTGCGAGTAGCCTTCAACTGCACTGTGATCATTGTTCAACTCCAGCAAACGAGTCGGTTGCACCTGAAGTGAATAGGTCAAAGACGCACTGTTTTCAATGATCGAGTAGATATCCGCTTGGTCTGCTTTTGACAAGGTTCCAATGGCTTCTTTATCATGTTCATCTGACTTAGCTTCTTCTGTTTGCTCTTTTTCTTGGGCTTTATCAGATGATTTTTTGACCGATGAATCCCCTACCGGACTGTGCTTACGCTCATAGCGTTTTGGAGCACAAGCTACCAAAGAAAGCAAGAGGGCTGCAGCTAGTAAATATGTTCCAATTTTTTTCATGTTTGTCACCTTATTTTTTTAGTTCACACGATAGTACAAATCGTTCCCATTTGTAGCATCACTCTTACTCCAGTAAATGGATTCACTGCCACCTTCTCTTGAAGGAATGAAAAGAATAGGCGTTTCGTTCGTTGCGCCAGGCATGCGACTAACTCCGTGAAGATTACCTTCCTTGAAGTAAAAACCAGAAAATTGAACACCATTGACAGCACTACCATTGACCTTCACAATTCCTTGCGCATCAAACTCAATGCTCGTACCGTACTTATTTTTCCAAACTCCCGCTACACTTGAGAAATTTCCAGCTTTTATTTCATCTAGATTCATCTCAGTGCTTGTTTTGGCAGGGGCAGGAGTTGATTCGGCATTTCCATCCACCCGCGTTGTGAATTCAAGGGCGATCCAGCCTTGTCCAGATTCC
>NZ_KV813676.1:108298-109586 GCF_001813675.1 Streptococcus sp. HMSC078D09
TTCCGTAATGGTGTGAGTTCCTTTTGCGATTATCCCTGCAGAGGGAGCTGAGGTTGAGGGCTCTTTTCGAATACGGAGATCCGACACACTGACTTGTACTTGGAAGCTTTCCGATTTTTTCTCTTCTGCTTTCGCTGTTGATTTGGAATCCCCTGAACCTTCAAAATTTTTCCAGTCCAGCTTACTGAGGTCCAACTGCTTGGCTGAAATCCCAAGAGCTTGTTCTGCTGTTTGGTCCTCACCAATTTGAATGGTTGCTTTCTTTTCTTCCTTGGCTTCGCCTTTTCTTAGCGAATAAAGGGTCAATTCCATTTCTGGATTAAGGGATTGCCAAGTGGCATAGACGATTTGCCCATTGTCAAAAACTTCTAAACTAGAGCGATAGCCACCTGCAGAAGCTACATAGGCTACGTGGAGCAAGGTTGGCTGGTTATCTTTCAAATAATACACCGCAGCAATCGTTTTGCCATCCCCAATCAGCAGTTCGTCATTACCATCACGATTAAGATCTTCAAAAGCATATTGCCACTCATTGGTGCTTCCAAGTGTTTGAAGGTTAAAGACATACGCATATTCTTCTGAAGTTGCTTCGATCTTCTTTAGTTCATTTTGTAAAGCTGTTTGGTCTTTGGCATTAATTGCGGTTGCATAAGCCTTGTACCGCTCCAATACCTCTTGATAGTGCTTTTGACCTGTATCCGTCTTCTCTTTTTTGACCGACGAAGAGGTTGCCGTTTTCGGTTTGCTTTGGCGTTCATAGCGTTTGGGCGTACAAGCCACTAGAGATAGAACAGACACACCCGCCAGTAGTGAAATCATCAATTTTCTCATAGTCCCACTCCTTTAGTCCACACGGTAGAAGAACGAGTCAGTATCCCAAATATATTGTTGCCCAACCCATATACGGTCTTTTGATGTATCTGATGGATCACTATTTTCATTGCTATCTGGCTTCATAGGTGTTCCAGCTGGCAAGAATGAGATCGCAGCTCCACCAGCTGTATTTGGTTTAGAACTATGAATCCCCCCACTAATATAGCCGTGATCGGGATTAATTCTATCAACAACTCCACTACCATCTGTTACAAATCCTTTTCCTGTCAAACCATCTTTATCAAATTCCAGAACCCAACCAAGACCATTTCTCCAGGTTCCTGCAATACTTGAAAAATCACCGTTCTGAATTTCTTGAATGTTCATTCCGCTGCTTTTCTTACTTGAGCTTGCTGATTTAGAACCATCCACACGCGTTGTGAAGTCAAGGGCGATCCAGCCTTGTCCAGATTCC
>NZ_KV813676.1:109686-119977 GCF_001813675.1 Streptococcus sp. HMSC078D09
TTCCGTAATGGTGTGAGTTCCTTTTGCGATCATTCCCGCAGATGGTGCAGAAGTCGATGGCTCTTTTCGAATACGGAGATCCGACACACTGACTTGTACTTGGAAGCTTTCCGATTTTTTCTCTTCCGATTTTGCTGCTGATTTGGAATCCCCTGTACCGTCAAAATTTTTCCAATCGAGCTTAGTGAGGTCTAACTTCTTAGCTGACATCCCAAGAGCTTGCTCCGCTGTTTGATCCCCACCAATTTGAATCGTCGCTTTCTTTTCTTCCTTAGCCTCCCCTTTTCCTAGCGAATAAAGGGTCAATTCCATTTCTGGATTCACAGATTGCCAAGTAGCATAGACGATTTGTCCATTGTCAAAAACATCTAAGCTGGAGCGATAGCCACCCACCGCAGCTGTATAAGCTGTATGGAGCAATTCAGCTTTTTGACCTTTAAGGTAATAGATAGCAGAAACATACTGTTTGTTTCCCGTGTATTGATTAGATACCAAGAGCTCATCCACACCATCTTTGTTCAAGTCTGTAAAGGCATACTGAAAGGTTACCGGAGTTCCTAAGCGCTCCAAAGCATCTAAATAAATGCTTTCTTCTGAACCAGATTGTATTTTACCTAATTCCTCAAACAGGCCAGTCTTATCCCCATTTTTAAGAGCACTATCATACTTAGCATACCGATCCAAAACCTCTTGATAGTACTTTTGACCTGTATCCTTTTTCTCTTTTTTGACAGCTGATGACGTTGCTGTCTTTGGTTTACTTTGACGTTCATATCGTTTGGGCGTACAAGCGACTAGAGATAGAACAGACACACCTGCCAGTAGTGAAATCATAACCTTTTTCATAAAAACCTCCTCATATCTATCCTAGTATATCAAAAATGGTCAATTTTTCCAGCTCTTTTCAAGATTTTCACACAAGCATCTTCCCTCTCCCTCTATGTTTCTGCCCTTTTTTCTGCTATACTTAAAGAAGAACACCGATCAAAAGGAGAACATTATGGAATTAAAAAAACGTTCTGAATTTCCTGAGAACGAACTCTGGGACCTCACATCCCTCTACCAAGACCAGGAAGACTTCTTGCGTGCCATTGAAAAAACACGTGAAGAAATCAATGAATTTGTCCGTAACTACAAGGGCAAGCTCCACACTTTTGAAGACTTCGAAGCTGCCTTTGCGGTCTTTGAACAGATTCAGATTCAACTCAGCCACATTGGTAACTACAGCTTTATGCCACAAACGACTGACTTTGGCGATGAAGCTTTTGCGGAAATTGCCCAAGCGGGGATGGATTTCGAAACTTGGGCCAGCGTTGAACTTTCCTTCTTTGATGATGCTTTGGTCGAAGCGGATGAAGATGTCCTCGAACGCCTGGGGCAACTCCCTCACCTCACTTTTGCCATTCGTCAGGCTAAAATTAAAAAAGCTCACTACTTGGGAGCTGATGTCGAAAAGACCTTGACCAACCTGGGGGAAGTCTTCTACGGACCACAAGATATCTATACCAAGATGCGGGCAGGCGACTTTGAAATGGCTGATTTCGAAGTCGATGGAAAAGTTTACAAGAATAGCTTTGTTACCTATGAAAACTTCTACCAAAACCATGAGAATGCGGAAATCCGTGAAAAAGCCTTTCGTTCCTTCTCAGAAGGTCTCCGCAAGCACCAAAACACAGCTGCTGCTACCTATCTAGCTCAAGTTAAGTCCGAAAAACTGATCGCAGATATGCGAGGCTACGACTCTGTCTTTGACTATCTCTTAGCTGAGCAGGAAGTGGATCGTTCTATGTTTGACCGTCAGATTGACCTGATCATGAAGGATTTCGCTCCAGTCGCTCAAAAATTCCTCAAACACGTAGCCAAGGTCAACGGCCTTGAAAAAATGACCTTTGCTGATTGGAAGTTGGATTTGGACAGTGCGCTCAACCCAGATGTTACTATTGATGATGCCTATGACTTGGTCATGAAATCTGTGGCACCTCTTGGGGAAGAATATTCCCGCGAAATTGCCCGCTACCAAACCGAACGCTGGGTTGATTTCGCAGCCAATGAAGGTAAGGATTCTGGTGGTTATGCAGCCGATCCATACCGCGTTCATCCTTATGTCCTCATGAGCTGGACAGGACGCATGAGCGATGTCTACACCCTGATCCACGAGATCGGACACTCTGGTCAGTTTATCTTCTCAGACAACAACCAAAGCTACTTCAACGCCCACATGTCGACCTACTATGTGGAAGCTCCTTCTACCTTTAACGAGCTCCTCCTCAGCGACTACTTGGAACACCAGTTTGACGATCCTCGTCAAAAACGCTTTGCCCTAGCTCACCGCTTGACAGACACCTACTTCCACAACTTCATCACCCACTTGCTAGAAGCAGCCTTCCAACGCAAGGTCTACACCTTGATCGAAGAAGGTGGCACCTTCGGCGCTAGCAAGCTCAATAGCATCATGAAGGAAGTCTTGACCGAATTCTGGGGAGACGCTGTTGAAATCGATGACGATGCAGCTTTGACCTGGATGCGCCAAAGCCACTACTACATGGGGCTTTACAGCTATACTTACTCAGCTGGCTTAGTTATCTCAACAGCGGGATACTTGCATTTGAAGAACTCCGAAAACGGAGCGAAAGATTGGCTGGACCTCCTCAAATCAGGTGGCAGCAAGACCCCACTTGAGTCAGCCATGATCATCGGAGCAGACATCTCAACTGACAAACCACTCCGCGATACCATCCAATTCCTTTCAGACACTGTCGATCAAATTATTGCCTACAGTGCAGAATTGGGAGAATAAGAGGATAAGAAAAAATATTTAATAATAAAGTTGACCTTTTGAATATACTATATACGATATGTTATTATTGATTTAATATTTACAGAAGATGATGGGAGAATATTATGCCAGTTACTAGTGAAAAATCTATTACAAATGCATTAGTAAAAATCCTTCCTAAATTATGGTCGAGGAGTAAAAAAGTTTATAATGATAAACAGTTTAAAGTTGAAAGTGAATTAGGAGTTCTTTTCAAAGATTACTTGGAATATTCATATGAAAAATATTCTACTGTAAAGACTTTATTGTACAAAAATGAAGGTAAATTTTTATACAATTTTTACGAACCACAGTTTTTAGAATCTGAAAATGGGGAGGTTATTGATACTACAAATTCAAGTTTGATTTTTCAGAAAAATAATAAAATAATTGTTACTGGAACTGGTGGGGTAGGTAAATCTATGCTAATGAAGCATATCTTTATTAACCAAATAGACACTGCAAGCAGTATTCCAATTTTTATAGAATTAAAATCTATAAACGAGAAGCCGTTAGATGATTTTGATTTTGAATTATTTATTTTTGAAGAGATTAAATGTCATCATTTGAATATAGAGAGAGAGCATTTTCAAGAAACTCTAAAATCAGGTGTATACACTATAATATTTGACGGACTTGATGAAATTATATCTACTCATAGAAATGTGTTAGATAAATCCTTAAAAGAATTTGTAGATAGATATAATAAAAACAGATATATTCTTAGCTCTCGTCCTTCAGATGATTTTATAGGTTGGTCTAATTTTTTAGAATATGAGATTAAGTTACTGACGAAGGAGCAAGCTGTTTCTCTTATTTTAAAATTAGAGTATGAATCAAAGTTAAAAAACAAGTTTGCAAAAGAATTAAAGGACATATTATATGATAACCATGAATCTTTTGCTTCAATCCCTCTGTTGTTAACTATTATGTTAATGACATATGAAGATGGTGCATCTATACCAAATAATCTAACTGATTTTTACAATCTAGCATTCTATACTCTTTATCAAAAACATGATGCATCAAAATCTGGATATAAAAGAGAATTGAAAGCTAATTTATCTCCTGAACAATTTAAAGAAGCTTTATCTTATCTAGCAATGAAAACTTTTTTCAAAGGACAGATAACCTTTAATTCTGACAGTTTTAATTCTTACCTTGATTCTTTCAAAGAAAAAAATACTATGAAGTTTGTAAATTCAGATTTCATTAGAGATTCTATTTCTAATGTTTGTATGATTTTACAAGATGGTATTTCTTATAAGTTTTCTCATAGATCATTTCAAGAATATTTTGCTGGTGTCGGGGTTAGTAAATTAGATGATCAAACACAAAAGAAACTTTTAACTTCATGGGCCATTGAAGACGGAAATCACATTTTATATAATAAAACCTTTCTTACAACTTTATTAACAGTTCAAAAAAATCGAACTTACTTAAATTTATATGTCGAATTGATAAAAAGAGTAAAAGTATTATATGAGAGTTCACAAGATTTAGGAGAATTTATAAGTATTTTCTTTAGAATGTTTAAGTTGGGTAAGAATTCATTTGAAAAAAATTCAGAAAGAATAGCTTTTATTATCAACGAAGATCACAGAGCGTTCTATCATATACATTTTAAGATTATTGAAGAATCTGATTTGAACATAGATGATATAGATGATATGGAAATAGGAGACGAGTATTCTAAAAAATTAATTAAATTCTTAGAAAAAAAAGGAGATGTAAATTATACTCAATTTCCAGAAGAATATAAAGAATCCCTATGTAAGTGGATTGAATCATGGTTTATTCAAAGATTGAATTTTATCTTTGATTGGTCCTCTAAGATTATCGAAAACAATAAAACCAAGAAGAGAACAACAGCTTCTATAATTGATGATATTTGATTTTTAGCAAATTTTTGATTTGTAAAAGGAAAAATTTGAGAATAGGCCTAGGGGTTGAACTATTCTCCTTGAGTCAGCCATGATCATCGGAGCAGATATCTCGACTGATAAACCACTCCGCGATACCATCCAATTCCTTTCAGACACTGTCGATCAAATTATTGCCTACAGTGCAGAATTGGGAGAATAAACTCCTCTACAGCCAACTCTAAAATATACTAGTAGAAATCCAGAGGTGCTTATGATGGATCAAGAACTACAAAGTAAAGTTACAGAAGAAAAACCAAGTTATAGCCGAGAAGAAATCCAGTGGTTGCTGGAACATTTGGGAGACCCCTCGCCAGAAATTCGCGATGATATCGTTTTTACAAGCTTGGCTAGAGGGATTCAAGAAGAACTCTTTACGCAAGAACAATTTCATTTCATTTCTGAGACGATTTTATCCGATGAAGGAGTAGAAAAAGAGATTGACAAGATTGGGCTATCGACACTTGATCGTTCTTTTAGAGCGCTTATTTATGCTAATCTCTTGTCTGCAGATGCCAACCAACAATCGATTTTTTATCAAAGATTAAAAGCTGATATAAGATATATTTTAATGGATCAAGGCTTACACTATCTTTTAAAAGAAAAGGATACAACAGGTTTTTCCAGCCAGTATGGCTGGGTTCACGCTTTTGCGCATGGAGCTGATCTTTTGACAGAAGTAGTTTGTCATCCGGACTTTCCTAATGACAAAGTTCATGAAGGATTGAACATACTTGGCCAAGTCTTTAGAAGAATTTCAATTCGTTTTACCGATGATGAGGATTGGCGTTTAGCTAGAGTGCTCTATGAACCTATTTTGCAAGGGAAAATCGAGCAAGAACAAATAGCTTCTTGGATAAAAACGCTTGACTTTCCAATAGAAGAAAGGGAAGATTTTTATAAATTTTCCAACCTTAGATCCTGTCTGTTAGAAGTCTATATTCAACTTGATCAGAGAGACTTTTTACAAGATGAGTTGAAAGAGACCATTCAGTCTTTTCAATACTAACTGTTGCACTTATTCTTGCAATTTATCATATAAAAAAGCACTCCCATTTTATTAATGGGAGTGCTTATGCTTTTAACTCAACTCAGCAATAATTGCCTTGATTTGGTCTGCAGTATGCACTCCTGCTACTTGTTTAACAACCTGCCCATCTTTTTTAAAGAGCAAGGTTGGAATGGACATAATGCCGAAAGCACGCGCTGTTTCTTGATTTTCATCCACATCCATTTTTAGGATTTTTAACTCATCATCCGAAAGTTCTTCCGATAATTTTTCTAAAATAGGAGCTTGCATACGACATGGACCACACCAGGTTGCCCAGAAGTCTACCAAGACCAATCCTTCTTTGGTTTCTGCTTCAAATGTTGCGTCTGTAATTGCTTTTGCCATTTTCTTTTTCCTTTAGTTCTGGTACTGCGTCAAATCTTGCTTCATCAAATAGAAGAAAACATCCCCGTAAGTCCCTTGGTAATCCAACTCATGCCCATTATAGGTCAGTTTCACAACAGGATAAAAATCTGCTACCCCAATCAAGCAAGCTTGTTGGGAGCGTTCAAACTCTTCGTAGGAATCAAAATGCATGACTCTTTCTTGTTTTGCACTGTCTAGATATGTAATTTCAATCATATCGATAACCTCTATTTCTTATGATGCATCAATTGTAACTCTAGACATTACATCTGTCAAATAAAACGACTTCCTCAGAATGATGAATCTCGTTCGATAAGGAAAAGACAAGAAAAAAGCCCTCTGAATCCAGAGAGCTCCATTCTTGCTAGATAAAACGTTTCTAGACAAGGCGACGAACCGAAGATTGTACCGGATTTCTTCTGAAAACAAAAAATCTCCCCGAAGGGAGATAGATCTGGTCTATTTTACCTTACGATGCTAGGAACCGAAGCCGAAGATTATACTCGAGTATATCGAGGCAAGGTGACAACGCAGCGTAAGTGGAAAATAGAGCAGATTAACGACGAAGTCCAAGAGAGTTGATCAACTCACGGTAACGGTTAACGTCGTTTGTACGAAGGTAAGCCAACAAGTTACGACGGCGACCGATTTTCTTCATCAAACCACGGTAAGTAGCGTGGTCTTTTTTGTGTTGTTTGATGTGTTCGTTCAAGTGGTTGATTTCCCAAGTAAGGACAGCAACTTGTACTTCTACTGAACCAGTGTCACCTTCGTGACGTGCGTATTGTGCAATGATTTCATTTTTTTTCTCTTTTGAGATTGCCATGATAAGCTCCTTTTCTTTATGCTCTATCCGAGTGGCAGGTTTGGCATATCCTGCTACCAAGAAAGAGTTAGTTGTCTATTCGACCTTTTTATTCTACCAAGATTTCATCTTTCTGTCAAACACTTATGTTTCCTTTAAGAGGAGCTTTACTCTTTTCTAAAAAGAACCTTGGGAATTTGGACAGCTTAACGAATTCATTCTTCAAGCAACTTATTCAAAAGAGAGTGGGACAGAAATCGGTAATTCGTTAGAATTTGATTTCGTCGTCCCACCTCCGCACAGTTGAGTAGGGCTGTAAAAGCTGATGAAATCAGCGTAGTAGAGCCCACTCAACCACTACGTCTTGCTCAACAATCCAAAAATAATTGAGAGGCTAGGACTTTTGTCCCCAGCCTCTTTATCGGTATGAAGCTTATTTCTCTTTCCGTTTACCACGCAAGAGCAAAGCCAAAGCAAAAATTGCTAAGAGGGCACCGAGTATGGTCAACCCGTAAGCAACAACTTCACCAGTTGATGGAAGAATTTTTTTCTTTCCTTCTTTTGGTGTAGTTGGAGTTTCTGGTTTTTCCGGTGTGCTTGGCGGCGTTGTTGGTGGTGTCGTCGGTGGAGTTGTAGGAGGAGTTGTTGGCGGTGTCGTTGGTGGGGTTGTAGGCGGAGTCGTTGGCGGTGTGCTTGGTGGAGTGGTAGGTGGTGTTGTTGGTGGCGTATGACGGTTGGTTACTGTGAAACCATCAATGTTGCTTGTATAACCTGCTACTGGATCCTCTGTAATCGTGTAGGCAATCTTCTTACCTTCCTTGTATACGGGTAGATCCGTAAAGCTTGCTTGCCAATTATCAGTAGCTGTGATTTCTTTTACAGCTACTTCTTGACCATCCGCAAGGAGACGAACTGTGATTTTTTCAGGACGAAGACCATCCTTATTGTCTGCATCATCCCAGATCTTCTTGACCGCTACTTCCGTTACTTCTGGTGTGCGGCTATTGGTAATCACTACATTTCCCTTGTTACTGTCATCAACCGTACTAGTATAGCCTTTGACTGTTCCAACTTCTTTCACTTGGTACTGAATCTCTTTGCCTTTCGCTTTTAGAGGCAAATTGCTAAAGGTATGAGTCCAGTTATTTTTAGCAGAAAGTTCCACTTCTTTTCCTTGAGCTTTGCCATCTGCATAGAGCTGTACCTTAATGGCGCTTGGACGTTTGCCATCTTGGTCATTGTTGTCTTCCCAACGTTTTGTAACAGTGACGCTGGTTTTACCTGGCTTGTAGCTATTGGTAATGGTTGTTCCATCAATAGCAGCAGAGTAATTGGCTACTGTGTCTTCTGTGACTGTGTAGACAATTTGTTTGCCGTGATTGTATTTTGGAAGATTGGTAAAGACTGTCTTCCAATCAGTTGCTGCACTTAGCTCTTGGCTAGCTACTTCTGTACCATCTGCAAGGAGACGAACAGTAACCTTGTCAGGACGAACGCCATCTTGGTTGTCATTGTCTTTCCAAACTTTCGTTACTGGAATCTCAACGACTTCTGGTGTCCGAGTGTTAGTAATATTGGTTCCTTCGATAGTTGTTTCATAGCCTTCAACAGGTTCTTCTGAAACAGTGTAGGCAATGACATTGCCAGCATCATCGACCACATCGAGATTATCAAAATGATAAGCCCAAGTTCCTGCTGCATCTGGTTTCACTTCTTTAGAAGCGACTTTGACACCATTTGCTAGGAGGTTGACTGTGATTTTTGACGGACGCTTGCCATCTTGATCGTCATTGTCATTCCATGTCTTTTGACCAGCAACGCTTGTCTTTTCTTTTTGGTTCACAACATCACGAGAAATCGCAAGGTCATTTCCAAAATCGTCCTTGCTAATCTTGATAGGTTCTTCAGAGAGAACATAGCCTGTTGGAGCTTGAATTTCTTGAACCGTATAAGCTTGTTTGATCAAGCCCGTAATGGTGCCAACACCATTCTCATCTGTCGTAATGGTTCCCACTTGCTCACCAGTATCATCTGCTGTCACAGCAAAGACGGCACCTGCAAGCGCTTGGCCATTTTCACCTTTTTTATGAATGGTGAATGAGTACTTCTCACCATTGAAGTGTCCATCAAAGAACTGATACAGAATGTCTGCTACCTTATTTTGCTCCTTGATTTCTGTAGCTGTCATGCTAGCATTGTTTTTAAAGGATGTATTGATGGCTGGGACCTTGTCCAAATAGACATCATAGCGAATCGTCATTCCTTGTTCTGGAGCTAGATCTCCAATATGAACCGTTAGAGATTGACCATCAGCACTGACAACAGGGGAATAATTTTTCGTGACATTTGTGGTGTCTCGTAAATGATAAGCCCCATCTTCATCACTAACCTGCCAAGTTCCTGTATGGATGTTAACAGAATCTGCCTTGATCTTCCCATCTGTAAAGGCCAATTGGTCTTTAATGTCAATATTATGAAGGGCTGTGTGGCCTTGATTGATGTTCAAGGTATAGGTCAATTTTAATTTATCGTCTGAGTTGGTCCACCCCCACTTGCTAAAAACTTCTGGAGTAGGAGGATTCTCACCTGGATTGACCCCTTTGTAATCGATATTTCCACCTGAAATCACTTTCTTATCGATCGTAAGAGTAAAATCAAGTGTCTTTTGTCCTTTGACGACTTGGTGGTCTACACGCGCAAAGAAACGCAGTTTCCCTGTCACATTGGCCATTCTTTCAGGATAGTCCGTATAGGTTACGGTGATGACTTTTCTTTGATCATCTACTGTTGCTGTCGCAACTTTTTGACCGCTTGGATCCAGCAGGTCAATGGTGTCCGTTTCAAAGACCTTAAAGTCATCTCCAAGTTGGATAACGGTCTGATCTCCCTTTTTTACACGTCCATTCGGCAACACAAAGTTTGCTTCAACTTGAAAACTCTCCCAAACACCGAGTGGATCTGTAATCGCTCCACCAGTTGATTTCGATATGTTTACAGATGTCACAACATCATTGATCGTATCTGCATGGACTTTAGCTGGACTATTGGGTTTGGCAAATCCTAAAGCCACTAGTAAAAATAGGGCAACTGTTGTCACAACAGAATAGAGCCACTTTTTCATAAACGATTTTTCTCCTTTTTTTACGTTTACTAGATAAGGTATGTGAGTCGAAAAATTATCACTACATATTGTGATTTTATACACAACCCATCTTTTTTCATTATAATCGATTTACTTTGAGAAGACAAGCTATTATATATGCTTTTTTGTATTTTAAGTACATTTTTTTGATACAAAAAAATAGAGAGTGGGACAGAAATCGGTAATTCGT
>NZ_KV813676.1:120077-124972 GCF_001813675.1 Streptococcus sp. HMSC078D09
AGGCTAGGACTTTTGTCCCAGCTTCTTGGTTTTTTGCTTATAAAGGAACACCGAAGACCTCTAGGGACTTGAGTTCAGAAGGATGGAGCCTCCGCCATGCTCCCAATTGAAGAGTTGAATCTAGCGTTAGAGGTCCCATAGAGATCCGCTCTAAATCCACCACTTCCTTGCCACAGGCAGCGACCATGCGCTTGACCTGATGGAATTTTCCTTCAGCGATTTCGATTTCGACGTAGGAGCTGGCATTTGCCTCATTCACCTCTAAGATCTGCAATCTCGCGGGCAAGGTTGTGAAGTCTTTGAAGGCAATGCCAGCTTCAAAACGGGCCACATCTGCCTCATCCATGATCCTAGCCACTTGGGCACGGTAGATCTTCGACACATGCTTCTTCGGCGAAAGCATGGCATGAGCAAGCTTGCCATTATTGGTCAAAAGCAGCAAGCCATGGGTATCGATATCCAGGCGACCGACAGGAAAGACTTCCTTGTGACGGGCTGTCTCATCCAATAGATCCAAGACAGTTTGGTGGTGATCATCTTCAGTCGCTGAGATAACCCCAGCTGGTTTATTAAGCAGGTAGTAAACAAAGGTCTCATGGACCAGGTCTTCTCCCATAAAGGTCACCTGATCCTTGTCTGGATCAATCTGCAGTTTTCCTGCTGTCTCTTTTTTTCCATTCACTGCGATTTTCTTTTGCTTGAGGAGTTGTTTGACCTCGGTCCTGCTCCCCACGCCACAATCCACTAAAAATTTATCTAGCCGCATGATTACTTCCCGCTCTTTCGCACAATCCATAGGCCAAAAAAGGAAACCAGGATCAAGAGGATACCAGAAAATCCAAAAATGAAGACTGGAGCAGATGAGATCGTCCCTAATAGGCTAAGGACAAAGGTCGTTGCGATCGATCCTGCACTACATCCCAAAACCGCAATGGACGTTGCCTGGCTCAAGACCCCTGCTGGCATCTTATCAGATAAGACATTGTAAACTGTTGTCAAAGCCACACTGTAGGCGAAGCCAGAAGCAATGGTTACAAGGGCAAGAATCAAGAGATTTGGAGAGACCCCGATCAACATTTGGGCCACACCATAAGCTACTCCCGAAACCAATAATAAACGATCACGGAATAGATGGGTCAAGGGTGAGAAGGCCAAACCTGCTAAGATCCCAACAAATTGCATGGCTGCTAATATAACCCCCGCAGTTTGGGCAGTGCCATGTCCAACTTGCTCTACCACACTTGGAATCCGAACGGTGATCATGACATTGGACAAGACGATAGCTGCCGCAACGACTGCTAAGCCGAGTGCAGTCCGCCATTGTCCCCCCGTCATCTTGACATCCCGGTGTTTTTCCTCCACTGCTTCCGTCGTAGATCCATAAGGCACAAATAAGAGATACAAAAGTAAGATAGGAATACTGATGCCATAAACGAGAAAGGCAGCCTGCCAGCCAAAGCGAATCAAGAGGCTGACTCCAAAGGTTAAAACGGCCGTCCCAACAACCTCTGCAGAACCACGAATGCCAAGGGTTTGGACGCGTTCTTTTCCTTTATAGCGCTCACTGATAATGGCAATGGCAGAAACATTGAGCAAGCCAACCGCCATCCCGAAAATAATCCGAGACAAAAAGACAACTGGATAGGCTGGACTGATTAAGGGAATAAAGCCACATAGAGCGTAAGCGACTAGGCCTGTCACAATCATCTGACGCTCTGAAAATAGGCGCCCAATCCATTTATTGAAGATGAGTGAAACCATGATCCCTGCAGAAGGAAGCGAGACCAAGAGCTCAATCATGCTGTGAGGAATTCCCTTATAATAGGCAAACATGGCCGACTGCGCACTCGAAATAGAAAACGAAGTCGTCAATATAAATGAAAGCGCGAGAATACTCACTTTCTCCATGATTCTTTTCATTATTTTTTCCTTTAAACTAATCTTTTTTTCACACTCCTCCTATAATAACACGAGCTAGTGACAGGACGCAATAGATTGAATTAAAAAAACGAAATGATTTCTCAATCATTTCGTTCGTGCTAGTAATTGTGAGGCGAAGACTCCTGTTAGGAGCATCAAAACACCAATCAAGACAAAGAGCAGATGATTGGAAGGAGCTAGTGGCGTCACCAACTGGATGAAGAAAGAAGAGACGGCTGATCCAAGATTGCAGCCGATCAAGACCAGCGAGGTCGCAAGATTCAGGAGATTGGTCGGGATTTTTTCAGATAAGTGATAGAAGATACTGGTGACCCCCGTACTGTAGGTAAATCCTGCCAGCAAGGTTCCTAGAACCAAGCTCCATAGCTGGCTAGACAAGCCAATCAAGGCCAGAGCTAGACCGAAGCCAAAGCACATGATCATAAGCAAGTTCTTTTTGAAAACATGTGTTAAACTGGCAAAGCCTACCCCTGCTACAATCCCTGTCAATTGCATCAGACTCAAGACGGTTCCAGCTGTTGTCGCCGTTCCCATACGAGCATCAACGATAATATCCGGCACGCGCAAGCTAATAATAGAATTGAAGCAAATGATGATACCAGCAATCACAGCTAGCATTAGACTAAAACGCCATTGAGGGGAGCGAAGGCGTGCGGAACCTTTCTTTTTCCCCTTCAAGCTAGCCTGTTTTTGCCCCTTAGGATAGGGAACAAAAAGGATATAGAGGAGTAAAATCAAGTAACCACCACCATATACGGCAAAGATCGCCGGCCAGCCTAGGGGTAAGAGTTGTCCCACAATAAAGGTCAAGATGGCAGAGCCCACCACTTCAGCAGACCCCCGATAGCCCAGCATCCGGGTCTTATCATTGCCTGAGTAGCGCTCACTGATAATCGAAATAGCCTTGGCATTGATCATTCCTGTCCCCAAACCAAAGAGAATACGACTCAGAAAGATGAGAGGATAGTCCTGCACGACCAAAGGCACAAGGCCGCTAGTTGAAAAGAGCAAAAGCCCTGCGACAATCATCTGGCGCTCACTCATCCACCGCTCGATCAGGCTATTTAAAAAGAGCATGGCCACAACCGCAAAGGCCGGCAGGGAAACCAAGAGTTCCACCTGGCCTGCTGAATATCCAAATTGGCTAAAATAGGCCTTCATAGCCGGCAAACCGGCTGTAATTGAAAATGATGAGATCAGCATGAGCGACAAGCTCAAGAGACTGATTCTTTCCATTATTTTTTTCATTTTTTTATTTCCTACACTTTACTGGTAACATTTGACTTTACTAATTTATTTAGAAAAGATTCAAACTGGTATTTTCAATAGAATCCTAGTATAATCAATTTAGAAAGAGAAAAACAGGACATTTGTCCTATTTTAGGAGATTAAGATGAAAAAAATTTCCCCATCTACGAAACTCATGGAGATCATCACTGACTACCAATTGGATCAGATCTTTCCAGGTGACTGTCTTAGTCAGCTGGACCTTGTTCTCTATCAGGCTGGAGAGTATATCTGCCGCCAGGGTTCTGACCAAGATGTCATTCCTTATTTTCTCAAAGGCCGGCTCAAGATCATCCACAGTCTTGAAAATGGTAGCGACACCATCCTTGAAATCCAAGAAAAACCTGGACTGTTAGGAGAGATTGAGCTCCTGCTCGATCGGGTCTGTATCACATCGGTCATTGCAGACCAAGACTCACTAGTCGTCCAGCTCTCTGCTCGGCATTTCAAGGACCGCCTACTGCTGGACCCGACCTTTTTGCGTTCTACTGCCAAGACCTTGGCTGAGAAATTACACCAGATCAACTATTTGGCTCCTGCCAACTTTCATTATTCGGTCAAGGAGCGCCTCGCTACACATTTTTTGGAACATGGTGATGAAAACGGGACCCTCAAGCCCAAGATGAATCAACTGGCCCTGCGTTTTGGGATCAGCTACCGCCACCTCAGCCGCGTGATCAAGCAGATGATTGACGAGGGGTTGATCCAAAGAGAAGGGCGAATCTATACGATTTTAGATGCAAAAAGGATAAATGATTTGTCCATCAAACATGCGGAAACCGCCGACAGATAACTTTAATTTTAGGCTCTTTTGTGTTATCATGGAGGTTAGAAAGAAAGTGAGAGTATGACAATGAAAGCAATTGAAAAAGTTACAAGAGCATCCCATTTGATTGATATGGATGACATCATCCGCGAAGGAAATCCAACACTTCGAGCTGTTGCAGAAGACGTGACCTTCCCTTTGTCTGATCAGGAAATTATCCTGGGTGAAAAAATGATGCAATTCTTGCACCATTCTCAAGACCCTGTTATGGCTGAAAAACTTGGACTCCGTGGAGGAGTTGGGCTCGCTGCCCCTCAGCTGGACATCTCGAAACGCATTATCGCTGTTTTGGTGCCCAATCCAGAAGATGCCGATGGCAACCCACCAAAAGAAGCCTATAGCCTTCAAGAAGTCATGTACAATCCAAAGGTTGTTGCCCATTCTGTGCAAGACGCGGCTCTTGGAGATGGGGAAGGCTGTCTCTCTGTAGACCGCAATGTCCCAGGCTATGTGGTCCGTCACGCGCGCGTGACCGTGGAGTATTTCACAAAAGACGGTGAAAAGAAACGCATCAAACTCAAAGGCTACAACTCCATCGTCGTCCAACATGAAATCGACCACACCAACGGCATCATGTTCTATGACCGCATCAATCCAAACAACCCATTTGAAATCAAAGAAGGGCTTTTGATATTAGAATAGGGCAAATGTCAAAAAAGTAAGGTAGTAGTGATGATTCACTACTACCTTACTTTTTTTACGAGACTGCGTCTACCGATTTCTGTCTCTCGGCGCAGTGGTTGATGCCTCAAAACACTGTTTTGAGGTAGTAGATAGGGATTGCGGAGCAAGGCCCTTCCTCATCAACTGGGCGGGGGCAAAACTACGAAATCAAACTCTT
>NZ_KV813677.1 GCF_001813675.1 Streptococcus sp. HMSC078D09
AGAGCTTACATCACAAAAAGCCTTTATCACACAACTTAATTCAGTTGCTGTGTCGGCTGAGAGAATCCAAGGTGGAAGGTTGCTATCTAATAATGGTGCGACTGATTTTAATTTAGATAACGGAAGCGTGAACTTTTATTCTAACCAAGGTTCCATCAGACGGATTGATGATACGACATCATCTCAGTTTATCAGACTGGAACAAGGATATTTTAGAGCGGAACGTTTTGAAGATAGAAAGGCTGCTCGGATTGTCATAGGTACGAACCATGATAAGAAAGAGAGTGTAGAAAATGAAACATTTGCTGGCACTCGTCTGTGGTCGGGTAATGGTAACGGAGAAAAGGAATCATTCCACGAAACCGTTGCTGACCGTATCATATTTTACTCTAACGGGAAATATCGTAGTCCGTGGATGATCCACAATAACACGAGAGATGGATATACATTCTTTATGCCACTGAACGAAAATAGAGTAAAACATGTAATTGGTCGATCAGACAAAAGATTGCACGATATCCACACGAATGAAATCACCTTAAACGGGGTACGGCTCAAGATGATGATAAAAGATATCATGAATCGCATCGGTTATCGTGGTGTTGGCAACTGGGCTGATCTCATTAATTAGGAGAAATCAATGAACGAAAACATCTTACTTTCAATGGTCGCTGAATTGAACAAACAATTGAGTGACAAGACGCTTGGTGAAATCGAGTTTAAGGCTCGTTTTACAGATTTGCAATCACAAGTAGCTCAACTTGCTCAAGAAGTTGAAAGCTATCGCTCTGTCCTAGAGTCTGATAAGGACTTGAAGGATCTTTTTGAAGAAATTAAAAATAAAAACGAGGTAACTAAATAATGGATTACAAAGTACAATTTAAATCATACGATGCAGTAGCCAACACTACGAAAGTAGCAATCAAACAAGATTTCCCGTACCGTGTATTCGAGGAAATTTTGCCAACAAACCGCATGACTGAAGATGATGCAGCACTGGTTGAAGCAGTATTGAACATCGTGCGCATGGAACTTGACACATCTGGCGCTGTGGTAGCAATCAAGAAAGAACTTGATAAGTCTGTTGAAGCTAACAAGGACGCTATTGCTAAGATCCAAGCTCTTACCAAGGACAACGAACAAAAAGCAAACCAAATCCAGAAGATCAAAGAAGTGGCAGAATGGAACGTTTTGGCCCGTGTGACAGACGTTGAAAATCCACTTGATCCTACTGTATTTAAACGTGGTCTTGAACTGGTAGAACTTGGTCAATCTGGTAAGACTTACCAACCACAAGAGATCTTTACGGTTGAAGATCCAAGCCACACAGAAGCTTTTGGAGAAGGTAAGCGTGTCATGATCCAAGTAAATGAGCCATTTACTTATCAAGGCGAGACCTTGGAGCAATTGAACAGTCTTTACCAAAATGGTAAGATTGGCATTTGGAAGTGGACAGAGCCAAAAGCGACCGCACCTCAACCAGCGGGAGAGCTTGAAACTCAACCCGTCCAGTAAGTTAGTGGCTTATAGGGGGGGTGATTTAATTGGACCTATTGGCACTAGTGGACAAGCTAACTCCCGTTTTAGTCGTTATCATTCCAAGT
>NZ_KV813678.1:0-132929 GCF_001813675.1 Streptococcus sp. HMSC078D09
GCGACAACTATATTAGTATATCATGACCTACCCTTACTGTCAACACTTTTTCTTAAAAAAATTTATTTTTTTGAAAGTTCATTTATTCACTGGCAACTTTCAGTTTTTAAATTGAATTTTTAAAATCCTTTAGATAGTTCTCTAATTTCTTTTTCATTTTTGTTTTTCCTAGACATCTTCTGTTTACTAGTAATGCTTCATATTGTTCTTTTTCTTTTACGGTTAATTTTTCTTTAAAACGTTTTAATGCATCTCTCAGAACAACCAGCTCATCCAAATATATTTTTCTTGATGAAATTCTGTGACTAATTTCTCCAATTTCAATATATGGAAGTCTATTAATTTTTCTCTTATCACTTTCCTGTTGTCTTATTTTATCTTTAATATGATTTCTAAATTTTGTTTTGAAATATGTATAAAGTAATTCTTCATTTGTTTCAATTTCAGGATTTTTTTGATAAAGTTCAAACAGAGTTAGCTGACCTTCTTGTTCCCAATCATCCTTTTCCCATAATTGAATATAATATTCTTTTTCACATTTTCTTACGATATATTTTACTTTTTGATACATTTTATTAAATTCCATAAGCTCTCCTTTACTTTTATCTGTATTTTATAAAAATAAAGAAGCCCATTGGACTTTTTTTCTATTCTGCACGTTTTTTTAACTATTTGGTTATTATTTTTAACTATTTTTTCCAAATACACAAAAAAACTGCCACTTGGTGACAGTTTATCGATAGTCCGTACGGGATTCGAACCCGTGTTACCGCCGTGAAAAGGCGGTGTCTTAACCCCTTGACCAACGGACCATTTTTACAACATATTCTATTATACAGAATATTTTTACTCTGTCAACACTTTTTTAATAAAAAAAAGAAGGAAATATTTTCCTTCTTTTGAATTAGTTGTTTTCTTCTAATTTTGACTTAATTTCATCATATGATAGAGGTTTTGCTTCTTCTTCTAATTCATGCTCTGAATTTTCAGGCATTTTTCCTGTTTCATATAATGATTTAATTTGAACACTATCCAAGGTTTCATATTTTAATAGAGCTTCCGCAATTAGTTTATGCGTTTCTCTATTTCCTTGAATAATTTCTGCCGCTTTATTACGGGCTTCATTCAACAAACCACGAACTTCTTCATCAATTTCGTAAGCTGTTTGTTCTGAAATCATTTTTTGTGGGCTTTGAGCACCAAACATCGCATGATTTCCTTCATATTGGACCGGTCCAAGTTTTTCACTCATACCATATTCTGTCACCATTGCACGCGCCATTTGGGTAGCTTGTTCAAAGTCATTTGAAGCACCCGTTGTTTGCGAATTGAAAATAATTTCTTCGGCAACACGGCCTCCCATGAGCCCAGCTAATTGTTCTTTCATATCTTCTTTAGAAAGTAACATTTGATCTTCTTTAGGAAGGGCAATCATGTAACCGCCTGCACGACCACGTGGAACAATAGTAACTTTATGAACTACACGAGCATTTGATAAGACCAGACCAACAATTGTATGACCAGCTTCGTGATAAGCAACCATTTCACGTTCTTTTTGTGAAATCGTCCGATCTTTCTTAGATGGACCTGCAATAACACGATCTTCTGCTTCATCGATATCAGCAGCATCAATTACTTTTTTATTTCGACGAGCTGCAACCAAGGCTGCTTCGTTCAAAACATTTTCGAGATCAGCACCGACAAATCCTGGTGTTTGTTGAGCAACCAATTTCAAGTCCACATCTTGAGCAAGCGGCTTATTCTTAGCATGAACACGAAGAATTGCCTCACGACCTTTCACATCTGGACGTCCAACTAATACTTTACGGTCAAAACGGCCAGGACGAAGAAGGGCAGGGTCAAGGACATCAGAACGGTTAGTTGCTGCGATAACAATGATTCCTTCGTTGCCTTCAAAACCATCCATCTCAATCAAGAGCTGGTTAAGGGTTTGTTCACGTTCATCATTTCCGCCACCAAGACCTACACCACGTTGGCGCCCAACAGCATCAATTTCATCGATAAAGATAATGGCTGGTGCTGCTTTTTTAGCATCTTCAAAAAGTGAACGAACCCGGCTAGCACCGACTCCGACAAACATTTCAACGAAGTCAGAACCAGAGATACTGAAGAATGGCACTCCAGCTTCACCAGCTACTGCTTTTGCTAAAAGGGTTTTACCAGTTCCTGGAGGGCCTTCAAGAAGCACACCTGCTGGGATTCTTGCACCCAATTTAGTAAAGCGTTTTGGATCTTTTAAAAATTCAACAACTTCAACAAGTTCTTGTTTTTCTTCTTCAGCTCCTGCTACATCTGAAAAACGAACTTTAATATCTTCTTTATTAGCAGCGCGGGCTTTATTGCGACCAAAGTTCATTGCACCTCTGGCACCTCCGCCACCGCCTTGGTTCATCATTGAGAAGAAGAAGAACATGACGATAACAAATGGAACAATTGAAGTGAGAATTGTTATCCACATGCCACTTGAGCTCTCACGCTTGATGGTGATTTCTGCTTTGTGGTCAGCTGCTAATTTTTGTAATTCATTGACGGTGATATCAGATGGAAGGATGACACTAGTAAAGCGAGATACTTTTTGAACACTTGGGGTAAAAAATTGAATTCCAGTATCATCTTTTGATTCTTTAGCTTTATTATAGGTCCCTGCAATTTCAATCACACTACCATTTGGTTGGTAACTGATCGTTTTTACATTGTCATTTTTAATTTCTTTGACCAATTCTGTGTAGTTGATTTGCTGACTTTGACCAACTCCATTACCCGCAAAAAAGTACTGGAATCCTGTCACAGCCGCTACAATAATCAACAAATACAGAAATGGATTTCGAACAAAACCGTTATTTTTTCTGTTATTCATCTAGTCTCCTCTATTTTGAGTACACTTCCTCTTTTAATACACCAACATAGGGTAGGTTACGATAATTTTCATCATAGTCTAAACCATATCCTACAACAAACTCATTTGGAATGGTAAAGCAGGTATAATCTGCTTCAATCTCAACCAAACGTCCTTCAGGTTTATCCAGTAAGGTAGCAATCTTCACAGATGCTGCATTTCGTTCTTCAAAGAGTTCTTTTAGACTCTTGAGGGTTTTACCTGTATCGATAATATCTTCTACAAATAAAATATCTCTACCAGTAATATCTTGGTCGATATCCTTGATAATATTAATAATACCTGAGCTTGCTGTACCACCATGATAACTTGAAACCAGCATAAAATCCAATTCAATATGTGTATCCACGTGGTTGATCAACTCTGCCATAAATGGAACAGAGCCTTTCAAAATTCCAACAAAAATTGGATTTTTTCCTTGGTACTCTTTTGTTAGGGTTTCACCCAATTTCTTTGCTGCTTCCACAATTTCATCATGTGAAACCAATACTTTTTTTATATCTTTTTCTAACATGTTTTTACCTATCTATTTTTTGAATATAAAGACTATCTTTCATTATACCACTTTTTGAGGGCTTACTCAAATCACTCGTTACCAATCCCACTACAGAAAGAATATTATGATTTTGTTCTATAATGAGAGCCTTTTGCCGAAGAGAAATTGGAATTTTATGGTTGATAAACCACCGTCTTAATTTTTGATGGTGGCCATTAACAAGTAGCTGATCTCCTTCCTTTCTCCTTCTAATTAAGATGGGAGTTTCGCGTGAAACAGAAAGAATTTCTACATTTTCCCCTACTAATGGTTGTCCAAAAGATAGTTTATAATTTGCAATTTCAAAGATATTCCCAAATTCTAACAAAAATGGGAGGGGGTGGTCATCCGACTTTTGACTGATTTTTTGTATTTCAAAGAAATCATATTCTTGATGTAGTTCATAATTCGACTTTAAATAATGAACGCAATTTCTTTTTTTTCGCAATAAATCTAATAATTCTTGAAACTGGGCCCTACCAAGTTGCAAATCTGGAAATTGTGCCAGATACTCTTCTAATAAGAATGATTGCACAGAATCAGAATACGTTCTAAAAGAAGCTAAATCTTGAATGGTTAACTCGCTAGTCAATTCTTTCAGTGCTTGGTGCCAATGACTCACTTCCTCTGCTAAATAGCGAAGACTTGCTTGCATTTGAGGATTTTCTTTTTCAAATTCTGGAAGGTATTGATGGCGTACACGATTTCGAAAATAGTCCTGTGAGTCATTGCTACTGTCTTCAAAGTGAGGAATTTCCATCAACTCATCTTTGGTAAAAGTTAACAAAGGACGGATTAGCTCACCCTTACCAAATGGTTGGCGTACAGGAATACCACTTAAATGGCGTAATTTTGTTCCTCGTATTAAGCGCATGAAAGTTGTTTCAGCTTGATCGTTTGCATGATGACCTGTTACTAAAGCGGTGCAATCCTCTTTCTCCATAATCTGTTTAAAAAAATC
The DNA here is from genome assembly GCF_001813675.1 of Streptococcus sp. HMSC078D09. Lineage (GTDB taxonomy): Bacteria > Bacillota > Bacilli > Lactobacillales > Streptococcaceae > Streptococcus. Next base: position 4,414 of record NZ_KV813678.1, read on the forward strand.
ATAACGAAAGGTACGAGCTTTTGCTTCTGTAAAATCACCCGAATAGTGAGCCACATAGATACATGTCTCTCGCCTATCAGCTAGCGTTCGAAGTTCACTTTCTTCTAAATCTGATTCTGGTCTTTGTCCATGATTGACATGAGCGAGTACCAGATGGATTTTCAATCGTTCTTTATTCTTATATAAAAGTTCATACAGATTCATTGAATCTAATCCACCAGATAAGGCAACTAAAACACGGCGATGGGGAGTAAATAGATCTTGTTTTTCACAAAACTCTAAAAATCGCTTTTCCATTATTTCAATACCTCATAGATATCTTTTGAAATGTTGGAAATCGTATCATAATTCGAATGATCTGAAAAAATGGCTATTACATAGGGTGAATTTGTATATACAATCGCAACATCATGTCTAAAATCATAGGCATCTCCAATTTTATGAGCAACTTTTACTGGAAGGTCACGCGCAATCCGTTGATCATCATATTTTGTAGAGGAGAGCGCATCAATAATCGGGCCATTTTGTTGATAGACAGCCTCCATGACATTGCCAGCCATTTCAGCGGATGCTTCTCTTTTTTCAACATCCCAATGTTTCTTTGCAATTTTATCCAAAGTTTTTTGGAAGTCTTGATCTGATTGATGAGTGACATAATAATTCAAGATATTATGTCCAACATTATCTGATTCTTTTGCAATTTTATCTATCAACTCTTGAACACTATATTCTTTTCCATCTGGTGTTTTTGAAAGGCTACCACTTCCTTCTGGTTCATAGCCACCTTTGAAATCATTGACTTCTGGAATATATTTGTAGGTTGTAGTTGGAGAAATGGCTTTTTTATTGAGCTGTTCTTGGACGTAGTACAAGTATGGTAATTTCGTTACACTGGCAGAATACATTTCTTTTTGCGGATTGATTCCAGCAGTATTTCCAGTCTCTAATTGTTTTACATAGATTCCATACGAAGGAGAATTGTATTTACTATTTAACAAGTCCTGAACTTTTTCCATTCGATTATCTTTTTCAGTAACGAATGCCTTGTTCACCCAGCCCTGACCTTCAATCTCCACAAACTCATCTCGTAAAGTCTTAGCTGTACGTAAGACTGTTACTTTTGTATAAGGAGAAAGAGGTGTATTTTTTTCTTTTGCACCATTTATTAAGGGTCGGTCATACACTTTAAAACCAGGTTTTAGCCACATGTCTTGTTTTTTTTCTTGTGTTTCTTGTACAACATCAGAAAAAATGACAGAAGAATCTGCTAATACATATCCTTTATCTGCTATTTTAAATACAGCTTTCCCTTCATCATTTACAAAGAGTTGTTCGATTGTAAACGGTGTGTTGGGAAGAATTTCTCCTTTTGCTTTTTTCAACTGAGGATCAGAAAAAACAGAAATTTTGCGATAGACATTAGGGTTCGCTGGAATTGAAGAAAAATAAAGTTCTGATGGATGAGCCATTGTCTGAGAAGGCTCAGACTGCTCAATACTCGCTGCTTGAGACCCAATAAATAAAATTGGAACTAACAATAGGAGCAGAAATCGTTTAGACACCTGTATTCCTTTCCTTTTCATCCTTTTGAAGTTTGATCATTTGGTTTTTCTTTTTTAATTCCTCTAATTTTTCATCCGAAAATTCAAGAAATTGTTTAACTGTTTGTAAGATATTTTCCATCGGTTATTGGGGAAGTAAATCTGGGATGGTATAAACATATTCACCATCTTTTGAAAAAGAATACTTAGCGCGTGCATATTTTGTTGCATAATCATCGTCTTTTAATTTTTTAGCGATGTCTTGTTGGTATTCTTTTTGTTCACTTGTTTCTTTATACTCTTTTTCCAACTGTTTGTATTGTTCTTTTTTATCTTGTAGCGATTGATAGCTCTGGGCTAAATTATAAGTTGGAAGAATAAATAGTAACATGACCAATATCAAGACGAGTCCCAGAAAACGATTGCGTTTTTTTCTTTCTTCTTCTAAAAAACGTTTTCGCTGACTTTCGTCTTTGATATACTTATTGTTCATTTGAACGATATTTTTAGGCATCTTCTTCTATCCTTGTTTCACTAATGATTTCGTACATTTTGGATGCATCTTCTTTTTTGGTACTATCCAACATTTCCAAGACTTTAACCGTCAATACTTTATTTCCAAAACGAACTTCGATTTGATCATTCACTTTCAAATCCGTTGAACTTTTGGCTAATACTCCATTAACTTTGATTCGCCCTTTATCTGCAACTTCCTTTGCAACAGGGCGACGCTTAATAATGCGAGAAACTTTCAAATATTTATCTAATCTCATACTGTCACCTCTAACATAGTATTGTATCATTTTTTATACATAAAATGCGAAAAATGAGCTAAGAACTGCTAGTTCTCTTCTTTTTCCTGTTTAATTTCCAATAAGGTTTGACCAAATTGCTTCAGAGCTTCTAAAATTTCAAAATCTTTCTTGTTTCGAATATCAAAGATTACTTCAATTAATCCCTTTTCTTCAGCAATCTGTGCCTTCAACTGTGTCATTGACAGAGCTTTGAAATAATCCTGTGTTAAAAACAGTTGTTTGGCAATTGGTTCAAACTTCACTGTCACTTTTTGTTGTTTTCTCTCAACAAGACGGACAAAAACTTGATCCAAGTAAGCTTTCACTAAACCAATTTCTAGTAGATAGGCCACAACATCTGGGTATTCTCCAAAACGATCGATCAATTCATCTTGCAAGTATTCATAGTCCGTCGCAGAATTCATTTCACGAATTTGTTTGTAAATTTCAATTTTTTGACGTTGATCTGAAATATATTCATTAGGTAAATACGCATCTATTTGAAGGTTCAACTCTGCATTGCTCTTTTGCCTGCGATGCTCTTGGCCTTGTTTCTTAGCAATAGCTTCTTCTAACAATTGAGAATACATTTCAAAACCAACTGAATCGATGAAACCAGATTGAGAAGCTCCAAGGATATTCCCTGCTCCACGGATCGATAAATCTCGCATAGCAATTTTAAATCCAGAACCCAACTCAGTAAAACCTTTAATAGCTTCTAAACGTTTTTCAGACACTTCTGTAAGAGATTTGTCTGGACGATACATCAAATAAGCATAAGCAATTCGATTGCTTCGTCCCACACGACCTCTTAGTTGATAAAGAGTTGAAAGTCCCATATGATCCGCATTTTCAATAAAGAGTGTATTGGCATTTGGAATATCCACACCTGTCTCAATAATGGTTGTCGTCACTAAGACATCGTATTCGCCATTAATGAAATCCAACAGGGTATTTTCCAGGCGAACTTCACTCATCTGGCCATGAACAAAGCCAATCGAAGCCTCTGGAATCAACTCTTTTAATTCAGACACCTTTTGTTCAATTGTATCTACCTTATTGTAAAGATAATAGGCCTGTCCTCCACGATCCATCTCCCGCAATACAGCATCTCGAATAATAGTTGGATTGGTCTCTAGTACAAAAGTTTGCACAGGATATCGATTGGTCGGAGGTGTTTCAATGACAGACAAATCTCGAATTCCTAGCATAGACATATGAAGAGTTCGAGGTATAGGGGTAGCTGTCAAGGTGAGCACATCCACCTTTTTTTTCAATTCTTTCAAGGTTTCTTTGTGCTTCACTCCAAAACGTTGTTCTTCATCTATCACGATTAAGCCTAAGTCTGAAAAAACAACATCTTTGGACAAGAGCCGGTGAGTTCCAATAATAATATCCACTCGTCCTTTTTTCAACTTTTCAAGCGTTTCTTTCTGCTCTGCCTTACTCTGGAAACGACTTAAAACAGCAACCTCTACTGCAAAAGATTCAAAACGCTCCTTAAAATTGGCATAATGTTGTTGGGCAAGAACAGTGGTAGGAACCAGCACTGCTACTTGTTTATGATCATTTACTGCCTTAAAGGCTGCTCGCATAGCGACCTCTGTTTTCCCAAAACCGACGTCTCCAACCAGCAATCGGTCCATCGGACGATTCGATTCCATATCTTTTTTAATTTCTTCAATGGAACGTAATTGGTCATCTGTTTCAATATATGGAAAATCTTGTTCAAAAGCCTCTTGGTTTTCATCATCTTGGGAATAGGCAAAGCCTTCTAATTGACTACGCTCCGCATAAAGTTTTATCAAATCATCCGCAATGTCCTCCACCTGGGTCTGAACCTTTTGCTTCGTTTTTTGGAAACGCCCATCATTTAACTTATTAATTTTTGGCGTTTTTCCATCACTTGCAACGTATTTGGACAACATCTGAATCTGATCGACAGGAATCGAGATGCGATCTCCATTTTGATATTGAATTGAAACATAATCACGATGGACACCCGAAATTTCAATCGTTTCAATTCCTAAATATTGACCAATACCATGAACTTGGTGAACAACATAGTCCCCTTTTTCCAGTTCATTATAATTTTTTAGGCGTTCTGCATTGGAAATATTTTGTCTGCGAATCTTTCGTTTGATCTTTTTCTGATAAATCTCTGATTCTGTAATGTAGACAATTTTTTCATCAACAAATTGAAAACCGTGAGCTAGTCCTCCAACAATTAATTGACTAGCTTGAGGAATGATCGCATCCCCATCAATATAATCTAATCGAATCCCATACTCTTCTAAATTTTTATGGAGCTGTTGAAGATTGTGATGAGAAGTTGCTTGGACAATAACCGTATAGTTTGATTTTCGATACCGTTCAATTTCCTCTTTTAGTAAATCAAATTGTCCAAAAAACTCCTGCATTGGATATTGATTGAATTGATACAAATGATCAAACTTCAGATTTCCCAATCCTTTTTGAAAGTTTGAAAAATAAGTTGCAGGCGTATATTTTCGTAATGTTGTACTGGTGTCTGCAAAATACACTTGGCGAGAAGAAGCTCTATTTTTATGTAAATCTTCCGTCAAGAGATTAGCTGTATCTAGTTCAAATCTCGCTATTTGATCTGCTATTTTTTGATAATCATCCAGAAAGACTGGAGTGTGTTTAGGGAGATAATCGAATAGGGTATATTGTTTCTTGTAAAAGAAACTAATAAATTTTCTAAGATCCGGATGGAGTTTCCTTTGAGAAATATCTCCTAAAATTTCTGCTAGATAAGATTTAAATTCTTCATTTGCGCTCTGTTCTTGCAATTGTTCGATTTGCTGCTGACCACGTATAAAATCTTCCTCTTGCAACAATAGATCACTCACTGCCTTCAGTTGAACTTCTTCAACATTTTCAACAGAACGCTGACTTTCTGGGTCAAAGATTCGGATTCCATCAATCTCATCTCCGAAAAATTCAATCCGATAAGGTTGGAGTTGTTCGATCTCAAAGATATCTAAAATATCTCCTCGTAGACTAAACTCTCCCTGTTGCAAAACTTGGCTCACCTTTTGATAGCCAATCTTTTGTAAGGTTTCACTCAGAGTAGTTAAGTCTATTTCTTGACCAACCTTCAATTGAAAAATGCTAGATGCAAAAACTTTAGGAGAAGGTAATAGTAGTTTTATACCACTCACATTGGTCACAAGGATGCCTTGACGATCCTCTTGACATAAAAAGTTCAAAGCCTCTAATCGTGAAAATTGCCTTTCTTGTGAAGCAAAAACAAATTCTGCTAAAGGGTTATCATCTCCCAAAAATGTATGGACTTTCTCTTCTCCAAGTAAAGCAATAAAATCACTAGCCAATCGTTCTGCTTCGTTATAACTGGAAGTAATGAGGACTGCTTTTTCAATAGAATCAAAGGCTGAAGCCATTACAATAGCCTTTGTGGTCGCAGATAATCCTAAAATCAATTCCCTATTATTTTTTTGCAAACCTTGTTGCCAGGATAGAAGGTTGGAGTTTTGACTCACTAAATCAATTACATTCATCTACTTACCCGTTGTATTTCTGCATGCTTCTTTCAAAATTTTCTTCTACCAAGTAATCGTTAACCGCTTCTTCTACTCGATCAATTGTTTGTAGAATAGTGATGTAATCGTCTTTATCAAATTTTCCTAATACATGATGAACAACTGACATGCCCTGCTTAGGTCTTCCAATTCCAATCTTAATTCGATAAAAAGTCTGAGTTCCAATATGATTGATAATCGATTTGATTCCGTTATGACCTCCAGCTGATCCTTTCGCTCGAAGACGAATCTTGCCAACTTCCATATCTAAATCATCGTAAATAACCAAAAGATCTTCAATATCCAGACCATAATAAGTCAGAAGGGCATGGACTGCTTTTCCACTCTCATTCATGAAAGTGGTCGGCTTTACAAAATAGACCTTTTCGCCATTCAAAAATGTTGAGGCGATATCAGCTTGAAAAATCTTATCATGGGAGAAAGTAAGATTTAAAGACTTTGCCATTTGATCAACTAACATAAAGCCTACATTGTGTTTGGTTTCAAAATACTTATCACCTGGATTTCCCAATCCAACAATTAATTTCGTCATCTCTTTCCTTTCAAAACACTAAAAGGGTTGGAAATATTTTTTCCAACCTTTACATCTTTTTAACTCTCTTATACATTAAAACGGAATTCCATGATGTCCCCATCTTGGACAACATATTCTTTTCCTTCTTCGCGCAAGCGTCCTGCTTCTTTTACAGCCTTTTCAGAACCGTATTTGACCAAATCATCATAGGACATAGTCACGGCACGAATAAATCCTTTTTCAAAATCGGAGTGGATGATTCCAGCTGCTTGAGGAGCTTTCATGCCACGTTTGAAGGTCCAAGCACGCACTTCTTTTTCACCAGCTGTGAAATAAGTGCCAAGTCCCAACAAGTGATAAGCTGCACGCGTAAGTTTATCAACTCCAGACTCTGCTAGGCCAATCGCCTCTAAAAATTCTTGTTTATCTGCATCATCTAGCTCAGAAATTTCTTCCTCAGCACGCGCAGAAATCACCACGACTTCCGCGTTCTCTGTTGCCGCAAAGTCACGAATTTGCTTCACATACTCGATAGAATCTGGATCTGCAACAACATCTTCATCCACATTGGCTACATAAAGAACTGGTTTGGTAGTCAAAAGGAAAAGTCCTTTCACCACTTTTTGTTCTTCCTCAGTGAATTCAATGGTCCGAGCCGATTTACCATCTTCAAGAACTGGTTTTATTTTTTGTAGAACATTAAATTCCGCAACAGAATCCTTATCTTTTTGTGTACGAGCGATTTTTTCTACACGCGCATAGCGTTTATTGACAGACTCTAAGTCGGCTAAAATTAATTCTAAATTGATGGTATCAATATCTGCCAGTGGATCAACAAAGGCATCTTCACGACCTTGCTCCCGCATGACATTTTCATCATCAAAAGCACGTACCACATGAACAATGGCATCTACTTCACGGATGTTGGCCAAGAATTTATTACCAAGTCCTTCCCCTTTAGAAGCTCCTTTCACAATCCCAGCAATATCTGTAAATTCAAAAGTAGTCGGAACTGTCTTCTTAGGAGTAATCATTTCCGTCAATTTTTGGAGGCGTTCATCTGGAACTTCTACCATCCCGACGTTTGGATCAATGGTCGCAAAGGGATAGTTTGCGGCCTCTGCTCCTGCTTTTGTAATTGCGTTAAATAGGGTTGATTTACCAACGTTTGGTAAGCCAACGATACCTGCTGTTAATGCCATTTTTCTTTTTCTCCGTTCAAATTTCAATCTCTTTTATTATAACATAATTCAAAAGACAAGTGATGAAAAATGAAATATTTCATCACCTTTGAAACTAGATTTTTTCATCAAACTGTAACGTTCTAAAAAGATAAAAATGGTATACTATATTTAACAATGAACAAAGGAGTTTTTCAGATGAAAAAACAAACATGGAAATCTATTTTTCTTTCTTTAATCGCTATCTTTACTCTCTTTCTTCTTGGAGCTTGTGGACAACAATCTGTTCAAAAATCCTATCTTCAGGCAATCAACCAAGAAAAGAAAACAGATGTTCGTATTACACTAGAACATAAAGGTGATAAAGCGATCAGTAACCAAACCACCACTACTATTTATTACAAAGAGGCGGGAGTTACGAAAGATCAATTAAAGGAAATGATCGATAAATATGATGAAGAATACAAAGATGTCAAAGGATTCACACATTCTGCTGAATATAAAGATGATTATATGGTTGAAAAAACAACACTAAATTATGAAAAGGCAGACTTAGATCAGCTAATTGAAAAGAAATTAGTAACGACACAAAAAGATAAAAAAGTCGACTATATCAGCTTCAAATCAACTTTTGATATGATGAAACAGGGTGGTTTCAAAGAAGTTAAAAATGGAAAATTTGAAGAATTAAAATAATCGAAAAGGTTCGGTCACATAAGTGACTGAACCTTTTATAGTACTTTCTTCATTTTCTGTTCAAAATCATGGCGACTCATCATGACCACATGATCACAATTGCTACACTTGATTTTTATGTCTGCACCAAGTCGCGTAATTTCCCAACGATTTGCCTTCTTGCCTGTTTCTTTAATCACACAAGCGTGGGGCTTTTTCATTTCTACAAAATCACCTAACGTATACATGATTCACCTTTGTTAATTTGTGCGAACTGGCGTAATCAATTGAATGAACCCTTGTTCATTTCCTTCTGGAACCAATGTAAACGGTCTAACAGAAGAAATAAAACGAATAACAACTTGTTCACTATCAATAGCTTTGAGCGCTTCAATCAAATAAGTTGGATTAAAGCTAATAGACAAATCCTCTCCTGAAACGGCGCTCGTATCGATCTCTTCATTTACTCGCCCAACTTCTGGTGAATGAACGTGGGAAGAAACTACTCCATTTTTGAACTCTAATTTAACCGTTCCGTTTTGAGTCGCATTTGAAAGAAGACGAGCACGCTCCATTGCAAATCGAAGGTTGGCCACATTGAAGGTTGCCTCTGTATTGAATTCTGTTGGAATGAGACGGTCTGTATCAGGATAATTTCCTTCTAGCAAACGGGTATAGAAACTAATGTGTTCACTTCTAAATAGGATTTGATTGTTAGCAAAGAAAACCTCAACTGTTTCAATATCATCAGAAAAAACAGAGGTGAATTCACGAAGAGAGCGACTTGGGATGACAACATCAAAGTTGTCTCCATTTTTCTCCAGTGTAATCACTTTTTGACTCATACGGTGAGAGTCTGTTGCTACTGTTTTTAGCTCTTTATTATTCGATAGAACAAAGTGAACACCTGTCAAAATTGGCCGACTTTCTTGTACACTTGCTGCAAATGCTGTTTCATTAATTAATTGTTTTAATAATTTTGTTTCCAAAACTAATGGATTACTTGCAGCAATTTCTTGAATACGTGGATATTGATCTGCATCTTTTCCTTTAAGTGTAATTTCTGATTTTCCACTTGTTAAAAGAACCTGTTTTTGTTCAATCTCTTTAAAATCTAAAGTAACATCTGGTAAACTTGAAACCACATTAATAAAGAAAGTTGCTTCTAATAAAATAGAACCTGGAGAGGTCACCAATAAACCAGCATTTTCATCTTTGATAGAAATAAAGTTTTCAATTGAAATTTGGCCATTCGATCCAGATAAGGCAACTCCTTCTGGAGTGACATCAATTTTAATCGTGGAAAGGATTGGGATAGCATTTTTTGAACTGATCGCTCTTTTGGTAGTATTTAGTGCTTGTAAAAATAAAGTTTTGTTAATAGAAAAATTTATCATGGTCATTCCTTTTATTTATTTTATGATTAGTAAATTAATAGTAATAGTAGATTGTGTGGAAGTTGTGGAAAACTCTCAGAATCCTGTCTATGACTTGAAAAGTTACTTGTTTAAAAATTGTGCATAACCCCTAGAAGTTTAGAGGAAGTTATCCACAGATTAATTTAACTTTTTCTTGATACTTTGAATTTCGAGTCGTAGATTATCATCTGTGTCGACCATACTTTTAATTTTTTCATAGGCATGAATGACAGTCGTATGGTCTTTCCCACCGAATTCTTTTCCGATTCGAGGAAGTGAGTTGTCCGTCATCTCTCTTGAAAGATACATGGCCACTTGTCGTGCTAGGACAATATTCTGAACTCTTCGCGAACCTTTGATTTCTTTTACACTGACTCCATAAAAGGCTCCAACTGCTTCCTGAATTTTTTCAATGGGGATGACAAGCGTCTTGCTATTATCGTTTTTACGAGCTCGAATAGCTTCAGCTGCAACATCGATCGTAATTTCTTTTAGTTTTTTCACCTTCGCCATTAAAGAAATATCATTTAAGGCACCTTCTAAGTCTCGGACATTTGAATCAAACTGACCAGCTAGATATTCTAGTGTGTCATTAGGAAAAATATAATCTAGATCTTCAATTTTATTTCGTAAGATGGCAATCCGAGTTTCAAAATCAGGTGGTGTTATATTTTGCGTTAGTCCCCATTTGAAACGAGTAACCAGCCGCTCTTCAAGACTATCTAAATGATCCGGACTTCGATCGCTTGTTAGAACAATCTGTTTGTTGTCGCTATGGAGAGCATTAAAGGTATTAAAGAATTCCTCTTGAGTCGTGACTTTTTTCCCGCCAAGTGACTGGATATCATCGATTAGTAAAAGATCAAGACTTCGATAGGTATTCTTGAACGTCTTCATTTCTCCTAATCGAAGGTGTTCTAAAAATTCATTAATAAAGGTTTCTGCTGGGACATACTTAACCCGTGCATTTGGAATATTTTCTAGGATTTGATTTCCAATTGCGTTCAATAGGTGAGTCTTTCCAAGCCCTGGTCCACCATAGATAAAGAGAGGGTTGTATGTTGTTGCAAGATTTTCAGAAACTGCAAGCGCTGCTGCTTTCGCCCAAATATTTCCATCCCCTTGCACAAAATTATCAAAGGTGTACTTTGATTTCAGGCCTGTATCAATTTTAGGCAACGGTTCGGTTGTTAAGCTACCTGAAGATAATCTCCTGTTCTCACTGCTATGACTACTAGGAATTTCTTCGGTATCTTCAAAAACGAAATGGAACTTCAAATCTGTATTGTAGACTTCAAAGCTGGCTGTGATCAAAGCATTTTTTAGATTTGTTTCCCAAAATAATTCTTTATAATTCCCATCAAGATAAATGGTAGCCGTCTCTCCATCGATTTTTACTAATTTTGAATCGGCGACAAAAAAATCATAGGCACTATCTTTTAGTTGTAATTGGGCTAATTCTAAAAAACGAGACCAAAATTGCTCTTCTTGTGACACTATCAGACTTCCCTCCTTTTCTTGAATTGTATCAAATCATACGTACTCCTATTCTACCACAAACAAAAATAGTTTTCCACAGGCTAAATTTCATGAAATTAAATTATAGTTTTAAACTTTTCCACAAGTTGTGGATTTAAATTCACATTGTTTTTAAAAGTTATCCACAAAGTGGGGATAACTAGTGAATATCCTTATTTTTCTGCTATTTACAAAAGATTTTTATGGTGGAAAAGCTTGTCAATACAAAAAATAAAAATAACAGCCTTATTTAAGGCTGTTGATAATTCGTTGGTATTCATCAAGACTGGAAAAAGAAATTTGGATAGTTCCTTTATTTTGAGAAGAGGAGTGTATCGTCACATCTGTTCCTAATATTTTTTTCAATCGCTGTTCCTCTTCCAGTAGGAAGCTCTCTTTTGCTTTTTGTTTTTTCTGTTTTCTTTTTGAACTGATCTTATTTTCTAATGTTCGAACATTTAAATGATCCTGTTTGATTCGCTCTAACCAAAATCGCTGCTCTTCTTCATCAAGAGGAACAAGAACACGCGCGTGAGCCGAAGAAATATCATTTTGAATGACTGCTTCTTGAACAGAGGGAGCTAGTTGTAACAAGCGAAGCATATTGCTGATGTAGGGTCTAGATTTCCCCATAAATTGAGCGATTTGGTCGTGCTTATAGCCATGATCAACGAGCTTCTGGTAGGAGATAGCTTCTTCAATTGGATTGAGATCTTCTCGTTGAAGATTTTCAATAATGGCTTGTCGCATCATTTCTTGATCCGTTAACTCTTTAATAATCGCAGGAACAAGATCTAATCCAGCAATTTTTGAAGCTCTAAAACGTCTTTCACCTGCAAGCAATTCAAAACCAATTATTGGAGATTTTCTGACAATAATGGGTTGAATTAAGCCATTTTCTTTGATTGACTGAGCCAGTTCTTCTAATTTTTCTTGATCAAATACTTTTCTTGGTTGGAAAGGATTGGTTCGAATGTCCTTTACCGCTATTTTTTCTAATTTTTCCATCTTATGAATAGAATAACACACCTTTACAAATTCGTAAAGGTGTGTTTACAAGTATGTCAAGAAAGTGAAAGTTAATCGCTCAGATCCTCAGTTGATTTTGTCAACTTGATAGAAGTTGTTTGTTGTTTTCCATCACGATAGAATGTGACCTTGATCGTATCATTGATTTGGTGAGAATAGAGGGCGGATTGTAAATCTGCCGTTGACTCGATATCTGTATCATCGATCTTTGTGATGACATCATAACGTTGCAATTTATCTGAAGCAGGCATATTTTCAAGTGTTGAACGAACCAGTACTCCTCCAGAGATTTTTTCAGGAAGTTTTAATTGGCTTAAATCAGAAGTTGAAAGGTTGGATAAATCCATCATTTGGATTCCAAGAGCTGGTCGAACTACTTTTCCTTTTTCTTCTAGTTGCTTGATAATATTGACAACATCATTTGCAGGAATAGCAAATCCCATTCCTTCTACTGAAGTTTGTCCGTTATTTGAAATTTTACTTGAGGTAATCCCGATGACTTGTCCTTGAATATTGATTAATGGACCTCCAGAGTTTCCTGGGTTGATGGCTGCGTCTGTTTGTAGGGCGCGTGTAGAGATATTTTGTCCATTATCGGCTTTCAATTTCACATTGCGGCCTTGGCTAGAAATAATCCCTTGGGTAACAGAATTAGCATAATCTGTTCCAAGAGGGCTACCAATTGCAATTGCAGTCTCACCGACCGTTAATTGGTTTGAATCTCCGAATTCAGCTACTGCCTTTGCTTTATCCGCACTAATGCGAACGACTGCAATATCAGAATAGACATCTGACCCAACTACTTCTCCGGGGACTTTATTCCCATCTGCTAAAAGAATATCTACTTTTTTAGCACCATTGATTACATGGGTATTGGTAACAAGGTAGGCATATTTTCCTTCTTTTTTATAAATGACCCCAGAACCTTCACTAGAAATTTGTGAGTCAGAGTTTTCTTCTTTTTCAAATAACCCTTGATTCGAAGAATCAGAATAAGTAATCACAGAAACTACAGCATTTTTCACCTTATCTACGGCCTCACTAGTTGAGGTTGTATTTTTATAAGCTGTTTTAACAGTGGTTGAGTGTACTTGCTTACTTTCAGTATTTGAAGTAGAAGAATGAGAGGTTTGTAAGGTTAAAAAGGTTCCAAGAATCCCACCTAGAAAACCTACAACGAAAATGAGGGTTATATTTCCAAGTTTTTTCAGTAAATTAGATGAAGATTTCATATTTTCCTCCTAAGGATATCAAATTGTCTAAAGTATAGAAAAACTTTCTTAATTATATCTTAAATAACTAAACTTATCCACAAATTGTGGATAAGTTGTAGAATTTAGTTGAGAAATGGCTTTAAAAAGGACTTTATAGAATAGATTTCCTTTCTATAGCTGTGGATTATTTGTGGAATTGAAGAATTATGCTACAATAGGGGAATGAAAATTAAATTGATAACCGTTGGAAAATTAAAAGAAAAATACTTAAAAGATGGGATCGCGGAGTATATTAAAAGGCTTGGTCGATTTGCAAAAGTAGAACAGGTTGAGTTAGTTGATGAAAAAACTCCAGATCGTGCCAGTCAACTCGAAAATCAACAAATCCTTGAAAAAGAGGGGGAACGAATTCTCTCTAAGATTTCAGATAAGGAATATGTGATTGTATTAGCCATCGAAGGAAAACAATTTCCTTCAGAGAAATTTAGTCAAACGATTGACCAGATTATGACATCTGGTTATTCAAACCTTACTTTTGTTATTGGAGGCAGTCTTGGTCTGTCTCCTGAAGTGAAAAAAAGAGGAAATCTATTAATGAGCTTTGGTCAATTAACTCTTCCTCATCAGTTGATGAAATTAGTGTTGGTGGAACAAATCTATCGTGCTTTCATGATTCAACAGGGGAGTCCTTACCATAAATAACCTTGACGCTCCTTCCTTTTTCTGCTAAAATGAAGTAAGTTCGGTCTCATAGCTCAGCTGGATAGAGCATTCGCCTTCTAAGCGAACGGTCGCAGGTTCGAATCCTGCTGGGATCAAATGAGAGATGCAGCTTTTGCTGCATTTTTTTATGTAAGAATGTATAAATTTTCATTATCTATTAATTTTTGTATACTTCACTATAGACAAATAGTAATGAAATGATTTATTAGGAATATTTTTAAAAAAGAACTAACAATCCCTATATAGTGCAAAATGTAGATTATATAAATTGTGTAAAATAGTTTTCATTCATGTAACAAAAACATTAAAAACATTACAATTTTACCTATTCCCTTTAATTTTAGGCTATTTTATATTATAATTTTTTGTATATAAAATTTTATTTTTTTATAATAATACTAGAGTATAATAAAATAGAAAAAACAAAGTGGGAGAGTTTGTGTGATTCAGTCATTAATCTTGTCTTTTCTCTTGGGAGGGATCATTGTTCTGACGTTTGCGTTAGTGGACGAAAAAATCTATCAGGAACATCAATTTGCATTTATCTTTCTGCTGAGCACCTTTGTTCTTCTTTTTGAAAGTCTCTTAGTATTTTTAGATGTGACTTTATTTTCAAATATTCGACTCTCTGATTTAAATATGCTCTTATGGCCGGTTTATTTATATCCTTATTATCATTATGCCAATCGGACGAATCGCTTGTGCGCCATTTTTTATTCTTTTTTTACTTATTTAGCGGTTGAAGGAACAGCAACTTTTCTGACGATAATTGTCTCTTCAGTGTTGGGAGATGCTGTTGTAGCAGCTTACTCGATTGTCTACAATATGTGTATTCGTTTGTTTTCTTTAGGAATCATTTTGAAGTTAATTGACTTATTTGAATTTGATTTCACTCCTTTTTATGAGCAAGAATTTGAAAAATATTTAAAGAAACTCATCTGTGTCTATTTTGCTATATTTGTAGTGATTAATTTTGCTTTATGGATTAGTGAACAAGCGCAATTTAAAAATTTTGGGAGTATGTTGGCAACGATTTGTTTTTTCTCTTTTGTAGTCAGCTTATTCCATATGAAAATCGAGCGAGATCAGTATCGTAAAAATTTAGAACTGGAGTATAAAGAATTTTCTGAGCAACAAATGAGTCGGTATATGGCTGAAATTCAAAGTCTCTATTCTATTGTTAGGGGATTTCGTCATGATTTGGGAAATTTAGTTATTTCTATGTCATTAGCTATTGAGGAAGAAAATATTCCAGAAATACAGAGAATCCATAGAGAAGTATTGGAAAAAGGTTATAAAGAGATCAATACAGAAGCATTATCAGGATTCAACTTGGTCAATATCAAAGATTCTGCTTTACGAAGTATTTTGATTCGAGGTTGGTTGGATGCAAGAGATGCTGGGGTAGAAATGACCTTTGAAACGAGTGAACCAATCGAGCAACTACCAGTTGATTTATTGGATATCGTGAGAATCGTTGGGATTCTAGTGACAAACGCTTTGGAAGCTTCAAAAGAAGCAGAAGAAAAGAAAGTTCATATTGCTATTTTCTCTATTTCAAAAATTGTTTACTTAGTGATTCATAATACAACAAATGAAATCACTTTTGATATTAGAAAAATATATGAAGAAGGCTATTCGACAAAAGGGGAAAATAGAGGACTAGGATTAAATAATGTGAGAAAAATCTTAGCAAATTATGGAACGATGTTTTTAGAAACGGAATTGCAAGGAAATCGTTTTTTACAAGTTTTGAAGATTGGAGGATACGAACAAGAATGAAGATTTTTTTATTAGAAGATGAGCTCTCTCAACAGATACGGGTAGAAAAACATATTGCAGAAATTGCTAAGGAATTAGAAATTAAACTTGAAGTGATTTCTACCGGTAAAATTTCGGAATTTGAAAATTATATCCAACATTCGGATATCCACCAATTATATTTTCTAGATATTCATATCCAAGACAATGAGTATTGTGGGCTGGAAATTGCTCAAAAAATACGAGAAGCAAATCCTTATGCCATTATTGTTTTTATTACTACAAAATCAGAATTCGCTTCGATTACCTATCGTTATAAAGTATCTGCCTTAGATTTTATTGATAAAAATTTGAATGAAGATTTATTTAGATTAAAAATCAAGGAGTGTATTGAGTACCTAACAACTATTCAAATTGGAAATGATGATTTGACAGATTATTTTGAGTATGACTTTAAGGATAAAAAGATAAAAATTCCATTTAAGGATATTCTTTATATTGAAACTGTTGGTTCGGCTTATAAATTAAACTTAGTTGGGAAAAATTTTCAAAAAGAAATTGCGGGAAGTTTATCAGATGTCTTGGAGAAAGATGTGGAGGAGAGATATTTCAGTCCCCATCAATCTTTTATCGTGAATAGAAGTATGATCATTGGAATGGATAAGAAAAAGAAACAGCTGCTGTTGAAAGAAGGGTATTCTTGTCCAATCTCAAGAAGCAATATCAAACGTGCCAAAAAATTAATTGAAGAGCAAAATTTAGAATTTAGTGCTTGACAATTAGTTAAATTTTGATATAATGGGATATGTTCTGTTAATGAATATATGGTCCGTTGGTCAAGGGGTTAAGACACCGCCTTTTCACGGCGGTAACACGGGTTCGAATCCCGTACGGACTATATCTCATTCCGCCATAGCTCAGTTGGTAGTAGCGCATGACTGTTAATCATGATGTCGTAGGTTCGAGTCCTACTGGCGGAGCTAGTATAGCACCCATTTGGGTGTTTTTTTTGTTTTGAAAAAGGCTAGGATAATGACTATCCTAGCCTTTTATTTATAAGTGAACGATGGTTAGATTCCTTAACTTTTTCGTCTTTTTATTTGTCTCCATTCGTAGAGGAAGAAGAGAATGATTCCAACGAAAAAGGCAATGAGTCCTTCAATGAAGCCTTGGGGAACAAATGTTAAGGTGACTGTTCCGGATCCTTTTGAAACACGAACTCCCATCAATCCTTTCTGGATGCGATGAATTTGGATAGGCTTTCCATTTTGTTTAGCTGACCAGCCTTTATCATAAGGGAGTGTAAAAATAAGGGTAGTGTCTCTATTTGCGTTATAGGCTGCTACCAATTTGTTTTTCTTTTTGTGAATAGCAACTTCTTGCTGACGAATACTAGCGATAGCTTGTGTGTATTGGTCAAGATCCAGAGCAAAAAATTCTGGTGTATCAAAGGAGACTGTCGAATTTTCTGGAAAACTCAAACGAATAGTAACTGTTTCTTCTGTGTCAAAATGGCCAATCGAAAAGAATGGAAAGGCATTATCAATGGTATAGCGTTGGGTCTGTCCATTGTAGCTGATTTCAATATCTTTCCGATCATCGTTTGAAAATTGTAAATTTGGAACATTGACATATAGTTGGCTATGGGCAGGAACCGTTACTTCATATTGAATACTTGCGTAGGATAGATGACTATCTTCTTCAATTTTTGCAGTTTGCAACGAAGATGTAGTATTTTGTGAAGTAGGCGAGAGAATATTTAATTTCTTATAAAATTTATATTTTTCATCTGTGATTTGATGGATGAATCGTGTCTGATTATCCAGTGTCAAATTCGTAAAGGAAGTATTTTTATAAGGTTTTGCTGACAGAAAGGCGATTGGTAAGGCATATTCGTTTTCTGAAAGTGAGACTCCATTTTTGGTTGCAATCTCTTTAAATCCAAATTTTTGAACAGGTTGTTGGCTTAAATTATAGCGAACACCAAATAGACTATCCATTAAAATAGAATTGTTTTGGTATCGAAGATTGAGGTTGGTTCCTTCAGATTTAAATCCAAGTTTGTCCAATGTCGAGCTAGCATCCGTATTTCGTACAGATGAAAATTGAGAAATTCCATTATAACCATACTTCATGCTATCATTGCCCGTTTGTGGCTGTAGAATCTCAGTCCGATAATTAGAGTCTGTCTTCTCTCTTACTAAGGATTGGATGGCTTTTAAGTCTCGTTCGTAGGATGACCGAGAAGCAAAGACCCATTCATTCGCAATTCCTTCTATTTGATAATAACTATTCACCGATAATTCAAAGATGGAGAAAAACAGGATCGAAAGATAGAAAAGTCTAGGCGGTATCTTTTTTAGGATAAATCCTAAACAGACCAAATAGAAAGCAATTAAAAACTCAAAAGTAACAATGAAATTGACTGCATCTAAAAATTTATAGTGACTGCTGTAAAGGACAGTTGCTCCAAATCCTAGAATAAGGAGGAAATTAGCAAGACTAAAACGAATCCAAGTGATCTCCTCTATTCGATTTAGTACTTCTCCTGCCATCAGAATAATCGTCAAAGAAAAGATCCAAGAGTATCGATGAAGAAACATATTTGGCGCGTGCATACCTTGCCAAAGGAGATCTAATAATTGAAAACGAAAACTCAAAATAAGAATGGTCAAGAGTATAAAGTAAGAAAGTTTCACGTGAAACTTGATCGACTTTACAAAGAAAAAGGTAATCGCTAAAAGAAGTGGAAATAATCCCACGTAGATCATTGGAATTGATCCATATTTAGTAGTGTCAAAACTTCCAATGAAATTTTTTGCAAATACGTCAAGATACCAACTTTTTTCTGTAAAGATACTGTCAACCTTTGAAAAACTTTCTCCATGAGTGCGTAAATCTAAGAAGGTTGGATATAACATCACAAGGCTTGTTATAACTGATAAAAGAGATACAATCACAAAATGAAAGAAGCGTTTTCCAATTCCTTTGATGTCCCATGACAGTTGTGTCAAGTACCATAAAATAAGAAAAATAGACATCATAAACCCAAAATAATAATTTTGGATAAACAAGCTGGTTAAGCTGATAAAGTAGAGAATCTCTCCCTCATTGTAAATGAGTTTTTTGAATCCATAAAGAATTAATGGTGCTAGGATAAAAACATCAAGCCAAGTTTTGATTTCAATTTGGCTGATAGCAAAGCTCATAAGAGCAAATGAGGTTGAAAGGGTAAGAACCAGGGATCTAGGAATTTTAGAAAACATTCCATGTAAACTAATATAAGTGCTTAACCCAATAGCTCCAAATTTAAGAAGAGTGATGAGGTAAACAGCATTCGGCATGGATTGTGCATTAAAGAAGAAGACAAGAGGAGAAAAGAAACTTCCTAGATAATAGCTACTGAGTGCATAGAAATTAATGCCTAATCCACTTTGAAAACTGTAAAATAGGCTATCTGTCCCGTGTAAAATATTTCGAAGTGTGGCATCAAAAATGACATACTGATGATAACCATCTCCTAATAAGGGGGATGTATCACTGTTCCAGTAGATTCCTTGTGAGAAGTAAATAAAGAACATTATGATAGCTGGAATCAGGAAAGAAGATACTATAAAAAGGGATGTTTTTAGCTTTGTTTTATTCATATATTTCTACTGAAAGAGCCTGAAATAATGATTTCAGGGCTCTTTATTTTTATGATTGACTCCAAAGTTCTTTCACTTTTGCTTGAACTTCTTCATTTTCAAGAAACTCATCATAGGTTTCATCAATACGATCGATTACGCCGTTTTTTGAAAGAACGATAATATGGTTGGCGAGTGTTTGAATGAATTCGTGGTCATGGCTGGCAAAGATAATCGATTCTTTAAAATTCTTCAATCCATCATTCAAACTTGAGATAGACTCCAAATCCAAGTGATTGGTTGGATCATCCAGTACAAGAACATTTGACTTGAGGAGCATCAATTTAGACAACATGACACGAACTTTTTCTCCCCCTGACAAGACGTTGACAGACTTGTTAACTTCGTCACCCGAAAAGAGCATACGTCCTAAGAAACCACGAAGGAAAGTATTGTCATCTTCTTCTTTACTTGCAAATTGACGAAGCCAATCAAGAATACTTTCACCACCTGCAAAATCACGACTGTTGTCTTTTGGTAGATATGATCGACTAGTTGTAACTCCCCACTTGACAGTTCCTTCATATTCAATATCATCCATCAATGCACGGATTAAAGCGGTTGTTTGAATATCGTTCTGTCCGATAAGCGCGGTTTTGTCACCAGGACGTAAGATAAAGCTGATATTGTCAAGGATGGTTTCTCCATCAATCTTGACAGAAAGATTTTCAACTGTCAAGAGATCGTTACCAATTTCTCGTTCTGCCTTAAAGTTGATAAATGGGTACTTCCGACTAGATGGAACAATTTCTTCAAGTTCAATCTTGTCAAGCATTTTTTTACGCGAAGTTGCTTGTTTTGATTTTGAAGCGTTGGCTGAGAAACGTGCGACAAACTCTTGTAATTGTTTAATTTTTTCTTCAGCTTTTGCATTTCTATCTGCTTGTAATTTTGCTGCAAGTTCAGAAGATTCTTTCCAGAAATCATAGTTTCCGACGTAAAGTTTAATTTTTCCAAAGTCAAGATCCGCCATATGGGTGCAGACTTTGTTCAAAAAGTGGCGGTCGTGGGATACAACGATAACCGTATTTTCAAAATCAATCAGAAAATCTTCTAACCAGGTAATGGATTGAATATCCAATCCATTGGTCGGTTCGTCCAAAAGAAGGACATCTGGTTTACCAAAAAGGGCTTTAGCTAAGAGAACTTTCACTTTATCCCCATTGGATAACTCGCTCATAGTTTGATAATGAAGGTCTTCTGAAATATTTAGATTTTGAAGTAATTGAGATGCTTCACTCTCTGCTTCCCATCCACCGAGTTCGGCAAATTCACCTTCAAGTTCAGCTGCACGGACGCCGTCTTCATCAGAGAAATCTTCTTTCATGTAGATAGCATCTTTTTCTTTCATAATGTTGTAGAGCTTTTCATTTCCCATAATGACAACATCGATGACCCGCTCGTCTTCGTAGTCAAAGTGATTTTGACGCAAAACAGACAAACGTTCATCAGGGCCAAGAGAAATATGACCAGTTGTTGGTTCAATATCTCCAGCTAAAATTTTTAAAAAGGTTGACTTTCCAGCACCGTTGGCACCGATGAGACCGTATGTATTTCCTTCTGTAAAGTTGATATTGACATCGTCAAACAATTTTCGATCACTAAAACGTAGTGAGACGTCTGATACTGTAAGCAATGATTTTCTCCTCTTTCTATAATGTCTTCATTTTACTAGAAAATAGGGGAAAATTCAACTTTTTTACTGTCAATTTGTTTTTACAATGATGTAAACGAAATTGACAGTTTAGTAAAGTGTTAATTCCTTACAAACATAGAGGATAGACTAACATTTTCAACTAGAAAGTGCTATAATGATAGGGATAACGATTAAGGAGAAGAGTATGACAAAACCCATCATTCTGACAGGAGATAGACCGACAGGAAAACTCCATATCGGCCACTATGTTGGTTCTTTAAAAAATCGCGTCTTGTTGCAAAATAAAGACGAGTATAATATGTTTGTTTTCCTAGCAGACCAGCAAGCTTTGACAGACCATGCAAAAGATCCAAAAACGATTGTAGAATCTATTGGTAATGTTGCTTTGGATTATCTGGCAGCTGGACTAGATCCTGAAAAAGTTACGATTTTCATTCAAAGTCAGATTCCTGAATTAGCGGAATTGACCATGTATTACATGAATCTTGTATCTTTGGCGCGACTTGAAAGAAACCCAACTGTAAAAACCGAGATTTCTCAAAAAGGTTTTGGTGAGAGTATTCCAACAGGATTTTTGGTATACCCCATTTCACAAGCAGCCGATATCACAGCATTTAAAGCGAATTTTGTTCCAGTAGGAAATGATCAAAAGCCAATGATTGAGCAAACTCGTGAGATTGTTCGTTCCTTTAATCATGCTTATAATACAGATACTTTGGTGGAACCGGAAGGAATTTATCCTGAAAATGAAGCAGCAGGGCGCTTACCTGGTTTAGATGGAAATGCTAAAATGTCTAAATCGTTGAATAATGGCATTTACCTAGCTGATGATGCAGATACTTTAAAGAAAAAAGTGATGAGTATGTATACTGATCCTGATCATATTAAAGTAGAGGATCCAGGAAAAATTGAAGGTAATATGGTCTTTCATTACCTGGATGTATTTGGCCGTCCAGAAGATGCAGCTGAAATTGCAGAAATGAAAGAACATTATCAACGTGGTGGACTTGGTGATGTAAAGACCAAACGATATCTTTTAGAAATTTTAGATCGTGAATTAAGACCGATTCGTGAAAGACGTCTTGAGTTTGCAAAGGATATGGGCGAAGTCTACTCTATTCTTGAAAAAGGAAGTGAGCGCGCTCGAAATGTAGCAGCTCAAACACTGGATGAAGTAAAATCTGCGATGGGAATTACCTATTTTAAAAAATAAAACGACTTCATTAATAGCGAACATTTCTTTACTGCTCATTGATAATTTACCAATAAATGATTGACAAATTGCCATAGAATGGTATGATATTAACAATAAAAATTCGAGCCTTGCTCAAATAAAAAGAAAAGAGGATCCAGCTAATGTCTAATTGGGACACAAAGTTTTTGAAAAAAGGGTTTACATTCGATGACGTGCTTTTGATTCCAGCAGAAAGTCACGTATTGCCTAATGATGCAGATTTAAGTACACAATTAGCAAGTAATTTACGCTTGAATATCCCAATCATTACTGCTGCTATGGATACGGTGACTGAAAGTCAAATGGCAATTGCCATGGCACGTGCTGGTGGACTTGGTGTTATCCATAAAAACATGTCAATTGAGCAACAGGCAGATGAAGTACGCAAAGTAAAACGCTCTGAAAATGGGGTTATCATTGATCCATTCTATTTGACTCCGTCTCATACAATTGCAGAAGCAGATGAGTTGATGGGACGATATCGAATTAGTGGTGTTCCTGTTGTTGAAACACTTGAAAATCGTAAATTAGTTGGTATCCTTACAAACCGGGATTTGCGTTTTATTTCTGATTACAATCAACCCATTTCAAATCATATGACGAGTGAAAATTTGGTGACTGCACCAGTTGGGACTGATTTGGGAACAGCTGAACGCATTCTACAAGAGCACCGTATTGAAAAATTACCATTGGTAGATGAAAATGGTCGTCTTTCTGGCTTGATTACAATCAAAGATATTGAAAAAGTTATTGAGTTTCCAAATGCGGCTAAGGATGAATTTGGTCGTTTGCTTGTGGCTGGGGCCGTAGGGGTTACTTCAGATACTTTTGAACGTGCAGAAGCTCTTTTTGAAGCTGGTGCAGACGCAATTGTCATTGATACTGCTCATGGACATTCTGCGGGTGTTCTTCGTAAGATTGCAGAAATTCGTGCTCACTTCCCAGATCGTACCTTGATTGCAGGAAATATTGCAACTGCTGAAGGTGCTCGTGCATTATTTGATGCAGGGGTAGACGTAGTTAAGGTCGGAATTGGTCCAGGATCAATCTGTACAACTCGTGTTGTTGCAGGGGTTGGTGTTCCTCAAGTGACTGCCATTTATGATGCAGCAGCTGTAGCTCGTGAATATGGAAAAACGATCATTGCTGATGGTGGTATCAAGTATTCAGGAGATATTGTCAAAGCACTCGCAGCTGGTGGAAATGCAGTAATGCTTGGTTCAATGCTTGCAGGTACAGATGAAGCACCAGGTGAAACAGAAATCTTCCAAGGTCGTAAGTTTAAAACATACCGTGGTATGGGATCTATTGCAGCAATGAAGAAAGGTTCTAGCGACCGTTACTTCCAAGGATCTGTCAATGAAGCCAATAAATTAGTCCCTGAAGGAATTGAAGGACGCGTTGCTTATAAAGGTTCTGTAGCAGATATGGTCTTCCAAATGATCGGTGGTATTCGTTCAGGTATGGGTTATGTTGGTGCAGCAACCATTCAAGATTTACATGATCATGCACAATTTGTCGAAATGAGTGGCGCCGGATTGAAAGAAAGCCATCCTCATGATGTGCAAATTACAAACGAGGCTCCTAACTACTCGGCACAATAAATTTACACATTTGTAAATAAAAATAACAGCATCTTGACAGTATTGTCAAGATGCTGTTTTGATATGACCAGCTTGAACAGTGAAAATTTTCAACTCTTCAGGCAGTTCTTTTAAATGATCGAGAGTGGTCGTTGTAATAAATGTTTGAATATTATTAGAGATGGTTTCAAGTAGTTGAAGTTGACGATAATTGTCAAGTTCGCTCATGACATCGTCAAGTAATAAAATAGGCTTTTCTCTTGTGATTTCTTCCATCAATTCGATTTCTGCTAATTTTAGAGAGAGAACAACACTTCGATGCTGGCCTTGACTACCAAAGGTAGCATTCATATTATTGATAAAAAATGCCAAATCATCCCTGTGAGGCCCAATACTTGTTGTTTTCCTAAAAATATCCTTCTGACGGTTTTTTTCCAAC
Source organism: Streptococcus sp. HMSC078D09 (assembly GCF_001813675.1). Taxonomy (GTDB): domain Bacteria; phylum Bacillota; class Bacilli; order Lactobacillales; family Streptococcaceae; genus Streptococcus. The sequence continues at coordinate 28,965 of NZ_KV813678.1, forward strand.
ATAGAGAGAAACTGCTCTTCTATATCATTTCCTTCTTCAGAAAAAACAGTTGACTGATATTGAATCGATAGGTCTTCTTTGTTGTCAGAAAGTCGAGTGTGTTTTTCTTTTGCTTTGGCTTCTAATTTCTTAATAAACTCAAGCCGATGATGGATGACGCGACTTCCAAAACTAGCTAGTTGTGAATCTAAGACCTCCAAAAATGTAGCATCAATTTTTTCCGAATTTTTTAGATAACTATTTCTTTGTTTCAGTACATGGTTGTATTGAGATAAGTCGGATAAATAGAGAGGTTTCATCTGACCTAATTCAATGTCAATAAACTTTCGGCGCCCTGCAGGTGATCCTTTGATCAGTTGCAAATCTTCGGGTGCGAAAAGGACAACATTCATATGGCCAATATAGTTTGATAATTTGGCTTGTTTCAAATGATTTACCTTAGTTATCCGACCTTTTGGTGTCAAGGAAATTTCTAATGGAAGGGGACCAGTTTCTCTTTGCAATTGACCAGAAACTTTAAAATCGGTGGATTCAAAATAGATGAGATCTCTATCATTTCGTGTTCGATGACTTCTGGTTAAAGCTAGAAAATAAATTGATTCGAGAATATTGGTCTTTCCTTGAGCATTTTGACCTAGGAAAATATTTAATCCAGGATGAAACTCGACTTCTAGTTCTTGATAATTACGAAAATGTTGAATGGATAAGTGTTTTAACCACATTAGGAGATACCAGGAAAGCGAATTGCTTTTTCTTTTTTGTTAGTCTTTGTCGGTTGTTTCTTTTGTTGTTGATTGAGTTGCTTGACAAGTTTAGCAACACGTTCCTTTTCTTCCTTCTCTTTAAGATGTTCTTCTATTTCTTCTTGAGAAGGTTCAAGAATGGTGATAGTCATGCTCAGTTCAGGAATGTCAATCTGATCATTGACACGAAGTTTACGGCCTCTCCGTTGTTCTAATTCACCATTCACAAAGACTTCTTTTTCTTGAAGAAAGGCTTTGATTGCACCACCACTCTGTATAATGCCGAGTTCTTTTAAGATTGCTTGTAATGTAATAAAGTCATCAAATAATTTGTAATTCATAGTTCACCTCTTTGCGTGTTATTATACCATATTTTTAGTTTTTCTAGGGTAGAGAATGTTGAGTGATTTGAGGAGCTTTTTCACAGTTTGAATTAGGATTTTAGTGTGATTTCGTGTTATAATGAAAGTTACTATTGAGTAGAACGAGGATGAAAATGGAATTAGTAAAGGGCGTGAATCTTCACTTTCTTCAATCAAAAAAATTTAAAACCAATAAAATTAAGGTCCGTTTTTCATCACCATTAGATGAAAATACCGTGGCTGCGCGTGTTTTAGTAGCCTGTATGATGGAAACTGCAAATCAAAAATATCCAACTTCACAATTATTCCGTGAAAAATTAGCGAGTCTATATGGGGTAGAATTGTCAACCTCAGTCTCTAAGAGGGGGCGTGTTCATTATGTTGATTTGAATATTTCCTTTGTGCGCGATGACTTTTTGAGCAAGAAAAATGTTCTTACGGATGAGGTTTTGGACATTATAGAAACTATCTTCTTTTCACCTTTGGTAGTAGAAGATCACTTTGACAGTGATACATTTGACGTTGAAAAGAAAAATACAATTTCCGATTTGGAGTCAGAAATTGAAGAGCCTTATTATTATGCACATGGGCAATTGAATCAACTATTTTTTGAAGACGAAACAATCGGGATGTCAAGATTGGGGAAAGTTGATTTAGTGAGACAAGAAACAGCTCAAAGTTCTCTTGAACAGTTTCATCAGATGCTCCAATTAGATAACATTGACTTCTTTTTCATAGGTGACTTTAATGAGGTCGCTATTGTGGATCGAGTGACCCAGTTTGAATTCAAGCCACGTGATAACAATTTGTCTGTCACCTATCAACAACCTTTTACAAATGTTGTAAGAGAAAAGTTAGAGCAAAAACAAAACCAACAATCTATTTTAGAATTAGGTTACCATTTTTCTACCCAGTATGGAGAATCTCTCCATATCCCTCTAGTTGTATTAAATGGGATGCTGGGAGCTTTCTCGCATTCGAGACTTTTTCAAATAATTCGTGAGAAAGAAGGCCTCGCTTATACAATCTCAAGCCATTTTGATATTTTTACAGGCTTCATGAGAGTTTTTGCAGGCATTGATAAGGAATCTCGTACGAAAGTAATGACCTTGATTATGAGACAGTTGAATGATTTAAAACGAGGCAAGTTTACAGAGTCAGAGCTTCAATTGACAAAAGAAATGTTGGTGAATACGACCTTATTAGCACAGGATCGGCAAAATACCTTGATTGAAAGGGAATATTTGAAAACGATCCTAGGAAAGAAAGTCCTTCCTTTAGAAGAGTGGTTAGAGTCCATCGATAAGGTTAGTAGAGAAGAAATTATTGAAGTGGCAAAAACAATTAATTTACAGTCTGTTTATTTTATGGAAGGAAAGTAGTGTAAAGATTGAAAATTAAAGAAAAATATTATGAATCAGTTGGTGAGCAAGTATACTTTACACGCTTGTCAAATGGGTTGACTATTCATTTAATTCCCAAAGAAGATTATTATGAAACCTATGGAATAATCACAACTAAGTTTGGCTCAGTGGATACACGAATTCTAGTGAATGGTGATGAAAGGCAATATCCTGCAGGAATTGCTCATTTTCTAGAACACAAAGTATTTGAAGATGAAAATGGTCAAGATTATTTAAAAAAATTCGTTCATTTAGGATCGGAAAGTAATGCCTTTACAAGCTTTACAAAGACAAGTTATCTTTTCTCAACAACTTCAAAGGTCCCTGAAAATATTCAATTGTTATTGGAGATGGTTTCAAAGGTTTCCTTTACAGAAAAATCTGTATCTAAGGAAAGAGAAATCATTCAACAAGAAATTGGAATGTACCAAGATAGTCCAGACTATCGATTATTTTTTGGTGCTTTAGAAAATTTATATCCTGGAACACCGTTAGCAGATGATATTGCTGGAACTAGGGAGTCTATTTCTGACATTACAATAGATAATCTCCGTGAAAACTTTGATCTATTCTATCATCCCTCTCAAATGCACTTATTAGTGATCGGAAACTTTGATGTTGATGAAGTATTGCAAGTAGTAAAGGAATATGATCTGGTTCCTCCTCATCCATCTGTGGAGTTAGAACGTTTTCCTGTAGAAAAAAATGAAGTAAGATTGAATCAATCTTGTAGAATGGAAGTTGCTACTCCTAAGTTGGCAATTGGAATTCGAGGAAATGATATCATTAAGGAAGAGGAAAAATTTCGTTATAAATTGATGTTGAAATTACTGTTTTCGATGATGTTTGGTTGGACTTCGCAACGGTTTCAAAGTTTATATGAAGCTGGGAAGATTGACAACTCATTGACACTTGAAGTCGAGGTTGAGGAATTATTTCATTTCGTTATTTTGACAATGGATACTCAAGAACCGGTGTCCTTATCTCATCAATTTAGATCAGCGATCAAACAATTTGAGAAGGATCCAGATGTCAATCAAGAACATTTGGATACGATTAAAAGCGAAATGTTTGGTGATTTCTTACAAGGTTTAAATTCGCTTGAGTATAGTGCTACTCAGTTTGAATATTTTTCAGACGGTAGCACTTCTTATGATCTTCCAAAGATTTTACAAGGTATTAGTTTACAAGATATCATCAAATTAGGGCGTCAGTTCATCGACCATGCTGATATGGTTGACTATATGATTTTTCAAAAGTAGTAAACAATGTATCAAGAAGGGAAAACATGAAGAAGAGAACGATTGGTCAAGTGTTAAGACTGTCAAGAGTGAATTTACACTTAAGTTTACAGGATGTGTCAAATAAGACAGCCATTGAAATTCCTTATATAGAAGCGTTGGAAAACGATGAGTTTGATCTATTACCGAGTCCCTTTTACGCTCAGATCTATCTTAAAAAGTTAGCATGGGCTTTGGGATTAGATGAGTCCATCCTATTGACAGCTTTTCGTGAAGGAAAAGAATTGTTATTTGATGAAGAGATACTTGTAGATGACGAAGAGCTTCATTCAAGAAAATTAAGACAGAAAGCGAGCTGGTTACCAATCCTGTATTATCTACTAGTTAGTTTTGTCATTCTTGGTTTTGTGATTTATATCGTATATTTTTATGAGTTTACAGCATCTGTAAAATAGATGTAAAGATAGTTTATTTTTTGGAGGAAGTATGAAAAAAGAAAATATTCCTAATGCATTGACATTAATTCGGGTTGTGATGATTCCTATTTTTATTGCCATTTTAAGTTTAAGTCACTCTTACTTAGGACATATTGTAGCGGCAGTTATTTTTGCAATTGCTAGTATTACAGATTATTTAGATGGCTTTCTTGCACGAAAATGGAATGTAGTTAGTAATTTTGGTAAATTTGCGGATCCAATGGCAGATAAATTATTGGTCATGTCAGCTTTTATCATGATGATTGAATTAAAAATGGTTCCTGCTTGGATTGCAGCCGTTATCATTTGTCGTGAGTTAGCTGTTACTGGTTTGCGTCTTCTACTTGTTGAGACAGGTGGTACAGTTCTTGCTGCAGCCATGCCAGGGAAAATTAAAACCTTTAGCCAAATGTTTGCCATTATCTTTTTGCTTTGCCATTGGACACTTCCAGGGCAAGTGTTGCTTTATATTGCATTGATTTTCACAATTTATTCTGGTTACGACTACTTTAAGGGAAGTAGCTATCTCTTTAAAGACACATTTAAATAAATGAAACAGATGATTGAGCTAAAAAATGTATCCTTTCGATACGATAAAACAGTAGAAGAGTATCAAATTGACACGGTTTCGTTTCACGTGAAACAAGGAGAGTGGCTTTCGATTGTTGGACACAATGGTAGTGGGAAATCTACAGTTGTACGCCTGATTGATGGCCTTTTGGAAGCTGAGTCTGGTGAGATTTACGTTGATGGAAAACAACTGACTCGTGAAACTATATGGGAAATTCGTAGTAAAATTGGGATTGTATTTCAGAACCCTGACAACCAATTTGTTGGTGCGACAGTAGAAGATGATGTTGCCTTTGGTTTAGAAAATCAAGGAATTCCACGGGAAGAAATGTTTCAACGTGTGGAGAAGGCTATTGAGCAAGTCGGTATGCTGGAATTTAAAGATCGCGAACCATCTCGTTTGTCAGGTGGTCAAAAGCAACGGGTGGCCATAGCAGGTATTATCGCCTTGAGACCAACTATTATTATCCTTGATGAAGCAACTAGTATGTTAGATCCAGAAGGCAGAGAGGATCTAATGGCGGTAATGAGAGAACTTCAGAAAAAATTTCAATTAACAATTATCTCCATTACCCATGATTTAACCGAAATTGCCTTAAGTGATCGAACACTCGTCTTTCAAAAAGGAAAACTAGAGTCTTCTATGACGCCGCGGGAATTGTTTTCAAGAAATGACCTTAATGAGATTGGACTAGATAAGCCTTTTAGTAAGCAGGTTCAAGAATCTCTCAGCTCGCATTTTCCGCTAAAACAGGATTATCTAACAGAAAGTGAGTTATTAGACCAACTATGGGAATCTCTTTAAAGAATGTCTATTATACTTATCAAGAGGGAAGTCCTTTTGAAGGGCAGGCGCTTTCTGATATTAGTTTGGAAATAAAAGATGGATCTTATACAGCCATCATCGGGCATACTGGTAGTGGCAAGTCTACTTTGTTGCAATTACTAAATGGTTTACTGCGTCCGACTACAGGAACGATTCAATTTGAAGATTTTGTTTTAGATAATCATTCTGAGCCAAAAGAAATGAAGTACCTGAGAAAAAAAGTCGGTTTGGTTTTTCAATTTCCAGAAAGTCAGCTATTTGCGGAAACTGTTCTAGCTGATGTAGCCTTTGGACCACAAAATTTTGGGGTACCTAAGGACAAAGCGGAGGAAATAGCCAAAGAAAAATTAGCGATCGTTGGTTTAGAAGAGTCTATCTATGATAAAAGTCCATTTGAACTATCTGGTGGACAAATGAGACGGGTTGCGATCGCGGGTATTTTAGCTATTGAACCAGAGATTTTAGTATTGGACGAGCCAACAGCAGGGCTAGATCCTGCTGGAAGAAAGGAATTGATGGCGCTGTTTGAAACATTACATAAAAATGGGATGACCCTAGTTCTGGTAACTCATACGATGGATGATGTAGCAAATTTTGCTGATACCGTATTTGCTTTGGAAGCGGGAAAACTTGTCCTAAACGGATCCCCAAGGAAAGTGTTTCAACAGGTTGAGTATTTACAAAAGCTTCAATTAGGAGTCCCACAAATTACGAATTTTGCTCTTCAATTGAAACGAAGAGGACTTCCTCTGGACAGACTACCAATCAAAATTGAGGAACTAAAGGAGCTGTTACTTCATGAATAATATGATTTTAGGAAGGTATATTCCTGGAAACTCCATTATCCACCAACTAGATCCTCGTGGGAAGTTGCTCTCAATGTTTTTATTCATATTTCTTCTGTTTTGGGCAAATAATATCCAGACAAATGTTCTTCTCTTTGGTTTTATTTTTGTTTTAATGTATCTAACGAGGATTTCGGTTAGTTTTTATGTCAAAGGCTTAAAATCAATGATTTTTATCATTGCTTTTACAACTATTTTTCAATTATTTGCGACCTCTCAAGGAACTATTTTGTATCAATGGTGGTTTTTTAAATTAACCGACCAAGGATTGATGCAAGCTACTATCATATTTTGTAGATTTATTTTAATCATTTTTTATTCGACGATTTTAACCGTGACGACGACACCATTGAGTTTAGCAGATGCTGTTGAAAAGATCCTTACCCCACTGAAAATTATTAAGGTTCCGGCTCATGAGATTGGGTTAATGCTATCTATGAGTTTGCGCTTTGTTCCAACCTTAGTAGATGATACGAATCGAATCATGAATGCGCAGAGGGCACGTGGTGTTGATTTTGGTGAGGGAAATCTATTAAAAAGGATCCGTTCCTTTATTCCGATCCTCATTCCTCTATTTGCTTCTAGTTTTAAACGCGCAGATGCATTAGCAATTGCGATGGAAGCGAGAGGGTACAAAGGCGGTGAGGGACGAACACGCTATCGGACTCTGCAGTGGGGAGTAAAAGATACTCTGGCATTGCTCGTTATTCTGTGCCTCATGTTGATAGTTTTTTATCTAAAAAATGGATAGAGCTAGTTGTATTGGTTCAAAAATAAGGAAAAAGCGCTATACAAAGCGCTTTTTACATTAAATTCACATATTCTTGTAACATTTGTAATATATTCTACAATAAACTGTAACATTTTGTGTGTATGATAGAATTATGTTCGAAAGGAGAATAGAATTCATGAACAGTAAAAAGTTCCAATGGACAGTCACTTCCCTACTTTCAGCAGCATCACTTTTCATTTCTGGTATTGCTACAGTGAATGCTGAAACTTACGAAGTGAAGTCTGGAGATACTCTATCAAAAATTGCACTAGAAAATAACACTTCAGTAGAAAATATTATTGCATCTAACAATCTGACCAATGAAGATTTGATCTATGCAGGACAAATTATTGAGTTAGGTGAGCGTTCAAAATCTATGATTGATAAAGTTGCTCCACAAGAGCAAGCAAAAACTGCTGAAAGTGCACCTACAGCAACTGCAACAGCACAAGCTGCTCAAAAACAAACAACTTATGCAGCAAATGCTGCAGTGACTTCTGCACAATCAACAAATGGTGGAATTGTTCTATCAAATGGAAATACTGCTGGAGAACAAGGATCTTATGCGGCTGCTCGTATGGCTGAAATGACTGGCGTACCTGCTTCTACTTGGGAAGCAATCATTGCCCGTGAATCAAATGGTCAAGTAAATGCAGCAAATGCTTCTGGTGCTAGTGGTTTGTTCCAAACAATGCCAGGTTGGGGTTCAACTGCAACAGTTGATGATCAAATCCAGGCTGCATACAATGCATATAGCTCACAAGGTTTATCTGCTTGGGGTTATTAAAAAATAGGTTTACAATTTGTAAACCTATTTTTTTAATGTCTCAAGAATGTCAAGTGGAGAGTGACAAATAAAATCTGGTGAGTAAAGAAGTAGCTCTTCAAGATCTCCAAATCCCCAAGTGACGGCCATGGTTTTTATGCCCACTGTTTGACCTCCAATGAGGTCAAATTTTGTGTCTCCAATAATCACTGTCTCCTCTTTTGGAAGGTCATTGATTGACAAGGCGTATCGAATGACATCGGCTTTGTGGATACGATCTGAATTTGATCCATAAATTCCTTTAAAGTATTTAGCAACACCTAAATCTTGACACATCTGTAAAGCCACTGGTTCATGTTTTGAAGTGGTTACATAAAGAGGAATGTTTTCGTCTTGTAATGCTTTCAAAGCTTCTACGATCTGAGGAAACAGAGTTGATTTGTATTGACCTTTTTTATGATAATACTGGCGATAGAGCGTCACTGCTTGATCTACTAAAGTTTCCGGAAGTGTAGCTTCAAAACTAGAAATCAAAGGTGGTCCCATAAAACTACGGATGGTTTTGAGATCGGGTTGAGGAACCTTCAAAGTATCGAATGTATGTTGAAAGCTCTCTGTAATTCCCTTGGAACTGTCAACTAATGTTCCATCTAAGTCAAAAAATAAGGCTTGCATGCTATTCTCCAAATATCTCTTTTTGTAATCTACGTCCGGTTGGTGTTGCTGCCAATCCTCCTTCAGCTGTTTCTCTAAAGGCAGTCGGAAGACTAGAACCAACTTGGTACATGGCGTCAATCACTTCATCAACAGGTATTTTTGATTCAATACCTGCTAAGGCCATATCAGCAGCAATGAAGGCATAGCTAGCTCCCATTGCGTTCCGTTTAACACATGGAACTTCCACGAGTCCTGCTACTGGATCACAAATGAGGCCAAGCATGTTTTTGATGACAAAACAGACTGCCTGACTCGCTTGATAAGGAGTTCCCCCAGCAGCTAGTGTCAATGCTGCCGCACTCATAGCTGAAGCAGAACCAACTTCTGCTTGACAACCACCTTCTGCACCTGAAATAGAAGCATTATTTGCGATCACTAAACCAAAAGCTCCAGCTGTCAGTAGAAAATCTAATTGTTGCTGACGGTTTAACCCTAATTTTTGAGTTGCTGCAGTGAGAACTGCGGGAAGGCAGCCAGCAGATCCTGCAGTGGGTGTTGCGCAGACCAGTCCCATCTTAGCATTATGTTCGTTGACAGCAATAGCATTCTTCGCTGCGGTTAGGACGGTCAAGTCAGATAACGTTTTTCCTGATTTGATATAGCGATCTAATTTTGCGGCATCCCCACCGGTTAACCCACTACGAGAGTGGTTTTCATTTAATCCTAACTTTACAGAATCAATCATCACTTCTAAATTACGGGTCATTAATCGTAGGACTTCTTCTCGTTCACGACCAGTTAGTTCAAATTCAGTTGCAATCATTAACTCTGCAACGTTTCCTTCGTATTGCGTGCTTGCTTGTTCTACGAGGTCTACAATTGAATAAAACATATGAACTCCTTATTTGAAAAAGTTGACATTATGAAGATGAGGAATTTTACGGATATCATCGATAGCTGCTTCACAACTCCTTGAGTCAACTTCTATAATCATAATCGCTTTTTCTCCAGCTTTTTCTCGTGTTACATTCATTTGTGCAATATTAATATCATAGCGAGAAAGAGCTTCTGTGACATGAGCGATCATTCCAGGGACGTCCTGGTGAACAATGATAATGGTTGGAGTATTCATATTTAGCGAGATAGCAAAGCCATTTAACTCAGTAACCTGTATGTTCCCACCACCAATTGAGATTCCAGTGACAGAAATCGTTTTATGATCATTTTTAACAGTAATAGTCGTTGTGTTTGGGTGAGGAGCATTGCTTTCTTTTTGAATAGACCAAACAATCCGAATGCCTCGTTCATGTGCAATTTTTAGACTATCTGGGATTCTAGGATCATCTGTGTCCATTCCTAAGATGCCTGCTACTAAGGCTAAATCTGTTCCATGACCACGATAGGTTTTAGCGAAGGAATTAAATAATTGGAACTCAACTTCTTTTGGCTCCTCTCCAAAGATAGAAGAAACAATTTTACCAATTCGAACAGCACCTGCAGTATGACTACTGGATGGGCCAATCATCACAGGTCCAATAATATCAAAAACTGATTGGAATTTTAAAGAGTTCATGCTCTGCTCCTTTGTGATCACTTTACTTCATTATATCAGATATGGCTGATGATTTCTTCTATTTTTCCCGAAATATCTGAGAAATCTTAAAGGGGGCTTAAAGCATTTATATTATCCTGGATTTTTAGTATTTCTAACATCTGACTGAAATATTTGACATATAATTTCAATAAATATGAAATATTTCTTGTGTAGTATAGAGGTATACCAATAAAGGAGTACATAATAATGAATAAAAAACAAATGATGAAACGAATTATTGGACTTAGTTTACTTGCAGGACTTTTCCTTCCAATTGTAGCGAATGCAGATTCTTATACTGTCAAATCAGGTGATACTTTATCAGCTATTGCTAAAGAGAAGAACACAACGGTTGATGCAATTGCTAAGAAAAATAAGATTAGTAACGTGAATCTCATCTCAGTTGGTCAAGTTCTTGAGATTGAAGATGCAAATACAACGCAGAAAACCACGGAGCAAGCTCCTGCTAGTAAAACTGATACTACACAAGCAACAACTACTGTCTCTGCTTCAGATGGCTTGAGTGCGGAAGATGCAGCTGCTAAGGAATGGATTGCCCAAAAAGAGTCAAGTGGTAGTTATACAGCACAAAATGGCCAATATTATGGTCGTTATCAATTGACTATCACTTATTTGAATGGTGATTTATCACCTGCAAACCAAGAAAAAGTGGCCAATCAATATGTTGTCAACCGTTATGGATCATGGTCAGTAGCTAAAAATTTCTGGTTAGCAAATGGCTGGTATTAAATTCGTTTGAAAAGAGTTCTTGAATAGGACTCTTTTTAAATTTACAGACTTGTAAACCCATCGATCCTGATCAACAAAAAGAATAGTAAGATGCTTGTTTTCTAATATAAAGCGTGTTAAAATGGTAACTGCTCAAAACGACCTTCAATCGTTGAAGCAAACCACGACCTTCAATCGTGAGAAACGAAAAGATGGGAGAAATCTATGAGTGATAACTCGAAAACACGTGTTGTTGTTGGTATGAGTGGTGGTGTGGATTCATCTGTAACGGCTTTATTATTAAAGCAACAGGGTTACGATGTCATCGGCATCTTCATGAAAAACTGGGACGACACAGACGAAAATGGCGTATGTACAGCTACAGAAGATTACAAAGATGTAGCAGTGGTTGCAGACCAAATTGGCATTCCTTACTATTCTGTCAACTTTGAGAAAGAATACTGGGATCGTGTCTTTGAATATTTCCTTGCCGAATACCGAGCTGGTCGAACACCAAATCCGGATGTCATGTGTAATAAGGAAATCAAATTTAAGGCCTTTTTAGATTATGCTATGACACTCGGTGCAGATTATGTAGCGACAGGGCACTATGCGCGTGTGGCGCGTGATGAAGATGGCATTGTTCATATGTTACGCGGCGTTGACAACGGGAAGGACCAAACTTATTTCTTAAGCCAGCTGTCACAAGAACAACTTCAAAAAACCATGTTCCCATTGGGACATTTGGAAAAGCCAGAGGTTCGTCGTCTAGCTGAAGAAGCTGGATTAGCAACAGCTAAAAAGAAAGACTCAACTGGGATTTGCTTTATCGGAGAAAAGAATTTCAAAGAGTTTCTCAGTAACTACCTACCTGCTCAGCCAGGCCAAATGATGACCGTAGATGGACGAGATATGGGTGAACATGCCGGTTTGATGTATTACACGATCGGTCAGCGTGGTGGTCTTGGAATTGGTGGACAACAGGGTGGAGACAATGCTCCATGGTTTGTAGTGGGGAAAGACCTTAGTCAAAACATTCTTTACGTTGGTCAAGGCTTCTATCATGAAGCACTGATGTCAACAAGTTTACAGGCTAGTCAAGTTCACTTTACACGAGATATGCCTGAAGAACTTACGTTAGAATGTACAGCTAAGTTTCGCTATCGCCAACCAGATTCCAAGGTGACTGTACATATTAAAGGTGACAAGGCAGAAGTGATTTTCGCAGAACCTCAACGGGCTATTACACCAGGACAAGCTGTTGTTTTTTACGACGGGGAAGAGTGTCTAGGCGGTGGCTTGATTGATAATGCTTATCGAGATGGAAAAGTTTGTCAGTATATTTAAATTGACAAATTTTCTCAATTTGCTACAATAATAAAAGCAATAGAAATGATGGTCAAAGCTCATGGATGTTGCAGGCTTTTTTGTCCTGCACTTCTCAGAGTTTTGACTATTTTTGTGTGATTTTGAAAGGAAGTAAAATGAGGCAACAGGATTTTCGTACGAAAATAGGTTCTACTGTTTTTGGCGTGAGAGCGACTGCTTTGATTGTAAAAGATAATCGCTTGTTCGTCATAGAAGATGAGGACGGCTGTTATACAATCGGAGGTGCTATTCAAGTCAATGAAACTACAGAAGATGCTGTAGTTCGGGAAGTCAAAGAGGAACTTGGTGTCACATCTACAGCAGGTCCGTTAGCTTTCGTGGTTGAAAATCACTTTGAACAAGCTGGAATCCACTACCATAACATTGAATTTCATTATTTGGTGGACTTGCTGGAAGATGCACCTTTGGTCATGCAGGAAGATACAAAGCAATTACCTTGCCGCTGGATTGCTTTAGATGATTTACACACTGTTGACCTGAAACCAGCCTTTTTAAAATCAGCCCTACCAGAATGGGACGGAAAATTACGACACATCCATCTTGAGAAATAGGAGAAAAAATGACTTATAATTTTATTGAAGAATACGATATCATTGTAATCGGTGCTGGGCATGCAGGAGTAGAAGCCTCTCTAGCTGCTAGCCGTATGGGTTGCAAGGTCTTACTTGCGACTATTAACATTGAAATGCTAGCTTTTATGCCTTGTAATCCATCTATTGGTGGATCTGCTAAAGGGATTGTTGTCCGTGAAGTAGATGCACTTGGCGGAGAAATGGCGAAGAACATCGATAAGACCTACATCCAAATGAAAATGCTCAATACTGGTAAAGGTCCTGCGGTTCGTGCACTTCGCGCTCAAGCAGACAAAGAACTTTACTCAAAAGAAATGCGAAAAACGGTTGAAAACCAAGAAAATTTGACCCTTCGCCAAACCATGATTGATGAGATTTTGGTGGAGGATGGTAAGGTTGTTGGTGTAAGGACTGCGACTCACCAGGAGTATGGGGCAAAGGCTGTTATTGTCACTACTGGGACAGCTTTACGCGGAGAAATTATCATTGGAGATCTCAAGTATTCGTCAGGACCTAATCATAGTCTAGCTTCTATCAATTTAGCTGATAATCTCAAACGGCTAGGATTAGAAATTGGACGTTTCAAAACAGGGACGCCACCTCGTGTAAAGGCATCGTCAATTAATTATGACGAAACGGAAATTCAACCTGGAGATGAAGCTCCAAATCATTTTTCTTATACATCGCGCGATGAAGATTATGTAAAGGATCAGGTTCCTTGTTGGTTGACTTATACGAATGGTCATAGTCATGAAATTATCCAGAATAATTTACACCGGGCACCTATGTTTACAGGTGTTGTAAAGGGAGTAGGCCCTCGCTATTGTCCGTCCATTGAGGATAAAATTGTCCGTTTTGCTGACAAAGAACGTCATCAACTATTCTTAGAACCAGAGGGACGAAACACAGAAGAAGTCTATGTTCAAGGGTTGTCAACGAGTTTACCAGAGGATGTTCAGCGGGATCTCGTCCATTCTATTAAGGGACTTGAGAAGGCTGAAATGATGCGAACCGGTTATGCGATTGAGTATGATATGGTTCTTCCACATCAATTGCGAGCAACACTAGAAACTAAGAAAATCTCAGGTCTCTTTACAGCAGGCCAAACCAATGGAACATCTGGCTATGAAGAGGCCGCTGGTCAAGGGATTGTGGCAGGGATTAATGCTGCGCTGAAAATCCAAGGAAAACCAGAGCTCATCTTGAAACGGAGTGATGGTTATATTGGGGTCATGATCGATGACTTGGTGACTAAAGGAACAGTTGAGCCCTATCGTTTGTTAACCAGTCGTGCTGAATATCGTTTGATTCTTCGTCATGATAATGCAGATATGCGCTTAACAGAAATCGGTCGCGAGGTTGGTTTGGTTGACGATGAACGTTGGGCACGTTTTGAAACCAAGAAGTATCAGTTTGAAAATGAAATGAAGCGCCTTGACAGTATCAAGTTAAAACCTGTAAAGGAAACGAACGAGAAGGTTGCAGCACTAGGCTTTAAACCTTTGACAGATGCTGTCACAGCCAAAGAATTCTTGCGAAGACCAGAAGTCTCTTACCAAGATGTGGTAGAATTTATAGGTCCTGCAGCTGAAGAACTGGATGATAAAATCATTGAATTGATTGAAACTGAAATTAAATACGAAGGCTATATTTCAAAAGCAATGGACCAAGTCGAAAAAATGAAGCGTATGGAAGAAAAACGAATTCCTGCGAATATTGACTGGGATGATATTGACTCCATCGCAACCGAAGCGCGTCAAAAATTTAAATTAATTAATCCAGAAACGATTGGTCAAGCAAGTCGTATCTCAGGTGTCAATCCAGCGGATATCTCTATTTTAATGGTTTACTTGGAAGGTAAATCTCGGAGTATCTTCAAAAGCAAGGCAAACCACTAATAAAATGGGGCTGAGATGATGTTTCAGCCTCAATTTTATGGATTGAAATCTTTTGTTGCTATTTACATAGTTGTAAACGTTGTTTACAAAGTAGTGAGGCGGAGGAAGAGCTTTTTACGGGTCAATCTTCTCTGTAATATAGAGAGAAACCTCGCTTTTTACCTCTATTTATGGTATAATTCCGAGGAGAGGTTTATGATGAAAAAATTTCGTTTATCGTTCATCCATTATGTGTTAATTGGTTTTATTTCATTTGCAATTTTAGCAATTTTTTTAAGAATCTTTGGCAAAGGCTATGTAACTCTCATTGCAATTTTTTTAGTCTTAGCTGGATTGATTGCTTTATTTGAATACCAGTTACAAATTTCAGAGTTAGATGAATTAGAACAAATACAATACGTTAACCATCAGGCAGAAAGCGGATTAGCATCCCTCCTTGATAAAATGCCTGTTGGAGTTATCAAAATTAATGAAGAGTCAAATGAAGTAGAGTGGTTCAACCCTTATGCTGAATTGATTTTTTCAACAGATGATGGCGACTTTGATGTTGAATCCTTGAAAAAGTTACTCAATACTCTATTTGAGGATAAAGGACATTATGTCACTGTAGCCGATAAGAAATATTCCGTTTACTTTGATCAGACGTCTAGTGTTGTTTACTTTTTTGATGTTTCAAGTGAGTATGAAGCAACTGTGGGATTGGTGACAACTCGTCCTGTTATCGGTATTATTTCTGTTGATAACTATGATGATCTGGAAGATGTCATTTCAGACTCTGATATTAGTAATATCAATAGTTTTATTGCCAACTTTGTAGAAGAGTTTACAGCTCATTACCATATGTTTTACAGACGTGTGGGGATGGATCGTTTCTATTTGTTTACAGACTACACGGTCTTAGAACAGTTGATGGAATCAAAATTTTCAGTCATCGATCAATTCCGTGAAGAAGCTAAAAATCGTGAGCTACCTATTACCTTAAGTATGGGATTCTCGTACGGTGATGGAGAGCATGATGAGATTGGTAAAGTGGCTCTCTTGAACCTAAACCTTGCGGAAGTTCGTGGTGGGGATCAAGCAGTAGTCAAAGAAAATGATGAACAGAAAAACCCTATTTTCTTTGGTGGGGGAACAGCTTCAGCTGTTAAGCGGACTCGGACCCGCACACGCGCTATGATGACAGCTACTTCGGATAAGATTAAATCCGTTGATCAAGTTTTCATTGTTGGGCATAGAAACTTGGATATGGACGCTTTAGGAGCGTCTGTGGGAATGCAGTTTTTCTCTAGCAATATTTTGGCTTCCTCTTATGTGGTCTATGACCCGCATGCAATGGCTAGTGATATTTCAAGAGCAATTGCGAAACTAGAAGAAGAGCAGGTAACGAAAATCCTTCCCCTAGAGGAAGCCATGCAAATGGTGACGGATCGCTCTTTGTTAATTATGGTTGACCATTCTAAGACAGCCTTGACCCTTTCTAAAGAATTTTATCAGGAATTCCAACAGATTATTGTCATTGACCATCATCGTCGGGATGATGATTTCCCTGAAAATGTTCTGATCACCTATATTGAAAGTGGAGCAAGTAGTGCGAGCGAATTGGTTAGTGAACTTATTCAGTTCCAGAAGTCGAAGAAAAATCGGTTAACGAAGATTCAAGCTAGTGTCTTGATGGCTGGAATTATGCTGGATACTAAGAACTTCTCCGCACGTGTTACGAGTCGGACCTTTGATGTGGCGAGTTACCTTCGTTCAAGAGGTAGTGATAGTGTAACCATCCAGGAGATCTCTGCGATTCAGTTTGACGAGTACCGCGAAGTGAACGAACTGATCTTGACTGGTGAAAAGATTTTGCCACATATCATCGTAGCTTGTGCCAATACGACTAAAGCCTATGATTCAGTAACCATTAGTAAAGCAGCTGATAGTATGCTAGCCATGTCTGAGGTGGAAGCAACCTTTGTCATTGCTTGTAATCAAAGTGGGACTGTCTCGATTTCTGCACGAAGTCGAAGCAAAGTCAATGTACAGCGTATCATGGAACAGCTTGGCGGAGGAGGTCATTTCAACTCGGCAGCCTCTCAAATTGAGGGTCAAGATTTGATGAGTATTCGTCAACAACTGATTGAGACTATTGAAAACGAAGTAACTATTGAAAAGGAGAATGTAGAATGAAAGTTATTTTCTTAGCGGATGTAAAAGGTAAAGGTAAAAAAGGCGAAATTAAAGAAGTGCCTACTGGTTATGCACAAAATTTTTTGATCAAGAAAAATCTTGCGAAAGAAGCCAATGCCCAAGCAATCGGTGAGCTTCGTGGAAAGCAAAAGTCAGAAGAAAAAGCGCATGCTGAATTGTTAGCGGAAGCGCAAAAGATTAAAGCGAAATTAGAAGAAGAAGCAACTGTTGTTCAATTCACTGAAAAAATTGGGCCAGATGGCCGTACCTTCGGCTCTATTACCAATAAAAAGATTGCAGAAGAGCTTGAGAAACAATTTGGCATTAAAATTGATAAACGTCATATCCAAGTTTCCTCTCCAATTCGTTCAACAGGTTTGATTGACGTCCCTGTAAAAATTTATCAAGATGTTACAGGTGTGATTAATATTCGTGTAAGCGAAGGGTAAACACGATCGATAGAAAGGTTTTTTATGGCTGAGATAGAGGAATTACGAACACAACCTCAGGATATCCAAGCGGAGCAATCAGTGTTGGGAGCCATCTTTATTGATGAGGGGAAATTGGTCTTTGTTCGTGAATATATCGAGCCTGGCGATTTCTTTAAGTACTCGCACCGTTTGATTTTTAAAGCCATGATTGATCTAGCTGACCGCGGGGATGCGATTGATGCGACGACTGTTCGAAATATTTTAGATAGTCAGGGGGATCTCCAAAATATTGGCGGTCTCTCCTATTTGGTAGAAGTCATTAATTCGGTACCAACTTCAGCTAACGCGGAGTATTACGCGAAGATTGTTGCCGAAAAAGCTGTCTTACGTCGATTGATCTCTCGATTAACGGAAAGTATTAATCAAGCTTATGATGGTGCAAGTCCTTCAGATGAAATCATTGCGGGTGCTGAAAAAGCTCTGATTGATGTTAGTGAAAACGCAAATCGTAGTGGATTTAAAAATATTCGAGACATCTTGAATATAAATTTTGGTAGCTTAGAAGCCCGTTCGCTTCAAACCTCTGATATCACGGGTATTGCGACAGGCTATCGCGATTTGGACCATATGACGACGGGGCTACATGAGGAAGAATTGATTATTTTAGCGGCTCGTCCTGCGGTAGGGAAAACAGCCTTTGCTCTAAATATTGCTCAAAATATCGGGACAAAGTTGGATAAGACAGTGGCTATTTTCTCATTAGAAATGGGTGCTGAAAGTTTGGTTGACCGGATGTTAGCAGCTGAAGGCTTGATTGAATCCCATTCGATTCGTACAGGTCAATTGACGGATGAAGAGTGGCGGAAATATGCCATTGCTCAAGGAAATTTGGCCAATGCGAGTATTTACATCGATGATACCCCAGGAATTCGGATCACTGAGATTCGTTCGAGAGCAAGAAAATTAGCGCAGGAAACAGGGAATCTCGGTCTTATTCTGATTGACTACCTGCAGCTGATTACAGGGACTGGAAGAGAAAACCGTCAACAGGAAGTTTCAGAAATTTCTCGTCAGTTAAAGATTTTGGCGAAGGAACTAAAAGTTCCCGTCATTGCTTTGAGTCAGCTGTCACGTGGCGTGGAACAGCGCCAAGACAAACGTCCGGTTCTTTCTGATATTCGTGAATCTGGATCGATTGAGCAGGATGCGGATATTGTTGCTTTCTTGTACCGTGATGATTATTATGATCGAGCTGGTGAAGAGGACGAAGATGGAATGCCTAATAATACGGTTGAAGTGATTATCGAGAAAAACCGTTCAGGTGCGCGTGGGACAGTCGAATTAATATTCCAAAAGGAATACAATAAATTCTCAAGTATTTCAAAGAGAGAGGATCAATAAGATGAGTGATGCATTTACAGATGTTGCAAAAATGAAAAAAATTAAGGAAGAGATCAAGGCTCATGAAGGACAAGTGGTTGAAATGACACTTGAAAATGGACGGAAACGTCAAAAAAATAAATTTGGACGCTTGATTGAGGTCTATCCTTCTTTATTTATTATCGAGTATACGAACGACAATAGCTTACCAGGTGAACCGGCCAATACATACGTGGAGTCTTACACCTATTCAGATATTTTAACAGAGAAAAATTTAATTCGTTATTTGGATTAATTTCTTGCTTTTATCGTCTAAATCAGTTATTATAATAAATACATATGGGAGTCTGTGTACAGTCTGAGAGGAAGTGTAAGCTTCGACCGCACCTGATCTGGGTAATGCCAGCGTAGGAAACAAATGAAATGTATTTTTCGTTATGAGTGACCTTGTGCAATTCGTCTCCTATTTTGGAGGCGTTTTTTATTTGTGAGAAAGGAGGTTACGATGTCTCTTGTAAAAAGATATTCAAAACAATTGATAGGATTTGCAGGTTTTAGCAGTCTTCTTGTCTTATGGCAGTTAGCAGGATTTTTAAATATCCTCCCCAAATTTGTATTACCAACGCCACTTGAAATTGGGAATGCCTTTGTACGAGATCGAGTTCTCCTGATTCATCACAGTTTGTCTACTCTTCAAGTGGCCTTGATTGGACTTGTTATAGGGGTTCTTCTTGCTGCTGGCTTTGCGATTCTCATGGATAGTTTTCAATGGGTGAATGATCTGGTCTATCCTTTTATGGTTGTTATTCAAACCATTCCGACGATTGCCTTGGCCCCTATCCTGGTTCTTTGGTTTGGTTATGGTATGCTTCCAAAACTGGTTTTGATCATTATTACGGTGGTATTTCCCATCGTAGTTAGTTTCTTAGATGGTTTTCGGCATTGCGATCAAGATATTCTGAGATTGTTTCAGATTATGCAAGCCAATCGCTTTCAGACCTTAGTCCATTATAAAATTCCTGCAGCGCTTCCTTATTTTTTCGCAGGTTTACGTGTGAGTGTTTCCTATGCTTTTATCAGTACGGTCGTTTCAGAATGGTTAGGAGGTTTTGATGGATTGGGGGTCTATATGATCCAATCGAAGAAGTTATTTCAGTATGATACGATGTTTGCGATCATTGTATTGATTTCTGCTATTAGTTTACTCGGTATGTTTCTCGTTGACCAATTAGAACGAACCATTCTAAAATGGAAAAAGGATTGACAAACTTGTAAATAGTGTAAAAAATAAATTGACAAAAATGTAAAAGAGGTATGGCTAATGAAAAAGTCAATAGGTTTATTTTTCTCAATAATATTGGGATTTGTTTTCTTGAGTGCTTGTCAAAATTCTGTCAATCAATCGTCAAGCGATTTGAAAAAGATTGATTTTATTCTAGATTGGACCCCGAATACCAATCATACGGGTCTCTATGTAGCTAAGGAAAAAGGGTACTTTAAAGATGCAGGACTGGATGTAGATATAAAACTTCCTCCGGAAGACAGTAGTTCTGATTTGATTATCAATGGGAAAGCTCCATTTGGAATTTATTTCCAAGATTCTATGGCCAAGAAATTGGATAAAGGTGCGGGTATTACCGCTGTTGCAGCTATCGTCGAACACAATACGTCAGGGATTATTTCAAGAAAAGATGCAGCGATCACAAGTCCAAAAGATTTGGTTGGTAAGAAGTATGGTACCTGGAATGATCCGATTGAATTGGAAATGATCAAATCTATGATGAAAAAAGAGGGGGCTGATTTTAATCAAGTAAAATTGGTTCCAAATAGTGATTCGAATTCTATTACTCCGATTGAAAATAAGGTCTTTGATGCTGCTTGGATTTATCACGGTTGGGATGGAATTTTGGCTGAGCAAAAGGGAATGAAGACCAATTTCTTCTATATGAAAGATTTTGTTCCTGCATTTGACTACTATTCGCCTGTTATTATTGCTAACAATGACTATTTGAAGTCTCATAAAGAGGAAGCAAAAAAATTCATTCAAGCGGTGAAAAAAGGCTACCAATATGCTATAGAGCATCCAGAAGAAGCAGCGGATATCTTGATCAAACAGGCCCCTGCCTTAGCTAACCAGCGTGATTTTGTACTCGCTTCCCAAAAATATCTTTCCAGTCAATATGCTTCAGACAAGGACAAGTGGGGGCAGTTTGATCCTAAGCGGTGGAATGCTTTTTATGCTTGGGCAAAAGAGCAAGGATTGGTTTCAAATGACATAGAAGACAAAGGTTTCACAAATGAATTGGTAGGTGACTGATATTTTAACCGTAAAAGATGTAAGTTTCTCTTTTGGAGATAAAGCAGTTTTAAACAATGTATCACTAGAAGTGCAAAAAGGAGAAATTGTCTCTATTCTAGGTCCGAGTGGGGTAGGGAAATCAACCTTGTTTAATTTAATTGCTGGGATCCTTCCCTTACAAAAGGGGGCTATAGAAGTAGATAACGCCCCGATCTCCTTTGGGAAAGTCAGCTATATGCTACAAAAGGATCTTTTGTTGGAACATAAGACAGTATTGGGAAATATTATTCTTCCCCTTCAATTAAAAAAGATTCCTAAGGAAGAGGCGACATCTACAGCTCTAAAATTGTTAGATGAATTTAAATTGGGAAGTATCGCCAACCTTTATCCCAATGCCCTGAGTGGGGGGATGCGGCAACGGGTGGCGCTATTAAGAACCTACCTTCTGGGTCATTCTGTCTTCCTATTAGATGAAGCTTTTAGTGCCTTAGATGAATTGACAAGGCAGGATCTTTATCACTGGTATTTAGAAAGTAAGGAACGTCTTGGTCTCACCACTCTGGTGATCACTCATAGTATCGAAGAAGCTTTGACATTGAGTGATCGGGTCTATATCTTGAATCATAATCCCGGTGAAATTATTGCAGATCTTCCTTTAAAATGGGATCCAGCAACGGATAGAGACTGGCAACAATTGCAATATAAAAAACGAATCATAGAATTATTGTCTAAATTTCATTGAAATTGTTTTGAAGGACTTTACAAAGTTTCTATTCCGTGATAAAATAGAATTTGTGCGAAATGACAGCAGGACAAAATGAAGCTCGTCAACAGGAAGTCAGCTAGAAAAGTAACCTTTGCTGTTTGGGCGAAGGCTTTCTGAACGAATCAGGTTTGTCTAAAACGTTATTTCCTACAAAAATTATTTTTATAGGAGGACATTTCAAATGTCACGTTATACAGGACCATCTTGGAAACAATCTCGCCGTCTTGGCTTGTCACTTACAGGTACAGGTAAAGAATTGGCACGTCGTAACTACGTACCAGGTCAACATGGACCAAACAACCGTTCAAAATTGTCAGAATACGGTTTGCAATTAGCTGAAAAACAAAAACTTCGTTTCTCTTACGGACTTGGTGAAAAACAATTCCGTAACTTGTTCGTACAAGCTACTAAAGTTAAAGAAGGAACTGTCGGTTTCAACTTCATGCTTCTTTTGGAACGTCGTTTGGATAATGTTGTTTACCGTCTTGGACTTGCGACTACTCGTCGTCAAGCTCGTCAATTCGTTAACCACGGTCACATCCTTGTTGACGGAAAACGCGTTGATATCCCTTCATACCGTGTAACTCCAGGTCAAGTGATCTCAGTTCGCGAAAAATCAGCTAAAGTTCCAGCTATCCTTGAAGCTGTTGAAGCTACAGTTGGACGTCCAGCATTCGTATCATTCGATGCTGACAAACTTGAAGGTTCATTGACTCGCCTTCCAGAACGTGATGAAATCAACCCAGAAATCAACGAAGCACTTGTCGTTGAATTCTACAACAAAATGCTTTAATTTTAAGATATACTTTGCAGAAAGCCTACTACAGTGGGCTTTTTGTTTTGTCTTAAAGGGTTGATTTCTGGCTTTGTTCAGTTACAAATTTTCTAAAGCTGTTTCATTACATGAGACAGTTTTTTGTTTTCTTAAAACCTAAAACTGCTAATAAAAAAATCCTGATCTATCTAGATCAGGAGGCACTGTTACCGTAGCATTTTCATTAAAAATTCAGCCATTTGTTGAGGGCTTTCTTTTTTTCCCCGAGAAACCCACATTTGACAGACTCCGAAGAAGGCATTGGTCAGATAGACAGAACTGTAGACTCTTTCAATATCTGTTAATGATTTATGACTATAGCGCTCTTGCAAACTATCAACCAGGAGAATCTGTAATTTATGTCGTAAGAAGGTTTGGATCTCTTTGGTTCCATTCTCTGTCAGAAGAACCGCAAAGAGTGGCTCCTTGGTTAGAAATTCGAACACTTCTGTAATCGCTTGGCGCTTGTCATCTTGGTGTTTATCAAAGATATATTCAAGCTTGTGAAAGAGTGCTTGTTGGTAGCGCTCGATCATATCATACTTGTCTCGATAGTGGGTATAAAAGCTAGAGCGACTAATGCCGGATTCTTGTGCTAACTCAACCGTTGTGATTTGGTCGAATGATTCCTTTTCTAGTAGTCGAACCATCGCCTCCTCGATATTTCGTTTTGTTTTTAATCGTTTATTGCTCTCAGTCATCTGTTAATCCTTTTTGCACAAAAATATACACAGTGTCTAAAAATAAAGATTTCCTACTTGTGAAAATTTCTAGAAACTGTATAATCTATTATATCAGAAATTTAGACAATGTGTATAAAAAGGAGACAAAAAATATGATGAAAGAATGGAAGGCTATTCTTAAAAAGCCAACATTTATCATTGTCATGATTGGAGTTGCTTTGATTCCAGCTCTTTATAATATTATTTTTCTATCTTCCATGTGGGATCCATATGGCCAAGTTTCGGATCTTCCTGTAGCGGTTGTCAATAAGGATCAATCTGCTACATATAATGGACAAAAAATGGAAATCGGGAAAGACATGGTGTCCAATTTGAAGGACAATGACTCACTTGATTTTCATTTTGTAGATGAGAAAGCTGCGAAAGATGGTCTCAAAAATGGCGATTATTATATGATTGTAACCCTGCCTGAGGATCTTTCAAAAAAAGCTAGCTCCATCTTAACCAATCATCCGGAACAGATGACCATTGATTACCAAACATCCAGTGGTCATAGTTTTATCGCAGGGAAAATGAGCGACACTGCGATGACAAAAATGAAGCAGTCAGTGGCTGAAAAAGTGACCAATACGTATACAACAGCTTTATTTTCCAAAATGGGATCGCTTAAAACTGGTATGGGGACAGCGGCAGATGGAAGTGCTAAATTAGCAGATGGTGCAAGTAAATTGGAAGATGGTGGTCAAACACTGTCTACTAATTTGAATACATTAGCTCGTTCAAGCTTAGCATTTTCAGATGGTGCGACTACTCTTCGTACGGGTCTAGCAGCTTATACAGATGGTGTTGGTCAATTAGGAAATGGTCTCAATCAAATGGCTGGTCAACTTCCAAATTTGGTATCTGGCGTCAATCAATTAAATAATGGGTTTGGTACTTTTAATACAGGCTTGATGGCTTACGCTACCGGAGTGGATCGATTAGGAAATGGTCTCAATCAAATGGCGAGTCAAACCCCTCAGTTGGCTTCAGGAGTTGGTCGGTTAACCAGCGGTATGGGGACCCTCAATGACGGTCTTGGGAATTATACCAATGGCGTGCGTCAATTGAATTCGGGTCTATCTAACTTTTCAAATGGTTTAGTGACCTATACAAATGGCGTTGCTACTTTATCAGAGGGAGCAGGTCAATTAAGTAGTCAATCCGCTACTCTTCGAAATGGGGTTTCTCAATTAGAATCAGGTATTCAAACATTATCAAGTCAGCTACAAGCTTCTACAAGCCAATCAGCTCAGATTGATCAATTGGCAGCTGGTTTGAACCAATTAAATGCAGCGATTCAAAATGCTTCGGTAGATACCAGTCAACTTTCATCTGGCTTGACGAGTATTGCGAATTCAGCTCAATCAATCCTTGCTTCAGCCCAAGCGGATCGTGCAAATGCCCTTGCAAGTGTACAAGGGACAGCAGCCTATCAAGCAATGACAGCTGACCAACAAGCGGAAATCAATGCGGCGATCTCATCGAGCCCAAGCTCGAGTGAAACGGCGGCTCAAGGAATCTTGACTACGATTCAAACGATCCAAAGTAGTTTGAATACAGGAAATAGCTTGACACAACTGCAAACGGCAGCCAATCAAGTTTTACCAACAGCTTCTTCTACCTTGACAGACTTGTCAAGTGGCTTGTCTAAGATCCAATCCGCAGTTAGTGGACAATTGTTGCCAGCTAGCCAAACCATCAGTCAAGGGATCGGCGCTTATACAGCTGGTGTCGATAAAATCGCTAATGGAGCAACCCAACTTCAGACGAATAGCAGTACTTTAACAAATGGGGCTAGTCAGTTAGCAGCAGGTGTTGGTCAACTAGATAGTAAATCATCAGAATTACTTGCAGGAAGCAATCAATTAGCTTCTGGTCTAGGTGAGTTAAATGGGAAGATGCCTGCCTTGACATCAGGCATGAATCAACTGGCTTCAGGAGCGACCCAATTAACAGGTAAGTCGGGTGAATTGGTTGCTGGTGCTGGAAAATTAGCTGACGGTGTAGGGCAATTGAACAGCAAAACTCCAGAGTTGGCAGGTGGTGTCAACAAACTTGTCACTGGTGTCAATCAGTTGACAGAAAAATCAGGTCAATTGGTGACTGGTGCTGATAAACTAGCCGACGGTGCAAATCAAATCTCAGATGGGTCCAGCAAATTAGCAGCAGGTGGCCAAACATTGACAAATGGTTTAGGTGAATTAGCAACAGGAAGCCAAACCTTGAGTCAAGGATTAAACGATGCTAAGGGACAATTGAATGTGGCTACAACTGAAAAAGAAAACGCTAAAACCTTAGCAGATCCTGTCACTTTGTCTAAAACAGACCGTGACAATGTCCCGGTGAATGGTGTCGGAATGGCTCCTTATATGATCTCTGTAGCACTCTTTGTTTGTGCCTTGTCAACCAATATGATCTTTGCAAAATTGCCATCCGGTCGTCATCCTGAAAGTCGCTGGGCATGGTTTAAATCTCGCTTTGAGGTCAACGGAACGATTGCGGTGATTGCAGGAGTCTTGGTCTATGGTGCCGTTCACTTGATTGGTTTATCAGCTAATCATGAGATGGCTACTCTCTTCCTTTGTGTGATTGGTAGTGTGGCCTTCATGTCTATCGTGACTGCTTTGACAACATGGCAAAGAAAGATCGGTGCTTTCCTTTCCTTGATCCTCTTGCTCTTGCAATTGGCTTCTAGTGCAGGAACCTATCCTCTTGCTTTGACAAATGGATTTTTCCAAGCCATTCATCCATTCTTGCCAATGAGCTATACCGTTTCTGGTCTTCGTCAAACGATTTCGATGACAGGAGAAATTGGAAATCAAGTGGCCTTCCTTCTGATGACTATTGTTCTTTTTGCAGGCCTCGGAATGTGGTTCTATAATCCAAAAAAATATGAAGAGGACTAATCTTCAAGAACTCCCAACAGAATGTGTTGGGAGTTTTTTTGTTTCATGTGAAACAAGAGGCTGGGACAAAAGTCCTAGCCTCTCAATTGATTTTGGATTGTCGAGCAAGACGCAGTGGTTGAGTAGGCTCTACTACGCTGATTTCATCAGCTTTTACAGCCCTACTCAACTGTGCGGAGGTGGGACGACGAAATCGAATTCTAACGAATGACCGATTTCTGTCTCACTCTCTTATTATTTAAAGAAGACAACATCAGGATTTGGTGTAATATAGAGAAGTTGGTCGTTTTCAAAGACCAGTTGGATAGTGTTGTTTTTATAGGTGTAAATGGTATAGTTTACTCCGAATTTAGACGCTTGTTTGAGATCAACAGCTCCCATCAAAAAAGCGTGAGCTTGTTCCCCTGTGATTTTTCCCTCGTGGTAGAGCCCTTTAATATTTCCTAATTCGGTATTTTCAAAAGATTCGGCAATATAAGCAGGGTCTGTTATTTGTTTCTCTGGATTTCCAAGAATTGTTTGGACAAGAGCGGTGGTATATCCTTCATAATCCGGCGTCTGTGCAAAAATTTTATCGTCATTTCTAGAGTAGGCTACTTTTAAGTTCCCTGTCGCATAAATTTTATCTTTGGGTGCTTCTTGAGCATTTCTAGGGAGTCCTTCGGTTGTGACGATATCCGAAGAGGGCTGTGTAGTGGTTGAAGGAGAGCTAGAGGAGTTGTTTGAGCTATTTGAACTAGTTGAACGAATCGGGTGGCTAGAACGACTCGAGCTACTTTTTTTAAAGGTTTTCTTTTTTGAGCTGGTAGTTGTTGGTTCTTTTTTAAAGTTGATCTTAAGATCCGGCACACAGGCTGATAGAAAAAGAAGAGATAGCAAGAGTGTGAAGAAAAGAGGGAGTGTTTGTTTTTTCATCATGTTCCTTTCGATAAGCTGATTGATTTTCTATTCTATCATAAAAAGGGTAACAAAAAAAGGTCAGGAAGAAATCCTGCCTTTATTTGTTATTATTAATGACCGCCTTGAGGTCCACCGCCTTGAGGTCCGCCACCTCCGGGAGCACCACCGCCTCCAGGCATGGAGTTGACAATTTCCGTTTGTTTTTCACCGTTGATATAGATGTCTCCGCCAGTGTAGGTAGCTGTTCCATCAAAGTCGAAGCCAGATTGACCCGTTAATTTAATGGTTCCTCCGGTAACGGTGATATTTCCATTCGAATCAATTGGATCGGTATCGCCTTGGCCAACTTCAACGTTGAGGGTTCCACCATTCATGGTGAAGAAAATTTCATCTTGGTTGGCATTGGCATTGGCTGCATTGACCCCATCATCGGTTGCATAGATGGTGATATCTCCGCCGTTGATGGTGATCGATTTTCCTTCGAGGCCTTCGACAGACTCGGTTACCTCATAGGTTCCGCTATCGATGATCAGATCACCAGAAGCATGGATTCCGTCGTCTCCTGCAGTGATGGTCATTTTGTTGTCTGAAAGATACATGGTTCCGACCGAAGTATCTTCATCATTATCTACCTTGACGGCATCTTCATCTGCATCGATGGTCATGGTCGTACCAGTGATATTGAGTTCGTCATTGACGTTGAAGGCATCTCCTACAGCCGTGATCTTATAGGTTCCACCTGTGATATGGAGAGTGTCATTGGCCTTGATACCGTTGTTCATCTTGGCGTCAATGTTGAGCGTACCTGAACCATTGATGGTGAGGTCGCCTTTAGAGAAGATGACCGCATCGGCATCTTCATCATTGTTTGAACTTGAATCAGACAAGGTATTGGTCGTGCCGTCTGCTAGAGTGAGGTAGACATGCCCTGCTTTCGTAGCAGAAATTGGCGCGTTGGTGTTGGTCATGGTAACGCCTTTCAAGACGATGTGAACATCGTCTGAGTCACCCGCTTCAACCTTGATTTGAACCCCATCGGATTCACCAGAGATGACATAGGTTCCAGCCTTTGAGATGGTCACAGTTGATCCAGATACAGCTACGCCGTCACCTGATACACTTGCAGACGAAGCAGATAGTTTTACAGTAGATGCTTTGCTTTCATCATAAGAGCTGTCCTTGTCCTTATCTGTAAAATAGTTGGAATTGTTTGTTTTATTTTTTGAAGTAGAAGTAGTGGTTGTTTGTGCAGTATTGCTTTTTGTAGCTGATTGTGATGACGCCTGGGCACAAGCTGTCAGTAAGGTGAGGGTTGTGGCCCCCGTTAATAAAAATTTCCATTTGTTTGATTTCATGAGCTTTTCCTCTCGTTCCATTGATATGCTCCTAGTCTAAAGTTGCTAGCTGAAAGTTTCCTAAAGTTTTTCTGAAAGGAACCTTAACTTTAGTTTTCTTTAAGTTTGGCTTAATGACCAGTTAAGAAAGTCCCATTAAACTAGAAAGCACGTAAGTCGTATTCATACTTACTGAAGGTTAGAAACAATAGATCCCTCTTAAAGGAGAAGAAACATGAAAAAAACAATTGAGACAAGTTTCAAACGAATCGAAACAAAATATATCGTCGCAAAAGATGACGTGAAGGACTTGATCAAAGACTTAAAAGAATACGTCGTAGAAGATGATTACCCAACCTCAACCATTTCAAACATTTATTTTGATACGGAAAATTTTGATGTCATTCAAGATGCTCTTGCAAAACAACACCGCCGTGAAAAAATTCGGATGCGGACTTATATAGAAAAACCTCAAGCAGACAGCCCAGTGTTTCTAGAGGTGAAGTCAAAAGATGAAGAAGGAATTGGCCATAAATTCCGCCTAGTCGCTACTTCGCAAGCCATTATCAACTTGATGACAGATGGGACAGTAGATCATCAGATACAAGATCCAGACTTAGTGCAAGAGATTCAGAGATTGCGCAAACGTTATGGTCATCGATTGGAACCACGGATGTTCATTTATTATGATCGTTTGTCTCTCAAAGAAAAGAAATCCATTCAGGGTTATCCTTATCAGAAGATTCGCGTGACAATCGATCAAAACTTAGTCTTTCGAGACCAGGCTGTTAGCCTTTTTGGTGGGAAGAAAGGAGAACCTCTACTAGAGGATGACTTCGTGATCATGGAAATTAAGGCTCCTGGCCAAGAACCTAAATGGCTAAAGGATATTTTAGAGAAGTATGGTTTGGTGAAACAGAAATTTTCAAAATATAGCTGTGCTTATCATAAATCACAAGGCTTGGATTATGCCCCAAGACCAGTTCAAGAAACGGTAGGTGCTGCCTATGTCTAATCTATTTGATTCTATTTTTAATAATGCCACAGCAGCGGTGGATCCCTTGCGCTTACTGCTGGCCCTTTTGGTCAGCCTCTTTCTAGGGTTGGCCCTATCTTGGACCTATAAATACCGAACACTTTACACTCGAGAGTTTGTCATTAGTTTGACCTTGCTTCCTTGTATGATGACCTTAGTGATCTTTTTGGTCAATGGAAGTTTGGGAACCTCGATTGCAGTGGCAGGGACCTTTAGTTTGATCCGTTTTCGTTCGGCTACGAGTGGTTCGAGAGAGTTGATTGCCATTTTCTTAGCTATGATTATAGGATTGGCTGCAGGTTCGGGCTATCTTTTATTGGCCATTTTATCAACTCTCTCTTTACTAGGGGTGTGGCTGGTATTAGAGAACAAACAGAGTAAGGCAGACCATCAACGGCGCCGCCATTTGACTATTACCGTCTCAGAACAAGATTCTGTTGCAGAACAAATCAGTCAGTTGTTGGACCAAAGTTGTTCAGAAATTGACTTTATTTCTGTCACAACGGCCCAAGCTGGAGAACAACTGACCTTGAACTACGAGGTAAATATGAAATCGAACATCGATGATTTTGCTCTTGCCAATCTATTGATTAGCAAGATTGAAAATTGTGATGTCGCTCTGACAAAGAAAGCGAAGAAAAGAAAGAATCTATAACGGCTATCCTACTTTAGGATAGTTTTTTAGGATTTTAAGAACTTTTTAAGAAAAAGTGGTATACTGTTTCTAAAAAATGGAAGGAATCCCTTATGAAAAAGACTGCTATTTTTGAAGATGTCGTCTCTATTATGACCCATGATTCATCTACCATCAAGGATCGAAAAGGATGCGATCTAGAGCCTTTTCGAGAAAACATTACAGATGATATGACAGATGATGCCTTTCTCTATCAAGTTAAGACTTACCTAGCTAGTTTTGGGGTGATCGGGCATGTTTCCTTTCGAGATAAAAAGGCCAGTCCAAAAGGGTTTCTTTTGAGAATAAACGGACAGAAACTGTATGTTGAGGAAGCTAATGAAGATACGGGTCTTCAAGTAGGAGATCAGATCCTAGGTTTGGATGGAAGTGACTTGGATCAGATAGCTTCTCTTCATAAAGACTATTTTATCAGTAAGACCCCTGAAAGACACTACCGAGAATGGGCGGATTTGGTCTCTCAGTCAACGAGTGTCACCCTGCTTCGAGAGGGGATAGAAAAGACCATTGAAGTAGTCCCTAGTCGAGAACCGATCCAAGATCAGATTTTTTGGAAAAGATTAGACGATGAGATTCTTTATCTTCGTCTGGATAACTTTATGGATGAAGGAGCCATTAGTCGGGTATATCAAGAGTGTTTACCGATGATGACGGAAGTCAAGTTTCTTCTCATTGATGTTCGACAGAACGGCGGAGGGACAGATTCTTTATATATCCCTCTGTTACATCTAGGCTTAGAGAAGGATCAGGGCTATGATTCGCTTGACTGGGATGATGATGGCATGGAAATTCTCTACACAGAGCGCAATGTTGACCTGCGCTTGAAAGACTTTGAGGACTGGATGCAACAGGAAGAAATTAGTCCCGAAACAGTTAAGCTACTTGAAGATATGAAAGAGAATTTGATCCACCATCGGGGGAAAGGCTATGTACCGTATCAGCAAGAAAGCGAGGAATTCTTCCCAGAGGTTAGAGGTGGCCACTATCCTGAACAGATCTTTATCTTATCAGATATTTATTGCGCTTCTTCTGGGGATAATTTTGTTCAGATGATGAAGCAGTTTAAGAAGGTAACGGTGGTGGGTCGACCAACTCTCGGGATTTTAGACTATTCTAATTGTTGTACAGTTGATTATGGCAATTTTTGTTTAATGTTTCCCACTTCTCGCTGCTTAAGCGTGGATCAAGGTAAAGGGATGACGGATCAGGGTGTTCTACCCGATATAGAGATTCCTTGGACACCTAGCCATTTCGAGAGAGATGTGGATCTGGACAAGTGTCTGGAGTTGATTCATCAGGGGACTGTGAAATAGAATAGGATTTCAACCAGAAAACTGATTAAAGAAAAATACTTTTGTTAGACAGCTTGAATGATCTGAAATGATAACGTTTTCTACGACATTCTCACTATGTTTAAAATTGCTTACTTGGTATAAAAAATGGTAAAATAGTGAGTAACAATCAAAATGAAGAGTGAAACTTATGAAACATAAAACACTTTATAAATTTATCGGGCAGACGGTCTTGTATTTCGCCATTTTCCTAGCCCTACTTTATTTCTTTAGTTACCTTGGTCAAGGTCAGGGTGGCTTTATCTACAACGAATTTTAGAAAAGGAGACTCCTAACCGTGTCAAACCAACCAATTACTGATATGATCGAGACAATTGAACGTTATGCGCAACTACAACCAGACTATCCGGTTTACAATGTCCTTGGTGAGGAACATACCTATGGCCAATTGAAGGCTGATTCAGATAGCTTGGCTGCCTACATTGACCAAATGGGACTTCCTGAAAAGTCACCTGTAGTGGTCTTTGGTGGACAAGAGTATGAAATGTTAGCAACCTTTGTAGCCTTGACAAAATCTGGCCATGCCTATATCCCAATTGATAGCCACTCTGCCTTGGAGCGCGTGTCTGCCATTGTTGAAGTAGCAGAGCCAAGCTTGATTATCGCCATCAATGAGTTCCCAATTGAAAACCCAGCTGCTCCAATCATGTCCTTGGAGCAAGTGAGTGAAGCTTATGCGGCTCAGCATGCCTATGACTTGCAACATCCGGTCAAAGGGGATGATAACTACTACATCATCTTTACCTCAGGGACAACCGGGAAACCAAAAGGGGTGCAAATTTCGCACGATAACTTGCTCAGCTTTACCAACTGGATGATTACGGACAAGGAATTTGCAACGCCAGAGCGTCCGCAAATGTTGGCGCAACCGCCCTATTCTTTTGACTTGTCTGTCATGTACTGGGCACCGACCTTAGCTCTTGGAGGAACGCTTTTTGCTCTTCCATCAGCTATCACTCAAGACTTCAAACAACTCTTTGCGACGATCTTTTCTCTTCCGATTGCTATCTGGACTTCAACACCATCTTTTGCAGATATGGCTATGCTGTCTGAAGATTTCAATGCTGAAAAGATGCCAGGTATCACCCATTTCTACTTTGATGGGGAAGAGTTGACCGTTAAAACGGCTCAGAAATTGCGCGAGCGTTTCCCAAATGCACGCATCATCAATGCCTACGGCCCAACGGAAGCAACTGTAGCTCTTTCGGCTGTAGCCGTAACAGATGAGATGTTAGCTACTTTGAAACGTCTGCCAATTGGTTATACCAAAGAAGATTCTCCAACCTTCATCATTGATGAGGCAGGCAACAAATTGCCAAATGGTGAGCAAGGGGAAATCATCGTGTCTGGACCAGCCGTTTCAAAAGGTTATATGAATAATCCAGAGAAAACAGCAGAAGCCTTCTTCGAATTTGAAGGTCTTCCAGCCTATCATACGGGAGATGTCGGAACCATGACGGATGAAGGCCTTCTTCTCTATGGTGGTCGGATGGACTTCCAAATCAAATTTAACGGTTATCGGATCGAGCTAGAGGATGTCTCTCAAAACTTGAACAAATCGAAGTATATTGATTCAGCAGTCGCAGTACCGCGTTATAATAAGGATCACAAGGTCCAAAATCTCTTGGCCTATGTCATCTTAAAAGAGGGCGTCAAAGAACAATTTGAGCGCGAAATTGATATCACGAAAGCCATTAAAGAAGATTTAGAAAATATCATGATGTCTTATATGATGCCTTCAAAATTCCTCTATCGTGACAGCCTGCCATTAACACCAAACGGGAAAATCGACATCAAAGGGTTGATTAGCGAGGTTAACAACCGATGATCGAGTTTTTGAAACAGCTCCCTCATTTAGAACACTATGGAACACCGATCTATTTTATCTACCTCATTCTAGCTTTTTTGCCGATTTTTGTGGGCCTCTTTTTCAAAAAGAGATTTCCGGTCTATGAAGGACTGGTGAGTCTGATCTTTATCATTTTGATGCTGACAGGTTCGAATCTCAAGCAAATTTATGCCCTGCTCTTTTACGTAGTCTGGCAAATCTTGATTGTGTATTCCTACAAAATCTATCGTCAGAAAGCGGACAACAAGTGGATTTTCTATCTTCATTCCTTCTTGTCTGTCTTGCCCCTGATCTTTGTTAAGGTAGAGCCAGCGATCAAGAACGGACACCAATCCTTGTTTGGATTTTTAGGGATTTCGTATTTAACCTTCCGAGCTGTCGGAATGATCATCGAAATGCGAGATGGTGTCTTGAAAGAATTCACACTCTGGGAATTCTTACGCTTTATGCTCTTTATGCCGACCTTCTCAAGTGGGCCGATTGATCGTTTCAAGCGTTTTAATGAGGATTATAACGCTATTCCTGAGCGTGAAGAATTATTGGATATGTTGGAGCAAGCTGTTAAGTATATCATGTATGGCTTCCTTTATAAATTTATCCTAGCTCATATTTTTGGCCACTTATTGTTAGGTCATGTGCAGACCTATGCCTTGTCTCAAGGTGGATTCTTCAATATCGGAACGCTGGGAGTCATGTATGTTTATGGCTTTGACCTCTTCTTTGACTTTGCAGGGTATTCCATGTTTGCTTTAGCAGCTTCCAATTTGATGGGGATTAAAAGTCCCATCAACTTTGACCGTCCTTTTAAATCACGTGATTTAAAGGAATTCTGGAATCGCTGGCATATGAGTTTATCTTTCTGGTTCCGTGATTTCGTCTTTATGCGTCTCGTAATGGTACTGATGCGCAATAAAGTGTTCAAGAGCCGGATTACCACCTCAAATGTTGCCTACATTATCAATATGTTGGTCATGGGCTTCTGGCACGGGGTGACCTGGTACTACATCGCTTATGGGCTCTTCCATGGGCTTGGACTGGTCATCAATGATGCTTGGATTCGTAAGAAAAAGACCATCAATAAAGAAAGAAAAGCAAAAGGATTGGATCCTATACCGGACAATCGTTGGACCAAAGCTTTAGGGATCTTTATCACCTTTAACACAGTGATGCTGTCCTTCCTGATTTTCTCAGGATTCTTGGATCAACAATGGTTTCCAAAATTGAAATAAAAGGAGAATAGAAAAATGGATGTAAAATCACAAGTAATTGAAATTATTGACGAATTGTTTATGGAAGATGTCTCAGACATGATGGATGAGGATCTCTTTGATGCGGGTGTCCTTGATAGTATGGGAACAGTCGAATTGATTGTAGAACTGGAAAATCGCTTTGGCATCCGTGTTCCTGTATCTGAATTTGGACGTGATGATTGGAATACTGCGAACAAGATCGTAGAAGGTGTAACGGAGCTTCAGAATGCTTAAGCGTTTGTGGCTGATTTTAGGGCCCGTATTTTGCGCGCTCCTCATGGTAACAGCTTTATTATTCTTTTATCCAATCAATCATAAGCACAACTATACCGAAGAGAAAAAAGCTGCGGTTAGTCTGAATGCAGAAGGATTCAAGAGCCGTACAAAGAAGCAAGAAGCGCTTTCTGATCCACAGCATCGCTTTGTCCCTTATTTCGGCTCCAGTGAATGGTTGCGCTTTGATGTGGTGCATCCAGCAGTTTTGGCTGAAAAATATGACCGCAATTATAGACCCTACTTTTTAGGAGAACGTGGTGCGGCTTCTTTGAACCAGTATTTTGGGATGCAACAGATTTTGCCAGAACTCAAGGACAATACAGCTGTTTATGTAGTTTCTCCGCAATGGTTTACCAAAAAGGGATACGATTCCTCTGCCTTTCAACAATTCTTTAATAGCGATCAGTTGAATAGCTTTATTGCCAATCACCAACAGGATGCTGCATCCCAGTATGCTGCAAAGCGTCTGTTACAACAGTATCCAAATGTCGCCTTTCAAAGTGTTGTAACAAAAATTTCTCAAGGAAAGAAAATTTCCAGATTTGATCAGTCTTTGAACCAGTTTGTTTCCCACCTTGTCCAGCGCGAAGATGCTTTGTTTAGTAATCTTGCAACGCGTACAAACGGGAATTACGATAAGAAGGTCAAAAAACGTCTACAAGATTTACCAGATCAATTCTCATATGAGAAATTGGAAGAAATTGCAACGGCTGAAGCAAAAGTCAAAACCAATAACAACGACCTTGGAATCAGCAATCATTTTTACAATACTCGTTTAAAAATGAAGTTGAAGAAACTAAAAGGTTTCCAAAAAAACGAATCCTATGTTCAATCTCCTGAGTACAATGACTTGCAGTTGGTTCTAGACCAGTTTGCTAAATCTCGGACCAATGTTATCTTTGTCATTCCTCCAGTTAATGCCAAATGGATGAAATACACAGGCTTGAGCCAAGAAAAGTATGAACAGGCTGTTCAAAAGATTCGTTACCAATTGGAAAGTCAAGGATTCACCAATATTGCAGACTTTTCTAAAGATGGTGATCAGCCTTACTTTATGGAAGATACGATTCATATGGGATGGAATGGTTGGCTAGCCTTTGATAAAGCGGTCAATCCCTTTGTCACAAAGGCTGAAAAAGCACCAACTTACCATCTAAATGACCGCTTCTTCAGCAAAGACTGGGCCCAATATAAAGGGACACCAGACGAATTTAAATAATGCTTGATCAAAGGGGGCAGGATCAAATCCTGGCTCCTTGATTTGTGAGGAAAGTGACGAGAAAGTCACAAATAAGCAAGAGAGTTATCCACAGGCTGTGGGAAACTTGCTTGTAAATGGATGAAAGCAAGTCCTGATGCTTCTGACGCTTCCTCTTTTGAGGGGGCAAAAAGTGAAAGTTATCCACATTTTTGTGGATAAGTGATAAAAAACAGTGGATAAGTCAGCTGGTTTGTGAAAAGGAGAATAGTGTGAAAAAAATTTGGTTTTACGCAATCGTTCAGGGAATTGTGATCTTTTTTATTGTGGGTGGCATGACCTATGTGCTTAGGGGAGATTTCTTTTTCCGCTACCTATCCCCTATTTTTGGACTAGCAGCAGCTGTCTTGCGATTTGGGACGGCGACTTTAATGAAGGTGCTAGCACCCACTCTCTACGATGATCCCAAAAAGAAAGAAGAGAGCCACGATAATTAAAGAAGTTGGTGACTGAAAAAGTTGAGCTAAAGGCCACTTTCTGCTGGTCTTTATGGTAAAATAGAAGGAAGAATATTAGTTTGGAGATTAATTAGAAATGAAACGTTCAATGTATGCTGGACGTGTTCGTGAAGAACACATTGGAACTCGTATTACCTTGAAAGGATGGGTTAGCCGTCGTCGTGACTTGGGTGGTTTGATCTTTATCGATCTACGCGACCGCGAAGGGATCATGCAATTGGTGATCAATCCAGAAACAGTTAGTACAGAAGTGATGGCTACAGCCGAAAGCATCCGTAGTGAATATGTTGTAGAAGTGACAGGTCTTGTAGAAGCTCGTGAACAAGCTAATCCAAACTTGCCTACAGGAGCAGTAGAACTCAAGGTAGAAACTATTACGGTTCTCAATACCGCAAAAACAACACCATTTGAAATCAAGGACGGTATTGAAGCCAATGATGATACTCGTCTTCGTTACCGCTACTTAGACCTTCGTCGTCCTGAGATGTTGGAAAACCTCAAACTTCGTGCAAAAGTAACCCATTCAATCCGCAATTACTTGGATGAATTAGAATTTATTGATGTGGAAACACCGTTTCTTTCTAAGTCAACTCCAGAAGGAGCGCGTGACTATTTGGTTCCTTCCCGTGTCAATAAGGGGCATTTCTATGCCCTTCCACAAAGTCCTCAGATTACAAAACAATTGTTGATGAATGCTGGATTTGATCGCTATTATCAAATCGTGAAGTGTTTCCGTGATGAGGATTTACGGGGAGACCGTCAACCTGAGTTTACACAAGTCGACTTGGAAACTTCTTTCTTGAGTGATCAAGAAATCCAGGATATCACAGAAGGCTTGATTTCACGTGTCATGAAAGAAACCAAGGGAATTGAAGTAACACTCCCATTCCCACGGATGAATTATGATGACGCTATGGCCTTGTATGGTTCAGATAAACCAGATACACGTTTTGAAATGTTGCTCCAAGACTTGACAGAGCTTGTCAAGGGTGTAGACTTCAAAGTCTTCTCAGAAGCTCCAGCAGTTAAGGCGATTGTTGTCAAAGGTGCAGCGGATCATTACTCTCGTAAAGACATCGATAAATTGACAGAAG
The DNA here is from genome assembly GCF_001813675.1 of Streptococcus sp. HMSC078D09. GTDB lineage: Bacteria > Bacillota > Bacilli > Lactobacillales > Streptococcaceae > Streptococcus. The sequence goes on from NZ_KV813678.1 coordinate 66,805, forward strand.
TTGCGAAGCAATACGGTGCAAAAGGTCTTGCTTGGGTGAAATATGCTGAGGGTACTTTGAACGGTCCTGTTGCGAAGTTCTTGACAGACTTGACAAGTGACTTGACAGCTGCTTTACAGTTAGAAGACAAAGATCTAGTTCTCTTTGTAGCAGATACTCTTGAAGTAGCCAATGCAACGCTTGGTGCTTTGCGTGTTCGTCTTGCGAAAGAGCTTGACTTGATTGACAACAATCAATACAACTTCCTTTGGGTAGTGGATTGGCCAATGTTTGAATGGTCTGAAGAAGAAGGACGTTATATGTCTGCTCACCATCCATTTACACTCCCACAAGCTGAAACAGAGCATGAATTGGAAGGAGATCTTTCAAAAGTTCGAGCAATTGCCTATGATATCGTCTTAAATGGCTATGAATTAGGTGGAGGAAGCCTACGGATTAATCATAAAGATTTACAAGAACGGATGTTTAAAGCACTTGGCTTTACAAAAGAAGCTGCTAATGAACAATTTGGTTTCTTGTTGGAAGCAATGGATTACGGTTTCCCACCACATGGAGGATTGGCGATTGGTTTGGACCGCTTCGTGATGCTTCTTGCAGGTGAAGATAATATTCGGGAAGTCATTGCCTTTCCGAAGAATAACAAGGCGACAGATCCAATGACACAAGCTCCTTCTGTCGTTTCTGAAAAGCAATTGGATGAGTTAAATCTTCAAGTAGAACTAGCAGAGCAAGAATAGGACAAGAGAGAAAAGGGAAAGTCTAGGAATCAGTTGCTCTAAGATCTTCCTTTTCTTCTAATCGATGGATTGAAAATGAAAAAAACTCGCTTTCATAAGCTATTTCGCTATCATGTGCGGCGACTAGCTTATAACATTAAATTATTGCGCGTGCTGAAGAGCATCTCCCGTGAGAAGTACGATGAAAAAGTGTCAGCTTCCTTGCTGTATGGTTTTCTATCAGCGATTGCCGTCAACTTCTTCTTTCAACCAGGACATGTATACTCCAGCGGTGCAACAGGGCTAGCTCAGATTTTATCTGTTCTGAGCCAACGCTTTATTGGCTTTACGATTCCCGTTTCCTTGACCTTTTATGCCATCAATATCCCTTTGATGATTGTGGCTTGGTATCAAATTGGCCATAAATTTACCATCTTTACCTTTATTACGGTTTCGATGAGTTCCCTCTTTATTCAGTTCGTGCCAGTGATTACGTTGACCAACGATCCGATCATGAATGCCCTATTTGGTGGGGTTGTCATGGGAACAGGGATTGGTTTTGCTCTTCGGAACAACATTTCCAGTGGGGGAACCGATATTGTCAGTTTGACGATTCGAAAACGGACAGGAAAGAATGTCGGCAGTATCTCCTTTTTGGTCAATGGGACCATTATGTTGATCGCTGGTCTGACCTTTGGTTGGAAGTATGCTCTTTACTCTATGATTACCATCTTCGTATCGAGTCGAGTAACGGATGCTGTCTTTACCAAGCAAAAACGGATGCAGGCAATGATCGTAACGAGCCAGCCGGATGCCATTATTGAAAAGATTCATAAAAAATTGCATCGTGGAGCAACCATTATCCACAATGCAGAAGGAACCTATAACCATCAGGAAAAAGCGGTTCTGCTGACAGTTATTACGCGTGCAGAGTTTAATGAATTCAAATATATTATGAAAAAAGCTGATCCTCAGGCTTTTATCACCATTTCAGAAAACGTTCATATCATCGGACGCTTTGTAGAAACAGAAGAATAAAAATAAAGGTCCCACATTGTGGTGACCTTTATTTTGTTGATTCAGTTTCGTGGAGAAGGAGCCAACTATGGGCAGGAATAGAAAGTTCCTTTCCTTTAGGAATAGGGGTTTTTAGGTTGGCATGAGGATAGGCAAATAACAGCTGACTATCGCTCGGATGTTGATAGGTCTGTTCTTGATCACCGATATTGACAAGAATCGTTATTTTTTCACGATCTTTCTCAATCGTGTAGATCAAATGATGATCAGACAACCATTTGACATCACAGTAGTCGCGAATCTCTTGCCCTTTTTTCAAACGAAGGAGTGGCTGTGATTTCCGATAAGCAATCAATTCTTCAAGAAAAGCAATTTCTTCTTGGCATTTTGGAAGGGATGTCCAGTCCAATTGGTTGAGATTATCTGGTAGATTATAGGTGTTGTCTTCGAGCCCTTTTGTGCGGTAAAATTCTTGACCGGCATGGATAAACGGCACTCCTTGAGATAATAGTACCAAATGAAGCGCGAGACGTGAGAGAGCTTTTCGATCTTCTAAACGAATCTCTTCCTTTTCAAGTTGGAAATAATCAAAAACAGTTGCATTGTCGTGGCATTCGACGTACTGAATGGCTTGTTGCGGTTGGGTGAAATGAGCAGGCCCTAGCTTTCCGACATTCGCCGTTAGAATGTTCGCAAAATCATTCGCAGGATGTTGACTCTCACGACGGTGACCAGCTACAAGTGTTCTCTTGATCGTATCCCGGAAGTTATCACTGAAAAAGCCAAAGGCTGGTAATCGTTTCGAATTATATTGGTGAGCGAGCTGATCTTCAGAGAGGCCTGTATCCATCTTCCACCCTTCCCCATAGAGATAGATGTTAGGATAGATTTCACGGAGTTCTTCTGCAATCTCTGTCATGGTTTGAATGTCTAGGATTCCCATCAAGTCAAAGCGGAAACCATCAAAGCCGTAGAGGGAAACCCATTGTTTGAGGGATTGCTTGATATAGTGTCTCACCATGGAGCGTTCACTTGCTACGTCATTTCCACAGAAGGTTCCATTGGTCCGCTCTCCCTCTGCATTATAACGGTAGAAATAACCAGGAACGATCTGTTCAAAAGCATACTCATCTGCCTGGTAGACGTGATTGTAAACTACATCCATGATAACACTCAGATTGGCCCGGTGATAGGTGTCAATGGTGTCTTGGAGCTCTAGGATTCGTGCATAAGGATCGTTAGGATCACTCGCATAGCTGCCTTCTGGAACATTGTATTGAACAGGATCATAGCCCCAGTTGTAGGCTTTCCATTGATCCTCTTCATCGACACTACCGAAATCGTAAACTGGAAGTAACTGTACATGGGTAATGCCCAGTTTTTGAAGGTAATCAAATCCAAGGATCTGGCCATTTAGTTGGGGCGATTCTGTCAAGCCTTTAAACTTACCAGGATGCTTAAAGCCAGCCTCTTTTTGGACAGAGAAATCACGAACGCTCATCTCGTAAATGATTGCTTCTGTTGGGTCTAATTGACGAGTGGCACGCGTGATAGGACGTGTGATCTTCTTCCGGTCGATGACCAAGCTATCTCCAGAGTTCGCTAAAGAGGATAGAGCATAGGGATCATGAATCCGACGTTCTAGGCCATTGACACGAAACTTATAGTGGTAGGCAGCTCCTTCCCAATCCCCTTTGAGCACGAGTTCCCAGACACCGTTTTCTGTACGATTCATCGGATAGACCTGATCTTCGATATGGAGGGTCACATCTTGCGAAATTGGTGCCCAGAATTTAAATTGCGTCTGACTTGGTGTGTAGAAACTTCCTAGATCTTCTCCACTATAGGTGAAGGTTTGATCAAAAATGGGTTTGCGAACAATTTGACGATAGTGGAGAATAGAAGAATTTCCAGCAGCATCGTAGATGGTGTACTCTTCTCCCAGTTCAAGCGGAATCGGGCTTAAGAAATAGTCTCCTGTATCAGTCGCTCCACTTGACGTTTTGACAGGGATTAAGGCAAGACGACCTTGGTTTGTTTCCAAATAAAAAGGAAGGATATGCTCCTCTCCTTTTTGGATACGAATCAGGTCTTGGTCATCTAAATAAGCAGTAAATGTAGACATAAAGACTCCTAAAGTTTCGTAATGGTATGGTCAATCAATTGACGGTAGCAAACGGTTTTTCCTTCTTTGTGATCCTTGATAATTTGTAGAATTGTCCGAACAGACTCACGTCCGAGTTCCACCGCATTGATGTCAATATAGGCTTCAATATCGAGTCGTGGCTTGATCGAATCAAAGGAAATAATCGGGATTGTCAGCTGGTGTTCTAATAGGTATTGACGCACCCCTTCAGCAACGAGAATATCGGTTGTCATGATGGCATCTAACTCTGCTAGGGGAAGGCTTTCCATCATTTGATAAGAATTGTCTTCCAACATAAAGCCAAATGAGAAATGAACCAGTTTTTCATCCAGAGGAATCCCTGCTTTTTGGAGGGCTTCTTTATAACCTTCGTAGCGGTCTTGAGATACGAACAGTTCTTTGTTTCCCCCGATAAAAGCAATTTTTCGGTAGTTTTGTTGAATGAAATAATCCGTCGCATCAAATGCAGCCTTGATATTATCATTATCCACTAGTGATACAAAAGGTGAAGCTGCCTTTCCGAGAATGAGGAAGGGGAACTTGTCTTTGATCGCAAATTCAACGAGGGGATCATTCGGGTTGGAATAAAGGAAAATCAAACCATCTACACGATTTCCGTAGATGAGTTGTTTGAGGTTGTCGAGCCGCCGTTCTTCATTTTGCCCCGTACAGATTTGGATGGCATAATCATTGTCTGACGCGATCTGGGTAATTCCTCTTAAAACAGTTGGGAAGAAAGGATTCTGGTAGAAAACGTCACTATCGATTGGAAGAACCAAAGCAATGACTTGACTAGATTGGCTGACAAGGCTGCGAGCATTAAGATTGGGATGGTAATCCAACTCGACCATGGCCTCACGGACTCGTTTTTTTGTTTCATCACTAATCGTGGATTTATTTTGGATGACGCGCGTGACAGTTGAAGGCGCGACGCCAGCGAGTTTCGCAACATCTTTGATGGTAACACGCATGAGAAAACCTCCTAGCGGTGATAGTCTGGATCACGGAAGTGGGTCTTATAAAATACCATAGCAAGATAGAGTACAAATAAGACATTTTGGATCATGATCGTCGTAGTAAATACTTGATGGAATAGTAAACTGATGAGGACACTTAGTAAAATAGGAAGCCCCAAGCAATTCAGAATACAATTGAAACATTCCTTGAATGTTTGTAGTGAGAAGAGTCGAGATTTTCGTGTCAAGTAGAGGAAGAAAGATGCCCCTACGATGAGAATCAAATAATTGACTGTCGATAAGAAGCCAGAGAAAATCACGAGAAAGAGACTGACGGGGAGTCGGTTTTCACGGAACCAATCGCTAGAGATAGCTTGAGTGAAGCTTTTTTTATCCCGAAGGCTCTCTTGATTGATAGCCTGGTATGAGATTGTAGCGAGTTCTTTATTTTCTTTTGAGATGATCAACTGTTTGCGATCAAAATGGAGGGTTAACTCCTTGCTCTCGCTGGCCGTTGTTTCTTGGCCTAAGACAACCTGTCCTTTTGAAGTCTTGTGTACAGGGTTAGTTCCTATATAGGTGAGCACTTGGTCTTTGATCACGACGTGTTCTTGGATATCTTTCATAACGTCATTTGATAAGAGATCAAACACATCGCTAACAAAGGTTGTTAAGGGATAGGTTTTGAGTTGAGCATTTTGAAGAGCCACTGGTAATAGTGTGACAGAAATCAGAAAGAAAGAAGTAAAAATCATTTGGAACCAACTCAGCTTTTTGCGGTTTGCAAAAGAAGAGCGGAAATTGAAGATACTTGCAAAATAATTAAAAGGATAGGGCATGAGATGACCTTTCTAAACATAAGAGAATCAGAGATGCAAAGAGGAGTCTCTTTGATTGATTTTATTCTTAACGAAGGGTAGTAAAGCATTCACCATACTACCCTTAACTTAAAAATAAAATGTGTTTGAAATAAGGTTCTATTTTATCCTTTATCCCCACCAGCTGTCAAGCCTGAAACAAAGTTCTTTTGTAGGAAGAAGAATAGAATACAGATTGGAACCGCGATCAAAATGGCACCGGCTGCAAAGAAGGCGATCTTTTGATCTTTTTGGTCACTGATAAAGGTTTGAAGACCAACGGCTACAGTATAGTTTACTTCATCACGAAGCAAGAATTTAGACAAGATATAGTCTCCGAAAGGACCCATGAAAGCCCAGAGTGCTTGAACGGCGATCATTGGACGAACAAGTGGAAGGACAATTTGCCAGAAGCGACGGAAGTGCCCTGCACCATCCAATTTCGCAGATTCATCAAGTGAGATTGGAACGGTATCGAAGTATCCCTTCATCAACCAAGCGTTCATCGGAATACCACCACCAACATAAAGGAAGATCAAGAACCAAGGTTGGTTCAAGGCATTCAGCATCAAAGCCATAACGAAGAAGGCTGTGAGGGCTGCCATGGTTGGAACCATTTGAATAATCAAGAAGAAGACCAAACTTTGCTTACGCGCTAAGAAGTTGTAACGACTATAGGCGTAACCTGCGAAGGTGACAATGCTTGTTTGCACAATCATGGTGATAATGGCGATAACCAAGGTATTCATATACCAAGTCCCATAAGGAGTTTCAGAGAAAAGTTTTGAGAAGTTATCAAAATTAAGATTGCCACTTAAATCAAGTGTAAAGGCACTGACATTCCCTGATTTGAAGGCTGATAAAACCGTAATCAACAATGGATAAATGATAACGATTGAAAGAACCACCATGTACAGGTAAGTCAAGAAATGATTGAGGCGGCGTTTAAATTGAACTGAATTTTTCATTTTATACATCCTCCATATCAAATGCATGTAGTTTCTTGAAGGCAATCATAGAGATTGAGATCACGATTACAGAGATAATCAAGGTTACCGCAGCAGCCATTGAATATTGAGGAGAGGTATTGGTTGTCAACTTATAGATCCAAGAAATCAAGATATCTGTAGATCCAGCATTTCCTCCGACAGAACCGGGTCCCCCATCGTTAAACAAGTAAATGATGGAGAAGTTGTTAAAGTTGAAGGTGTATTGACTGATCAAGGTTGGTGCTGCAACAGCCATAATCATTGGGAAAGTGATGTTGCGGAATTTTTGCCAACCATTGGCACCATCAATATAAGCAGCTTCGTAAAGATCGTTTGGAATCGATTGAAGAATCCCCAAAGTCAAGACGTAGATATAAGGGAAGCCAAGCCAACCTTGCATCATAATCAAAGCGATTTTTGTCCAAGTAGGATCTGTCTTCCAAGGAATCAAGACACCATCTAAGAATGGGAAGATCTTTGCAAACAATGGGATAACTTGGGCGTTGATGGCACCGACACTATCGTTAAACATATTTGAGAATGTAAGGATAGTGATGAAGGCTGGAACAGCCCAAGGAAGCAAGAAGATAACCCCAAAGATTCGTTTTCCTTTTACGAATGGTTGGTTTGCCACAATGGCTGTCAAAATACCGAGTACAATTTGAAGAGTTGATGCTGCGAGAGCCCAAATCAAGGTCCAGCCAAGAACAGATGTAAAGGCTGAACGGAAGGTACTCAAGGTCCACATGTTAGTGAAGTTTTGGAACCCGATCCAATCCAACAAGGTTGTTGGTGCGGTATGTTTGAAGTCATAGTTGGTAAAGGCGATCATCAAGGTAACCAAAACTGGGAAGATAATCGCAAAGGTCATAGCGATATAAGAAGGGATAATCAAAAGATAAGGGAAGCCATTTTCATAGATTGCTTGCACCATTTCTTTTCCAGTTTTTGGAACTGCAATACCATTATTGATACGTTTTGCAACGGTTCCCGCATCCTTAATATTTAAGGCATAGAATAGGAAGTAAACAATGGTAATGATCAAGTGGAAGGCGCCACGAATCAAGATAAAGAGAGAATTATCTTGTCCACGGACTGTTCCAAGTGTAACCAATTTCGTTAATTCTCCAGCTCCGATTCCTAGGAAATAGGCGAGAAAGAGGACGGTTACGGCAAGAAAAATATAGCCTTTGGTTTTTTGTTTGTTATAAATTTGCCCAAGACCCGGGATCAAAGAGAGGCACATAGCCTTTTTTGGGTTTTGTTCTGTAGTCATTCAAATCTCCTTATAATGTCCTTGCTAGAGAGCAAGAAGACAAGTCCGACAGTGAGTTGTACTTGAAAATTGAACATAAGAGGTTGGGACCTTGTCGCCAACCTCTTACTGAAACCTAAAAACTGTCTTATTTGCTACCGAATTTTTGTTCGATGGTTTCTTTAATCAATTTCACTGCATCGTCAGCAGCAGCTTTTGCAGATTTTTTACCACTTACAGCATCGAAAAGCATAGTAGCAGCTGGATCCCAAACAGCACTCATTTCAGAGATGTTTGGCATTGGTTGAGCGTTCTTGAACTGATCAACAACGGCAGTTGTCAACTCATCGTTTTTGCTAACTGCATATTTACGAGCTTCTGTGTTGGCAGGAACTTCATTTGTCTTGTCAAACAAAGCTTTTTGTTGGTCAGTGCTTGTCAAGAAGTCAATGAACTTTTGAGCGCCATCAAGGTTTTTCGCACCTGCTGGGATAACCCAAGCTTTACCACCACCAAAGGCAGAATATTGTTTTCCGTTTGGAAGAGTTGGAATAGTTGCGACACCGTAGTTTACTTTAGCTTCTTTCAATGAAGCAGCTTTCCAAGGGCCGTCGATGATAGCAGCTGTTTTACCTTCTTGGAATTGTGTTTGGATGAAGTTAGCAGCACCTTTTGTATCTTGCAAACCTTTTGGCCATTTAGCATACCAAGTTTTCGCATATTCGATACCGTCGATAGAACCTTGGTTGTTCAATCCAAGATCTTTAGCATCTGTACCATCTTTACCAAATACATAACCACCATTACCTGAAAGCAAACCGTAAGCATAGTAGAAGTTTGTCCAGTCAGCTAAGAAGGCAGTTGTTTTACCAGGTTCGCTAGCAAAGTCGTATTTGCTATCTTTTGCAAGATTTTCAAGGTCACCAAATGTTTTTGGAGCTTCGCTTACAAGGTCTTTATTATAGTAGAGAACCAAAGTTTCGATCACGGCAGGTGCACCGTAAACTTTACCACCGTTTGTTACAAGAGCTTCAGTTGTTTTATCTGTATGGCTATCTTTGTTTAATGTCACTTCAGCTAATTGACCATCGTTACCAAGACCACCTACACGGTCGTATGGTGCCATCATAACGTCTGGAGCTTTTTTAGATTGGTTATCAAGAGAAAGGTTATCCAATCCACCAAGAGCATCGCCAGTTTTGATTTTAACTTTTACGCCATTTTCTTTTTCAAAAGCTTTTGCAGCTTCTTCAACATAAGATTTGTAGCCTTTGTCTACATAGACGTTGATTTCTTTACTTGCCTCAGAAGAACCTGATGAGCTATTGCTACAAGCAGCAAGCAAGAAGCCGGCAAAACCAACTGTACCAAGTACAGCAGCACTACGTAAAATTGTACGTTTCATGATTTATTCCTCCTAAAGAATAAAAAAAGATATTAATTAGAAACCGTTTTAGACAAACGTTTTCCTAAAACGACTTAAGTATATCACAAGACGAAAACGTTTGCAAGTGCTTTTGAAAAAATTTTTTAAAAATATTTTAATTCCGAACTTTCTTCTATAAAATGGATTATTTTGTTGACATTAGCCAAAGGAAAGAATACACTAGGGATGAGGGCGCTCTGAAAAAAAGTTAAAAAGTTTTTTAGAAACCCCTTGCAGAAAATGTGGAAAAAGTTTATAATGACATGGTACGCAAACGTTTTCGCAAAAATTGCGTAAATAGAGTTGCGCCTGTTTGATTTTAACAAAGAGTAGAGCCGCTCGAGAGCTGGATACGACTCTGCAACGATACCCATACCGTGCACCGAATCGCAGGCTTCAAAGAAATAAAAAGAGGTGGTAACCCATGAAAAAACGTCAAAGTGGTGTTTTGATGCACATTTCTTCCCTTCCTGGACAATACGGAATCGGATCATTCGGACAATCAGCTTATGATTTTGTTGATTTCCTCGTTCGGACCAAGCAACGTTACTGGCAAATTTTGCCACTTGGTACAACTAGTTATGGAGATTCTCCATACCAATCTTTCTCAGCTTTTGCTGGGAACACTCATTTTATTGATTTCGATCTTTTGATCAAACAAGGTTTGTTGACAGAAGAAGACCTTGAAGGAGTGGACTTTGGTCAAGATCCTTCTCAGGTTGATTATGCAAAAGTTTTTGAGCAACGTCGTCCCTTGCTTGAAAAAGCAGTTGCGAATTTCTTAAAATCAAGTGATCAAAAAGAATTCCAAGCTTTTTGCGAAGCCAATGCTTCTTGGTTGGAGCTATTCGCAGAATACATGGCTATTAAAGAACACTTTGATTTAAAAGCGTGGACAGAGTGGCCGGATGCTACCATTCGTGGACGTCAACCTGAAGCCTTGGCGCACTACCGTGAAGAATTGGCGGATAAATTGACTTACCATCGTGTAACTCAATTCTTCTTCTTCCAACAATGGTTGGCCTTGAAAGCTTATGCCAACGACCACCACATTGAAATTGTGGGAGATATGCCAATCTATGTGGCAGAAGATTCAAGCGACATGTGGGCTAATCCTCATCTCTTCAAAACAGATGAAAACGGAAAAGCAACTTGCATTGCAGGATGCCCGCCAGATGAGTTCTCAGCAACTGGTCAACTTTGGGGGAACCCAATCTATGACTGGGAAGCAATGGACAAAGATGGCTACCAATGGTGGATTGAACGCTTGCGTGAAAGCTTCAAGATCTATGACATCGTTCGGATCGACCACTTCCGTGGTTTCGAATCATACTGGGAAATCCCAGCTGGTTCTGAAACTGCAGCACCTGGTAAATGGGTTAAAGGTCCTGGCTACAAACTCTTTGCAGCAGTGAAGGAAGAACTCGGTGATTTGAACATCATCGCTGAGGACCTTGGCTTCATGACAGACGAAGTCATCGAACTTCGTGAACGCACTGGCTTCCCAGGAATGAAGATTCTTCAATTTGCCTTCAATCCTGACGATGAAAGTATCGATAGCCCTCACTTGGCACCAAACAACTCTGTGATGTACACTGGAACACATGATAACAACACAGTTCTTGGATGGTACCGCAATGAAATCGACGATCCAACTCGTGAGTACCTTGCTCGTTATACCAACCGGAAAGAGTACGAATCTGTACCGCATGCTATGCTTCGCACCGTCTTTGCTTCCGTCAGCTTCATGGCGATTGCTACTATGCAAGACTTGCTTGAGTTAGATGGCTCAGCTCGGATGAACTTCCCATCTACTCTCGGTGGTAACTGGTCATGGCGAATGACAGCGGATCAATTGACTCCAGCTGTCGAGCAAGAATTGCTTGATTTCACTACGATCTATCGTCGTGAAAACAAAGACTTGAAAAAAGAAGTTACGAAAGCAGAAAAATAATCTTTCCCCCTATTAAAAAATTGTTGAAACAAAGGAGACTCCCAACATGGAATCATTACAAAAATATGTGATTGATCATCATCAAAAAACAATTGCTGAATGTTCAAATGAAGAATTGTACCTTGCTTTGCTTAATTACACCAAGCAAGCAAGTGCCCAAAAGAAATTAAATACTGGTAAGAAAAAAGTTTACTATATCTCAGCTGAGTTCTTGATCGGTAAACTCTTGTCTAATAACTTGATCAACTTGGGTCTTTACGACGATGTCAAAAAAGAATTGTCTGATGCTGGTAAAGACTTGATCGAAGTCGAAGAAGTGGAATTGGAACCATCACTTGGTAACGGTGGTTTGGGACGTTTGGCAGCCTGCTTTATCGACTCTATCTCAAGCCTTGGTTTGACAGGGGATGGGGTTGGTTTGAACTACCACTTTGGTTTGTTCCAACAAGTATTTAGAAACAACCAACAAGAAACGATTCCAAACGCATGGTTGACTGACCAAAGCTGGCTCGTTCGTTCAAGTCGTAGCTACAAAGTGCCATTTGCACATTTCACATTGACTTCTACCCTTTATGATATCGATGTCCCTGGTTATAAGATTGATACGAAGAACCGTTTGCGTTTGTTCGACTTGGATTCAGTTGATTCATCTATTATTGAAGATGGTATTAACTTTGACAAGACAGATATCGCTCGCAACCTGACCCTCTTCTTGTACCCAGATGATAGTAACCGTCAAGGGGAATTGCTCCGTATCTTCCAACAATACTTCATGGTATCAAACGGTGCTCAATTGATCATCGACGAAGCCATCGAAAAAGGAAGCAACTTGCATGACCTTGCTGATTATGCTGTTGTACAAATCAACGATACTCACCCATCAATGGTCATCCCTGAATTGATCCGTCTTTTGACAGAACGTGGTATTGGAATGGATGAAGCCATCTCTATCGTTCGTAGCATGACGGCTTACACTAACCACACAATCCTTGCGGAAGCCCTTGAAAAATGGCCACTTGAATTCTTGCAAGAAGTGGTTCCTCACTTGGTTCCAATCATTGAAGAATTGGACCGCCGTGTTCGCGCTGAATACAAAGATCCAGCTGTTCAAATCATCGATGAGAATGATCGCGTACACATGGCACACATGGATATCCACTATGGATTTAGCGTAAACGGGGTTGCTGCACTTCACACAGAAATCTTGAAGAATTCTGAGTTGAAAGCTTTCTACGACATTTACCCTGAAAAATTCAACAACAAAACAAACGGTATCACATTCCGTCGTTGGCTCATGCATGCTAACCCAACCTTGTCACACTACTTGGATGATATCCTCGGACGTGACTGGCACCATGACGCATCTAAATTGGAAGACCTTCTTTCTTATGAAGATAAAGATGCCGTCAAAGCAAAATTGGAAAACATCAAGTCTCACAACAAACGCAAATTGGCTCGTTTCTTGAAAGACCATCAAGGTGTGGAAATCAATCCAAATTCTATCTTTGACACCCAAATCAAACGTCTTCACGAATACAAACGTCAACAAATGAACGCTTTGTATGTGATCCACAAATACTTGGACATTAAAGCTGGAAATATCCCTGCTCGTCCAATCACTGTTCTATTTGGTGGTAAAGCAGCTCCTGCTTACACCATTGCACAAGATATCATCCACTTGATCCTTTGCTTGTCTGAAGTGATTGCAAACGATCCAGCAGTAGCTCCACACTTGCAAGTTGTTATGGTAGAAAACTACAACGTAACTGCTGCAAGCTACTTGATCCCAGCTAGCGATATTTCTGAGCAAATCTCTCTTGCTTCTAAGGAAGCTTCAGGTACTGGTAACATGAAATTCATGTTGAATGGTGCATTGACACTTGGTACGATGGATGGAGCCAACGTGGAAATCGCTGAATTGGTTGGACGTGACAACATCTACATCTTCGGTGAAGATTCAGAAACGGTTATCGATCTTTACGCTAAATCAGCATACAAATCAGCAGACTTCTATGAACGTGAAGCTATCAAACCATTGGTAGACTTCATTGTCAGCGATGCAGTTCTTGCAGTAGGTAACAAGGAACGCTTGACTCGCCTTCATAATGAATTGATCAACAAAGACTGGTTCATGACTCTTCTTGACTTGGAAGACTACATTGTAACCAAAGAACGTATGTTGGCTGACTACGAAGACCGTGATGCATGGTTGGATCAAGTCATCGTTAACATTGCTAAAGCAGGATTCTTCTCATCTGACCGTACGATCGCTCAGTACAACGAAGATATCTGGCACTTAAACTAATCACTAGTTATTAGACCAAGGTTCTTAGGACCTTGGTCTTTTTTTGTAGCTTTGAGAGAGGCCACTGGTGAACTTTAAGAGATGTACAATGGGAGGAAGATAGAGATACGACATTTTTTTCAAATAAACTGAGAAGCTCCTCATAATTGAGAATGGTTTTCTTGTTTGAAGGAAAAAGATAAAAAATGAAACCTAATGGCTATCAAATGGGAATTTTAATGATGTCTTTTTTTTGAATCTGCAAAATACATAAGGGAAAAAGTTACATAATTTAAATTTCTAGAGTCTGTTCCTTACCGATGGATTATAAATATTTATTGTACCTATCTTTGTTTAGTGGTGAAAGTTTTAAAAATAAAAAACAGAGGAAATGCCTTGAGAATCCATTATTTTTTCAATACATAGTGCATTTATTTTCAACGAAAAAATTGGAAATGTTAGCAAATAAAAGTGCTATATATTGAGAGTAAAATAAAAAATTATATTAACACATCTTTTAAAATAGTTGATTGTGATACAATGTAATTAACTGGTAGTAGCATTTTTTTGTACCTACCGTGAGATTTTTTGACTAAAAAGGAGAATATTGGAAATGAAAAGCTATCGTGAACAGTGTTCGAAGCAGGAAAAATTTTCAATTCGTAAGTTATCAGTCGGTGTTGTTTCATTGGCCGTCGCTGGATTGGCTACTGTAAACACTTACGGAGCAGAAGTAAAAGCTGACGAGGAGACGGGACCTGCAACTGAAGCGACTACTACGGATACAGCAACAAGCGATGCAGCTGTTGCAACAAGTTCTAAGTTGACATCTACAACTGTGACAGAAGGAAATAAAACAGTTACGACTACTTATGTAGAATCACCAGAACTTGAAAAATCAAAAGCTGATGCAGCTACAGAAGGTGTGACAGTTACAGAAGAAGCTGAAAAAGTTCAACCATCTATCGCAGCAGCAGAAGCAGATAATAAAGCCCAAACAGCTGAAATCAACACAGTCGTTGAAAACTACAAAAAGGCAAAAGCTGAGTATGAAACAAAATCTCAAGAAATCACATTGATTGAAAAGAGAAATGCGGAAGCAGAAGCAGATTATCAAAAGAAATTAGCAGAGTACAATCAGCAAAAGGCAGCTTATGATGCCAAAGTAGCAGAAAAAGCAGCAGCAGATAAGGCCAATGCAGAAGCAAAAGCCAAGTATGATGCGGAAATGGTTCTTTATAATGCGGCTAAAGCGCAATACGATAAAGATTTACAAGAATATCAAGCTAAGAAAGCGCAATACGACAAAGATAAAGCAGCCTATGATCAACTTGTTGCTATTAAAGCAGAAGAAGATGCTGCTAAAGCTAAGTATGAAGTGGAGCTTGCTAAATACAATGTAGACCTAGAACAATACGGCAAAGATTTTGCTACATACCAAACAAAACTTGCTGAATATCAAACAGCTTTGGCACAGTACAAAGATGCTAAAAAAGCCTATGATAAGTACATGAATGACAATGGTTTCCAAGATCTTAAAAATGTAGAAACTGTTCAAGATTTGACCTTCCAACGTGAAGGTGGGGCTATTCACACCATTGATGGCATCAACACATATCTTACTCGTGATGCTCAAGCTCGTTTAAATACAAGCAATGTGCATCAGTATGATTCCAATAAATTGGAAGCTTCAGATATTGTAGCAACTAGTCCTTGGGCCAATAATGAAACTGAGTACATTCAAGTGAAAGAAGGCGATAAATTTGTCGTTACTTATGATAACTTGAATCAGTCTAGCATGCGTGAAAATACGGATATGCATCCAATCAAACGCGTGATTTATCGCTATGAGATTTTGAGTCTTCCATCAAATGATAGTAAAGGGATTGCAGCAGTCAGTGTGGACCCAACTGTTACTATGACAGTCGGAGCTTCAACAGATAAAGACAAACCTGTTAAAGTTGCTGTCGATGTTGAATTCTATGATGGTGATGGCAATAAGTTTGATTTGACACAGCATAATGCGATTGTCGCTTTGAACTCCCTCAACCACTGGACAGGTGCATCCTATGTAGATAGCGGAGATAAACCTCGTGCCCTTACAGTAGAAGCCAAAGATAAAGATGGCAACACTGTTCGTGGAACTTGGGATCCATATGCAGATGGTTCATCCATGAGCATTGAAAACAATGCGGTTGTTGTTAAAAATGGAACTGCTGACTTTGGTACTGCTGATGTGACGATCTCTGCTGAAAACCCAATCAAGATTGTGGCACAAAAAGCAACGTGGAATGGAAGTGAATTTACAGTTAGTGAAGAAACTGTAATTGACGCAACTTCAGTCAATGCTTCAGGTGCTGGGAATGGTCACTCTATCGGAACAGATGAATTCACATTTGATGGTAAAGATGATGTTATCGGTTCTTATACGATTGATCCAACTTCAGGACGGATCATCTTCACGCCTAAGAAGAAGTTTGAAAATATAGAGCACCAAGAGTCTGTAAATGTTGGTAACAATAAATACATTCCAATTCCAAATTCAAGTGTTTCTTACGATTCTGCTACAAAAGAGGTAACATCATTTAAAGATAACCAATACATTGAACATGGCTCTATCTTTAATGGTGAATCTTCAACGACTCTTGAAGGTTGGGACAATCCATCTTCTCCATACTTCTATTATGGTGGGGCAGGATTGAAGATGTCTGATGGTCACTTAGTCTTTACGGCTAATGGTGCCAATGCTGCTGGTCAACCAACAGTATATTGGTTCGCGATTAACTCAAATGTTGGTATTCCAAAAAATCCAGGTGAAGCACCAACAGAGCCAACAGCTCCTGAAGAACCAAAGGCTCCAACTCCACCAACGATCACAGTTGAAGTACTACCTGCAGAGCCAACAGCTTCAACTCCGCCAACAGAGCCAACAGCTCCAACAGAGCCAAACTATACAGTAGTGACAGTTGATGCTGAGGAGCCAACAGCTCCAACCCCACCGACTCCAGAAGTCGTTCCAAATACGAATCCGGTGAAACCGGAAGCTGAAGTGAAATGGCATAAGAATAAAGTGGTAACGGAAACAGATATTCCAACCCCACCAACACCAGTTCCACCAACTCCACCAACTCTATATAACCCACCAACACCAATTGTTCCACCGACTCCAGAGGTTCCAACAGAACCAACTCCTGAAGTTCCGGACCAGCCTGTACAACCTGCGCAACCACAAACACCTGCGCTTCCAAATACAGGTACAGAAAGCTCAACTGCAGCTGTTCTTGCAGTTGCGATGGCTGGATTGCTTGGATTGGGTCTTGCACGCAAGAAAAAAGAAGATTAATTCTTGTTTCTTTCGTTCATTCATCTAAATAAAGAAAGTCAGAAGGCAAGTCCTTCTGGCTTTTTTGATGGAGTGATGACCAAATAGTTGAGAAATAGAACAGAATAGTTTTTGGATAAGGAGAGGAAATGGCTTTTATAGACCAAATCGTGTCGAAATGAAGCAGAATAGAAATGGATGACACAAGAAGAAGAGAATGAGGTATACTGGTGGTGTTCGAATGAAAGTTTATAGGACTCCGTTATATCTCTAATCATTCCAATTATACAGTTGCGATGGCTTTTCATCTTTTGCACACATTACTTTTCCAAATGAATTTCATTTGAACGTATCAGTGATCAGGCAAGTGCTTCCACGGTTTTGAGGCGCTTGCCTTTCTATCTGTATCGCGATATAATAGGGTGTAAGAAATGAAAAGGAGTTTGTATGAAAAAGAAACCTATCTATCTTTACATCCTGTTATTTTTCTCTACGGTTGGAACCCTAACTTCAGCTGTTTCAACCTTTGGAGCTTCAAAGAGTTTTGAGTTGACAGATGATTTTGCGAAACAACTTGGTTTAACAACGGCTCAAGACAAGGCTGACTATGTGACATATTATGAGAAATCAGCCCAACTCAATCAGTCTCCATTAACCTTTTTATTTGTTTCCCTGATTCTGATTGCTTTGCTTGCAACTTTCTATTTCCTCTTTATGAAGCAGGATCTGTTAACAGCACATTATACTTATATGGGGCAGATTTTATTAAGTCAAGCCTTCTCTTGCTATAATTATTTTGCAGGGCGTCCACTGTTAGCTAGTTTTTCAACTCCGTCCCTTCGCCAACGATATCTGGCATCTTCGTCCATTGCTTTGTTACTCTTGACTGCTTTATCTCTTCTCTTCCTTGGAATTGTTTTGTATAAAACCTTGCGTTTGAGAAAAGCTCAAGCTACGGCGTAATAGATAAGTTTAAAGGGAGCTCTCTTAGAGGATAAGAGAGCTTCTTGATTGGAGAAAAAAGATGAAAGTATCCTTTGTTTATATTAGTCTGAGTGGAAATACAGAGAGTTTTGTCCGTCGCTTAAGTGACTATTTGCTGGAAGTCCATCCCGGACTTGAAATCGAGAAAGTTCATGTGAAAGACCTGGTCAAAGAGGGCCAGCCCTTCTTTGAAATGACCAATCCTTTTATCACTTTTTTGCCTACCTATTTGGAGGGTGGAAATGGTGTTGACAATGGCGATGTGGAAATTTTGACGACAGATGTCGCGGATTTTATTGCTTATGGAGACAATGCCAGCAAGTGCTTAGGAGTGGTTGGATCAGGCAATCGGAATTTTAACAATCAATATTGTTTAACCGCTAAGCAATACAGCCAACGCTTTGGTTTCCCCATGTTAGCCGATTTTGAAATGCGGGGGATGTTGGGAGATATTAAAAAAGTAGCTGCCATTGTAGAAGAGTTGTATCATCTTTAAAATAAAGAGAGTGGGACAGAAATCGGTAATTCGTTAGAATTCGATTTCGTCGTCCCACCTCCGCACAGTTGAGTAGGGCTGTAAAAGCTGATGAAATCAGCATAGTAGAGCCCACTCAACCACTGCGTCTTGCTCAACAATCCAAAAATAATTGAGAGGCTAGGACTTTTGTCCCCAGCCTCTTATTTGTTGCGACTGAATAGAAGAGGAGTCACATTTTATATGACTCCTCTTCTATGGCTTATTTTAATTTTTCAGTGATTTCTTTAGCAAGTAGGAGTCCCAATCGATAGTCCTTGTTGATTGCATGGATGACATCGTTGATATTGTCGGTCTCTTGGATTTTTTCCTTGATGCTATCTTTAAAAGCTTGATCTTTCAAGAGTTGCTCTTGTAAGAGCCGTTGTAGTTTTTCTCTTTCGTACTTGTTAAATAAAAAGAGGACCACTAAACTGATGAGGATTAAGATGTAAACGGTTTGATTCATAGATTTCTCCTGTATATAAAGGATCTGAAAATGTAGAGAATGAAGGGCATTGGGCATGAGAAAAGGAGTGAGAAAGAACTAAATTGAATCGCATTTAGTTTCTCCTCTCACTCCCATAAGAGATGTTCTACTTATCAATCATTAGATAAGAAATTACATTTTCTCAGGTGCATCGACACCAAGTAAGCGAAGGGCTTCTTTTAAGACTACTGCTGTTGAGTAGCTAAGAGCAAGACGGCTTTCGCGTTCTGGGCTTTCATCCAAGATACGAGTGTGTGCATAGTATTTGTTGAAGGCTTGAGCCAAGTTGATAGCATATTTTGCGATCAAGGATGGATCATAGTTTTCAGCAGCACGTTTGACAACACGAGAGAAGTCTTGGAGAAGCTTGATGATTTCCCAGCTTTCAGGATCGCTCAAGCTGTATGTCGCATCTGTAGATGGTGTAAAGTTTGCTTTGCGAAGGATTGATTGGATACGAGCGTAAGCGTATTGAACGTAAGGTCCAGTTTCTCCTTCGAAGGATACCATGGCTTCGAGGTCGAAGTCATACCCGTTGCGGCGGTCCGTCTTCAAGTCGTAGAATTTAACCGCACCAACACCGACTGCATGTGCTACTTCTTCCTTATTTTCAAGTTCAGGATTCTTTTCTTCGATCTGAGCTTTGGCACGAGAGATGGCTTCTTGAAGAGTTGGTTCGAGAAGGATGATATTTCCTTTACGAGTTGACAATTTTTGGCGGTTTTTCGTCACCAAACCAAAGTCAACGTGAACCATATCGTCGCTCCAGTCAAATCCCATTTTCTTCAAAACAGCTTTCAACTGACGGAAGTGGTTGGATTGTTCTTGACCTACAGCATAGATGTTTTTCACAAAGTTGTAAGTCCGTGCACGGTAGATAGCGGTTGCGATATCACGAGTGATATAAAGGGTTGCACCGTCTGATTTTTTGATCATAGCTGGTGGAAGGTTGACATCATCCAACTCAACGATGCTAGCCCCTTTAGATTCTTTCAACAAGCCTTTGTCTTCAAGGATTTGAACCCCTTCATCCATCTTGTCGTTGTAGAAAGCTTCCCCGTTTAAGCTATCAAACTCAACACCGAGGAGTTTGTAGATACGGTTGAATTCCACCAAGCTTTCGTCACGGAACCATTGCCACAATTCAGTTGCTTCTGGATCCCCATCTTCCAATTTTTTGAACCATTTACGTCCTTCTTCATCAAGCTCAGGATCGTTTTCG
Organism: Streptococcus sp. HMSC078D09; assembly: GCF_001813675.1. GTDB lineage: Bacteria > Bacillota > Bacilli > Lactobacillales > Streptococcaceae > Streptococcus. The sequence continues at coordinate 86,937 of NZ_KV813678.1, forward strand.
ATTTCAGCGTTGATTCGAACGTAAAGTTTTAGCAATTCATCGATTGGGTTGGCTTCGACAGCTTCCTTGCTACCCCATTTTTTGTAGGCCACCATCAGGAGACCGAACTGTTTACCCCAGTCTCCCAAGTGGTTGATTTTAATCGTGTTGTAGCCCATTTTGCGGAAGATGTTCGAAAGAGCATCCCCGATAACGGTTGAGCGCAAGTGACCAACTGAGAATGGTTTTGCGATATTTGGACTTGAAAGGTCGATGGTAATGTTTTGGCCATGACCTTCGTCTTGTTGACCGTAGTCTGCCCCTGCTTCGATGACGGATTTGATTACCTGATCAGAGATCTTAGATTTGTCTAAGAAGAAGTTCACGTAAGGTCCAGTTGCAACGACTTTTTCGAAGGCACTTTGGTCGATCTTTTCAGCAATATCTGCAGCGATTGCTTGAGGAGCCTTGCGTTCCACTTTTGCAAGTGAGAAGGCTGGAAAAGCAATGTCACCAAGATCAGATGATTTTGGTTGTTCAAGCAAGTTTAAAATAGCATCTTGGTCAAGAGAGTCAATCACTTTGGCCAATTCACTAGCAATGAGTTCTTTATTGTTCATATTAGCTCCTTAGTCCTTTTAACTATTATTTTAACACAATTCTGAGCGAATTTTCAATTTTTTTGGTATAATTTAAAGTATATTTATTCAAAAGTGGAGGTCCAATGAAAAAGACAGAACGTCACCTTTTGATTCAACAAATGATTCGAAATGAAAAATTGTCGACTCAAAAAGAGATTCAGGATCGATTAGAAGCAAAAGGAATTGCTGTAACGCAAACAACTCTGTCACGAGATTTGCGCGATCTGGGTCTAGTCAAGGTGAAACGAAAAGACCAGTTGTATTATATTTTGCCCAATGAGCCTGAGGTGGCAGAGATTTATATTATGTTGTCCAGCCATGCCAAGTCTGTCTCACGAGCAGAATTCACTTTGGTTTTGCGGACAGAGCTGGGAGAAGCAGCTCTCTTGGCCAATGGTGTAGATGAGATGTCAGATGAGCGTATTTTGGGAACAGTAGCAGGGGCCAATACCCTCTTGATTGTCTGCCGTGACCAAGAGGCAGCCATTGAAATTCAAAATGAAATTTTAGGGATGATGCAGTAATCAAGCCCTGTTAAGATGTCAAAAGGAGGAAGATAGTGGGCTATCTACTCCTGTTTTCATCTATGGAGCTTGTGTCAGAAAATGATGCAACAGTAAGGAATAAAGAAGTATGGCAGTAGAGAAAATATCCCCTGGAATGCAGCAGTATCTAGATATCAAAAAAGACTATCCGGATGCCTTTTTGCTGTTTCGAATGGGAGATTTTTACGAATTATTTTATGAAGATGCAGTGAATGCGGCTCAAATTTTAGAGATTTCCTTAACCTCACGGAATAAAAATGCAGAGAATCCGATCCCTATGGCGGGTGTTCCCTACCACTCGGCTCAGCAGTATATTGATGTTCTCATTGAACAGGGGTATAAGGTCGCGATTGCAGAACAAATGGAAGACCCCAAAGAAGCCAAGGGGGTCGTTAAGCGGGAAGTTGTACAGGTGATTACACCGGGTACAGTGGTGGATTCGACCAAGCCAGATAGTGAGAATAACTTCCTAGTCGCTTTGGATCGTTCAGGAAATGAGTATGGGCTAGCCTATATGGATCTGGTGACAGGGGAGTTTCAGGTGACGACCCTCAATGACTTTAGCATGGTTTGTGGAGAAATCCGCAATTTACGTGCGCGTGAGGTGGTCCTGGGTTATGAGTTGCCAGAACAGGAAGAGCGTGTGTTTGTTAGCCAGATGAATCTCTTGTTGTCACATGTAGAGACGGCGCTCGACGATGTTCAACTCTTAGGGGATCAGTTGAGTGAGCTAGAAAAGAAAACGGCTGGAAAACTTCTCCAGTATGTCCACCAGACACAAATGCGGGAATTAAGCCACCTCAAAAAAGCCCATCATTATGAGATTTGCGATTTCTTGCAGATGGACTTTGCGACCAAGGCTAGTCTGGATTTGACAGAGAATGCACGGACTGGGAAGAAACATGGTAGCTTGTATTGGTATTTGAATGAAACCAAGACGGCCATGGGTGGTCGTTTGTTGCGGTCCTGGATTCAGAAACCCTTGGTCGATTTGAAACGGATTCGAGAGCGCCAGGACATCATTCAGGTCTTTATGGATCATTTCTTTGAACGGAGCGATTTGACCGACAGCCTCAAAGGAGTCTATGACATTGAACGCTTAGCGAGTCGGGTTTCCTTTGGCAAGATCAATCCTAAGGATCTCTTGCAACTAGGAGATACTCTGGGGCATGTGCCGACGATTAAGTCGATTCTACTGGGGATTGGCGATCCAGTCTTAGATGTCTTGATTGCACGCTTGGATGAACTTCCTGAGTTGCATCGCTTGATTACCTCAGCTATTGCTCCGGAAGCATCTGCTGTTATTACAGAGGGAAATATCATCCGAACTGGGTTTGACGAGCAATTGGACCAGTACCGTGTCGTTCTTCGGGATGGTACTGGTTGGATTGCTGAGATTGAGGCCAAGGAGCGCGAAGCCAGCGGCATTACAGGTCTCAAAATCGATTACAACAAGAAGGATGGCTACTATTTCCATGTCACCAATTCTCAATTGAGTCACGTTCCTGCTCACTTTTTCCGCAAGGCGACCTTAAAAAATTCAGAACGCTTTGGTACGGAGGAATTGGCACGCATCGAAGGAGATATGCTAGAGGCGCGTGAGAAGTCTGCTAATCTGGAATATACGATTTTTATGCGGATTCGGGAAGAAGTTGGCAAGTATATCCAACGTCTGCAACAGTTAGCTCAGGCGATTGCGACGGTTGATGTTTTACAAAGTTTAGCCAGTGTCGCTGAGTCGCAACAGTTGAATCGTCCCTTCTTTCATGAAGAACGACGAATCGCGATCGACAAAGGGCGCCATCCAGTAGTTGAGAAAGTGATGGGAGCCCAGTCCTATATTCCAAATAGCATCTTTATGGGTGAAGAACGGGATATTCAGCTGATTACGGGGCCAAATATGAGCGGGAAGTCTACCTATATGCGCCAATTAGCGATCATTGTGATTCTTGCCCAAATTGGCTCTTATGTTCCAGCGCAAAGGGCCGAGTTGCCAATCTTTGATGCCATTTATACCCGGATCGGAGCTGCTGATGACCTGGTATCGGGACAGTCTACCTTCATGGTGGAAATGATGGAAGCCAATCACGCCATTCGCAAGGCAACGCCTCAGTCTTTGATTTTATTTGATGAGTTGGGACGGGGAACTGCGACCTATGATGGGATGGCCCTCGCCCAATCCATCATCGAATACATTCACGATCGAACCGGTGCCAAAACCTTGTTTGCGACCCATTACCATGAGTTGACGGCTCTCTCAGAGACCTTGTCCCGTTTGGAAAATGTCCATGTTGCGACCTTGGAGCGAGATGGTCAGGTTACCTTCTTGCACAAGATTGAACCCGGTCCTGCAGATAAATCCTATGGGATTCACGTGGCCAAGATCGCTGGTTTGCCAGAAGAGTTGCTGGAGCGGGCGGATGAGATTTTGACCAAGCTTGAAGGACAAGCCCAGCAAGTACCGCTTGCGGATACAACTCCTAAAAAGGAAGTGTCTTCGCAGGTTGCTGAACAAATGTCCCTCTTTGAGGAGGAGGCAGAAAATACGGTGATCACAGAATTGAAGAATCTGGATCTCTACAACATGACTCCCATGGAAGTCATGATGGCAGTCGCCGAATTGAAAAAGAAATTGTAAAAAAGGGAGTGAGAAAGAACTCCAATATAAAAAAGGTTGAAAAGGTTCCCCAAACCTTTTCAATCTTCCCACCCCCGCATAGCTCCAACAGTCTGGGAGACTGTTGGAGGTTGCAGATAAAGGAAACATTGTTTCCGTCCACATAGGTCATCTTTGGAGCTTAATAAGCGAACAAAGATACCAATCAACCACTGCGTCATACAGTTATGCCTATTAAACATCGAAGACTGGACAGTTTTTGCCCAGTCTTTTTTCTCTTAGTGGTTAGTAATGCTTTGATTGATTTCTTGAACTTGTTTTTTATAAAAATGATAAGAGACTAACCAGATGATCACGTAAACGAGGGTGAATTCGACAACGAGTGAGAGGTAAAATCCGAGTCGTGCTGGAAACCAGCCGGCCAAAGTAGCCAGAGGAATAAACCCAAGTAACATGAGTAGGTAATGGCTCAGAGTAGCCCGTAAGAGGCTCCAGTCTTTTTGAAAGAGGAGACTTCCGAAGCTAAAGAGGACCCCAATTGCACCCCAAACGAGGGCACAATAGAGCATGACCAGTGAGCCGTGAACATGATGCAAGAACATCCAGTGGCCGACTGCAGAATTGGGACTTAAGGGAAGGTACAACTCAGGTGAGAAGAGATAGGAAAAGAAGATGGATAGGATGAGCCCGATGAGAATGCCTTTCAGGGCGTCAGAAAAAGATTGTTTTAGCATGATAATTTCTCCTTAATGGCTTTCAAGTAACGACGGGAGGAGTAGGTCAGACTCCCGTTTTTAAGATAGATTTGCACCGATCCTCCACTGGTAAAGTGCAGGTGATCGATGGATTGGGTGTTAATAATTTCAGATTGGGAAATTTTGAGAAAGAAGGTCGGTAAGTCTTCAGATAGCTGATAGAGTGGACCAGTCAGGATAAAATGATCTGTCATGGTCTCACCAATCACTTGCCGATTTTCAATGTAAAAACGTTGGAATAGCTGGCTTTCGATCAGATAAGCTTCCCCATCCTTTTTGGCACGTAAGCGCCCTTTTTGATCCAGCTCTCTCGCAAAGTCTCGGATTTTCTCTACACGCGCAGACAGTGCAGGTGCTGTGATCATCACCGCTTCTTCTTGGAAGTGGGAATCAATTTGTACTTCAACTTTCATAAGATCGTTTCTCCCTCCTTTGGGTAAAGTCGGTTGGCCTGCTAGCCCGGCTCCTTCTTTACACTACTATTAAACACTTTTTCCAAAGGGAAGACAAGGGGATTTGTCTATGTGGTCGTTTTCTTTGCCTATGCGGTTTTTAAGGAAGAAGATGGGGACAAGCCTACGTTTTTTAAGAAAGGGAGTCTTGTGGATCTGTGGTATAATAGAGCTACGTGTATCGGTGAAAAAATAGGTAAAGGAGCAGACATGTCACAGATTATTGAATTGCCAGAAGTCTTAGCCAATCAGATTGCGGCGGGTGAAGTGATTGAACGACCTGCTAGTGTGGTCAAGGAGTTGGTTGAAAACTCGATCGATGCTGGGGCTAGCCAGATCGTTGTTGAAATCGAAGAAGCAGGATTGAAGTCGATTCGGATTACAGACAATGGGGAAGGAATTGCGCACGATGAGGTCGCTTTAGCCCTCCGTCGACATGCGACCAGTAAGATCAAGAGTCAAGCGGATCTTTTTCGTATTCGAACGCTTGGTTTTCGTGGTGAGGCCATGCCTTCCATTGCTTCTGTCAGTATTCTAACCCTTCTAACGGCGCAAGAAGGAGCTGCCCACGGGACCAAATTGGTCGCAAAGGGTGGCGAAATTGAGGAAGTGGAGCCAGCGACAAGCCCTGTCGGGACCAAGATCACAGTGGAAGATCTCTTTTTTAATACACCTGCTCGTCTCAAGTATTTAAAGAGCCAGCAGGCAGAGCTATCCCATATCGTGGATATTCTCAATCGCTTGAGCTTGGCCCATCCTGAGATCGCCTTTACCTTGATCAATGATGGAAAAGAAATGACCAAAACAGCGGGGACTGGCAATCTCCGGCAAGCGATTGCAGGTGTCTATGGACTTGCGTCTGCTAAGAAGATGGTGGCCATTGAAAATCGCGACCTAGATTTTGAAGTGACGGGCTTTGTGTCTTTGCCTGAATTGACTCGTGCCAATCGCAATTACATCAGTCTCTTTATCAACGGCCGTTACATCAAGAATTTCTTGCTCAATCGAGCTATTTTAGACGGCTATGGCAGTAAACTCATGGTGGGTCGCTTTCCACTCGCGATCATTAATATCCAGATCGACCCTTACTTAGCGGATGTCAATGTTCACCCTACCAAGCAAGAGGTTCGTATTTCCAAAGAACGAGAACTGATGGCCTTGATCTCCCAGGCTATTGCAAACGCTTTGAAAGAGCAGGACCTGATTCCGGATGCTCTAGAAAATCTAGCCAAGTCGACCATTCGCCGAACAGAAAAGCCAGTACAGACAACCCTGCCTTTAAAAGAAAACCGCCTCTATTATGACCGAGAGAGCCAAGATTTCAAGCTTCGACCAGAAGTGGCAGATCCTCAACGGCCTCTAGCAGATGAGACTGCTACTGAAGCTAGAATCCAAGAAAACCCAGTAGAAAAACCAACAAGCGCGATCAAGTTTGCGGAAAGAAAGGCTGTGGTTTATGATGAACTGGATCATCCAGAGTTGGATCTGGCTAGTCTAGACAAGGTCTATGATAAGTTGGATGGGGAAGAACATTCGACCTTCCCAGAGTTGGAATATTTTGGTCAGATGCATGGAACCTATCTCTTTGCCCAAGGCAATGGGGGCCTTTATATCATTGACCAGCACGCGGCCCAAGAGCGGGTCAAATACGAAGAATACCGGGAGAGCATCGGGGACGTAGACGGCAGTCAGCAACAACTGCTGGTGCCCTATATCTTTGAGTTCCCTGCAGACGATCTAATCCGCCTACAACAGCGCAAGCACCTCCTAGAAGAAGTGGGCGTCTACTTAGAAGAATACGGAGCCAACCAGTTGATCTTACGGGAGCATCCGATCTGGATGAAGGAGGAAGAGATCGAGTCGGGTATCTATGAAATGTGTGATATGCTCCTCTTGACCAAGGAAGTGTCCATCAAGAAATACCGAGCTGAGTTGGCTATCATGATGTCCTGCAAACGCTCTATCAAGGCCAACCATATACTGGACGATTACTCTGCACGCGACCTGATCTATCAACTGTCCCAATGTGACAACCCCTATAACTGCCCCCACGGCCGTCCCGTCTTGGTTAACTTTACCAAGTCAGATATGGAAAAGATGTTCCGACGTATTCAAGAAAATCACACCAGTCTACGGGAATTGGGCAAGTATTAAACAAACAATAAAGGAAGATTATGTACGAATACATTAAAGGAATTTTAACGAAAATCACTGCTAAATACATTGTGGTAGAAACAGCTGGGATCGGCTATCTCTTGCATGTGGCCAATCCCTATGCCTACTCTGGCAAAATGAATCAAGAGGTGCAAGTCTATCTGCACCAAGTGGTCCGTGAAGACGCTCACCTTCTCTATGGCTTTGCGACAGAGGAAGAGAAACAGCTCTTTTTAAACTTGATCTCAGTCTCTGGGATTGGACCTGTCTCAGCTCTGGCTATCATTGCTGCGGATGACAATGCAGGCCTTGTCCAAGCTATCGAAAGCAAGAACATCACCTACTTGACCAAGTTTCCAAAGATCGGCAAGAAAACAGCCCAACAGATGGTGCTGGACTTGGAAGGTAAGATCAATCTTGATCTAGAAGATGCACCGGCTCAGTCCAAAGCCAAAGTTGCAGAAGAAAACCAAGCCCTTGAAGAAGCTATGGAAGCCATGTTGGCATTGGGCTACAAAGCAACGGAACTCAAGAAAATCAAGAAATTCTTTGAAGGAACTTCTGATACTGCTGAAAACTACATCAAGTCTGCCCTTAAGATGTTGGTCAAATAGGAGAAGAAGATGCCAAAACGTTGTGGATGGGTTAAAATGACCAATCCGTTATATATAGCCTACCATGATGAGGAATGGGGACAGCCCCTCCATGATGACCAAGCGCTTTTTGAGTTGCTCTGTATGGAGACTTATCAGGCCGGTCTATCTTGGGAAACGGTCCTCAATAAACGGCAGGCTTTCCGAGAGTCTTTTCATGGCTATCACCTTCAAAGTGTCGCGGAGATGACGGATGAGGAACTGGAGGCTTTGATGGACAATCCAGCTATCATCCGAAATCGTGCTAAGATCTTTGCGACACGGGCCAATGCTCAAGCCTTTCTACAAATCCAGGAGGAATTTGGATCGTTTGATGCTTATCTTTGGTCTTTTGTCGATGGAAAAACTATCGTCAATGATGTCCCAGATTACCGGCAGGCTCCAGCGAAGACAGCTCTTTCTGAGAAGCTAGCCAAGGACCTCAAAAAACGTGGTTTTAAGTTCACAGGACCAGTCGCAGTTTTATCCTACCTACAAGCAGCAGGCCTGGTCAATGACCATGAGAATGCTTGTGACTGGAAAAGTGGAAATAAGTGACGTTAGATGTCTAGAACATCGGAGAATATAGAAAAAAAGCTGAGAAATTCTTCCCAGCTTTATTTGTTATAGTCAAAGTGGATGACTTGCTCCGTTGCATCTACATGGGCGTGGACTCCGAAGGGGACAATTGCTCTTGGAGTTGCGTGTCCAACATTTAGATTATAGACAATCGGGATATTGCTATCAATGATATCCAATAGTGCCTCTTTATAGTCGTCATAGAAAGTTTCATCCATAGGTTTTCCGACCAAGAGTCCACTGATGACCTCGAATATACCAGTTTCCTTTAAAGTCCGCAACATCTTTTTGAAGTCTTCAGGATTAGGCTTTTCTTGGCTGGTTTCTAGCAAGAGGATTTTTCCTTCCCAGTCGGATAAGTCAGGGAAAAGTTTGTATTTTTGGCAGAGGTCTGTGCTATCTGCGTGTAGAGAGTTGTCAAAAATATCATAGAGAGACTCAAGACAACCACCGAGGATTTCCCCTTCGAATTGAGCATTGCTTTGTAACAAGTCAAAACCTGTATTTGCATGACTAACACGAGGTGTTCCCAGAGCCTTGGGACTAAAATCAGTCCGTTCCTCGTACCAAACGTTACTAGGGCGAATTTCTGAGATTTTTCCAGTCTCAATCAATTCTTTAAAGTAGTGGCGGCTATATGGCAACATTTCCTTGTCTAATTCACAAATGTCTGCAAAAAAGGATTGCCCATAAAAAGTCTTGATTCCTAGTTTATGCAACATGAGATGGTTCATGGTCGTATCCGAGAAGCCAAGAAAAATCTTTTGCTTGATAACCTTTTGTAGTTGGTCATTTTCAAAAAGATGGGGCAATAAACGATAGGTATCGTTTCCACCGATGGCGCATAAGATCATGTCGATGCTATCATCAGAAAATGCCTGAATCAAATCCTCCGCACGAGCTTCAGGATGTTCTTTGATAAAGTCTAAGCCTTTTAGTGAATGAGGTAAAAAGATAGGATTGAGTCCCAGGTCTTTGAGTCGTTGGACCCCCAAGTCCACTTCATGCTTGACAAAGTCCTCTCCGATAATCCCACTAGATAAACTTATAATACCAATAGTAGAAACCATATCTCATCCTCCTAGAAATAAATTGATGCTATTGTATCACAAAAAATGAGGGGAAACAACAAGAATTAGAGCCAGAAGAAGGCTTTTAGATCAAGAAAGAAGAAAAAAGCAACCGCTCGATATGGTTGCTTCAGAATAGAGATAAGCTCTATCAACAATAGAAAATAGCCCTTTAGAAGTTGATTACCACATAGTTAAAACTCTTAGGAATGTTGATGTAATAGTGTTTCTAAGAGTTTTTCACTTTATACTCTAAAAGAAAAAGATTGAAGAAAGTTGTCCAAAATGAACTTTATCTTCAATCTGTTTTTTAAATAATTTAGGAAATTGTGTTAAAATGAAATGAAAATTACGAATAGTATAAGTGGGAGGCACCATGAAGGCGGAAATTATTGCAGTTGGAACAGAAATTCTAACAGGACAAATTGTGAACACCAATGCTCAATTCTTGTCTGAAAAATTGGCTAGTTTAGGAATTGATGTCTATTATCATGTGGCGGTAGGAGACAATGAAGGCCGTCTCTTCTCGACCATTGAGACAGCTTCAAAACGCAGTGATTTGGTGATTTTATGCGGTGGACTTGGGCCAACAGAGGATGATTTGACCAAGCAAACCCTTGCTAAGTTTTTAGGGAAAGAACTGGTTTTTGATCCGACAGCGCTTGCTAAACTCGACACCTTCTTTGCCAGTCGCCCTGATTATGTCCGGACGCCCAATAATGAGCGACAAGCACAAATGATTGCCGGATCAATCCCCCTTCAAAACCGTACAGGTCTCGCGGTTGGAGGTTTGATTGAAGTCGATGATGTGACCTATGTCGTTCTACCTGGTCCGCCAAGTGAGTTAAAACCCATGGTCAATGAACAATTGGTGCCTCATTTGACAACAGGGGAACAGCTCTTTTCAAGAGTCTTGCGCTTCTTTGGGATTGGGGAAAGCCAGCTGGTTACGATCCTAGCAGATATCATTGAAGAGCAGAGTGATCCGACGGTTGCCCCTTATGCCAAGACGGGAGAAGTAACCTTGCGTCTATCTACAAAGGCGAAGGATCAAGCTTCAGCGGATGCTAAGCTCGATGTCTTAGAAAAGGAAATCTTATCACGTCACACGCTGGACCATCAACCCTTGCAAGAGTTGTTTTATGGTTATGGGGATGACAATTCGATGGCCAAGGTTGCCTTTGATCTCTTGAAACGGACTGGTAAGACCATTACAGCTGCAGAAAGCCTGACGGCTGGCCTCTTTCAAGCGACTTTGGCAGATTTTTCAGGGGCGTCCAGCATCTTCGCGGGTGGTTTTGTCACCTATAGTCTGGAAGAAAAAAGCAAGATGTTGTCTATTCCAGCTCAAGAGTTGGAGCAACATGGAGTTGTGTCTCATTTTACAGCACAAGCCATGGCTTCACAGGCCCGTAAGTTAACAGGATCCGATTATGGTGTTAGCCTAACCGGAGTTGCGGGGCCAGATAGTCTGGAAGGGCATCCAGCAGGGACCGTCTTTATCGGACTTGCGACTCCAAATGGAGTGGATAGTGTCCAAGTCAATATCGCCGGACGTAGCCGGGCGGATGTCCGCGAAATTGCAGTTCTTCATGCCTTTAATTTGGTACGCTTGGCTGTATTAAATGGTGAAAATTTGGTATAATGAAGCTTGTGCCAAATGGAAGAATAATTCTAAAAATGGATAGAAAATGTGCCTTCAAAGGACGGAAATCGTTGGTGAGTGGAGTGCATTTCCTGTATAGCAAAAAATAGGAGAAAAGAATGGCGAAAAAACAGAAAAAATTAGATGATATCACTAAGAAATTTGGAGATGAGCGTGAAAAAGCGCTCAACGATGCCCTGAAGTTGATCGAAAAAGACTTTGGTAAAGGATCCATCATGCGTTTGGGTGAACGTGCAGAGCAAAAAGTACAAGTCATGAGCTCTGGTTCCTTGGCGCTTGATATTGCCTTGGGTGCTGGTGGTTATCCGAAAGGTCGGATCATCGAAATCTATGGTCCAGAATCATCTGGTAAAACAACCGTTGCCCTCCATGCAGTAGCTCAAGCACAGAAAGAAGGAGGCATTGCAGCCTTTATCGATGCGGAGCATGCCTTGGATCCATCTTATGCAGCAGCTCTCGGAGTCAATATCGACGAACTTCTCTTGTCTCAACCAGACTCAGGGGAACAAGGACTTGAAATTGCTGGTAAATTGATCGACTCTGGTGCGGTTGATTTGGTGGTTGTCGACTCTGTTGCGGCTTTGGTCCCACGTGCGGAAATCGATGGAGATATCGGGGATAGCCACGTTGGATTGCAAGCGCGAATGATGAGCCAAGCGATGCGTAAGCTTGGAGCTTCGATCAATAAGACCAAGACCATTGCCATCTTTATCAACCAATTGCGTGAAAAAGTTGGAGTCATGTTTGGGAACCCTGAAACCACACCTGGTGGTCGTGCCCTGAAATTCTACGCTTCTGTCCGTCTAGATGTTCGTGGAAACACTCAAATCAAGGGGACTGGGGACCAAAAAGATACCAACGTTGGTAAGGAAACCAAGATCAAGGTTGTGAAGAACAAGGTAGCTCCACCGTTCAAAGAAGCCATGGTTGAAATCATGTATGGGGAAGGAATTTCACGTACAGGTGAATTGGTGAAGATTGCAACAGATTTGGATATCATCCAAAAAGCGGGTGCGTGGTACTCCTATAATGGCGAAAAAATTGGTCAAGGATCTGAAAATGCTAAGAAATTCTTGGCTGACCACCCAGAAATTTTTGACGAAATCGACCACAAGGTTCGGGTTCATTTTGGTTTGATCGAAGAAGACGAAGCAGTGAAAACCCTTGATAAAACTGAAGAAGCAGCTCCAGTCGTAGAAGAAGTAACTCTAGATTTAGATGACGCGATTGAAATTGAAGATTAATTTTTTTCAAAATAGGTCGCTAGACTGATGGTTTTTGTGTTATAATTTAATACGATAGTATTATCGTGTAGCGAAAGGAGTGCATGCATGATTAAAATTTATACAGTGTCAAGTTGCACCAGCTGTAAAAAAGCAAAGACTTGGCTCAACGCTCACCAGCTAACTTATAAAGAACAAAACCTCGGTAAGGAAGGGATCACCAAAGAAGAATTGTTGGATATCCTTACAAAGACTGAAAATGGAGTGGCAAGTATTGTCTCTTCAAAAAATCGATACGCTAAAAATCTAGGAGTGGACATCGAAGACTTGAGTGTCAATGAAGTCATTGACATCATCATGGAAACACCTCGTATTCTTAAAAGTCCGATCTTGGTAGATGACAAACGTCTCCAAGTGGGTTACAAAGAAGACGATATTCGTGCCTTCTTGCCACGATCAGTTCGAAATGTAGAAAATGCAGAAGCGCGGATGCGTGCAGCTCTTTAAAACGATTGAAAATCAGAAACAATTTGTTTCTGATTTTTTCTTTTTAAAAATCGAAATGGAAAGCAGTTTACTGCGCCATTTTACGAAATCTATGATACAATATTTTAGAAAACAATAACTAGTAAGGAATGGAAAATGAAAAGGAAAATCTTCTTATTGGGTGCGCTTGCCTTGTGTTTGACGGGATGCGGTCAAAAAAAACAAGCGAAAACGCCAAATTCAAGTGAACAAAAGGCAATCCAAGCAAAAGCAGAGCAGCTGCAAAAGGATAATAAGAGTATCCTGCAAAAAGCTGAAGAAAATAAAGTCATCACTAGAACCTTTGTCTTTCCAAAAGATGATAAGGGGACACAACAGACGCAAATCGTCACCTATGTGGGGAACACCTTTAAAAAATTGGAGACCATCAATGTGACGGCAACCGATGAGGAGTTGAAAAAAGGGATCCAACAGGTTGGAGTCGAGGAAGCACAAAAGCAATTGAGAGAATCCTTTAACAAGGACGATACCTTTAAGGAAGCTTTGACAGTGCCAGGTTTCACAGCTGATTTAACCTTGGAAAACGAGAATGAATACAAGGTAACGATCACCTATGACTTTGAAGCGATGGATGTGAAGAAGGCTGAAGGTATGACCTACTTCAAAAACAATCACTTACCAGAGTTGTTGAAGTTGACACCGAGTCAATTTGCGGACAATCTTATCAATGCTGGAGCAAGTGAGCAAAAATAAAAAAACAGTTTAACTGAAATAGCTCAAAAATGCTTGAAAAAGCTGTAAAATCAAGGGCTTGACCGTTGTGGAAAACTCTTGATTATGGTATAATAGTAATATTCTAAGGAAAGAGGGTGTTCTTGTGGGATTTACAGATGAAACAGTACGTTTTAATCTTGATGATTCAAATCGTAAGGAAATTAGCGAGACCTTGAAAGATGTGTACTTATCACTAGATGAAAAAGGCTACAATCCAATTAATCAAATCGTAGGATACGTACTCAGTGGTGATCCTGCCTATGTACCTCGTTATAATAATGCACGGAACCAAATTCGTAAATATGAACGAGATGAAATCGTTGAAGAATTGGTACGTTATTATTTGAAAGGGCAAGGAATAGACCTCTAATGAGAATTATGGGATTGGATGTTGGCTCAAAGACCGTCGGGGTTGCTGTGAGTGATCCTCTCGGTTTTACAGCTCAGGGTCTTGAAATCATCCAAATCGATGAAGACAAAAAAGAATTCGGTTTGGAGCGCTTAGCCGAATTAGTAGCTCAATACAAGGTAGACCGTTTTGTTGTAGGCTTGCCAAAAAACATGAACAACACCAGCGGACCGCGTGTGGAAGCCAGTCAGGCTTATGGCGCAATGATTGCTGAAAAGTTTGGGTTGCCAGTCGACTACCAAGATGAACGGTTGACAACAGTTGCTGCAGAGCGGATGTTGATTGAGCAAGCAGATATTAGCCGTAGCAAACGCAAAAAAGTTATTGATAAGTTAGCAGCGCAGCTTATTTTACAAAATTATTTAGATCGCAATTTTTAGAAAGAAAACGAGGAAGAATAGTATGGCACATGATCATAACCACGACCATGAAGAACGTGAATTAATCACATTGGTGGACGAACAAGGAAATGAAACCTTGTTTGAAATTCTTTTGACCATTGATGGCAAAGAAGAATTTGGAAAAAACTATGTTCTTTTGATCCCTGCAAATGCAGAAGAAGATGAAAACGGCGAAGTTGAAATCCAAGCTTATTCATTTACAGAAAACGAAGACGGAACAGAAGGCGACCTTCAACCAATCCCAGAAGACTCAGATGCAGAATGGGATATGATCGAAGAAGTCTTCAACAGCTTTATGGAGGAGTAAAAACATCCAGTGGATGTTTTTACCCCAACCCCAAGAAATTAGAAAGAGTTGGTAAGTCCGGGGGATGTTTTTAGCCCTGCTTCAAGAAACAAGAAAAAGCAGGAAGTCCGATGGACTTGCTGTAAAAATGAGAAAGAAATAACTACAAAAGAAAGGAGCGCAAACGTCAGAAGAGGTTTTGTCGCTTTTTTCTTTTAGGAGGAAGATGTGAATAAGATTGAGCAATGGATGAATAGTCGGATCGGTCTGAATTTTCGATCGGGCCTGGATCGTATGGAGCAGGCAGTGAGCCTTTTAGGGAGGCCAGATAAGGCTTACCCGATCCTTCATGTGACAGGAACCAATGGGAAGGGATCCACAATCGCCTTTCTGCGTCAATTATTGATGGCTCACGGGAAGAAGGTTGGGACCTTTACTTCTCCTCATATGATCAGTATCCATGATCGGATTTGTATTGGGGATCAGCCAATTTCAGATGAAGATTTTACTCGGATTGGTCAAGAAGTCCAACAAATGGAGCAGACCTTGCTTCAAACCCATGACCAACTCTCTTATTTTGAGATTATCTGCCTCATGGCCCTCTTGTATTTTAAGGAACAAGCAGTGGATGTGGTCTTGCTGGAGGTTGGTATCGGTGGGCTTCTAGATACGACCAATGTAGTAACAGGGGAGATCGCAGTGATCACTTCGGTTGGACTTGATCACCAAGAAACACTGGGAGGGACTGTTGCGGCTATTGCCCAGCAAAAGGCAGGAATCTTTAAGAAGGGAAAGAAAGCTGTGGTGGGTCCCTTGTCGGATGATGCTATAGCTGTGTGTCAAGAAAAAGCGAAGCAATTGGCTGTGGATCTCCACGCCTTCCAGAAAGATTTTGGCTTAGAGCAGGATCGTTTTTGGAATGAAAGTGTGGATCTTGTTTTGCCGTCTCTAAGCTTGAAGGGTGATTACCAACGAGAAAATGCTGCAGTAGCTCTGGAGGCCTTTATTCTCTATATGGAGGGCCTAGATCAAGTAGTGGATATGGATCAGGTCAAACTGGCCTTGCAAGAGACGCGTTGGCCTGGACGTCTAGAGTTGTTTGGTGACCAGGTGTATCTGGATGGCGCTCATAATCCTCATGCTATGTTGCGCTTGATCGAGTTTGCCAATAGCTTAGCAGGAAAGCGCGTGAAGATTTTATTTGGAGCCCTCAAGCGAAAAGATTATAGCGGGATGCTCCAAACGCTTCAAGCGGGATTGCCAGAAGCTGAATTGATTTTGACGACCTTTCATTACGGAGAAGTGGTGGCCCAGGGCGACCGACAAGACCTGCCCTATGTAGCGGACTACAAGGCCTATATCAAAGAATTTATGGATCAGAGTCGTCCAGATGAAGTCTTATTTGTGACAGGATCCTTGTATTTTATTGCGGAAGTAAGGGCATTTTTATTAGAGGGGTAAACAATTGACCTAAAGACTTTCTTGGCGTATACTGGTGGTAGATGGTATACGGTTATGGCGAAAGGAGTCGATCTTAATGAAAAAAATCATGTCTATAATGACCTTGGCAGCAACCCTTTTCCTGACTGCTTGTAGCCAGCAAGAAAAAGCGACACAGACTTCGAGCAAACAGACGTCTGCTTCATCACAGACTGTGACGTCAGCGAGTGAAGAACAGAAAGAAGGGGTGTCCATAGATGGCAGTTATCGTGGACAGGACGAGGAAAATACGATCCTCTTGGTGGTGACGGGTCGAAAAGGCACGTTTACGGTGCAAGATGCTGATGGAGAAGAAGAGGCCAAAGAGGTTAGTATTGATCCAGTCAATCAATCCATGCGTATCGGAGATGAGCCTTATCGCTATCGGATCGAAGGAAATCAGTTGTCGCTAGAAGATCTGGAGCAAGCAGAGGATGATCAAGGGATTATTGTCCTGACCAAGCAATAAGGGACGAGACAAGAGAGAGTGGGACAAAAGTCCTAGCCTCTCTTTTGTTTTTAGATTGTCGAGCAAGACGCAGTGGTTGAGTGGGCTCTACTACGCTGATTTCATCAGCTTTTACAGCCCTACTCAACTGTGCGGAGGTGGGACGACGAAATCGAATTCTAACGAATGACCGATTTCTGTCTCACTCTCTTTTTGTTTGTCAAGAAGGGGCTTGGTTGGTCGTTGCATCGGGTAAAAAGAATTGGTATACTAGTAGAAAGAAAAAAGGAGGATGCTGTGACCTTTCGAAAATTACGTCTATTAATGTCCAAATATGGATTTAGTATTTTGTTTATGGGCTTTGAACTTTGGGCATCCTTTGCGGCCTTCTTCTGGCTTAATAGATGGTTCCCGCATTGGCTATCTGTTGCGGTCATTGGGCTCTTATATGTGTCGACAATCTTGGCTATTGTTAATCGAAATACCCCGCCTGAAAATAAGGTGACCTGGCTCTTGATTGCCGTCATTCCTGTCTTTGGATCACTCTTGTATCTCATGTTTGGAGAGCGACGTTTGTCCAAGAAGGAAATGATCCAGTTGGAAAATATGGAATCCATGAAGTTTCGAGAGGACAATAGTCATCAGTTGCGTAAGGAGCTCAAGCAAGAAAGCAAAGCGGTTTATGGCTTGGTCAAGTCAATTTTATCCATGGACCACAATGCGGATCTCTATAATGGGACGGCATCGACCTTTTACCCTTTAGGGGAGGACATGTATGAGCAATTACTTGAGGATCTAAAAGCAGCGAAAAAATTTATCTTCATCGAGTTTTACATCATTGATGAGGGCTTGATGTGGAACAGTATCCTAGAGATTTTAGAGCAGAAAGTGAAAGAGGGGGTCGAAGTCAAACTCCTTTATGACGATATCGGCTGTATGGCGACCTTGGCTGGGAACTATACCAAACGATTGCGAAAGATGGGGATTGATGCCCATAAGTTTAACAAGGTGATCCCCCGTCTAACAGTGGCTTATAATAACCGAGACCACCGAAAGATTCTGGTCATTGATGGGCAGATCGGCTATACGGGTGGTGTCAATTTGGCAGACGAGTATATCAACCACATTGAGCGGTTTGGTCACTGGAAGGACAGTGCCATCCGTTTAGATGGACGAGCTGTTAAGGCCTTGACGCGACTCTTCCTCATGAACTGGTACATCAACCGTGGGGAAATCGAGGATTTTGACCGCTACCATATTGAAAATAAGGCAGTTGAAGGCGAAGGGCTCTACATTCCCTATGGGAGTGGGCCAAAGCCAATTTACAAGTCGCAGGTCGGAAAGACGGTTTATCAAAATATGATCAATCAAGCGACGGATTACGTCTATATCACGACTCCTTATTTGATCATCGATTATGATTTGACAGAAGATATCCGCAATGCGGCCCTTCGTGGGGTGGATGTTCGCATCGTGACCCCGCATATTCCGGATAAAAAATTGATCCAAATTGTTACGCGTGGGGCTTACTTGGATCTGATGGATGCTGGTGTGAAAATCTATGAGTACACGCCTGGTTTTGTCCATAGCAAGCAAGTCCTGGCAGATGACGAAATGGCGGTTGTAGGGTCGATTAACTTTGATTACCGCAGCCTGGTCCATCACTATGAAAATGCTGTCTGGATGTATCGGACGCCTGCCTTGAAAAAGATTCGGGAGGACTTTGACCATATCTTTGAAGTGTCTCAAGAAATTACAGAGGATACCTTCCGCTTTACATGGCACCAAAGCTTAATCAAGGAAATTATGCAATTGTTCGCACCGATGTTGTAATAGGTGTGGGAATACAGAAGAAAGAGTCAGAAGCTGAGAGATCTGACTCTTTTTCCATAGGACTATGTGGCAAGAGGCTGACAGGGTCGGCAGAATTTGGTATACTAGAGAAGATAATGGGCTTTTTTCTAAAAGGAAAGAGCAGAGGAATAGCGAAGAAAAGGAAAAAGAATGAGCGAAAAAGAGCAAGAAATGACTTCGAAAAAGTTAGGGCTTCACGTGGGAGATAGTTTTCAGGATACACGTGAAATTCGCGAAGTGCTAGATAAATCAGTCTTTCGTGAAGAAGAGCCGACTCATAGCCAACAGCCAGAAGTCTTGGAGGAGCCGGTTGCAATGGAGGCATCAGAGGAAATTCGTGATGCCAAGCCAGAAGCAGTAGCAGAACCTACACAAGAATCTGAACAGGAAGCGGAGCAAACGCTCAGTCGGATGAGTCGTCGTTCGCGTAAGGCGGGAGTTGAAGCGGCAAAAGCGGAAGCATCTAAGGTAGAAGAGAATACGGAAGAGCTAGAAGCAGATGTGGCAGTTGAGCCGATCCGTCGTCACTCCAAGCGTCCAGTGCCCCTAGCGATTCCTTTTGTGTTGAGTCTCTTGATTAGTTTACTGCATGTCGGGGTGCCATTTTTAACCCGTTTTGCAACCAATCAACAATCTCAAAACTTGTATGCTGGCTGGGCAATGACCAAGGGGCAAGTACCGTTTGGTGATTTTTACGGGACCAATGGTCTGCTCTATTATGCGATCAACTGGTTGGGAAGTTTAGCTGGTGGACATTGGATCTTGATGATCCTTCAAGCGATTGCTCTCTTCTTTGCGGGGACTTATCTCTATCGGGTTGTGCGCTTGCTGGTGTCTGATAAAGATACAGCGAAGAATGTCCAGTTACTCTTTTATTTCTTGGTGTTAGGCCTTGGTTTTGGAGGAACTTATGTGACTCTCTTTAGCCTTCCAATCCTATTTGCCAGCATGAATTTCATTTTGGCTTATTTGATTGGGCATCGTAAGGATGAAGGCTTTATCCTTTATGGTGCGATTGCAGCTGTGGCTTTCCTGATTGATCCGATGACCAGTGCCCTGTTTTATTTGTTGGCCTTCCTTGGATTAACAGCCTTTAATATCAAGCAGAAGAGATGGGCGCGGGGCTTTTATCAACTGCTGGCAGCTCTCCTTGGTTTTTCACTTGTCTTTTATCCAATTGGCTATATCACCGTTTTGAATCAGACTTTTGGCTATGCCATTAACCAAGTGACCTATGTCTTTAATGCCTTGAATTTCACGAATGGACAGACCTTCAGTAATGCCATTTATTATGGCCTATTGGCGCTCGCCTTTGGCCTAGTCTCTGCCTTTTTGATGTCCTTTACGAAGCAAAATAGCAGTGCTCGCCGGATCTTCCGCTTTATGGGATGGGCAGGTAGCTTGGTGGTCCTCATTGTGTCGATTGGTCTTCCTGAACAAGGCGCTTACCAATTGTTACCGATGTTGCCATTTGTTCTTCCTTTGTTTGCGATCTGGTTCTCACGAGATGGGGAAGAAAACGATGGGATCGAACGTCGTGGTCGGAAGAAGAAAAACAAGGAAGTTTGGGCCGCTTACTTTACGAGCCAAGTTTTCTTACCGCTAGTAGCCCTTGTCTATCTCTTGGCGAATCCAGTGGTTCAAGATGTCGTGCTTCAGTCTGGTCAATCGAGTGAACGGAGTGCTATTGCCAGCTACATTAAACATCACACCAAGTCGAAAGATACCATTTATGCTTGGGATGCGACAGCTACTCTCTATCAAGAAAGCGATCGTTTGGCAGCTTCTGCCTTATTGACCCCAACTTCTTATCTAGGGATTAATGAAAACCGGACCAATGTGATCCAACAAATCGATCGGTCTGAACCCAAGTATATTGTGGTCAACAATCAGGTGGAGTTGACCTCCAAAATGAAAGACTTGCTCAAAGAAAATTATCGTCTCGTTGAGAAGAAATACCGTCATTTCAAACTCTATCAACGCTCTTAATAAAATCAATATCTTGTGTTTTAGAAAGTTTTTTAGAATTTTCACCACAAGATATTGATTTTTATTTTTGGAGTGGTATAATACAACTTGTATGTAAATAAATGAAGAGAGGCATGTTTGGTATGATCACCTTGAGAGAAGAAAAACTGAGAATGGCCCCGGATATTTTTGTTGAAAAACGAGATGGCCGCCGTGTTCAATTCGATGTTGAAAAAATTTATAAAGCCTTGTTGAAGGCGACAGAAGAAGTGACTTCTCTCACTCCAGTGATGGAAGCCAAACTAGAAGCTATTGTCGATCGTGTGATCGCAGAGATCTTGGAACGTTTTCCAAAGGGCGTGAAGATCTATGAGATCCAAAATGTCGTCGAACATGAATTGCTTCAAGCCAACGAATATGCGATTGCTGAGAGCTACATTACTTATCGGACGCAGCGGGATTTTGAACGCTCAAAAGCGACGGATATCAACTTTACGATTGGAAAACTCCTCAACAAGGACCAAGCGGTTGTCAATGAAAATGCCAATAAGGACAGCGATGTCTTTAATACGCAACGGGACTTGACGGCGGGGATTGTCGGTAAGTCTATTGGTCTTAAAATGTTGCCTAAACACGTAGCCAATGCCCACCAAAAAGGGGATATTCACTACCATGATTTGGACTATAGCCCTTATACACCGATGACCAACTGCTGTTTGATCGATTTTGAAGGCATGCTCAGAAATGGCTTTAAGATTGGGAATGCAGAAGTAGAAAGTCCTAAGTCCATCCAAACTGCAACGGCTCAAATCTCGCAGATTATTGCCAATGTAGCTTCTAGTCAGTATGGGGGCTGTTCAGCAGACCGGATCGATGAAGTCTTGGCCCCTTATGCGGAAAAGAACTACCAAAAACACTTGGCAGATGCCAAAGAGTGGGTACTTCCTGAAAAGCAAGAGGACTATGCTTGGAGCAAGACTCAAAAAGATATCTATGATGCCATGCAATCGCTGGAATATGAGATCAATACGCTCTTTACCTCGAACGGACAAACTCCCTTTACTTCGCTTGGCTTTGGTCTTGGAACCAATCGCTTCGAGCGGGAAATCCAAAAAGCGATTTTGGAAATCCGGATTAAGGGACTTGGATCGGAACATCGGACTGCTATCTTTCCAAAACTGATCTTTACCCTCAAGCGGGGGCTCAACCTAGAACCTGGAACTCCTAACTATGATATCAAGCAATTGGCCTTGGAATGTGCCACTAAGCGCATGTACCCAGACGTTTTGTCTTATGACAAGATTGTCGAGTTGACAGGTTCCTTCAAGGTGCCGATGGGATGTCGTTCTTTCCTTCAAGGTTGGAAGGATGAAAATGGTGTGGAAGTTAATTCTGGCCGGATGAACCTAGGGGTTGTGACAGTCAATTTACCTCGGATTGCCTTGGAATCAGGCGGAGACAAGGAGAAGTTCTGGCAAATCTTTAATGAACGGATGAACATCGCTGAAGATGCCTTAGTTTACCGGGTGGAACGCACCAAAGAAGCGACACCAGCTAATGCGCCGATTCTCTACCAATATGGGGCTTTCGGGAAACGCTTGGGCAAGTATGACCAGGTAGATCAGCTCTTCCGTCATCGCAGAGCGACCGTTTCTCTTGGCTATATCGGACTCTATGAAGTTGCAACCGTCTTTTATGGTCCAAATTGGGAACATAATCCAGAAGCTAAACAATTCACGATCGATATCATCAAGGACATGAAAGCGCGCGTGGAAGAATGGTCTGACCAGTATGATTACCACTTCTCTATCTATTCGACACCATCAGAAAGCTTGACAGACCGCTTCTGTCGCCTGGATACGGAGAAATTTGGTAAGGTTCCGGATATTACAGACAAGGAATACTACACCAATAGTTTCCACTACGATGTTCGTAAGAACCCAACGCCGTTTGAGAAGTTGGATTTTGAAAAAGTTTATCCTGAAGCGGGAGCTTCTGGTGGCTTTATCCACTATTGTGAATACCCTGTGCTCCAACAAAATCCAAAAGCCCTTGAGGCGGTTTGGGATTATGCCTATGACCGGGTTGGTTATCTCGGTACCAATACGCCGATTGACCGTTGTTACAAGTGTGATTTTGAAGGAGATTTCACGCCGACTGAGCGCGGATTTGCTTGTCCAAACTGTGGCAATAGCGATCCGAAAACGGTTGATGTGGTCAAACGGACCTGTGGCTATCTAGGAAACCCGCAAGCTCGTCCGATGGTCAATGGCCGTCATAAGGAAATTGCTGCACGGGTCAAACACATGAATGGATCCACTATCAAATCAGCTGGACACCAAGTGACAGATTAGAAAAGGATATTATGGGAAAATACCAATTAGATGATAAAGGCAAGGCTCAGGTTCAACGATTCCACGAGAAGCATTCAAAGGGTGGAGTCAATAAAAAAGACCGAGTAGCCAGCCTGAGAGAACAGTTTTTAAATAAGAATAAGAAAAAGTGAGAGTTCGCTCTCGCTTTTCTCGTATGGGGGGAGGTAAAGATGGAACTACGTAGACCAACTTTAGCAGATAAAGAAACCATTCTAAACATGATGGCAGAGTTCGAAGAGAACCAGTCGGCCCACGACGGCGGCTTTTGGGATGCTGAGAACTTTGATTATGAGGAGTGGCTAGAAACTAACCTTAATAAAGAAATGGGAATAAACTTGCCTGAAAATCGCGTTCCATCAATTCAGTTCGTATTGTTTGATGAATCAGGTCATGCTTTAGGTTTTTTGAATCTACGGCTGAGACTAAATGAGGGATTGTTGAATTATGCTGGTCATATCGGTTATTCCATCCGCCCTTCTGAAAGGGGAAAAGGTTATGCCAAGGAAGCTCTCCGTCAAGGTCTGCAACTAGCTAAAGAAAAGAACATCCATCGTGCTCTGGTGACTTGTAGCACGGAAAATCCGGCCAGTCGAGCGGTTATCTTAGCCAATGGTGGTCAATTTGAAGATGTTCGAAATGGAACGGAGCGTTATTGGATAGAAGTGGAGTAGAAGGATGACATGGAATACACCTAAACCAGGTGAATGGAAGAGTGAGGAACTGAGTCAAGGGCGCATCATCGACTACAAGGCTTTTAACTTTGTCGATGGCGAAGGAGTCCGCAACTCCCTTTATGTGGCCGGCTGCATGTTTCACTGTGAGGGCTGTTACAATGTAGCGACCTGGTCTTTCAAGGCGGGAATTCCTTATACACAAGAGTTGGAAGAACAGATTATGGCAGATCTTGCCCAGCCTTATGTTCAAGGTTTGACCCTACTCGGTGGAGAGCCATTCCTGAATACTGGAATTCTTTTGCCTCTCGTTAAACGCATTCGGAAAGAGTTGCCCAACAAAGACATCTGGTCTTGGACCGGCTATACCTGGGAAGAAATGATGCTGGAGACACCAGACAAACTAGAGCTTCTCTCACTGATTGATATTCTGGTCGATGGCCGCTATGATAAGAGCAAACGCAACCTCATGTTGCAGTTTCGTGGCTCTTCTAACCAGCGGATCATTGATGTTCAAAAATCCCTCAAAGAAGGAAAAGTCGTCATCTGGGACAAGCTCAATGACGGTAAAGAAAGTTTTGAGCAGGTCAAACGAGATGATCTTTTGTAGGATCTTCAAAAACCGGGTTTTTCACTCAGTTCAGATTGAAGACAAAGTCATCTTAGAAACTTTCCTTAGGTGAGTACGGACGTCAGCGAACTTCGAAGAAGTTCCATGACTTAGTTTTGAACCTAAAGTTTCAAAACTCCCGAGTGATAGAAACACTAGTGTTTCTATCACTTTTCTCACGGCGGAAAGTTTCAGTAGATGATTGAATGAGCCTAAAAAGTATCTCATTTTAATTTGCTAGGCATTCATTAACTTGTTTGATGTAAAAAACAGCTTGTCTACATTCTCAAACCGGGTGTATCACCCGGTTTTTTTGGATTCTCTGCATAAGTATACAAGGGATTTTGCTTGTTTTAGAAAGCGCTTACTTTTTAAATGTACATAATGGACAAAAAAGTGATAATTAATGCATTTTTTGCTAAAAATATGTTACAATGAATATAATTAGGACTAATTGGAGGTATTTATGTCACAAAGGAGACGGAGTCGTCGTTCAGAACATAAGTGGGGGCAATTGCGAATCATTAATTCCGTATTGCTTATTTTTTTGCTTATGACTGCAAGTTGGGCGACCTATACCATGTTGGCCAATAACATCTTGGCTTTTCGCTATGTCAATGTTCTCGTGATTGCACTACTAGCACTTCTCTTGCTCTTGTCAGTTTGGTTTGTGATCAAAAATCAGGCTAAAAAGACAACTTTGGTCCTGCTTCTTGTCGGCTTATTGACTAGTTCAGGAGTTTTGTTTGCTAGTCAACAGCTGCTGAATCTGACTAGTAATGTCAATGGCCACTCTAACTATACAGAGTTTGAGATGGCTGTCTATGTCAAGAAAGACAGTGACATCAAAGATATCAAAGAAATCAAGGAAGTGGTGGCACCAAAGGGCAACAATAACGAAGCCAATCTTACGGCCCTCTTGGACAACATCAAAAAGACCAAGGGTCAGGAAATTTCTGTAGTGGATGCACCGACTTATCTTGATGCCTATAAGAGCCTGCAAGAG
Source organism: Streptococcus sp. HMSC078D09 (assembly GCF_001813675.1). Lineage (GTDB taxonomy): Bacteria > Bacillota > Bacilli > Lactobacillales > Streptococcaceae > Streptococcus. The sequence continues at coordinate 112,017 of NZ_KV813678.1, forward strand.
GGGAATGCTTCTGCTATGGTCCTCAACAGTACCTTTGAGGATACCATTGCCGCTGAAGATGCGGACTATGCGAAGAAGTTGAAGAAAATCTATTCCTACAAGATCCGAAAAGAAGTGGCAGCGACGAGCAAGGTGTCTGCCAATGCGGATGTCTTTAACATCTATGTCAGCGGGATCGATACCTATGGTCCGGTAACCTCGGTTTCTCGTTCAGATGTCAATATCATCATGACGGTCAATCGGAAGACCAAGCAAGTCCTATTGACAACAACACCACGGGATGCCTATGTACCGATTGCAGATGGTGGTAACAACCAAAATGATAAGTTGACCCATGCGGGGATCTACGGTGTGGATGCTTCCATTCATACCCTTGAGAATTTCTATGATATCAAGCTCAACTACTATGTTCGTCTCAATTTCACATCCTTCCTCAAGTTGATTGACCTTCTAGGGGGGATCGATGTGGAAAATGACCAAGAATTCACGAGCCTGCACGGGAAGTTCCATTTCCCAGTAGGAAAGGTCCATTTGAATTCAGAGCAAGCGCTTGGTTTTGTCCGAGAACGCTACTCTCTTCAAGGTGGTGACAATGACCGTGGGAAAAACCAAGAAAAAGTCATTGCGGCCATTATCAAAAAGTTGACCTCTACTAAGGTCTTAAGCAACTACAATGAGATTATCGGAAACCTCCAAGATTCTGTCCAAACCAATATGCAGTTGCCAACTATGATGAACTTGATCAATACCCAGCTAGAAACGGGTGGCTCTTATGAGGTGACTTCACAAGCGATCACCGGTCAAGGGCGAAATGACTTGCCGTCTTATGCCATGCCTGGTTACAACCTCTATGTCATGGAGTTGGATCAAGCGAGCTTGACTAAGGCTAAGGAAACCATTCAAAAAGTAATGGAAGGAAAAGAAAAATGATTGATATCCACTCGCACATCGTCTTTGATGTGGATGATGGACCAAAGACAAGAGAAGATACGCGTACCTTATTGGAAGAAAGTTATCGCCAAGGGGTACGGACCATTATCTCCACTTCTCATCGTCGCAAGGGAATGTTTGAAACTCCCGAAGAAAAGATTTCTGAAAATTTTCAAGAAGTGAAAAAAATTGCGGCAGAGGTCGCGCCAGATTTAACGATTCATTACGGAGCAGAGATCTACTTTACGAATGATGTCTTGAAAAAACTGGAAGAAAAGATCATTCCACGTTTAGCTGAGACGCGCTTTGCGCTGATTGAATTCAGTATGGGAACGCCTTACAAGGAGATTCATACCGCCTTGGACCGCTTGCTCCATCTAGGTGTGACACCGGTGGTAGCTCATATCGAGCGTTACAAGTGCTTGGAGAAAAATGAGGAGCGCGTGCAAGAGATGATTGACATGGGCTGCTACATGCAGATCAATAGTTCCAGTGTTCTCAAGCCTCGCCTCTTTGGGGATGAGCAAAAACAACTGAAAAAACGAGCTCGGTACTTCTTAGAGAAAGACTTGGTCCACTTTGTTGCCAGCGATATGCACAATGTGGATAAACGACCGCCATATATGGCAGAAGCCTATCGTTTGATCAAGGAAGAATACGGAGAACAACGAGCACAAAGGCTCTTTGTCGACAATCAACAGCTCTTGTTAGCGGATGAATTAATCTAACCAGGAAACAGGTGGAGAGATCCACATGAAGGAGTAATTAGGAAATGAACAATCAAGAAAATCAAGCAGTGGAAATTGATGTTTTCGCTATGCTGAAGACCCTATGGAAACGCAAGTTTTCGATCGTTTTGGTCGCTCTTGTCTTTGCCATTGCAGCCTTTGGCTACAGTGCCTTTTTAGCCAAGAAAGAATACCAAAGTACTAGCCGAATCTACGTGGTCAGTCGCCAAAACCAAGACAACAATGCCTTGACAAACTCGGATTTGCAGGCGGGTTCGTACTTGGTTAAAGACTACCGTGAGATCATCCTTTCTCAAAATGTCTTGACGCAAGCCATCGAAGAATTGAAACTCGATATGACACCTGGTGAGTTGTCGAAAAAGATCAGTGTATCCGTTCCGACAGATACTCGTATCCTTTCGATCACGGCTAAGGACGGAGATCCAAAAGAAGCAGCTCGTATTGCCAATGGCCTTCGGAATGTAGCAGCTGAAAAGATCATTGCTGTGACCAAGGTGTCAGATGTTACGACCTTGGATGAAGCAGAAGTGCCTCAATCACCTTCTTCACCAAATATCCGACGCAATGTCCTTCTTGGCTTTATTGCTGGAGCAGGCCTCATGGTGGTTCTCATGGTCGTAGTAGAAGTCTTGGATGATCGTGTCAAGAGACCAGAAGATATCGAAGAGCTGATGGGCTTAACCTTACTTGGTATTGTGCCAGATATTAAGAAACTGTAGACTGGGGATCGCATGAATACGTTAGAAATTTCAAAAAATAAATTACAAGAAATTCGGAAGGCAGAAGAGTACTTCAATGCCCTAGCGACGAATATCCAATTGAGTGGGGTGGACTTAAAAGTCATCGCCATCTCATCTGTTCAAGAAAATGAAGGGAAATCAACCACTTCAACCAACTTGGCCGTTGCCTTTGCGCGTGCGGGTTACAAGACCCTCTTGGTCGACTGCGATATCCGGAACTCTGTCATGACAGGGGTTTTCCGTAGCCGGGATAAGATCCAAGGCTTGACCGACTTCTTATCTGGTCGTAGCCAATTGGACCAAATCTTGTATGCGACTGATTTTCCAAATTTGGATATCATCGAGTCTGGACAGGTAGCGCCAAACCCAACAGGTCTCTTGCAAAGCAAGAACTTCACTGTGATGATGGATGCCTTGCGTGAGCATTTTGACTACATCATTGTCGATACGCCTCCAATCGGGGTCGTGATTGATGCGGCCATTATCGCCCAACGCTGTGATGGAACTGTCTTGATCACAGAATCTGGTGCCAATGGACGCAAGGCTGTCCAAAAGGCTAAGGAACAATTAGAACAAACAGGCACCCCTTTCTTAGGAGTCGTGCTCAATAAATTTAACATTAAAGCTGCTGAGTATGGTTCATACGGTGGATATGGATCTTACGGAGAGTACGGGAAAAAGTAAAGAATAGGATCGAGGGAAAATGGGAGAAGAAAGAATCGAACTGGAAAAATTAAATATTGTTCTCTTTCAAAGTTTAGCTGTCCTGTTTTCGGCTTACATTGTGAGTCTTTTTAAGGATGCAGAATACACGTCGCAGACAATTGCCATTCTCTATCTCTTGCATTTTGTATCCTTTTACATTAGCAATATTGCCTATCGTTTTTATAGCAGAGGCTATCTAGATGAGCTCTTTCAGGTCTTGAAATACAATGTATTTTTCGCTGTTGGGATCACCTTTACCTCTTTTATGCTCGATGGGGTCTTTTCCATCTCTCGTCGGGGGATGATCTACTTCTTTCTTTTCAATACGTTTTCCGTCTATATCATGGATCTCTTGCTCAAGAGATACCGGAAGTCTGTTTCGCCACGACGGAAAAGTTCGCGAAAGATTTTCTTGATCACAGCGACCAGTCGGATGGAAAAGGTATTTGATATTCTGCATTCGCCCAGCCTCTATCATGGGGAACTAATCGGTGTCACCGTCATAGACGATACGGATTTTACCCATTCGGGTGTACGGGTGGTGTAGCCGGACCAAATGATGAACTTTGTGACCAAGGAAGTGGTGGATGAAGTGTTTATCAATCTGCCAAGTGAGGACTACAATATTAGTGATTTCGTCTCGGAGTTTGAGAGTATGGGGATCGATGTATCGGTCAATCTAAATGCCTTTAACTTCGCTTCCTTGGGCAATAAACGGGTTCGAGAAGTCGGGGGACTAAGTGTCGTCACTTTCTCAACCAATTTCTACAAACCGAGCCACGTATTTGCCAAACGTCTCTTGGACATTGCAGGAGCCCTCTTTGGTCTCTTGATTTGTGGACTAGTGAGTATCGTTTTGGTCCCTCTGATCCGTAAAGATGGCGGACCTGCTTTCTTTGTACAAAAACGGGTCGGAAAGAATGGTCGATATTTCAACTTCTATAAATTCCGCTCCATGCGAGTGGATGCCGAAGAGATTAAAAAAGATCTGATGGCGCAAAATACCATGACAGGTGGGATGTTCAAGATGGAAAATGATCCGCGGGTAACGCCAATCGGACGCTTTATCCGTAAGACCAGTCTTGATGAATTGCCACAATTTTACAATGTTTTGATCGGAGACATGAGTCTGGTCGGGACTCGTCCTCCAACGGTAGACGAATACCAAGACTATACGCCAGCCCAAAAACGCCGACTCAGTTTCAAGCCCGGCATTACCGGCCTTTGGCAAGTGAGCGGACGCAGTGAGATTACAGATTTTGACGAAGTGGTCAAACTGGACGTTGCGTACATGGATGGTTGGACGATCTGGAGAGATATTCAGATCCTGCTCAAAACCGTGAAGGTTGTACTTAGAAAAGAAGGAGCGAAGTAGGAAACTGCCTACTTCGTCCTTTCCATGTTAGGAGAAAAATGACACAATCAATTTATATCGTTGGTTCCAAAGGTATTCCAGCAAAATATGGTGGTTTTGAGACCTTTGTTGAGAAGTTGACAGAATTCCAACAAGATAAAAATATCCAGTATTATGTAGCTTGTATGCGGGAGAATTCAGCAAAATCAGGAATTACTGCAGATACTTTCGAGCATAACGGCGCAATCTGTTACAACATTGATGTCCCTAATATTGGTCCTGCGCGTGCCATTGCTTATGATATTGCAGCACTTAATAAGGCGATTGAGATCGCAAAGGAAAACAAAGATCAAGCACCGATCTTTTATGTCTTGGCTTGTCGAATTGGTCCCTTTATTTCAAGGATTAAAAAGAAAATCAAGGCTATCGGAGGAACTCTGATGGTCAATCCAGATGGTCATGAGTGGCTTCGTGCCAAGTGGAGCCTTCCAGTCCGCAAGTATTGGAAGTTTTCTGAACAACTCATGGTCAAACATGCCGACCTTTTGATCTGTGACAGCAAGAATATCGAAGCCTATATTCAGAAGGATTACGCTAAGTATCAACCACAGACGACCTATATCGCCTATGGGACCGATACAAGCAAGTCTATCCTGAGTAAAGAAGACGAGAAAGTACGGACTTGGTTTGCAGGTAAGCAAGTTACTGAAGGAGACTACTACCTTGTTGTGGGACGTTTTGTACCTGAAAACAACTATGAGGCCATGATTCGTGGTTTTATGCAGTCAAATTCACAAAAAGATTTTGTACTGATAACCAACGTAGAGCAAAACAAGTTCTATGAACAGTTGCGTAAAGATACTGGATTTGATCAAGATCCTCGAGTGAAGTTTGTAGGAACTGTCTACGATCAAGAATTGCTTAAATACATCCGTGAGAATGCCTTCGCTTACTTCCATGGTCATGAAGTGGGTGGGACTAATCCATCCCTTCTTGAGGCTCTTGAGTCTACTAAGCTCAATCTCTTGTTGGATGTTGGCTTTAACCGTGAAGTCGGTGAAGATGGGGCGCTCTATTGGAAGAAAGATCAATTAGCAAGTGTCATCGATCAAGCTGAGCAATTAGACGCTCAAGCAATCGAAGATCTCAATCAAAAATCAAGTCAACGGATTGCAGATTCTTTCACTTGGGAAAAGATTGTCACAGACTACGAGAAAGTATTTAAAGGTTAGAAATGCAGAAAATTTTATATCTCCATGCTGGTGCCGAAATGTATGGTGCTGACAAGGTTTTGTTGGAGCTTATTAAGGGTTTGGATAAAGATGCTTTTGAAGCACACGTTATTTTGCCCAACGACGGTGTCTTAGTGGGTGCTTTAGAAGAGGTCGGTGCAAAGGTTAAAGTTATTGATTACCCAATCTTGCGCCGGAAATATTTTAATCCAAAAGGGATTCTTGAGTACTTTGGCTCCTATAACCGTTACTCCAAACAAATTGCTAAATATGCTAAAGAGAATGGGATTACTCTCGTTCACAACAATACAACTGCGGTACTTGAGGGGATTTATCTTAAACGTAAGTTGAAATTACCTTTGATTTGGCATGTGCATGAGATTATCGTCAAGCCAAAAGCCATTTCAGATTTTATCAACTTTTTGATGGGGCGCTATGCGGATACGATTGTGACAGTTTCAAATGCTGTTGCTAATCACGTCAAGCAGTCTCGTTTTGTAAAAGATGACCAAGTTCAAGTCATCTATAATGGTGTTGACAATGCTGTTTATCAGGTGATGGATGCTAGTGCGGTCCGTGATCAGTTTGGTATCGCCCAGGATGCTTTGATTATCGGAATGGTTGGTCGAGTGAATGCTTGGAAAGGGCAAGGCGATTTCTTAGAAGCTGTGACTCCAATCTTACAAGCTAATCCAAAGGCAGTAGCCTTTTTGGCAGGAAGTGCATTTGAAGGTGAAGAGTGGCGCGTGGGTGACTTGGAAAAAGCTATTTCAGAATCACCAGTAGCTGAACAAATCAAGCGTATCGATTATTATAGTAAGACAACAGAGCTCTATAATATGTTTGATATCTTTGTCTTGCCAAGTACCAATCCAGATCCACTACCAACAGTCGTACTAGAAGCTATGGCTTGTGGTAAACCTGTAGTCGGCTACCGTCATGGTGGTGTCTGTGAAATGGTCAAGGAAGGTGATAACGGCCTTCTTGCCACGCCAAATGAGCCAACAGGATTGTCTAAGGCTATCCAAGAATTAGCAGAGAATACTGAGAAGAGAGAACAATTTGGTAAGGCCTCTGTCCAACGTCAAAAAGAACTCTTCTCATTACAAAGTTATATTCGGAATTTTTCGGAGTTGTATAAGAAATATTAAAATGAATACTGAAAAAATTAAGAATAAATTAAAACCAATCATTTATCCAATTATTAACTTTATTCCTAGACGAAGACTCAAGAATAAAAATTTTACGATCATTTGTGATAATTGTTGGGCTGGAAAAGTATATCAGGAGTTGGGCTTGCCTTATCAAACACCATTTGTAGGGATGTTTGTCTTTTCGCCTGATTATATCAAGATGCTCAAGAATTTAAAACACTATTTGAGTGGAAACATCCCCTTGAAATTTGTTCAGGAATCGAAATATATCAAAGACTTTGATAACGCCTACCCTCTTGCAATTCTTGATGATATTGAACTTCATTTTTTGCATTATGCAGATGAAGAAGAAGCAACTCAAAAATGGAACCGCCGTTTGAAGAGAATGCATTGGGATAATTTGTATTTCAAGTTCAATGACAATGATGCTTGTACTTATGAGCTGATGAAAGAGTTTGAAGAGCTTCCATATAAGAGTAAGGTGATTTTCTCTTCAAAGAATTATAGTGACTTGCCTTCATTAGTTCATTTTAAATCAGCTGAAAAGCAAGGACACGTTGGCATTGATCTGAAAACGTACCACCGCTATTTTGATGCTGTCACTTGGCTGAATAAGGGTGGAGAGGATCTAACTAAATGAAAAGAATAAGACTTATTATTCCATATTTCGGAAGACTTCCAAAATTTTTCCCATATTTTTTGTTGACCGCTAAACGTAATCAAAAAATTGATTTCTTAATTTATACGGATCAAAAGATTGACCAATTTGAAATTTTAAATGCAAAAAATATAGAATTTGTAACTCTTTCTTTTGATGAGTTAAGAGAGAGAGTTCAGTCTAAGTTTGATTTTAAAATCTCTCTTAAAACACCTTATAAATTATGTGACTATAAAGTTGCTTATGGGCTTATCTTTGAAGAAGAGTTAAAGGGTTATGATTACTGGGGTTTTTGTGACACAGATGTCTTACTAGGTGATATTTATCAATTTTTTGAAGAGCATAGCTTTTTTGAGAATGACTATGCTAGATATGGTCTTTTAGGTCATCTGCAAATTTTTAAGAATTCAAGTGAAGTTAATCGTGTTTTTATGTCTGGTCAAGGTTTAAACTATCGATTAGATTATCACAATGTCTATACGAGTGAACAAAATTTTATTTTTGATGAGGCAGAAGGTATCCAAAAGCTTTTTGAAAAATGTCAGTTCAAACAACTGCAAGATAAGTTATTTGATGATATTGATATTAGTCATTTCTCATTTCGGGAATATGGCGAAAATGAACCGAAACGCTATTATTTTTGGTCAGAGGAAAATGGTTTGGAATCGATAAATTTAATCGATGGTGATATAGTGGTTAAACGTCCTCTGTATGCACATTTCCAAAAGAGGATGATTAAATGTCCTGAGTTTAAATTAGTCGATTCATTTTATGTTATACCAAATCAATTAGTTATTGGAGAGAAAATTTCTAAGCAAGAGCTAGTAGAGGTGACAAGAAATAAATTCTATTGGGAATATATTAAATCAACAATGTTAAAGAAATTAAAAAAAGAAAAATGGACACTAGAATTTATTCGTCATAAATTAAGGATGAAGAGTAATGAATAATATAGATTTGAGTATTATTGTTCCAGTATTTAATGTTGAAGGTTATTTAAAAAGAGCCCTAGATTCCATACTTAAGCAATCGTCATCAATCAATTATGAAATTGTGTTAATTGATGACGGTTCAAGTGATAATAGTGGTGCGATTTGCGATGAGTACCAAAATAATTTTTCTAATGTTTGTGTTAGGCATATTGAAAATAACGGAGTATCAGAAGCCAGGAACCTAGGTATTTCTTTATCAAGGGGTAATTATTTATTTTTTATGGATCCAGACGACTTTGTATCTGAGGATTTCTTTGAAAAAATTTTTCCTAACCTCAATGATAAATGGGATGTTCTTTGTTTTGGCTACAATGAAATTAAAGAAAATAAGGACACTATTTTGTCTTGTCGCCCTCATTTGTATACGCATTGTGGTCTTCTTGGAAAGAATGAATTTAGAAATGAATTTATAGAGTTATTCAAAACTGATATGATGTATAATGTTTGGTCAAGAATCTATAACAAGTCATTTATTTTAAAACACGATATTAAGTTTCCTAGTAAACCAATAGGAGAGGATACTTCATTCAATTTTCAAGTTTATCGATATTTAGATAACATCCTTTTTATTGAATCGACTCTTTATAATTATATTGCTGGTAGAAGCGGTTCAGCATTGACCAGTTTTCATCCTAGAAGAATCGAAATACAATTAGATGAACTTCAAGCATTGCAAAAATTACTTGAGAAGTTCCAAATAGAAGATGCCACATTAATTCAAGAAATTAAGACAAAAATCATTGTAAGTGCAGCCTTTCAAATTTCTAATTTAAATGCGAGAAGGAGAGAAAAGATAGAATTACTGCAATCTATAATTACTAATAAAGCTTTTGATAATATTTTTTCAGGAAATAGGAATCAAATGATAGGGTCTTATAAGACCTTATTAAGACAGCGAGATATTTCTTCTTTTCTTAGAAGATTGAGTATTGATCTTCTCGCCAAAAAAAAATTTCGGACAGTCATCTTTATTGAAAAAATGAAAATGAATCCAATTTTACGTAAAATTGCTTTTAAATAGGTGTAGCTATTTTATTAAGAGTAAAAAGGTATTATGTTAAAAATTAAGTTTGAGAACCTTTTGGTTATTCTAGTATTGACTCTCATTGTTGGGTACGATACTCTTATGACAACAATGTTAAACAGAATAATCCCAAACCTTCCGGTTATTTTATTAATCAGTTTTTCATTATTATTATGTTTTAGATTTTTGTATATAAAAAAATTCACGTTCTTTTATATCTTAACCGCTATTTTATTACTACTAACAAGTTCTATCGTATTCATGCATACGGGTGGGACTAATTTCCTACTTTATTCATTGTTGATTTTGTTATTATATGATGCAGATATTGATGTTATCTTAAAAACATACGTTATTGTGTCAGGAACGATAGTGTTCGGAGTTTTCTTACTTTCAATTCTGGGAGTTATTCCTAATTTACAATTTGCTCAGGTCCGTTCGTCTGGCTTTGTGATTAGAAATTCCTTTGGTTTCATTTATCCAACTGACTTTGCGTCTCACTGTTTTTATTTATTTATTGCTTGGGGATATGTACTACGGAAACGGTTCATTATACTACGAACCTTGGTAGGCATTAGTTTAGCATTTTTTATCATCAAATTTTGTGATGCTAGGTTAAATGCCCTTTCTGTACTTGTAGCAACTGTCATTTTTATTGTCATGTATGTTACTAAAGAAAGAAAATTTAAAATTTATGGGATCCTACCTTATTTTGCAGCTATATTTTCTTTCTTAATGTTTTACTTATCGTATTTCTTTACCTGGTCTTCTTCATTATTTGTGAATTTGAACAACTTATTCAGTATGAGGTTATTTTTAGGGAAGAATGCAATAGAGACCTATGGCTTACATTTGTTTGGAGCAACCGGGGTTAAGTTTATAGGATATGGTGGCACAACAGAATCTGTATACAGTTATAACTATGTAGATTCCTCTTATATTCAAATGTTATTTTACTACGGAGTTGTTCCTGTTGTTTTACTGGTATTGATTTATGTACTTGCATCAAAGAGAATTTATAAACAGGGTATGTTTCTATTCTTAGCTTTATTATCGCTTATTACAATTAATTGTATGATAGAAGCTTTTTGGATAAGACCAGGATATAATATTTTTATTTTTACACTTTTTGCTAGTCTTGTGCCAGCTCAATACAAAATAAAAGATAGAATTGAATGATCATGAAAGTTCTTAAAAATTACGCCTATAATCTTTCCTACCAGCTACTGGTGATTATCCTACCGATTATCACTACCCCATATGTCACTCGGGTATTTAGTTCTGAAGATTTAGGAACTTACGGCTATTTCAACTCCATTGTCACCTACTTTATTCTTTTAGCGACTTTAGGGGTGGCTAACTATGGGACCAAAGAGATTTCAGGACACCGCAAAGATATCCAAAAGAATTTCTGGGGGATCTATACCCTCCAGTTGGGAGCGACAGCTGTTTCTCTCCTCCTTTATGCTTTGTTTTGCTTGATGCTTCCATCCATGCAAAATCCTGTGGCCTATATTTTGGGGCTCAGTTTAGTTGCGAAGGGACTCGATATCTCCTGGCTCTTTCAGGGATTGGAAGACTTTCGCAAGATTACCGTTCGAAATATCACGGTCAAACTGGTTGGAGTCATCTCCATCTTCTTGTTTGTCAAATCTGCCAATGATATTTATCTCTATGTATTCTTACTCACTATTTTTGAGCTCTTAGGTCAGCTTAGTATGTGGCTACCTGCCCGTGAATTTATTGGGAAAGCCCGTTTTGATATGGCCTATGCACGGGTGCATTTGAAGCCAGTCATTCTGCTCTTTTTACCGCAGATTGCCATTTCCCTCTATGTCACCTTGGATCGGACCATGCTGGGGGCTCTTGCCTCTACAAAGGATGTGGGGATCTATGATCAAGCCTTGAAATTGGTCAATATCCTATTGACCTTGGTGACGTCTCTGGGAAGCGTTATGTTACCCCGTGTATCAAGTCTCTTGTCGTCTGGAGACCACAAGGCGGTTAATAAGATGCACCAAATGTCCTTTTTGGTTTATAATTTGGTGATTTTCCCAATTATTGCAGGTATGCTCATTGTCAACGATGACTTTGTTCAATTTTTCTTGGGAAAAGATTTCCAAGATGCTCGCTATGCCATCGCTATCATGATCTTCCGTATGTTCTTTATCGGATGGACCAATATCATGGGGATTCAAATTCTCATCCCGCATGATAAGAACAAAGAATTTATGCTGTCGACCACGATTCCTGCTATCGTCAGTGTCGGGTTGAATGTGCTCTTCTTACCTCATTTTGGTTTTATCGGTGCAGCCATTGTATCCGTCTTAACAGAATCCTTGGTATGGCTAATTCAACTGTACTATACCCGTTATTACCTCAAGGAAGTTCCAATTATCGGATCTATGACAAAAATTATGTTTGCATCTGCTGTGATGTATGGCCTCTTGCTACTTGTAAAACCATTCCTACATTTCACCCCTACTCTGAATGTACTCGTGTATGCGGTGCTTGGTGGGATCATTTATCTGATTGCAATTCTATCGCTGAGAGTGGTAGATGTGAAAGAATTGAAACAAATATTTAAGAAATAATGGAGTCTACTATGTACGATTATCTGATTGTTGGTGCTGGTTTGTCTGGAGCCATTTTCGCACATGAAGCTACAAAACGTGGTAAAAAAGTAAAAGTGATTGACAAGCGTGATCACATCGGTGGAAATATCTACTGCGAGGAGGTTGAAGGCATCAACGTCCATAAGTATGGTGCCCACATTTTCCATACGTCCAACAAAAAAGTGTGGGACTATGTCAACAAGTTCGCTGAATTCAACAACTATATCAACTCACCGGTGGCTAACTACAAGGGGAGCCTCTACAACCTTCCTTTCAATATGAATACCTTCTACGCTATGTGGGGAACTAAGACTCCTCAAGAAGTTAAGGACAAGATTGCGGAGCAAACGGCTGACATGAAGGATGTTGAACCGAAAAACTTGGAAGAACAAGCCATCAAATTGATTGGTCCAGATATCTATGAAAAGTTGATCAAGGGCTATACAGAAAAACAATGGGGCCGTTCTGCCACAGACCTACCTCCATTTATCATCAAACGTCTTCCAGTTCGTTTGACCTTTGATAACAACTACTTTAATGACCGTTACCAAGGGATTCCAATTGGTGGATACAACGTCATCATTGAAAACATGCTTGGTGATGTAGAAGTAGAACTTGGAGTTGATTTCTTTGCCAATCGTGAAGAGCTAGAAGCTTCAGCTGAAAAGGTTGTCTTTACAGGAATGATTGACCAGTACTTTGACTACAAACACGGTGAATTGGAGTATCGTAGTTTGCGTTTTGAACACGAAGTCTTGGATGAGGAAAATCATCAGGGTAATGCTGTGGTCAACTACACCGAGCGTGAAATTCCTTATACTCGGATCATTGAGCACAAGCATTTCGAGTATGGGACTCAACCGAAGACGGTGATCACACGTGAATACCCAGCTGATTGGAAACGTGGAGATGAACCATACTACCCAATCAATGATGAAAAGAACAATGCCATGTTTGCTAAATACCAAGAAGAAGCCGCTAAAAATGACAAGGTCATCTTCTGTGGACGGTTAGCAGACTATAAATACTACGATATGCACGTGGTCATTGAGCGTGCTCTGGAAGTCGTTGAGAAAGAAATTACTAAATGACACAAGAAAAAATTGATATCGTTGTTCTCTGGGTAGATGGAAGTGACCCAGAGTTTATCCGTGAGAAACAGGCTGTTACTGGTAAAGTTGCTTTTACAAATCAGGATATTGATGGCGATCAAAGATACCGTGATTACGGGACCTTGCATTTTTGGTTTCGTATGATTGAGAAGCATGCTCCTTGGGTGAATAATGTTTATCTAATTACCAACGGGCAAAAGCCTGACTGGTTAAATTTGGAGCATCCAAAACTTAAGTTGATTACTCATAGGGAATTTATGCCTGAAGCTTACCTTCCTTCCTATAATTCGTCAGCAATCGAGCTGAATATTCATCGTATTGAGGGCTTATCAGAACATTTTATCTACTTCAATGATGATATGTTCATGATAAAGGATACTCAGCCTTCCGATTTTTATAAGAATGGGCAACCTAAGCTTTTAGCAGTTTATGATGCTTTAGTTCCTTGGTCACCATTTACGAATACTTATCACAATAATGTTGAATTAATCTATCGTCATTTTCCTAATAAGAAGGCTTTGAAATCTTCACCTTGGAAATTCTTTAATTTTCGTTATGGTTCCTTGGTTTTGAAAAACTTGTTACTCTTGCCTTGGGGACCGACGGGCTATGTGAATCAGCATTTGCCTGTACCGATGAAGAAGAGTACTTTGTCCCGTTTGTGGGACATTGAAGGTGAAACTTTGGGTAGAACATCGCGAAATCAAATTAGAGACTATGGGGTGGATGTCAATCAATACATCTGTTCTCACTGGCAAATTGAAAGTAATCAGTTTTATCCTATGTCTAAAAATTTCGGAGAAACAATTGGTTTAAATCAAGTGGATAAGCTCGAATCTATCTTTAAAGATAGGCGTAAAAAACTGCTTTGTGTCAATGATGATGGTGATTTTAGGGAAGAGAACCTCATTCATTTCAAGCAAATCTTAAATGAATATTATCCTAAAAAATCAGCGTATGAAAAATGAGAAGTAAAAGATGAAATACTATTTAAAAGAAGAATTTTTACACGACAATAATGCTAAAAATGCGGGAAATAAAGCGCGTAATGACGTTGAAGCAATTTTAAATAAATTAGGTTATTCTCCTTTGAAAGTTTTGGTGGATGACTGGTATCAAATGAATGTTCTTAGGGCACAGATTCATAAATATAGAGCTCTCTTTAGGGCTTTCAAAGACCTGAAGAAAAATGATGAGATCATAATTCAATTTCCTTTGTTACATCATTCTTTATTTCTTAACCATTTACTAAAAAAACTTAAAAACAGGGGTACGGATGTCTATTTTTTAGTTCATGATTTGGAAACACTTCGTTTTGTGAATGATAAAACCTTACCATTTAGGATGAAGTTACGGATGAAACTAACTGAAAGTGATACGTTCCGTAGTGTTACAGGAATTATTGCTCATAACCCGGTTATGAAATCTGTCTTAGTGGATAAAGGGGTTGCAGAAGATAAGATTGTCAGCCTTGGTATTTTTGACTATTTGATTCCAGATTTTCGAGAAAAGAGTGGCCAAACAAAAAACCAGCCGATCATTGTGGCAGGTAATTTGGCCCAGGAAAAAGCTGGTTATCTCTATGCTCTTCCTGCAGAACCTGCCTATAATCTCTATGGTGTTGGTTTTGATGAGAGTAGAGCTTTAGAGAATGAAACTTACTTTGGCTCCTTCCTACCGGATGAGCTTCCTGCAGCCCTTGAGGGCGGTTTTGGTCTGGTCTGGGATGGAGATAGCGTTGAGACCTGTAGTGGCTTTTTTGGAGAATACCTCCGCTACAACAACTCTCACAAGGCGTCGCTTTATCTAGCATCGGGCTTCCCGCTGGTGGTGTGTAAACAGTCAGCCTTGTCTCACTTTGTGCTTGAGAAGGGCTGTGGGATTGCAGTAGAGTCTCTTCATGACTTGAAGGAGACAATCGACAATCTTTCAGATGCCGATTACCAAGATTTGGTGGACAATGCCAAACGTGTTGGTCAGGAAATCCGAGATGGTCACTACTTGAAGACAGCCTTAAAGCATTTAGCATAAGATCAAAAGAAGTCAGACGGACTTCTTTTTTTAGTTTTTCAAAAAAATATCACTAATTTTAAAAATTTGCCTTATAAAACTTTTCATCGCTGAAACCGTGTGGTAAAATGATTAAAGTATAAAATTTGTATAAAGGGAAGTTTATATGAAAAAGAAAGATCTTATTTTTTATGCCGGAGCGGCAGTCTTGATGGCTGTATCTGCTCAGGGAGTCAGTGCAGATGAGCTGGTTTCAAACGAGGCTGCTACTACTGAAGGCAACCAAGTCCAAGCTGAAAAAGCGCCAGAAGTAGTCGTTGCTGAAAAGTCGGTAGCACCTGTCGCAAGCAACTATGCAGCACCAGCAAATGTTACCGAACAGCCTGTAGCACCTGTGAACAAGGCCGCGGCTTCAGAAAGTGGAACCACATCTGTAGAGAAAGCGGTAGAAGCATCGACTACTGAGAAAGAAGAAACTCCTCTTCCGTCTGACACAGGAAGCACGACCTTCTTTAACACAGGCGCTCACGCTCCAGCTGGTCGCTCAACAGATGTAGCGGTTCAGCCAAAATCATTCGTTGATGTGAGTAGCCATAACGGAGACATTAGTATTGGAGACTACCGTACCCTAGCTAATAAAGGTGTGGGCGGTGTCGTTGTCAAATTGACAGAAGACACTTGGTACAAGAACCCGAATGCGGAGAACCAAATTCGTAATGCACAAGCTGCGGGTCTGCAAGTATCGACCTACCACTTTTCACGCTACACTTCTGAGGAAGCAGCGCGTGCAGAAGCGCGATTCTACATTGCAGAGGCGCAACGCTTGAATCTTCCAAAGAACACCCTCATGGTCAATGACTTTGAGGATGCCAAGATGCAGGCAAACATTAACCGCAACACCCAAGCCTGGGCGGACGAAATGCGTAAAAATGGCTACACCAACTTGATGTTCTACACCAGTGCTAGCTGGTTGGATGAAAACAACCTTCGCAAGAAAGGTCCTGTCAACACCGCTCAATTTGGTCTTCAGAATTTCTGGGTTGCGCAATACCCTTCTCCAAAACTGTCTGTAAACGATGCGAAAAGCTTGCGTTACAATGGGAAAGCTGGCGCCTGGCAGTTCACTTCTCAAGCGGAATTGCTTCCAGGAAAACACCTCTTTGACCACAGTGTGGATTATACCGGTCGCTTCACAGCGAACGCAAAACCTGCAGCGGATCCAACAGAAGGCAGCTTAAGTGGGAAGATTGACATTGTCAATAACGATACTATGGCGGGACGCTTTGATGTTGTCATCTCAAATGTCAAGGCACCAAATGGAGTTCGAAGTGTTTCTGTACCGATCTGGTCAGAAACAGGTGGTCAAGATGACCTTGTTTGGTATACAGCCAACCGTCAAGCAAACGGAACCTATACTGTTAATGTAAAAGCAGCGGACCATAAAAACTCAACCGGTCTTTACAATGTCCATCTTTACTATGTTCAGAACAATGGACAATTGACGGGTGTTGGCGGAACTTCGACTCAAGTATTCATTGGTAAGACACCTGAGCAGTTAAAACCTAAAGCAAGTTTTATTATTGAAAACAATAATGCTAAATCAGGAACTTTCGACGCTGTGATCACTAATATCACAGCACCACTAGGTGTGAAAGAAGTTTTAGTCCCATCATGGAGTCTAGAAAATGGACAAGATGATCTTATCTGGCACAAGGCAACTAAGCAAACTGATGGTAGCTATCGCGTAACGATTAAGGCAAGTGAGCATAAGGGCAATAAAGGAAACTATCGTGCCGATGCTTACATCGTTGACAACTCTAACAATCGTCATTATATTGCTGAAAAAGTAGTTTCGGTTGATTACGTTCGACCGAGTGGAGTTCTGACGATTGAAAACAATAACCCAGTAGCAGGTACCTTTGATGCTGTTGTTAGTAATATTGTTGCACCGACAGGTCTAAAAGAAGTTCTAGTTCCATCATGGAGTTTGGTTGGTGGCCAAGATGACCTCATTTGGCACAAGGCAACGCGTCAAGCGGATGGTTCTTATCGTGTGACTATTAAAGCGAGTGATCATAAGGATTCAACTGGCAATTACCGTGCTGATGCTTACATCGTAGATGATTCCAATAATCGTCATTATATTTCTGAAAAAGTAGTTGACGTTCGTCAATCACGTCCAACTGCTTCATTAACGATCGAAAACAATAATGTTTCTACTGGTAGTTTTGATGCGGTTATTCGTAATGTGGTTGCACCGACTGGTATAAAGGAAATCTTAGTTCCATCATGGAGTCTAGAAAATGGACAGGATGATCTTGTATGGCACAAGGCAAATCGTCAATCTGATGGTAGTTATCGAGTGACGATTAAAGCAAGTGATCATAAAAACTCACTAGGGAACTATCGTGCAGACCTTTATATTGTTGATAATGATAACAACCGTCATTTTGTTACTGAAACAGTTGTAACCGTTAAACATGATAATCCAACGGGAATCATTTCGGTTGTCAATAACAATAAAGACACAGGCAACTTTGACGTCATCATCAAGGATGTCTACAGTCCTAAAGGGGTGCGAACTGTGCAAGTCCCAACTTGGTCTGATAAGGAAGGACAGGATGATCTCCGCTGGTATGAAGCGGCTCGCCAAGCGAACGGGGACTACAAGGTATCCGTCAAAGCGAGCGATCACAAGAACTCTACTGGTAAGTACCATGTTCACCTTTACTACATTCAAAATGATGGTTCTCGGATTGGTATTGGTACCACGACTACAGACGTGGAGTTCCGAAATGCGACGACCAAGACGCAAGCTGCTATCAAGAATGTCAATGCAACGAACGGGACTTATACAGTAGCTGTGGATCAAGCTCCTCAAGGTCGTCAGATTAAGAACATCCGTGTTGCTGCCTGGTCCAAAGCTCATCAAGAAAATCTTTACTGGTATTCCGCAACGCCGACAGGTATGCACACAGAGATCACAGTCTCTGCCAATAATCACGGTAATGAAGTGGGTAACTATACTACACACGTCTATGTGGACTACAAAGATGGTGGTGTTGAAGGCTTTAACCTTGGTCAAACAGCCTTGTCTCCACGAAATCAAAAGGTGAACCCACAAACAACCTATTATTCTCAACGGGATCCTCGTTGGGCTGGGAAATATTACGGTGTGAGCAATGTCGATCAGTCAGGTTGTGTGCCAACCTCTCTTGCCATGACCTTCACAGATATCCTTGGCAGAACTATTTTGCCAACAACAGTAGCTGATTATCTCTACAACAATACTGATTCATTCAACAAAGGTGAAGCAGGAACAGATTCTGATGGGATTGTAGCTGCCACTCGTAATTGGGGCTTGAAGAGCCAATTGATTAATGGAGCTGGAGGCATTGCAGAAGCCCTCATGGCTGGCAAGCATGTACTTGCTGCGGTAGGCAATAGCCAATTTACTAGCGATCCTTATACTCATGAATTGGTCTTGCATGGTTATGACAATGGAAGAACCTATGTACGCGATCCATATAATAGTGGCAACAACGGCTGGTACTCTATCAATTATCTTCATTCCATTAAGAGTAAAGACCCGATGGATAACAAGCTCGGAGCACCTTTCTTCTCAATTTTTGCATAAGCTAAACAGAAGGCCGACTTGGCCTTCTGTTTTCTTTAAAGGAGGGATAAAATCTTCTCATGATATTGTTTCTTGATCCGGCAGTTTATGCTATAATACTACTATGTGGGTACAATCCGTATAAAAATTTGTAAGGGAAGATACATGAAAAAGAAAGATCTTATTTTTTACGCAGGGACAGCTGTTTTGTTGGCCTTTTCAACACAACAAGCCAAAGCCGATGAGCAAGGTGCGTCCGATCAAACACCAGAAAATACATCAGCTGTCGTTGCAAAAACAACGACTTCATCAGAAACGCAGAATACTACAGCTAATGTGGTAGGAACTGATCAAGCAGTTCAGATAGAAAATACCGTTGCAACAGTGGCAACACCTGTTACACCGACTCCATCTTCTGACGAGGTTACTAGCGAGAAGGTTCCATCAGAGCAACCAACAACTGCTGTGGTAGCTAGTCGCGCTCCATACGGCGCACGCGCACGAGTGGTAGAAACAGAAAATAATAGTTTACCGACAGAACATGTACAGAAACCAAGTGGTACTCTCTCAATTGAAAACAGTGATCAAACTACAGGTACCTTTGATGCAGTTGTTAGTAATATCACATCTCCAGGGGGTGTGAAAGAGGTTTTGGTGCCATCATGGAGTCTAGAAAATGGCCAAGACGATCTTATCTGGCATAAGGCGACGAAGCAAACGGATGGTAGCTATCGAGTAACTATAAAAGCGAGTGAGCATAAGTGGAATAAAGGAAACTACCGTGCAGATGCTTATATTGTTGACAACTCTGGTAACCCCCACTATATCGCCGAACGAGTGGTTTCGGTTGATTATGTTCGACCAAGTGGAGTTCTGACGATTGAAAACAACAACCCAGTAGCAGGTACCTTTGATGCGGTTGTTAGCAATATTGTTGCACCAACTGGTCTAAAAGAAGTTTTAGTTCCATCATGGAGTCTTGAAAATGGCCAGGATGACCTTGTATGGCATAAGGCAACACGTCAAGCAGATGGTTCTTATCGTGTGACTATAAAAGCGAATGATCATAAGAATTCTACTGGGAATTACCGTGCTGACGCCTACATTGTAGATGATTCAAATAATCGTTTTTATCTGACTGAAAAAGTAGTTGAGGTTCACCAGGTCAAACCAAGTGGTACTGTTACAATTGAGAACAAAAATTCAGAGACAGGTACCTTTGATGCAGTTATTCGCAATGTAGTTGCCCCATATGGTTTGAAAGAGGTTCTAGTTCCTACCTGGTCTAACAAAAACGGTCAGGACGATTTAGTTTGGCATAAAGCAGAACGTCAAGATGATGGCAGCTATCGTGCGACCATCAAAGCATCTGATCATAAAAATGACACAGGTGAATTTAATATTCATATTTACTATGTAGATCAAAATAATCAACGTAACTACATTACAGAGACTAAGACAGAAGTACATGAAGTCAAACCAAGTGGTACTGTTACAATTGAGAACAACAATACCGTAACAGGTACCTTTGACGCGGTTATTCGTAATGTTGTTGCACCAAATGGTTTGAAAGAAGTTCTGATCCCAACCTGGTCGGATTCGAACGGGCCTGATGATCTAGTATGGCACAAAGCAGTCCGTCAAAGTGATGGCAGCTATCGTGCGACCATCAAAGCTTCAGACCATAAAAATGAAGATGGGAAATACAATGTCCATGTTTATTATGTAGATCAAAATAACCAACGAAGCTACATAACAGAAACCACGACAGAAGTGCGTCAAGCCCGCCGCTCTGGTACAATCTTGATCCAAAACAACAACAAGGATACAGGAACCTTTGACGTCATCATCAAAGATGTCTACAGCCCTAAAGGTGTGCAGACTGTGCAAGTACCAACCTGGTCTGATAAGGACGGACAGGATGATCTCCGCTGGTATGAAGCAACTCGTCAAGCGAACGGAGATTACAAGGTATCTGTCAAAGCAAGCGACCACAAGAACTCTACTGGTAAGTACCATGTT
>NZ_KV813678.1:133029-143239 GCF_001813675.1 Streptococcus sp. HMSC078D09
CAAGAACTCTACTGGTAAGTACCATGTTCATCTTTACTACATCCAAAATGATGGATCTCGTGTAGGTGTTGGTACCACAACTACAGAAGTGGAGTTCCGAAATGCCAAGACCAAGACGCAAGCTTCTATCAAGAA
Source organism: Streptococcus sp. HMSC078D09 (assembly GCF_001813675.1). Taxonomy (GTDB): domain Bacteria; phylum Bacillota; class Bacilli; order Lactobacillales; family Streptococcaceae; genus Streptococcus. Next base: position 133,165 of record NZ_KV813678.1, read on the forward strand.
TGTCAATTCTGGTGCTGGAACCTATACGGTAACAGTGGATCAAGCGCCTCAGGGACGTCGGATTAAGAACATCCGTGTTGCAGCCTGGTCTCAAGCGCACCAAGAAAATCTTTACTGGTATTCAACAGCACCTTCTGGTATGCATACAGAAGTGCAGGTCTCTGCAGCAAATCACCAGTACCAATCAGGTAACTATACCACTCACGTCTATGTGGATTATGTCGATGGTGGCGTTGAAGGCTTTAACCTTGGTCAAACAGCCCTTCATCCCCGTGCGACAGTAGATCAAACAGCTTTTAGTCCTCGTGTAACGAATGGACAACGGGACCGTGTCTTACGGGCAGCAGCTAGTCTAGTGGGCGTTCGTGGCGGCACTGCAGCTCACCAACAATTGGTCAATGATTATAACAGTGTTAAACCACTTCCAGTTGGTTATGCAGTGAAGACGACCGATGACTGGTGTGATATATTTGTCACAACAGTCTTCCAGCGGGAAGGTTTGAGCGGTTTGATTGGCCGTGAATGTGGAGTCGAACGTCACATCCAGATCTTCAAACGCTTGGGCATCTGGAATGAAGATGGTACCACTACACCAAAAGCAGGGGACATCATCACCTTTAACTGGGATCAAAATAGCCAACAAAACAATGGCTTTGCGGATCACATCGGAATTGTTGAGAGCGTCTCAAATGGGATCATTCATACCATTGAAGGAAACTCCAACAACCAAGTCCGTCGCAATACCTACCGAATCGGACATGGCAATATCCGTGGATTTGCAACCCCACGCTATCAATAATAAAAAGGGAGTGGGAAAGAACTCCGACTAGTAAAAAGAGTTCGTCTTCCCACCCCCGCACAGTTGATTAGGTCATCTTTGGAGCTTAAAAGGCGAACAAAGATGCCAATCAACCACTGCGTCATACAGTTATTTCTATCAAATATAAAAGGCTGAACAGTTTTTGTCCAGCCTATTTTTTGTGGCTTCTTTTTTTAGTCTTTCAACCCTTCTTCGAAACTCTTGGAAGGGGCCTCGACTTGGATGGTTTCAAGGGTTAATGGATTGGTGAAGGTCAAGCGGTGAGCATGGAGCATGAGTCGCTCTCCGCGTGCAGGGTTATAGAGAGGATCCCCGACAATCGGGTGGCCATGATGGGAGAGATGAACCCGGATCTGATGGGTACGCCCCGTTTTGAGCTGGCATTTGACCAGGCTGTTTCGTCCGATTTTTTTCAGTTGCGTCACCTGAGTTTCTGCATACTGTCCCTTGCGTGGATCGACCAGGCGCTTGCGCCGATCGTGGCGATCGCGTCCGATTTTATCCTTGTAGACGATAGTTTTTTGTGCTAAGCTGCCTTGGATAAAGGCCCAGTACTCGCGTTGGATGTTTTTATCTTCTAAAATGCGGTTGAGAATGGGCAGGATAAAAGGATTTTTGGCAAATAAAATCGCTCCGCTGGTTTCCTTGTCTAAGCGGTGCACGACGTAGCAGGTAGATCCAACATAGCTGGAAACATGGTTGAGAAGAGCAATTTCTGTCGGCTCATTGGCATGGGTTTTCATGCCTTCAGGCTTATTGACGATGATGACATGCTCATCCTGATAGAGTTCTTCGACCAGACTCGGGTCTCCGGCTGGGAGCTCTTTTTCAGGGTAATCGTCCGCGTCAAAGATCAGCTGGATCTGGTCTCCTTTTTGAACGGGGCTCTGCCAGTTGATGGTCTCGCCATTGACCAAGACGTGTTTCTTGGTTCGTAAAAAATGCCGGATCTTACGGGGAATGAGGAAGTAGTCCTCAAGCAACTCTTTCACAGTCATCTGGGGAAAGGATTGTGGAATGGTAAATTGATAGTTCATGACCCTATTGTAGCAAAATCTAAGCTTAAAGAAAACTAAATGGGAGAAGGGGATGAGCTATCTTTTCTTGCTAGGACAAGGATAAGGTGTTACAATAACAGGTATGAATAGAATAAAAGAATTATTTGAAAACCTGATCACTTTTTTTAGAAAGGATCATCCGCCCAAAGCGGTGGCAGAAGAAGTGCCAGACACGGAACTACCGGAAGAGACAGTAGAGCCGACCTATAGTCGCTCAGGCAAGCACAGAAGCAAGCCTCTCTCTCAGCATCCCTTCCGTCGTTTTTGGCGCCGCTTCCATTTGACCAAGATTCTCCTAATCATTGGGCTAGGCTTTAGCCTCTTGACAGGGGGCTATCTCTTCTATCTTGCTAAGACGACCAACGTCAAGGATTTGCAGAATGCACTCAAGGCGACCACTATTATCTATGATAAGAATGGGGACCAGGCTGGAAGTTTGACCGGGCAAAAAGGAACCTACGTCGAACTCGATGCTATTAGTGAGAATCTGCAAAATGCCGTGGTCGCAACAGAGGACCGGAGCTTTTACAAGAATAGCGGGATCAACTATGGTCGCTTCTTTTTAGCGATTTTGACCCTGGGTCGCTCAGGTGGTGGGTCGACCATCACCCAGCAGCTAGCCAAGAATGCTTACCTGTCTCAGGACCAGACGGTGGAGCGTAAGGCCAAGGAATTCTTCCTGGCGCTTGAAATCAATAAGAAATACAGTAAAAAAGAAATCCTCACCATGTACCTCAACAATGCCTATTTTGGAAATGGGGTTTGGGGGATTGAGGATGCTTCCAAGAAGTATTTTGGGGTTTCAGCCAGTCAATTAAGCCTGGATCAGTCTGCTGTTCTCGCAGGTATGCTCAAGGGACCTGAGATCTATAACCCGCTCTATTCAGTAGAGAATGCGACCAATCGCCGCAATACGGTCCTCCAAAATATGGTGGCAGCTGGTTATATTGACCAGAAAACAGCTGATCAGTCAGCGGCTGTGGATATCCATGGTCAGCTGGTCGATGCCTATGAAGGCAAGTCAGAGGACTATCGCTACCCATCCTATTTTGATGCGGTCATCAATGAAGCGGTCAATGAATATGGTCTGACCGAAGAAGACATTGTCAAAAATGGCTACCGGATCTACACCGAGCTGGATCAAAATTACCAAGCAAGCATGCAGGTGATCTATGACAATACAGCCCTCTTCCCAGTAGCAGAAGACGGCACGCGCGCGGAATCTGGTAGTGTCGCCCTCGATCCTAAGACCGGAGGGGTTCGGGCTCTCGTAGGGCGTGTCGGAAGCGATCAAAATCCAGGTTTCCGTACTTACAACTACGCGACCCAGGCTGCTCGAAGTCCAGGATCAACCATCAAACCTTTGGTTGTCTATAGCCCAGCTGTTGCTGAAGGTTGGTCGACCAATAAGGAGTTGGACAATAGTACCACCCAATATGGAAGCTATGAGGTTAATAACTATGCGGGAATCCAGTCGAGCCCAACGGTACCAATGTACCAGGCCTTAGCAGAATCCCTTAACCTTCCAGCCGTAGCGACCGCTAATGATTTGGGTCTCGATACGGTCTTTGAATACGGGAAAAAATTCGGACTCAACATGGATAAGGTGGACAAGTCGCTTGCCGTTGCCTTGGGAGCTGGTGTGACAACCAATCCGATGCAGATGGCTCAGGCCTATGGCACCTTTGCTAACGGCGGGGTCATGAATGATGCTCACCTCATTACCAAGATCGAAAATGCAAGTGGCCAAGTGGTCAAGAGCCATAGCCAGAAATCAACCCGAGTGCTCAGTGGTTCAACGACAGATAAGATGACCAATATGATGCTGGGTACCTTCAGTAATGGTACAGGGGTGAACGCTGCGCCTTATGGCTATACCATGGCAGGGAAAACCGGTACGACAGAGACCAGCTTTAACAAGGACCTCTCTGGAGACCAATGGGTGATCGGCTACACGCCAGATGTGGTCATCAGTCAATGGCTTGGTTTCCCAACGACCGATGAAAATCACTACCTGACGGACAGTAGTGCTGGGACGGCATCCGAGATCTTCCGCAATGTTGCCAACAGTGTCCTGCCTTATACAGACGGTACTCAGTTTGACTCGGTGAAGAACTCTTATGCTGAAAATGGCATTGCGCCAGTCGGAGAAGAAACGACAGAAACAGATAGCAAAGAAGACAAAGGTTTCTTTGAGGATGTCAAAGAAAAGGCGTCGAATATGGTCGATGATGCGAAAAAAGCAATCGATGAGGCCGATATCCCAGGAAAAGCAAAAAACGCTTGGGATACCTTTAAAGGCTGGCTTGGTTTCTAATCAAAAAACGATTCAGAGGAATTTCTGAATCGTTTTTTGCAGATTGAAGACAAAGTCTTCTTAGAAACTTTCCTTAGGTGAGTACGGATGTCAGCGAACTTCGAAGAAGTTCCATGACTTAGTTTTGGACCTAAGGTTCCAAAACTCCCGAGTGCTAGAAACATGATTGTTTCTAGCACTTTTCTCACGGCGAAAAGTTTCTGTTGAAATGATCCTAATAGTATTAATTATTTTAATTTTTCAACGTCACTTAAGTTGTTTTATGTAAAATGCAATTTATCTATATTCTAAAAGATCTATTCAGAAGGATTTCTGAATAGACCTTTGTTTAAAGTTCACTATCTGACAAGCTAAAGGTATCGCCGTGTTGGAGATCCCCGTACTGGTAGCCCCGTTTGAACCAGCGCATGCGCTGTTCCGAAGTTCCATGGGTAAAGCTATCTGGCACCGAGTAGCCGTAGGCTTGCTCCTGGAGAGTGTCGTCCCCGACGGCATGGGCTGCATTCATGGCTTCTTCGATATCGCCGATATCTAGAAGGTTTCGGTCTTGAATCGAGCGGGCCCAGACACCGGCTAGATAATCGGCTTGTAGCTCAATGCGGACACTGATGGCATTTCGTTCCTTTTCAGAAAGACCTTGTTGCATCCGATGGTATTTGCCAAGGATTCCCAGCTCGTTTTGTACGTGGTGGCCGACTTCGTGGGCGATGACGTAGGCCATAGCAAAGTCACCGCTAGCCTTGTATTTGGTTGTCAATTCCTTGTAGAAGCTCATATCCAAATAAATCTTTTTGTCGGTTGGACAGTAGAAGGGACCAGCCGATGCTTGCCCAACTCCACAGCCTGTCTTTGTCCGTCCGGTATAGAAGACTAGTTTGGGCTCCTGGTAGGTGCGTCCTTCGGCCTGAAAGACCTTGTGCCAATGATCTTCTGTTGTGGCAAGGACCTTGCTGACGAACTCAGCATCTGCATCATCGACATGGGTCTTGTTGGTGCGCGTGACTTGGGTGGACTGGTAAGGTTGAGAAGAAGTCCCATTTCCAAAGAGACCCCCAAGGCTAGCTCCTCCTCCTAGAAAGACTATGAGGAGGATAATGATGATCTTACTCTTGAAGCTTCCAGGCGATAGTAAGATCTGTAAAATCCCCCCGCCAAGGTTACTGTTTCCTGAAGATTGGGAGTAGCTTTGCCCTCGACGGTCTTCGATATTTCTACTTTCTTTTAGGTTATCACTTTTCATATTCGTCTCCTTTTGTTTTATTTTACCAAAAATGAGGAAAAAACCAGAGTGATAACGCTTTAGATTTGCTTTTTTCTTGACAGGAGATTTTCTATTCTTGTCAAAACGTGGAAAACTTGCTATAATGGGGTGAACGGAGGCGTTATGGCATTAAAAAAAGCAAGTCTAGCGTGTACGGTTTGTGGGTCACGCAATTACTCCATTAAGTTGAGTGGGACGCCAAAACCAACACGTCTAGAAGTCAATAAATTCTGCAAACATTGCAGCAAGTATACCATCCATAAAGAAACACGATAGGAGAGAGTTGTGAAATTCATTAAAGATATTTTCGTCTTACTAAAAGATACAACTTGGCCAAATCGCAAGGAAAGATGGAAAAACTTTATCTCAGTGATTGAGTACACCGCTTTCTTTGTTGCATTGATTTATTTGTTCGACAAAGTCATTGCACGTGGCCTATTGCACATGATCAATTTCTTTTAAGAAAAGAAGCCATGTGGGATCCTCAGGGTCCCACTTTTTGTAGTCTTTTCTTAAAAATAAATCAGCAAACCTCTTTGCATTCCTGCAAAATGTGGTATAATGAAGCTAGGAAAAGGAAAGCCAAGAGGCTTTTTTTAGTATGTTCACAAAAGCTCGAGCAGGCTAAACAGAAAGAAAGGATACCCAAATGGACAGTTTTGATAAAGGCTGGTTTGTACTACAAACCTACTCAGGATATGAAAATAAGGTAAAAGAGAATCTTTTGCAACGTGCGCAAACTTACAATATGTTAGAAAACATCTTGCGCGTAGAGATTCCAACTCAAACCGTACAAGTTGAGAAAAACGGTAAAACCAAAGAAATCGAAGAAAATCGCTTCCCAGGTTATGTCTTGGTAGAAATGGTCATGACAGATGAAGCTTGGTTTGTCGTTCGGAATACACCGAACGTTACAGGTTTCGTCGGATCACACGGGAACCGTTCAAAACCAACTCCATTGTTGGAAGAAGAAATCCGCAGCATCTTGCTCTCTATGGGTCAAACCGTTCAAGAGTTTGATTTGGATGTCAAGGTGGGCGATACGGTTCGTATCATCGACGGTGCCTTCACAGACTATACTGGTAAGATCACTGAAATTGATAACAACAAGGTGAAAATGGTCATTTCTATGTTCGGTAACGATACGGTTGCAGAAGTGAATTTGAACCAAATTGCTGAATTGTAAGAAAGAGAGAGTGGGACAGAAATCGGTAATTCGTTAGAATTCGATTTCGTCGTCCCACCTCCGCACAGTTGAGTAGGGCTGTAAAAGCTGATGAAATCAGCGTAGTAGAGCCCACTCAACCACTGCGTCTTGCTCAACAATCCAAAAATAATTGAGAGGCTAGGACTTTTGTCCCCAGCCTCTTTTGATTGCTTATTATTGATTTTTATCCAGGCCAGTGATCTTTTTTAACTGCTTGGTTTCTGCAGCAGACGTAACATTGAAGATCTTATTTCCTTGTGTAGAAAAGCTAGATTCATCTCCGTTGCTATCTTTATAGACATAGCTGGTCCCATTTTCTGAACGCATAATGGCATAGGGTTTTCCGAGACGTTCGAGGGCCGTTTTTGGTGTATCGGATTTGGAAATGCTGCCAGTAGACTGGTGGTTGGCATCGCCCCCTCTTAGTCGGAAGGTGATATCTGTTAACACATTATTGCGGAAGAAAGCCATGATATCGCCATTGTCTGTTGCCCATACATTGACTCCATCACCAGGATTCGCACTGTCTGTGCTACTTACGGGTTGACCAAAGGCTGCAACTACGTCATCGTAACTGCTTCTTTCTTTTGGCCCACCAACCTCTTGTCCATCTTCGGTTCTTAATACAAAACCGGTGGTAGGGTGGAGGTTCTTGAGCTTTTCGATCTCAGGAATGGATGCAGCTCCTGGCACATATTGGAGAGATGCGCCATCATCTGGATCCAAGCTGAAGCGACCTGAAAAATCATCTGAGCTACTGCTGTCTGAAGAAGTGTTCGACGATTTACTAGATGATGTTTTGGTAGAAGATTGTTTGATCGGTTTTCTAGAACTAGAAGCGGTTTTTGCTGGTTGCGCAGAATTGGCGGGTGAGCAAGCGGCTAGTGTCACTAGTGAAAGAAGGCCGATCGCAAAGAAACGAATGTTTTTCATAAATACCCTTTCTAATGTGTGTGCTTCGCCTATCAGGCGAGGTTTTATTATATCAATAATCAAGGAATGGGGCAAATGGCAACAAAAAACCCCCTATTGCTAGGGGAATTTTTAAAAGATAAAAGATGATAAAAAATTTTATTATCAAGGCGGTAGACGGATTTGAACCGACGATCAAGCTTTTGCAGAGCCGTGCCTTACCACTTGGCTATACCGCCATAACATATAATATTGTAACCTAAAAATAAAGATAGGTCAAGAAAAACTTTTTACGTCAAACAACTTTAGAAAACCATTTCATCGTAGGGATTGAAAAAATCTCTCAAATAGCTTGCGAATTCTAGTGATTTCTGCTATACTTATAGAGTTGTCTAAGACAGCAAATACTCATCTCGGATCCATTGTGGCACCGTTGCCCTTGTGGTCGTGCTGCAAGTTGACGTCTGAGAGAGGAGAAAAAAACAAAAAAGGAGAAACTACTCATGGCAGTAATTTCAATGAAACAACTTCTTGAGGCTGGTGTACACTTCGGTCACCAAACTCGTCGCTGGAACCCTAAGATGGCTAAGTACATCTTCACAGAACGTAACGGAATCCACGTTATCGACTTGCAACAAACTGTAAAATATGCAGACCAAGCATACGACTTCATGCGTGATGCAGCTGCAAACGATGCAGTGATCTTGTTCGTAGGTACTAAGAAACAAGCTGCTGATGCTGTTGCAGAAGAAGCTGTTCGTGCAGGTCAATACTTCATCAACCACCGTTGGTTGGGTGGAACTCTTACTAACTGGGGAACAATCCAAAAACGTATCGCTCGTTTGAAAGAAATCAAACGCATGGAAGAAGATGGAACTTTTGAAGTTCTTCCTAAGAAAGAAGTTGCATTGTTGAACAAACAACGCGCTCGTCTTGAAAAATTCTTGGGCGGTATCGAAGACATGCCTCGTATCCCAGACGTAATGTACGTTGTGGATCCACATAAAGAACAAATCGCTGTTAAAGAAGCTAAGAAATTGGGTATCCCAGTTGTAGCGATGGTCGACACAAACACTGACCCAGATGATATCGATGTTATCATCCCAGCGAACGATGACGCTATCCGCGCTGTTAAATTGATCACTGCGAAAATGGCTGACGCTGTTATCGAAGGACGTCAAGGTGAAGACAGTGTTGCTACAGTAGAAGCTGAATTGGCAGCTACTGAAGGTCAAGCTGATTCAATCGAAGAAATCGTTGAAGTTGTAGAAGGCGACAACGCTTAATTTCATTCAATAAGTAACGAACCTAAGAGGGCAGGGCTCAGCCCGACCCTCTTATTTTATTAAAAAATATAGGAGAACAAAAATGGCAGAAATTACAGCTAAGCTTGTAAAAGAATTGCGTGAAAAATCTGGTGCCGGTGTCATGGACGCTAAAAAGGCATTGGTTGAAGTTGAAGGTGATATCGAAAAAGCGATCGAATTGCTTCGCGAAAAAGGTATGGCTAAAGCAGCTAAGAAAGCTGACCGTGTTGCCGCTGAAGGTTTGACTGGTGTTTATGTCAACGGTAATGTTGCAGCAGTTGTTGAAGTGAATGCTGAAACTGACTTCGTTGCGAAAAACGCTCAATTCGTTGAATTGGTAAACGCAACAGCGAAAGTGATCGCTGAAGGTAAACCAGCTAACAACGAAGAAGCTCTTGCTTTGACAATGCCTTCAGGTGAAACTCTTGAAGCTGCATACGTATCTGCAACAGCTACAATCGGTGAAAAGATTTCATTCCGTCGTTTTGCTTTGCTTGAAAAAACAGATGCACAACACTTCGGTGCTTACCAACACAACGGTGGACGTATCGGTGTTATCTCTGTGATCGAAGGTGGAGACGAAGCACTTGCTAAACAAATCTCAATGCACATCGCTGCAATGAAACCAACTGTTCTTTCATACAAAGAATTGGATGAACAATTCGTGAAAGATGAATTGGCACAATTGAACCACGTCATCGACCAAGATAACGAAAGCCGTGCAATGGTTGGTAAACCAGCTCTTCCACACTTGAAATTCGGTTCAAAAGCACAATTGACTGACGAAGTGGTTGCTCAAGCTGAAGAAGATATCAAAGCTGAATTGGCAGCTGAAGGTAAACCAGAAAAAATCTGGGATAAAATCATCCCAGGTAAAATGGATCGCTTCTTCTTGGACAACACAAAAGTTGACCAAGCCTACACTCTTCTTGCACAAGTCTACATCATGGATGACAGCAAGACAGTTGAAGCTTACCTTGAATCAGTAAATGCTTCAGTTATCGAATTCGTTCGTTTTGAAGTTGGTGAAGGTATTGAAAAAGCTTCAAATGACTTTGAAGCAGAAGTTGCAGCTACAATGGCAGCAGCTCTTAACAACTAAGAATAAAAAAATAAGAGGTTTCGAAGGAAACCTCTTTTTTGTAAGATAAATTCATCTAAATAACTTTCCTTAGGTGAGTACGGACGTCAGC
>NZ_KV813678.1:143339-199909 GCF_001813675.1 Streptococcus sp. HMSC078D09
TCTAGCACTTTTCTCACAGCGGAAAGTTTTAGTAGATGACTGAGTAATTCTAATAAATAAATTTTTTTGTTTTATAGAATTTATTAGATTTTAAAAAAAAACAGTTTGTCTATACTCTTAGAGGAACGGAAGCCTCTTTTTTGTATGCAAAAACTGAAGCCGTTGCTTCAGTCTTTTGCTTAATGTGCGAAGGTATCGATTCCTAGGAGCAGGGACAGGGTTCCCATGATGAGGCCGGCTAGTATCACTCCGAGCATGACTGCGAGGCTACTGCGTTTGAAGTCCCAGTCAAGGATAGAAGCTGCAAGGGCACCGGTCCAGGCACCAGTTCCCGGAAGAGGGATTCCAACAAAGAGCAATAAGGCCCAGAAGATTCCCTTGTCTCCTGCAGCTTTTTCTAATTTCTGTCCGCCTCTATGGCCCTTATTGAGACACCAGCTAAAAAAGCCTCCGATAATTGGTTTTTTTGCCCCCCAAGTAAGAATATGGCGGGCGAAAAAGAAGATCAGAGGGACAGGGAGAAGATTTCCGATCACTCCGATCAGGAGCGCTGTCCATAAGGGAATACCATTTGCAATGGCAAAAGGGATGGCCCCGCGCAATTCAACAAGGGGCACCATGGAGATCAGGAAGGTAAAGATATATTTCATTAGTCAAGCCTTTCGATTAGTCTTCTTCATTCTATCGTATCTTTTCTCAATTGACAACTATGATCTTTTTTAATCTTTTATCTTGACTTTCTGGTGGAGGAAGCATATAATAAAGACATAGTTAATTAGAATCATTATAAAAAGGAGAAATGACATGACAACTATGAAACATGAAGCAGCTACTGATGTAGCAACTTTTGCACCTTCAAATAAAGAAACTCTTCCAGAAACAAAAGCTCTCTTGAACCAAGTCGTAGCAGATCTCTACGTGGCTCACATTGCCCTTCACCAAGTACACTGGTATATGCGTGGACGTGGCTTTATGGTTTGGCATCCAAAAATGGACGAATACATGGACAGCTTGGATGCAACCTTAGATGAAGTGAGCGAACGCTTGATCACTCTTGGTGGTGCGCCATATTCTAGCATGACTGAATTTTTGGAACACAGCAATATTGAAGAACGCCGTGGAACATTTACAAAAAATGTAGAAGAAAGCTTGACACGTGTTCTTGAAATCTTCCATTACCTTGATGGCCTTTACCAAAAAGCTTTGGATGTTACCGATGCTGAAGGCGACGATGTAACCAACGATATCTTTGTTGGGGCTAAAGCAGAACTTGAAAAGAACATTTGGATGGTGGCTGCTGAACTTGGTCAAGAACCAGGATTATAAGATCATAAAAAATAGAAGCCGTTGGCTTCTATTTCAGACTGAAGACAAAGTCTTCTTAGAAACTTTCCTTAGGTGAGTACGGACGTCAGCGAACTTCTTTGAAGTTCCATGACTAATTATTGAGCCTAAGGTCTCAATAATTCCGAGTGCCTGAAACGTTATTGTTTCAGGCACTTTTCTCACAGCGGAAAGTTTCAGTAGATGATTGAATAATTCTAACGAATAAATTTTTTTATATTATAGAATTTATAAGATTTGTAAAAAAGAACAGTTTGTCTATGCTCTCAATAGGAGCCGTTGGCTTCTATTTTTTGCCTCGTAGGGGATTTCCACTAATTAAAGGAATTCTTAATCTAACTATAGTTGGAGCGAAATCGAGGCCTATCGCTCCTATTTTTTTGGTATAGTTAATATGTGATTTTCTGTAAGTGTTCGCAGACAGAAGAAAGCGCTTACAAATTTAATTGTTAATCCTAAGAGGAGGTTTTTATGGGAAAGTCTTTTTTTGAAAAGCGTCCTGTTTTTAGTATTCGTAAGCTCTCAGTTGGAGCTTGTTCTGTTGTGATTGGGATTTCTGCCTTGGGTCTTTCAAGGGTCCATGCGGAAGAAAAGCCAGCCCTCGAAAGTGAACCGACTTCGATTGAGACACCAAGTGTTGTGACGGAAAACTCAGAAGCGGAAGTTCCTGGAGCTGGTGCAAGGGTTTCAGAAGCTCCAGCTGTCATCACCCCTACCAGAGCTGAGGAAAAGCCGGCGCCTCAAGGCGAAGGCCAGCCCGTTTCAGCTTCATCTGAGCGTGCTACAGGAACGGAAGAAACAGCTGCTCCAGATCAAAATCGTGTAGCGGAGGATATTGTGCAAGATCGAGAACGTGATTTTAATAAAGATTGGTATTTTAAATTAAATGCAGCTCCTGGTGCAGAAGGGCGTCAAGTGGATGTCAAGGATTGGAAAAAATTAGATCTTCCTCATGACTGGTCTATTTTCTTTGATTTCGATCACAACTCTCCTGCTCAAAATGAAGGGGGGCAATTAAACGGAGGGGATGCTTGGTATCGTAAGACCTTCCGTTTGGACGACAAGGATCTAGATAAGAAGGTCCGCTTGGAATTTGGCGGGGTTTATATGGATTCCAAAGTCTATGTAAACGGACAATTCGTTGGTCATTATCCAAATGGCTACAATGCCTTTTCTTATGATATTACTCCTTATTTGAATGCGGATGGAAGCGAGAATACCATCGCCGTTCATGTGGTCAATCAACAACCAAGTAGCCGTTGGTATTCTGGTAGCGGGATTTATCGGGATGTTAAGCTGAGTGTAACGGATAAGGTTCATTTAGCGCAGTATGGGACAACGATTACGACCCCTCAGTTGGAAAAACAGCAAAATGGGGCAGTGGATACAGTAGTGAAGAGCCGCATTGTCAACCAAGATGATCAAGCCCATAGTATTTATGCGGAATATGAAATTGTCGATCAAAATGGCCAAGTGGTGAGCGAAAAAACGCGCAGTGAAGCACAAGCTGTTTTAGCAGGTCAAGAGATCAACCTTTCTCAAACCTTGCATGTTGAAAAACCAACCCTCTGGGATGTGAAAACGGATCATCCAGCTCTCTATACCTTGTATACACGTATCTATCGGGATTCGCAGTTGGTAGATGTGCAAAAGGAACGCTTTGGTTATCGCTATCTCAACTGGACGCCAGAAGGTGGCTTCTTCCTCAATGGGGTGGCGACGAAATTCCACGGGGTATCTCTTCACCATGACCACGGGGCTCTTGGAGCTGAGGAAAATTACAAGGCTGAATACCGTCGTCTCAAACAGATGAAGGACATGGGAGTCAATGCCATCCGGACGACTCACAACCCAGCCAGTGAACAAACCTTGAAAATTGCGGCTGAGTTGGGCTTGATGGTCCAAGAAGAAGCCTTTGATACCTGGTATGGTGGCAAGAAGCAATACGATTACGGTCGTTTCTTTGAAAAGGATGCCACTCACCCAGAAGCTCGGAAAGGCGATACTTGGTCCGATTACGATCTACGGACCATGGTAGAGCGGGGCAAGAACAATCCAGCCATTGTCATGTGGTCAATCGGTAATGAAGTCGGTGAAGCAGATGGTTCAGACAAATCTGTCGCAACTGTTCGTCGGTTAGTCAAGACCATCAAGGACGTGGATGCAACCCGTTATGTCACCATGGGAGCTGATAAATTCCGCTTTGGTGATGGCTCAGGAGGCCATGAAAAGGTAGCAGCAGAGCTTGATGCGGTTGGATTTAACTATTCAGAAGCCAACTATGAAAGCTTACGGGCAAAACATCCAAACTGGCTCATTTATGGTTCTGAAACCTCTTCTGCAACGCGGACACGGGGCTCTTACTATCACCCTGAAAGAGAATGGGTAGGAAGCAACCAAGAAGACCGCCATTATGAACAATCAGACTACGGCAATGACCGGGTTGGTTGGGGTCGGACAGCGACCGCCTCTTGGACCTTTGACCGTGAACATGCCGGCTATGCAGGACAATTTATCTGGACCGGTACGGACTATATCGGCGAGCCAACACCATGGCACAACCAAAATGACACACCTGTAAAAAGTTCTTATTTCGGTATTGTCGATACTGCCGGCCTTCCAAAGAATGATTTTTATCTCTACCAAAGTCAATGGGTGTCAGCTGAGAAACATCCAATGGTCCATCTCTTGCCACATTGGAACTGGGACAATCCAGAATTAGCCAATCGTGTCATGGATGAAGAAGGACGGATTCCTGTTCGGACCTTCTCCAATGCCCACAGTGTGGAATTGATTGTCAATGGGGAATCACAAGGAGTGAAGACCTTTACCAAGAAGACCACAGCTGATGGCCGGACCTACCAAGAAGGGGCAAATCCGGATGAACTCTATCTAGAGTGGTTGGTCCCTTATGTACCAGGTAAAGTAGAAGCTATTGCGCGCAACGAAGCAGGAGAAGTGATCGCGAAAGATCAAGTCGAAACAGCCGGCAAGCCTGCGGGTGTTCGTTTGTTGAAAGAAGAACATGCGATCGCAGCGGACGGTAAGGATTTGACCTATATTACCTACGAAATCATCGATGAAGCAGGTCGTGTGGTGCCAACTGCCAATAATTTGGTGCATTTCCATTTGCATGGACAAGGCCAAATTGTCGGTGTCGATAATGGGGAACAAGCCAGCCGTGAACGCTACAAAGCGCAGGAAGATGGCTCATGGCAACGCAAAGCCTTCAACGGCAAAGGGGTGGTCATTGTCAAATCAACTGAGCAGGCGGGTGCCTTTACCCTGTATGCAGACTCAGATCGCTTGCAATCAGACCAAGTCAGCCTCTTTACAGGTAAGAAGGACCAAGCAGAACGCACTGTATTAGGTGTGGAACCTGTTCGACAAAGTGCTTATCTAGGAGAAAAACCAACCTTACCAAGTAAGGTCAATGTGGTCTATAGCGATGGCAAGGCCCAAGAAGAAGCCGTTGAATGGGATGCGGCAGACTATAGCCGTGCAGGCCAAGTCCGTGTGACAGGACATGTTCAAGGACGCACGGTCGAAGCTCTGGTCGATGTGATCGGCGTGGAACAAGTCCTTCCAGTCATCAAACAAATCCCACAGGGAGCAGATCTAGCAACGGTGGATAAAGCTGTGCAATTGGTCTTCACAGATGGCCGGACAGTTAACTATGAAGTCGATCAATGGACCTTGGAAGCTGGTCAAGAAGATCAGTTGTCCACACCAGGAGCACGCTTGAAAGCGACAGGACTCCTAGGCAATGGGGAAACGGTCCAAGCGACACTAGTGGTTGCAGGAGGAGATGTAGCCAAGGCTAAGAAACCAACGGTTCAGCTAGATGGAGTAGCTCTTCCAAAATTTGGTAGTGGCAACCATACCATTTTCCGTTCCCTCGCTTATGGTCAAGAGCCAGGTCAAGTCACAGCAAGTGCAGAAAATGCTCAAGTGACGGTCCTACAAGCTAGCCGTGAAAATGGTTTGAAAGCTCAAATCTTTGTGACTGCTCAGGATACGGGAGCTGTACAGACCTATGTGGTCCAATTCCAAGAAGAAAGTCCACAGATCGAGCGTTTGGAATTGCGTCTGCCAGAAGGACAGGAACTCAAGGAAGACCAAACGGTACCACTTGAAGTCATTGCCCATTACCAAGATGGTAGCCAGGCAAGTCTCAAAGCAGATCAAATCGATGTGAAAACAAGAGCTGGTAGCCAAGGAAAAGCCGTCGCAACCAATAAAGGTTTGGAATTGCGAGAAGCAGGATTGGTTCATTTAGAAGCCAACTACCAAGGACAAACGGGAGAAGTCACCTTTACCATCACGCCAAATCCAGAAGAAAAGACGGTTGTCAAGGTGCGTCCTGTACGGATTAGTACGGATCGAAACGTTTTGCCAGCTCTTCCAGAGACCGTCTTGGTCGAGTATGACAAGGGATTCCCGAAAGAAAAACGCGTGACCTGGGATGCTGTGACCGCAGATCAAGTCAAGGATTACCATAGCTTTACAGTTACCGGTCAGGTAGAAGGAGTGGAAAAAGAAGCCCAAGCTCAAGTGACCGTTGAAGGCATTATCGCTGTAGAAGAAGTCAGCACCACCACTCCAGTCGGAGAAAAACCAGCCCTTCCAGAAAGCATACGGACCTATCACTCTAATGGCAAGACCTATGCTGCCAAGGTAGCCTGGGATGCGGTAGATCCGCAACTCTTGGCCCAAAAAGGAGAAGTTGTTGTCTCCGGTCGTGTAGAAGGAACCAACCTTCCAACACGTCTTCATATTCGTGTTTCCGCAAACACAGTCAAAGGGGCCAATGTAGCAGAACAATGGACAGGCTCTGTCTTGCCACTCGCTTTTGCAAGTGATTCTAACGATGCGGATCCAGTTGCTAAGGTCAATGACAAGGCCATCTCCTTTACTGATGCTCCAGCCAACCGTTGGACCAACTGGGGCCGTAACAATGCGGAAGATTCTGTCGGTATCTTGTTTGGGGACTCTGGTATCTTGACCAAGCGTGCAGTGGACAACCTCCATGTTGGTTTCCATGAAGACCACGGTGTTGGAGCTCCAAGTGAGTATGTGATTGAGTACTATACAGGGGAACAAATCCCAACGGTTCCAAGCAATCCAAATCGCGTCAAAGATGAAACAGACCATCCATTTAACAACCCAGCTAACTGGAAAGAGGTCAGCCACCTAACCGTTGAAGAACCGGTAGCAGCTGGCAAGATGAATCATTTCAGTTTTGATAAAGTTGACACCTATGCTGTTCGGATCCGTATGAAGACGCCAGAAGGCAAGCGTGGAAGCTCTATTTCAGAGATTCAGATCTTTGCCAATAAGGTTGCGCCAGAAGAAAAGAGCCAGGTGACCATTCGTGTCAATGGTGAGGTATTGCCAGGTGTCAACCCAAGTGTGATAGATTACTACATCGATGCGCGTGATCGGGCTTATCCACAAGTGGAAGCGACAGCCAGCCATCACGGCCTTACAACGGTTGTGCCAAGCGTTCATGAAGGGGAGCCAATCCGTGTCATCCATAAAGCGGAAGATGGTACTATCTTACAAGAATACCGCCTCCATCTCACAAGCGATGCAGAAAAACTGAAACAAGCTGCCCCAGTAGCAGTGGAAGCAGGTAGCCGTTTTGTGAAAGTCGGTCAAGATCTGGTTCTACCATCTACTGTAGGTGTTTACTTTAAAGGGGATACAGGCTATGAACGCAAGGATCTCACTGTGGATTGGCAGGCTGTCCCAGCTGATGCGCTTTCTCATGAAGGAAGCTTCACGCTGGAAGGAAAAGTCATCGGCTATGATCTGAGAGCTCAGCTGACCGTCCGGGTGTCAGAAAAGACAGGAGAAATCCTCTCTGTGAACCGTGACTACAATGCAGAGGATAGCAGAGCCTTTGCCAGTGAAACCAATGATCTCGATCCAAACCAAATCGACTATATCGATTACATCAATGATGGTGGCTACAACGAGTACTATCGTTGGACCAACTGGAAGAGAGAACCAGATCAAACAGAAGTGTTTGCTGGTCTCATCTTCAAGAAAAATGGTCAAGTAACAGAGCGTTTGGTCAATAAAGTAGCAGTCGACTTCTTTGCAGATCAGGAAACAGGCCTGCCAACGAAAACGGTTCTTGAACGCTATATTGGTCCAGACTTTGATGTCCCAGATGACTATGGCAATCTGAAAAATCTTCCAGATCACCCATTTAACCAGGCCTCTAACTGGGAAGAAATCCCGTACAGCTTGGATTATGCCTTTGAACCTGGTTATATCTCTAACCTCAGCTTCAATGAAACCAGAACCAAAGCCATCCGTTTAAGAATGGTTCGTGATGAAAATCTTAAAGGAATCGGAATTATTGAATTGAGTGCCTACGCCCCAACAGAAGAGGCTCAGGCAACAACTGATGTCACCATCCAAGTGAATGGCAAAGACCTAGAAGGCTTTAAACCAGATGTGACAGATTATCATCTAGAGTATGAGGGAGAACGTCCAATCGTTTCAGCACAAGGCAAGAATGGAACAGCCGTTACGGTCATCGATGCTAAAAGTGCCAATGCTCCGGTTCTTGTCAAGGTTGTCTCAGAAGATGGCAAGCTCGAAAAAGTATATCAACTTTCTCTATCCGCAAAAGCACCTACAGGCTCAGCTATTCCTGAAGAAGGGGTTAAGAATCTGGTTCATACCAAACCAGAGTTGGTGATTGAGCCAGAAGAGATGGACTTTGAACGCCTAGAACGTCCAAATGCGGATCTTCCAAAAGGTGAGAAACGTGTGGTTCAAGAAGGTCAAAAAGGCCGCAAATTGCGCTTGGTGGAAGTCTCTCAAGAAAATGGTGTAGAAAGCCGGAAGGAACTAGATGCCTTTGTAGAGCTAGATCCAGTGGCAGAGATCACAGAGGTGGGCACGAAAGAAGTACTTCCAGATACTCCACAACCAGAGCCACAGCCAGAGCCACAGCCAGAACCACAACCAGAGCCACAGCCGCAACCACAACCACAACCGCTTCCGAACCCAGAGCGCCCTCATGTCTTAGAAGGACCAGAGCCAACAGAAACTTCTAAGTCATCTGTTGGGGTGGAACCTGTCAGTCAGAAAGGAATCGTTTCAGAAAGGAAGGAAGTCGAGAAAACAGCTCAAACACCAGCAGTTTCAGCTGCTCCAGTTTCCGAAGGAAGATTACCAAATACAGGAACGGAAGAAAGCGTCGCAAGCCTCGTTGCTGGAATCTTAGCGGCAGGCCTTGCCAGTGCTGTGCTGGACGATCAGAAAAAAAGAGCCAATAAGGCCAAGTAAAACAGCTAGAGAAACTAGCAAAATACGGTGAAAAGTTCACAGGTAAAAAGAAGGAGGATGGGGAAGCCCCACCCTCTTTACCTGGTGACATAAAGGAATAGAATATGGGAAAAAGATTAGTTGATCAGAGAAATCGATTTGGCATTCGTAAACTCTCAGTGGGCGTCTGCTCGGTAGTCGTAGCGACTTGTTTTTTTAGGAGCTACTACCAGTTACGCAGAGGAACAAGCTGAGAGGAGTGAACCACGTGAAGAACGGGTTGAAACGAGCGATGTCGATCACCAAGGAAAGGAGGAAAAAACTGTGAACGAGCACCAAGAAGAATCAGAACAGCCCTCACCAGCTACTAGTGAGAAAGAAAATCGCACAGTCAGCCAAGGGACAGAAGCCACTCAACCTGCCACTTCTCTAGACGAGGAGACTGAGATTGCGGATTACGGACCACTTCCAAGCAAGTCTCAGATGCAATACCACCGCGAAGAACTAGCAGCTTTCATCCACTTTGGGATGAATACTTACTACGATCGTGAGTGGGGAGATGGGCAAGAAGATCCTTATTATTTCTATCCAGAGCATCTGGATACCGATCAGTGGATCAAAACCCTGAAAGATGCTGGCTTTAAACGGACGATCATGGTCGTCAAGCACCACGATGGCTTTCTCTTGTACCCTTCCAAATACACCGACCATACCATTGCCAAAAGTGGTTGGAAGGAAGGAAAAGGCGATGTCCTAGCCGAGGTTTCTGCTTCTGCCAGCAAGTATGATATGGACATGGGGGTCTATCTCTCTCCTTGGGATGCCCACAGCCCGCTCTACCATGTGGATACAGAGGACCAATACAATGAATACTATCTCAACCAGCTTAAGGAAATCCTTGAAGATCCAAAATATGGGAACAAGGGTAAGTTCGTAGAAGTCTGGATGGATGGTGCGCGTGGCGATGGAGCTCAAAAGGTCACCTATACCTTTGACAAGTGGTTTGAAGCCATTCGCAAGGCCCAAGGGGATATAGCTATCTTCTCAGCTGAGCCGACCAATGTTCGTTGGATTGGAAATGAAAAGGGGATTGCTGGAGATCCGGTTTGGCAAAAGGTCAATCCGGATAAGATCCGCAACAATCCATCTAATAGCTACCTCAATCACGGGGATCCGGAAGGGAATCAATACTCAGTGGGAGAAGCCGATGTCTCTATTCGCTCCGGCTGGTTCTACCATGACAACCAAGAGCCTAAGTCCTTGCGCGAATTGATGGACATTTACTTCAAATCGGTTGGCCGTGGAACTCCACTCTTGCTCAATATTCCACCCAACCAAGACGGAAAATTTGCGGAGGCTGACGTGGCCCGTTTGAAAGAATTCCGTCAGACCTTGGACCAACTCTACAGTGTGAACTATGCGGCAGGAGCTTTGGTAGAAGCTGACTCAACACGACGCAATCCTCTCTACAAGGCCAGCCATTTGACAGATGGCGATGAAAAGACCAGTTGGGCCCCGGCTGATGATGCCAAGACCGGCTCTTTTGTCCTGGATCTTGGAAAAGAACAGCATTTTGATGTGGTAGAGCTCAAAGAAACCATCGAGAAAGGCCAACGGATTTCTGGTTTCACCATTGATGTGGCAGTGAATGGCCAATGGGTTCCATATGGGGCTGGCTCAACTGTAGGATACCGCCGATTAATCAAAGGGCAACCAGTTGATAGTCGCTATATCCGGGTGTCCATCACCGATGCCCAAGCTACTCCAATCTTGAACGGAGTCTCTGTCTATAAGACGCCAGCCAGCATTGAAGAAACCGATGGCTATCCGCTTGGTTTGACTTATCATTCCGACCGGACAGCAGAGCGGGCCAATGGCCAGTGGAATGAAGAGGGAGAAGGCGTTCGAGGCACCTCTATGTGGACCAAAGAAAAGGGAGCTTCGGTGACCTATCAGTTTGAAGGCACCAAGGCTTATGTCGTCGCAACTGTCGATCCTGGTCATGGGGAAATGGATGTCTATGTCGATGGCCAAAAGCTAGCGACCGTCAATACCCAAAGTCCAAGCCGCAAACGCAGCCAAAAGGTCTATGAAACACCGGATTTGGCAACAGGATCTCACACCTTGACCTTGGTCAATAGCAAAGGAGATGCGATCGCAACGGAAGGGATTTATGCCCTCAATAATCAAGAAAAGGGGCTCTTTGAGTTTGCTCAGCCAACCCTAGCTGTTAAAAAAGGCGACCCAGCACAAGTCGTCGTCAAGAGAAAAGGTGGCTCTAAAGGAAGTGCTAGTCTTAAATTGATCACAGAACCAGGAACAGGGGTTCATGGCAAGGTCTATAAAGATACCAACGTCACCCTTGAGTTCGCAGATGGCGAGACAGAAAAAACAGTCCAAGTTCCAACCCTTGATTTTGCAGGAAAAGCGACCGACGTCTATGACTTTAAGGTCAAATTGCTCCATCCGGATCAAGGAAGCCTGGTCGGCTTTATTCCAGAACTGACAGTCCAAGTGATGAATGAAGACCAGTTGCCAGAAAATCGCAAAGAAGTGGATGATCAAGATCCAAAACTGCATTACAGTGAGGGTTGGCACCACGAGACAGACAATCCAAACTTCTCGAATGGCACAGAATCTTGGTCGAGCTTTAACCAAGTGACCGATGAGGAAGGCAAGAAACACATTGAAGTGACCATTACCTTTAAGGGCACAGGTGTGGAGGTTCGAGGAGTGGTCGACCCAAGTCATGGTCTCTACAGCGTCACTTTGGATGGAAAAGAAATGGCCTTCGAAGAAGGGCGTGGCCATGATTATGAGATCGACGGCGATCATTATTTCAGTGGCTACGGAGATCAACGCAAGCTCGACCAGAGTTTGGTCAATCTGCAAGGCCTAGCAAAAGGCTACCACCAGCTACGCTTGCATCTGGATCCAGCCCTCAATGACCCTCAGTCATCCAGAGCCATCCAGGTAGATCAATTTATCCTATCAGGGAAAGATAGCCAGTTGCTCAGTCAAGAAGAGCTGCAACAGATCATCAGAGAAGGAGTAGAAAAGATCAAGGCTACTTCTCTCGATCGCTTGAAAGCAGACCTCAAACCGACGGTTCAAGGACAATTGACGGACTTGACTCAGTTGTTGAATCAAGAGCGACCAGATTTGGTTGCTGCAGCTAATCAAGTGGAAGCCCTTGAAACCATCTTAGGAGATGCTCACAATTATGAACCGCTGACGCAGACACGACCAGAAGAAGGTGTTCGGGATTTGATTCTTGAAAAACCAGAACTTCTCATCGAAGCGGAGGAGATTCCATTTGAGAGTCAAACACGTGAGAACAAGGACTTGGCCAAGGGCGAAAGCCGGATCCTTCAAGCAGGGAAGGTCGGACGCCGGTTGAAATTGATCGAGGTTCGACAAGAAGAAGGCAAAGAAATTCGGACAGAAGTCGATGCCTTTGTCGAAGTGGAGGCCCAGGACCAGATCACAGAAGTCGGAACGAAGGAAGCGGAAAAAAGTCCGTTGATAGCTGATATGCCGACTCCAACCACTCCTGTCACCCCAAGTAAGGTGCAACCAGAAGTTATGACTCTTTCTCAAGCTGAAGACAAAAAAGAAAAAGGAAGACCTGTTCTCTTGCAACCGAAAACCCCAGAAGCAGTTTCTGTTTCGACTTCAGACCATTCGGAAAAAGAAGGTGTTGAAAGTCCGTCTCTACAATCGGAAGGAAAACTTCCTCAAACCGGTACAAAACAAAGTGGATTGTTTGCTTGGTTAGGTCTTCTTGGTCTAGGATTCTTGGGCGGAGGCGCCAAATTCGCTCGTCGCAAAGAGTAGTTCATTCTTCGCATAAGAGGTTAGTTCTCGCTAGCCTCTTTTGTTTTGCCTTCTTAAGAGATTCCTATTTCCATGGAGTCTTTGCTTTATTTACAGCCGTAAAAATTGTATAATAGTCAAATAAGGTCAATGATGAGAAGGAACACTCCAAGGCCATTTTTTATGGGCCAAAGAGCAGAGTATCCATCTAGAAAAAAACAAGCCAGAAAGGAGCATCATGGCAAATAAGAACACATCTGATAGCATTGAAGCTTATATCAAGGCTTTGCTGGCTCAAGCTGGCATGGCAGAGCTCAAAAGAAGTGAGTTAGCCGATGTCTTTCAGGTTGTACCCAGTCAGATTAACTATGTCATTAAGACTCGCTTTACCGAGAGTCGAGGCTATATTGTAGAGAGCAAGCGCGGTGGTGGGGGCTATATCCGCATTGGCAAGGTCCAGTTTTCAGATCACCATCAGATGCTCCAAGACTTGGCAGCCAATATTGGAGAGACCATCAGCCAGCAGGTCTTCAATGATATCCTCCAGATGCTCTATGAAGAAAAATTATTGACACAACGTGAGACTCAGCTCTTTCTTGCGACGACCTCCGATGAGGTCCTAGGTCGAGATGCTCTCATCCTACGAGCAAGTATGCTGAAAAAAATCATTCAACAAGTAGATAGAAAAGGAAATACCGACTAGATGAACTATTCAACAGCACTGTTAGAAAGTATAGAAGCGGCCCAAATACTAGCAGGCCACTATCAGGGGCATACCTTAGATACTTGGCATCTCCTGACGGCTATGGCCAATAATCCCTATAGCGTGGCAGGTTCTGTGCTTAATGATTATCCTATGCAGATCGATGAGTTTCAGGATGCAGCGGAGCATATTACAGGCCAAGCTTTTCAAAGCGACAATCGGTATGAAATCTTCCCATTTTCTTATCGGATGGAAGCCATTATGAAGCACGCAAGAGAGATTGCCCAGGTTCTTCATGCCAAGACCTTGGGAACAGAGCATGTGCTCCTCTCTCTTCTAGCAGACCGTGGGACCTTGGCGAGCCAAGTCATGGAGTTTGCCGGCTTTGCCTTTACAGAGCAAGACAAGGGAGTTCCTATTGCCTCCCTTCGCAAGAATTTAGAAGACAAAGCAGGCTGGGACAAGAATGATATCAAAGCCATTCGAAGCCTCTATCGGGCCCAAAACCCTAACCGCCAAACCATGGGAAATATGATGGGCATGCCCCCAAGCACCAGTGGAGGTCTTGAAGATTATACTCGTGATTTGACAGAAATGGCGCGTGCAGGCCAGCTTGAGCCTGTGATTGGTCGGGATGCAGAGATTTCACGCATGATCCAAATCCTCAGCCGCAAGACGAAGAACAATCCTGTATTGGTGGGAGAAGCAGGGGTCGGAAAAACCGCCCTTGCCTTAGGTCTGGCCCAGCGTGTCGCTAGCGGCAATGTTCCAGCTGAAATCGCGCAGATGCGTGTTCTGGAATTGGATCTCATGAATGTCGTTGCTGGGACGCGCTTCCGTGGGGACTTCGAAGAACGGATGAACAATATCATCCAGGACATCGAAGAAGACGGTCACGTGATTCTCTTTATCGATGAACTGCATACCATTATGGGCTCAGGATCCGGTATTGATTCGACCTTAGACGCAGCCAATATTCTAAAACCAGCCTTGGCGCGAGGAACCTTGCGTACAGTTGGGGCCACGACTCAAGATGAGTACCAAAAGCATATCGAAAAAGATGCAGCCCTCTCTCGGCGTTTTGCGAAAGTCACCATTGAAGAGCCAAGTGTTGCAGATAGCATCCAAATTCTCCAAGGCTTGAAAGAAACCTACCAGGACCACCATCATGTGACCATTACCGATGAAGCGATCGAAACAGCTGTCAAATATGCCCACCGCTATTTGACCAGCCGTCAATTGCCAGATTCAGCCATTGATCTCTTGGATGAAGCGGCAGCTACTGTACAAAACCGCGATTCCAACGGTCACGTAAAAGAAGAGTTGACCGCCTTGGATCGGGCCTTGATGGACGGCAAGTGGAAGAAAGCAGCCCAACTCTTACAAGTAGAGGCCGCTCCCATTGTCTACAAAAAAGAAGTCACTGACCAAGATGTCTTGCTGACCTTGAGCCAATTATCTGGTATTCCAACTCAAAAACTGACTCAAACCGATGCCAAGAAGTACCTCAACTTAGAAACAGAATTGCACAAGCGCGTGATTGGTCAAGACCAAGCCGTTTCGAGTATCAGTCGGGCTATTCGACGCAATCAATCAGGTATCCGTAGCAACAAGCGTCCGATCGGTTCTTTCATGTTCCTGGGACCTACCGGTGTCGGAAAAACAGAGCTAGCCAAAGCTTTGGCGGAAGTTCTGTTTGATGATGAATCGGCCCTCATCCGTTTTGATATGAGTGAGTATATGGAAAAATTCGCAGCGAGCCGCCTCAACGGTGCCCCTCCAGGCTATGTGGGCTACGAAGAAGGAGGCGAGTTGACCGAGAAAGTCCGCAACAAACCGTATTCGGTCCTCTTATTTGATGAGGTGGAAAAAGCCCATCCAGATATTTTCAATGTCCTTTTGCAAGTCTTGGATGACGGAGTCTTAACCGATAGTAAAGGCCGGAAGATTGACTTCTCCAATACCATTATCATCATGACCTCAAACCTGGGAGCAACAGCCCTTCGGGATGATAAGACAGTTGGCTTTGGTGCCAA
Organism: Streptococcus sp. HMSC078D09; assembly: GCF_001813675.1. Taxonomy (GTDB): domain Bacteria; phylum Bacillota; class Bacilli; order Lactobacillales; family Streptococcaceae; genus Streptococcus. The sequence continues at coordinate 158,526 of NZ_KV813678.1, forward strand.
AGATATCCGCTTTGATCAAGCTAATATGGAAAAACGCATGTTTGAAGAGTTGAAGAAGACCTATCGTCCAGAGTTTATCAACCGGATTGATGAAAAGGTGGTCTTCCATAGCCTATCCAGCGAGGACATGCAGCAGGTGGTGAAAGTCATGGTCAAACCGCTCATCGCGACCTTGGCCGAACAAGGCATGACCCTCAAATTCCAGCCTTCAGCGCTCAAGTTGCTAGCAACCAAAGGCTATGATCCAGAAATGGGAGCTCGCCCACTGCGTCGTGTCTTGCAGACCGAAGTGGAAGATCAGTTAGCAGAGCTATTGCTGAAAGGTCAAGCCCAAGAAGGACAAACGATCAAGGTTGGAACGACAGCCGGAACGATCAAGTTCGAGATTGTCTAGGAGGATGTCATGACGCTTCAGCGATTAACCCGTATTTCGCTTTTGGCGGCCCTTTGTGTCGCTCTACGTCAGGCTTTTGCCCCTTTCCCAAATGTCCAACCTATTTCTGCTATCTTTTTTCTCTTGGTGATATTTGAAGGGTATAACTTTGCTTTTCTTGTGATGATGATCACCATGTTTGTCTCTGCCTTTTTCCTGGGGATGAGCTTGATTGTGTTCTTTCAGATTGTCGCCTTTGGCTGTTTGATGCTCATTTGGCGCATCAGTTACAAGTGGTTGCCCTTTGTCCTTCAGATCCTTTTTGTGGGCCTACTGTCCTTTGCTTATGGGGTCTTGATCGATAGTGTTCATGCCTTGATGTACCATATTCCTTGGTGGACCTATGCTTTGGTCAATGGTTTTAGTTTTAACCTTGCCCATGCTCTGTCGACGATCATTTTCTATCCCATTATCTATCAAATCTTTAGGAGATTTTATGTTGAAAAAAACCATTTCTAGCTTGATGACCTTACTTGCAGCTCTTCTTTTAGCGAGTTGCGCTTCGTCTCATAGCACAAACCATCAAACAACAGCTTCTAGCACAGAAGTTGCCAAGAAAAACGAAATTTCGATTACGATTAGCGTGACGCCAGAAGGTCAAAAAGCGCAATCGAAAACCTTGAAAGTAGCAGAAGAGAGCAACCTTATGAAAGTGCTCAAAGCCAACTACAAGATTGAAGAAAAAAATGGCATGATCACCTCGATTGACGGTCACAGCCAAGATGAAGCAAAAGGTCTTTACTGGATGTACAAGATCAATGGCGAAATGGCTCCAAAAGGTGCTGCTGAAACCACCGTTAAAAAAGGGGATAAGATCGAATTCTATCAAGAAGTGTATAAATAATGAGGAGAGAGTGGGACAGAAATCGGTAATTCGTTAGAATTCGATTTCGTCGTCCCACCTCCGCACAGTTGAGTAGGGCTGTAAAAGCTGATGAAATCAGCGTAGTAGAGCCCACTCAACCACTGCGTCTTGCTCAACAATCCAAAAATAATTGAGAGGCTAGGACTTTTGTCCCCAGCCTCTTTTTTGCTAAAGTTTAGAACTTACTTAAAACTTCTTTCAAATTAGAAAAATATTTGAGAAACTATTGACAGCCTCATATAACAGTGTTACAATAATGTTACAAAATATTACAAATGTTACAAAAAGAGGTTCTGTTATGAAAAACAAAAAAATCATTTCCCTAGCAGCCCTAGCTTTGACAGCTAGTCTTTTCCTAGGAGCTTGTGGCGGGAATAAAGAAGAAAAGACAACAGAAGCAAGTAGTTCAAAGACCAGTCTGGTTAAACAAACAAGTTCTTCTTCTAAGAAAAAAGTGATCACTAGTAAAGATCCGATTGCCTCTTCATCCTCTGATAGCAAATCAGAAGAAAGTCATACTGTTGGTAGCAAAAATAACCAAGCTGCAGCTAGTCAAACACCTGCTCCAGCCAAAGAAGCAACACCAGCAGCACCCGTAACAAAAGAAACAAAAGAAACAAAAGAAGTAGCCACTCCAGCAACACCAGCGAAAGCAAAATTGCCAAGTCTAGAAGACGGTCATGCCCATGCTAAGAAGCAAGCTTCTGCTACGGAGAATGCCCAATACAAGGGAGTCTATTCTGTAGCAGCAGGGGATTTCTCTGCAGCAGCTGGGAATTGGTCTGACAAACGCGACACTGGAGTCACTATTGGCCAAGGTGGTCAAGTGACCATCCAACTTCCTGGGGGCCAACCCGTAGCCTATGGTATCAGTGCTTATAACTATACCTTGGATGATGGCCATTACCATGCTAATCTCTCAGCAGGCGATGGGTCTGCGGCTACTCTAGATATCGTAGTTGGAAAAGATGGCTCTGTATCTAGTGTGACGGTTTTGAAAGACGGTGTCAGCCACTCCCTCACTCGTGAATAAAATTCGAAAGATCTGAAAGGATAAGCTTCTCTTTTCAGATCTTTTTTTGTTGGTTTGAAGAAAAATATATTTTTTTATAAAAAACTATTGACAGATGGAAAATATAGTTTATAATAAAAACATAAAGAAAATCTATTTATAAAAAATTATAAAAAGGAGTTCATATGAAAAAAGAAAGAATTGCCCTGGTTTTTGGAACCTTTGCGCCTCTTCATCAAGGGCATATTGACCTGATCCAGCGGGCCAAGCGTCAGTGTGATCGCGTTCGTGTCATCGTATCTGGTTATGAAGGGGATCGTGGCGAAGAAGTCGGGTTGACTTTACAAAAACGCTTCCGTTATATCCGCGAAGCCTTCTCTAATGATGAGTTGACCCAAGTCTATAAGCTAGATGAGACAGAACTTCCTCGTTATCCTTTGGGCTGGGAGCCTTGGTTACAAACAGCCCTTGACACCATCCAGTATCAAACAGAGACAGAAGAGTTGATCTTTTATGTAGGGGAGAAAGCCTATAAGGAAGAGTTGGAAGCTAGAGGGTTTGAAGTTCACTTAGAAGAGCGTCGCTTTGGGATCTCTGCTACCATGATCCGGGAAAATCCAAGCAAATACTGGAAATACATTGCCCAGCCCTTCCGTCGCCAGTTCACGAAAAAAGTCTTGATCATGGGGAGCGCCAGCAACGGGAAAACGACCCTTGCAAAGGACTTGGCTCGCTTTTACGATGCACCTGTTAGTCTTGAGTATGCACGTGAATACCAGATCAAGAACAATGTTCGAGATGATGAGCTCACGCCAAAAGATTACTATTACCTACTCTTAGGACAGTATGATCAAACCTCTAAGCTCATCGATAGTAGTGCCAATCGAGGCCTAGTCATCGCAGATACCAATTCCCTGGTGACCAAGGGTTACTACGACTACTACATGGAAGTCGAAGGCCAGGATACCAGCATGACCGATACCTTTGACAACCTCTTTGTTAGTATTTTGTCCAAAGAAAAATGGGATTTGATCCTCTTTGTACAGCCGATCGGCTCTTATGTCAATGATGGTTTCCGAGATATGACCATGGCTGATGAAAAGATCCGCACCAGCTTTTCAAATTACCTGGACCAATTGCGCCAGCAATACCTAGGAAACATTCCGACTACTTTCCTCGCATCAGACTACCTCGGCAACTACGAAGAAGCCAAGAAGGTGATCGATGCCATCTACCAAGCCGACTAAGGAGCAGCTTATGAAAAACCTATCTGAAAAATTCGCAACTTTTAGCCAAGACTTTAGAAATGTTCACCAAGAAGCGAAAAAGCAAGGCTTTGTCAATATTATGAAACTCCTGTGGAAGGACCTTTTTGTAGGACGCACAGCCTTTCAATGGATCTATCTCCTGCTTCTTTCCAGTGTTCCCTTCTTCTTAGAATGGACCAATCGGACAGGACAGCATGATTGGCTGGGACTGTTTGCCTCTTGGACAGGCATTGTTTGTGTTATCCTGGTTGCCGAAGGACGTGCGAGTAACTACCTTTTTGGAGCAGTGAATTCAGCGATCTACCTCGTTTTAGCCCTCAATAAGAACTTCTACGGGGAAGTTCTGACAACTCTTTATTTCTTCATCATGCAACCAATCGGCCTTTATGTTTGGCTCTCTAATCGGATCAATGATCAAGGTAAGGTCGAAGAATCTCACTTTGAAGCCAAGAAATTGAACTTGATTGAGTGGATGCGCTACTTGGCCTTGTGTGCTGTGATTTGGATTGGTATGGGCTTCGCGTATCAGAGTATCCATAGCGCTCGCCCTTTCCGTGATAGTATCACCGATGCGACCAATGGGGTCGGCCAGCTCCTAATGACCCGCCTTTACCGGGAGCAATGGATCTTCTGGATTGCGACCAACGTCTTTAGTATCTATCTCTGGTGGGATCAGAGTCTTCACATTCAAGGGATGTACTGGGTTTACACCCTCAATAGTCTAGTGGGCTGGTACCAATGGACCAAAGCCCTCAAGAAGGAGGTGGCTTAGATGGCAAGTCTCTCAATTCCAGCAGGAATGACGGAGAAAGAGTATTTTGAGACGGCCGCTAGTGAAGCAGACTTTCTCAAGTGGTACAAGGAGCAAGACCTGCCGACTTATGAAACTCCAAGTGTCACAGCGGACATGGTAGCTTACTGTTTTGTTGAAGGCAAGCTCAAGCTCTTAGCCATTCGCCGCAAGGCCCACCCTTATCAACACCGCCTCGCCTTGGTGGGGGGCTTTGTGAACAAGGATGAAGATGCGACCCATGCCTGCATCCGAGAAGTCAGAGAAGAAGTTGGGCTCGATCTGCCAGTGAATAAGGTGGAGCAGCTCATGACCGTTTCCACCCCTGGGCGGGACCCCAGAGGCTGGGTCATTACCATTGCCCATCTGGTCTATCTGCCAGCAGAAGCAGTAGACTTAGCCCACGCAGGGGACGATGCCAAGGAAGTCGTTTTTCTCGATGTCGATTTCAAACAGTCACAGTGTTTGCTTGATGGAGAACCCTTAGCTGCTTCTGATTTTGCCTTTGACCACTACCAGATTATTCAAGAATCGATCAAGCGGATTCAGGGGCGTCTGGATTGGAATCCAACCTTCCTCTATCTGTTAGAGGAGCCCTTCACCGTCTATGAAGCGACGGAGTTGGTTAACCTGATCAATCCAGGACGCCCCATCGTTAGCAATAACTTCCTCGTAAAATTCGGAGAATTCGTGGAAGAAGTGGGTGTCAAGCGGGTACCTAAGAAAAAACCGCGCAAGACCTATCGCTTAAAACAGTAGGTAGAGTCGCGTTCTTTCCGGAAATGAGAGTGGGACAGAAATCGGTAATTCGTTAGAATTCGATTTCGTCGTCCCACCTCCGCACAGTTGAGTAGGGCTGTAAAAGCTGATGAAATCAGCGTAGTAGAGCCCACTCAACCACTGCGTCTTGCTCAACAATCCAAAAATAATTGAGAGGCTAGGACTTTTGTCCCCAGCCTCATTTTTTTGTTCTAGTAAGAAATATTTAAAAATATGTCAAAAATAGTTGACATTTTATATTCAGAATACTATACTATAGTCAAATATATGCGACATTCATTGAATAGGAGGAAACATGAACCGTGTGAAAGAATTCCGCAAGGAATTGGGCATGTCTCAACTCGAACTTGCTAAGGATATCGGTGTCTCAAGGCAAACCATCAACATGATTGAAAACGACAAGTACAATCCGACCCTGGAACTCTGTCTCAATCTCGCTCGTACCCTCCAAACAGACCTTAATAGTCTCTTTTGGGAAGATGATTTTTAACAAAAAGGAAAAAGAAAATGAAACAAGAAACTTTTACTGAAAAACTGATTAAACGCACATATGGCATTTCTGGACCACTTGATGAACACAAACGACGCGAGGCAGATCGCATTGGAAATAAGGTCTTTATGGTCCTCTTTTACCTGATGATATTTGGCAATCTCATTCCCTTTGTCCTTGCTTATAAGTATCCTCAGGTTGTCGCTTTTGGTTATCCAATCATTATCCTTCTGGTTTCTATGGTTTGTGCTATCTATGTCAGCACTCAAACTAAAAAAACAGGTATTACTGCTATTGATCCTGATATGTTGAGCCAAAAAGAAAGCAAACAATTGCGCTACCCTGGTCTTAAAGCTGGTCTGCTCTATGGAGTTTTTATGTTCTTTGGAATACCACTTCTCAATGTCTTAACGGATAATAGCAAGAACTATTTTACCTATCTTTTCAATCTAGGTCATTTTATATCAATCCTTTTCGCAGCTTTCTTCTTCGGATTGGTGATGCAAATTATCGTCTGGCTTCGCATTCGAAAAGCCAAAAATGATCAAGACGACGATTAGGAGGAAGCTTATGAAATCATTACAAACTTTAATCTTCAGTCATATTTTAGTTAGCATCTTTGTTACCTTTTTCCTAGTCTATGGCCAAGTTACGCGTCCTTTTCTGATCATTTTCCTTTTAGTTCTTCCAGTCTTGAATAAGGGACAAAGATTTCAGAAAATCACATCAAAAAAAATACGCTTCTTGAACGCATCTCTCTGCTTTATCCTCGTATCTCTCCCACAATTGATAACGAATTCTATGGATTGGAGATATCTCCTATTTCTAACCATCTGTATTATTTTTAGTCTCATTTATATCTATACTCTCTATCAACTCTTTAAAGAAGGCAAACAATGTTTTTAAGAGGTCACTACCATGAAAAAAGAAGATAGGACAACGGACTTATTTTGAACTTTCTTTCACGAACTACGAAAGTTATGAATTAGGATTCTCTTAGCACTATACTGTGATAGGAAAACTCTAATTATTGATGATCTTGATGTAAACCACTTGTTTGATGAGTGGTTGTGATTGATTTTCAATACTCAGCTATGGTGCAAAGTGGTATAATAAAAATAATTGAAACCACAAGGGACAAGACTATGGAAGAAAAAATAATTTTACCACAAAATACACGACTGATGGGGGCTCTGCTTGGTTTTATCGGAGGAGGTCTCGATGTCTTTTGCCACATGCACTACCGGAGTTTGGTCGCAACACAAACTGGGAACCTCTTACTCCTTATCGCTGATTGGCACGATCCTCGTGTTGAAAATACCATCATGCGTTTTTCATCTATTATATTTTTCTCGATCGGCTTTCTGGTTGCCCTCCATATCAAAGAATATCGCAAGACAGCCTTTTGGCGGACCAAGATGTTGCTTCCTTTATTTGTGGTGACGCTTCTAATTCCCTTGGTATCTGTTATACCGCCCATCGAAGTCCCCTTTATTGCTTTTGGAACAGGGATGATGATGTTGACCTTTACAGGGAGCTTGATTGAAAACCACCCTTATGTGATCTTTATGACTTCCGGTAATTACCGCAAGATGTTGACAGCCTTGTACCGAATCGCTCGAGGTGAGGGGAATTTGGTCGAGTATCGCAGACAGGCGATGAATTACGGGATTGTTGTTGGAAGCTTTGTTGCGGGAGCTATTAGTGTCGCCATCCTCATGCATTTCATTCACCAATGGGCCATCTGGCTGATCACAGTGAACCTCTTTTTGATCATGACCTACTACACCGCCAGAGTCAAACAACTCGGCCTGCAAACAGATAATCTATAAAAACAGGACCTCATGCGAGGTCCTGTTTTTTGTGTTCCTATGCTTTTAATTGAAGAAGTTCTTCAATCTCTGCTAGAGTGCTAGCTTGCGAGATGGCTCCGCGGAGTTTGGCTGCGCCAGAGGTTCCACGAAGGTAGTGAGGGGCAAGTCCGCGGAATTCACGAACGGCAATGTGCTCACCTTTGAGATCGATCAAGCGTTTCAAGTGTTCGTAAGCGATCTTCATCTTGTCTTCAAAAGTCAAATCAGGCAGAATTTCTCCTGTTTCAAAGTAGTGATTGATTTGGTTGAAGAGATAAGGATTGCCCATAGCAGCGCGACCAATCATGACCGCATCAGCACCGACTTCTTCGATCCGTTGTTTGGCATCTTGAACCGTACGGATATCTCCGTTTGCGATAAATGGAATCTTAGTTAGGGCCTGTGCAACCTTGTGAAGGGTCTCAAGGTCCGCATGACCCGTATACATTTGCTCTCGAGTCCGTCCATGCATGGCGAGGGCAGAGACACCTGCGGCTTCAGCAGCAAGGGCATTTTCAACTGCTAGGGAAGGATCCGACCAACCCGTCCGCATTTTAACAGTGAGGGGGATATCGAGGACGGATTGAACCTTATTGATGATGGAGTAGATCTTGTCTGGGTCCTTGAGCCACATCGCACCAGCCTCGTTCTTGACGATTTTATTCACCGGGCAACCCATGTTGATATCGACGATATCGGTCTTGGTATTTTCTTGGATAAATTCAGCTGCGCGTGCCAGGCTATCTTCGTCACTTCCAAAGAGTTGGATCGATACAGGGTTTTCTCCTTCATCGATATGGAGCATGTGAAGCGTCTTTTCATTGTTGTACTGGATTCCCTTGTCAGAGACCATTTCCATCACAACGAGCCCTGCCCCCAGTTCTTTGGCAATGGTCCGGAAAGCTGAGTTGGTCACTCCGGCCATTGGGGCTAGGACGGTACGGTTAGGGATTTCGACATCCCCGATCATAAATGGCGTATTAAGATTTGTCACGAATGAGTTCCTCCAAGTCATTTTCGTCAAAGTGGTAGTGTGTTTGGCAGAATTGGCAGGTAATCTCTGCACCGTGATCTTCATCTTTCATCTCTTCTAGATCACTAGCTGGCAGACTTGCTAAAGCGTTCAAAAAGCGCTCACGGTTGCAGTCGCACTGGAAGCGAAGTTCTTCTTCAGAGAGGCGTTTGAAAGGTTCATCCCCATAGATAGCAGAAAGAAGAGCTTCAATATGATCTTCAGATTCCAAAAGTGTTGAAATAGCAGGCATTTCTTGGATGCGTTTTTCAAAGCGCGCGATTTCTTCTTCCTTGGCATTTGGCAAGACCTGAAGCAAGAAACCACCAGCCACCTTGACCTTGTCTTCGTCATCCAACAGAACATTGAGTCCAACTGCAGAAGGTGTTTGTTGGCTTTCCGTCAGATAAAAGGCCAGGTCTTCTCCGATTTCACCTGTGACAAGAGGGGTCATGGAGTTATAAGGATTGCCCGTACCATAGTCAGTGATGACCAGGAATTCTCCGTTTCCGACAAATGGTCCCACCAGGACTTCACCAGTTGCTGTCTTCTTGATATCCACTCCAGGATTTTGTACGTAGCCTTTAACATTTCCCTTGGTGTCTGCCACGGTGATGATGGCTCCGAGTGAGCTAGTCCCAAGGACTTTGACCGTAATTTTAGTATCTCCTTTCTCGTTTGCTGCCAAGATTTGACTGGCAATGAGGGTACGGCCAAGTGCGACCGTGGAGCTAGCTTGTGTATGATGTTTTTCTTGGGCTGTTCGTACAGTTTCTGTACTGTCTAGTACATAGGCACGAAAAGCGCCGCTTTCTGAGATAGTTTTAATAATTTTGTCCATACCTACTATTTTAGCACAAATCAAGCAAAGTGGGGACAAGGAGAATTCCGAAAATCAGTCGTTTCAGAAGAAGGACAGGAAGAAAAGAAAATTCCGAACGTTATTTTTAGAAAGAAGCAATTTCCAAGTAAAAGACGAGTTTCATAGAGAAGTTGGTTTAAAAAGGAAGGAGAAAAATAAACGATAGCTGAGTGGATCTTGAAAAAACATTAAAAATTGCTTATAATAGAGTGTAAGACAAACTTGCAGGTGAGACTCCTGCCCTTAGTTTGAAGAAAGGCATAGATAGGCAACTATCTATGGTATATGAAAAAGAATTATGACATCAGTTGTTGTAGTAGGAACCCAATGGGGTGATGAAGGAAAAGGGAAGATTACAGACTTCCTATCAGCCAATGCAGAAGTCATTGCTCGCTATCAAGGTGGGGACAATGCCGGGCACACCATCGTAATCGACGGCAAAAAGTTCAAGTTGCACTTGATTCCTTCTGGTATCTTCTTCCCTGAAAAGATCTCTGTCATCGGAAACGGCGTGGTGGTCAACCCTAAATCATTGGTCAAAGAGTTGGCTTATCTTCATGAAGAAGGTGTGACAACGGACAGTTTGCGCATTTCAGACCGCGCCCATGTTATCCTTCCTTACCATATCGAATTGGACCGTCTCCAAGAAGAATCTAAAGGAGACAACAAGATCGGAACGACGATTAAAGGGATTGGCCCAGCCTACATGGACAAGGCAGCGCGTGTGGGAATCCGGATTGCGGACCTTTTGGACCGTGACGTCTTTGCAGAACGACTTCGTATCAACTTGGAAGAAAAGAACCGTCAATTTACCAAACTCTATGATGCAGAGGCTCTTTCATTTGACGATATCTTCGAAGAATACTATGAATATGGTCAACAAATCAAACAATATGTAACCGATACTTCTGTCATCTTGAACGATGCTTTGGATAACGGCAAGCGCGTGCTCTTTGAAGGAGCCCAAGGGGTTATGTTGGATATCGACCAAGGAACTTATCCATTTGTTACTTCATCAAACCCTGTTGCAGGTGGGGTGACTATCGGATCAGGTGTCGGCCCAAGTAAGATCGACAAGGTTGTCGGTGTATGTAAAGCCTATACCAGCCGTGTTGGTGATGGACCATTCCCTACGGAGCTTTTTGATGAAGTGGGGGATCGGATCCGTGAAGTCGGTCATGAGTATGGGACAACAACAGGTCGTCCACGTCGTGTCGGTTGGTTTGACTCAGTTGTCATGCGCCATAGCCGTCGTGTTTCAGGAATTACTAACCTAAGCTTGAACTCGATCGACGTTCTATCAGGCTTGGATACAGTGAAAATCTGTGTGGCCTACGACTTAGATGGCGAACGCATTGATCACTATCCAGCCAGCTTGGAGCAACTCAAACGTTGCAAACCAATCTATGAAGAATTGCCAGGTTGGTCAGAAGACATCACCGGTGTGCGCCACTTGGATGAGCTTCCAGAAAATGCCCGCAACTATGTCCGCCGGATCGGTGAATTGGTTGGTGTGCGCATTTCAACCTTCTCAGTCGGACCAGATCGTGACCAAACCAATATCCTTGAAAGTGTCTGGTCAAGTAAATAATTTAAAAAAGAGAGTGAGACAGAAATCGGTCATTCGTTAGAATTCGATTTCGTCGTCCCACCTCCGCACAGTTGAGTAGGGCTGTAAAAGCTGATGAAATCAGCGTAGTAGAGCCCACTCAACCACTGCGTCTTGCTCAACAATCCAAAGACAATTGAGAGGCTAGGACTTTTGTCCCCAGCCTCTTTTTGAAAGCAGAAAGAGGAAAAAATGTATCAAACGATTTTATTTGACCTAGACGGCACCTTGACCAATTCAGAACTAGGGATTACCAACTCGGTGGCCTATGCCTTAGGAAAATATGGGATTCAAGTGCCAGACAAGAAAGCATTGAGAGTTTTCATCGGTCCGCCCTTGCAGGAGTCTTTTGAGCGCTTTTATGGATTTTCTAAGGAAGAATGTTTAAAGGCCATTGACTACTATCATGAGTATTTTTCCGAAAAAGGCCTTTATGAAAATGAGGTCTATCTAGGCGTTCCTGACTTGCTGGCTTCTCTCAAGCAGGCTGGCAAACAGTTGATTGTAGCTACGTCAAAGCCTGAAGAATTTTCCATTCAAATTCTCAAACACTTTGGTTTGTATGATTATTTTGACTTTGTCGCTGGTGCGACCATGGATAGAAAACGTAGTAAAAAAAGCGATGTTATCCAGTATGCCTTGGAGCAAAATGGGATTACAGATTTGGCGCATACCATCATGATTGGAGACAGGGAGCACGATGTGCTTGGCGCTCAAGCGCAAAAGCTTGATTCTATCGGTGTCCTTTATGGCTTTGGAAGCAGGGAAGAATTGGAAGAAGCCGGCGCCACCTATATTGCTCAAGAAGTTGGCGAAATTGCAGCTTTTATAGGATAACCTTTTCCAAAATATTAAAAGTTGGAACTTTTCTAATCTGCTGAATATTGCTTTATTTAATATTTCTATCGGTGTATACTTACTGTAGGTTAAGTCACACAGATTAAGAGGTGATAATATGAATTTGTCACGATATATATTAAAATATAGTACTGATGATGGTACGTTGTATTTTAATACTAAAACCAATCATTCATTTTTTCTTACGAATGAATTGAATAGAGTAGTCGACAGCAATGATGTGATTAGGAAAGAGTTTCATGCTTATCTTGATAAAAATAAATATTTAAGTGAGGGTGAGTATGAGGTCGAAAAGTATCTATCTAAAATAAGCGATACAGATGCTGAATTATTGGAACTAACAATTTTGACACATGGAGATTGTAATTTTCGGTGAAGGTTAAAGTGAATAACAAATTCGATGACAAAATGAATGCTAAACCTAGAGTATTTAACTATAATTGTGATTGTAAATAATCACGATTTTAAATAAATTAGAGAAGAGGGTTGTGCTAGCCCTCTATTTTGATGGATGATAATTATGAGAAATATTTATAAGTACATTGATAAGAAGTATCTTTTTCCTATTTTTTTAGGGCGTATTGTGAATAGTGGTTTGGTGTTGGCGCAACCTCTGATTTTAACGAAGGCCTTGAAGTTAGATCAAGACGGCCTTTCTTATGGAAAAATTCTCAATTTTGTTTTATTTGGTTTGTCTGTCTATCTTGTTATTTATAGTCTGATGCTGTTTTCAAACCATTCGCACAATATATTCCGAAGAGAAATCAACAAAAGTGTCCGTGCCCTTTTATTTAAGAAAGTCATATTGAATCCTAAATTTTCCAATGATGAAAAAGTTAGTCTGCTAACTCAAGATATGGAATATGTGGGCGATAATTATTTGGAAAATATAAATGTTATGGTGAGTTGGGGATTTGTCGCCCTTGTTACAGCCATTTATATTGTTTCACAAAATTTTCTCTTAGGACTTATTTTTGTCATTTTTACGATTATGAGACCTATTCCTCAGTTCATCATGAATCGTCGTTTACAAGATTCGGGAGACAGCTGGTCCAAGCTTAGAACGAAATTACATGGGCTTGTCTCGGATAGTATGCAAGGCAGCCAAACCTTACGGATTAATCAGGCCATGAGGCTGAATGAAGAGCGCGTGAATGATTTAAACGGAGAATATCAAAAAGCCATCCAAAGATTTTGTTTCACACATAATATTATTTTTTTCTTTAATGGATTTATGGTCTTTTTTAGTCAGGTTGTTCCTCTTGCTTTAGGCTTTTATTTGAGTTTACAGGGAAATTCTATTTCTATTACAAGCCTCATCTCTATGTATGTTGCTGCGGGGATGCTGGTAGAACCGATCCAAACTCTGATGTACAGTGCAGCCAATCTCCAAGGTGCCTTGCCGACTGCGAACCGCCTGTTTAAGATTATCGAGGAAGAACCTGATTTCGAAGAGACAAAGGATCAATTTGTTGAAAATCTCGAATCGTTGCGCTTAAATCATATTTCAAAAAGTTTTGCTGAACGTCAGCTTTTTTCTGATTTGACGGCGACGATTTCAGTAGGTCAGAAGGTCTTAATCAAAGGACCGAGCGGGTCTGGAAAGACGACTCTTTTTCGCTTGATTTTAGGAGAAGAAGTATGTGATGAGGGTGACATTTTCGTTCAGTATGATGGAAATCAAATAACGAGTCATTTCCAAGGGAATATCGGTTTAATTAGCCAGCATCCCTTCCTGTTTAACGATACTATCCGCTATAATCTAACTTTTGGTCAGCCTTTTCAGGACCATGAATTATTGGAGGTATTGGACCGAGTTGGCTTAATAGATGAATTTCAGGATATTTTGAATGTAGAAATTCATAATAATGGTGAAAACATTTCAGGAGGTCAGCGTGTCAGATTAGAGTTGGCTCGTTTTCTCTTACGCGAGAAGGATATTTTATTAGCGGACGAAGTGACATCAGCTTTGGACGAAAAAAATAGTCGTCTGGTTAGAGACCTAATCTTTTCTTTGCCGATCACGGTACTAGAAATAGCCCATCATATTGATGAAGAAGAGCGCTATGACCAAATCCTTGAGTTACGTAAAGGATGAGCGATGCCACAATAGTTGGTTCTGCGACAAAGCGGATAGTAGTAAGCCAGCAATTTGTCAGATATTTTTGAGATTCTAAGTGGTGATATTTCCAAAATCATCAATACTCAGAGAACTTAAGCTTTATTTAAGATAGGCCAGCTATACTAGAAGCATAAACAAAGACCTCCTAACTTTATTTAAACCTCCTAAACTTTTTCATAATAATCTCCCATAAGAGTCGCCCAATCGGCGGCTTTTTTTGTGAGTCGTAAGCTGCCTATGGTATAATGAACAAAGAAACTAAAAGGAAGAAGGAAGAGATGGACTACACGATAGAGGAAAAAGCGATGTTTATGAGGGAAGCCCTGAAGGAGGCGGAGATTGCCTTGGCCCATGAGGAAATACCGATTGGCTGTGTCATTGTCAAAGACGGTGAGATCATTGGACGTGGCCACAACGCACGAGAGGAATTGCAACGAGCGGTCATGCATGCGGAGGTGATGGCGATTGAAGAAGCCAATCAGCATGAAGAGAGCTGGCGTTTGCTGGATACGACTCTTTTTGTGACCATTGAACCCTGTGTTATGTGTAGTGGTGCCATTGGACTAGCCCGGATTCCCCAGGTGATTTACGGTGCGACCAATCAGAAGTTCGGTGGAGCAGGTAGTCTCTACGACATTTTGGCAGATGAACGCCTCAATCACCGAGTCGAAGTAGAAACAGGAATCTTGGAAGCAGAATGTGCAGCCATCATGCAGACCTTCTTCCGCCAAGGTCGAGAACGAAAAAAACAAGCCAAACTCGCAGCCAAGGCCGAAACACAAGAATAAAAACCGGACCTTTGCAAATCGAACAAATTATGATATAATACCTACCGGAGCAACAGTTCTGCGTGAAGCGGGTCAGGGGAGGAATCCAGCAGCCCTAAGCGAAGTGAACTGTGTGCTCTTTTCTATTGCTCTTGATGCGTCAAGTCCAAGGGACGCAGACGAATCCTAGAGCAATGGATGCAGTTTTTCCCGTTAGGGAAAAAGCTGTAAACCTATAAAAGCTCTTAACGAATCAAGACTGAAAGTCGCAGATGAGTTTAGAGATATTGACCCTGAGGAGCGAAGCGACGTGAGGGCTATAGCTCACCAGAGTCATGTAGAAATGACTTTGATATCCAAAGAATAAAAGAGAAAAAATAGAGTTTCGTGAGAAGCTTCTTTTTTTGATTTTCTAGCCAAAAATAGTGCAAATATGCAAACGATTGCTATTGCGTCGTTGCTTGATTTGTGAAAATAAAAAAATTAGCAAATGAAAACGTTTTATAGATTGGTTTCCCTTGATTAAATCCGTGTAAAGCGATATCATAGAGAAGAACAAAATTTGGAGGAATAACATGTCTCATATTAAATTTGACTACTCAAAAGTTTTGGGTAAATTTGTTGCCCCACATGAAGTGGAATATATGCAACCACAAGTGACTGCAGCTGATGAATTGATCCGTAAAGGAACAGGTGCTGGTAGTGACTTCCTAGGTTGGTTGGACCTTCCTGAAAATTATGACCGTGAAGAATTTGACCGCATCTTGAAAGCTGCTGAACAAATTAAATCAGACAGCGATGTCTTGGTCGTTATCGGTATTGGTGGGTCATACCTTGGAGCGAAAGCTGCCATTGACTTCTTGAACCACCACTTTGCAAACTTGCAAACAAAAGAAGAGCGCAAAGCGCCACAAATCCTTTACGCTGGAAACTCAATCTCATCTACTTACCTTGCTGACTTGGTAGAGTACGTAGCAGACAAAGACTTCTCAGTAAACGTGATTTCTAAATCAGGTACAACAACTGAACCAGCGATCGCTTTCCGTGTCTTCAAAGAACTCTTGGTGAAGAAATATGGTCAAGAAGAAGCCAACAAACGTATCTATGCAACAACTGACCGTGCCAAAGGTGCTGTAAAAGTAGAAGCAGATGCCAATGGTTGGGAAACATTTGTAGTTCCAGATGATATCGGTGGACGCTTCTCAGTCTTGACACCAGTTGGATTGCTTCCAATTGCTGCATCAGGTGCTGATATCAAAGCCCTTATGGAAGGTGCGAATGCAGCCCGTAAAGAATACACTTCAGACAAACTTTCTGAAAACGAAGCTTACCAATATGCAGCTGTTCGTAATATCCTTTACCGTAAAGGTTATGCAACTGAAATCTTGGTCAACTACGAGCCATCACTTCAATACTTCTCAGAATGGTGGAAACAATTGGCTGGTGAGTCAGAAGGGAAAGACCAAAAAGGAATCTACCCAACTTCAGCTAACTTCTCAACAGACTTGCACTCATTGGGTCAATTTATCCAAGAAGGAACTCGTATCATGTTTGAAACAGTTGTCCGTGTGGACAAACCACGTAAGAACGTGATCATCCCTACTTTGGAAGAAGACCTTGACGGACTTGGTTACCTTCAAGGAAAAGACGTTGACTTTGTAAACAAAAAAGCAACTGACGGTGTTCTTCTTGCCCACACAGACGGTGATGTACCAAACATGTACGTAACTCTTCCTGAGCAAGATGCCTTCACTCTTGGTTATGCCATCTACTTCTTCGAATTGGCCATCGCCCTTTCAGGTTACTTGAATGCAATCAACCCATTTGACCAACCAGGTGTTGAAGCCTACAAGAAAAATATGTTTGCCCTTCTTGGTAAACCAGGATTTGAAGAACTTGGAGCAGAACTCAACGCTCGTCTTTAATCAATAGACAAAACGACTTCGCAAGAGGTCGTTTTTTTACTTGTAAAATAATTTCATAAACTTTCCCCTTAGATCCAATTATAAAAACACTAATTAGTTATTATTCTTAATCATTTGCTAATCTCATTTCTAAAATACTGATGATGCAGGCTTTCTAGCTAGGCGATAGCTAACGGCACGGATTTTATACTCAAATCCTTTAATATAAAAAGTTATTTGAACATAAAAGTTGTCATTTGTCGTTTCATATTATAAAATATAAAATGAATGAAAATATTTGAAAAAGGAATGAAAATTATGAAAAATAACTTGGCTAAATTCTTGTTACTTTCATCTATGCTTGGTGGTATGGCTATTGCTCACCCAGTTTCTGCGAATACAAAAGCTGCGATTTATGAGTACAAAAATGGTCAGCTAGACCTTGTTCAAAAACCAACATATGAAGGTTTCGAATCGAATCAGCTTTCTTTGAAATTGAAAACAGGTCGTGTCGATGTAGTGGGAGCGCGTGAAGGCAAGAAAGAAAGTGCGCATGATGCAGGAGCCTACCAATTTGCATTGATCTACAAATCTGAAGGTGGCGAAGAAGAGACCGTTGCTAAAGGGCAAAATACAGCTGATGGGACGATCGAATTTGATGACGTGGATCTCTCTGGACTGAATTCTGGAACTGTTAAACTCTACATTCGTCAAACTACAAAAGATGATGGTCGCTTCAAACAGTTGGATAATGGAGAAGGGGAAGTAACAGTGTCCCTTGCTTATGATGGGTCAGGACGCTTGATGGTGGATTCACTTGAAAGTTCAAACCCAATTTATCGTAATTTCATTACAGGCTATAAAAGTCCTGGTACAGATGGGTCGACTTCACCAAGTACAACAAGCCCATCCTCAAGTTCAAGTAGCTCAAGCAGTTCGTCTTCTAGCTCAAGTAGTTCCTCTTCTAGCTCAAGTAGCTCATCGAGCTCATCTTCAAGCAGCTCATCTTCAAGCTCCTCAAGTTCAACTTCTTCATCGAGCTCAAGTTCTTCTTCTAGTTCTTCCTCAAATTCAAGCGACTCAAGCAAATCTGTAGTTGGCCGTTTATTGCCAAAAACAGGTCAAGAAACAGGTGTCGTTTTGGCAACATTGGGCTTGCTCTCACTTGCAGGAATTGCTATTGTCTCCCTTCGCAAGAAATTTTAAGATAAGCATCTAAAAGGTCGGATATCTCTCCGATCTTTTTTAGTCCATCAAGACAGGAGTTGGTCCTTGCTTGGTTTTATGTTATAGTAGAAGAGAAGAATAAAAAGGAGAATTCGAAATGTCCGAGAAAGATCAAGAACAATTTATGAAACATACTCCCGTAGAGGGTGCGCCTCAATTTGATGTGGCTGCGCCAGCCTTTGTCCCAAAAGAAGAAGCCGAAGAGTTGGTCGTTCCAGAAGCTAGTGGCCTTTCAGTGACGGAGACGAAAGCAATGAAAGAAGAGGCAGAGCCAGCTATATCAGAAACTATGGAGCATCCAAAAGCAGATGAAGCAACTGTTGGAGAAAATCCAGATGTAGTTGCTGCTCCTCAACTGACTCCTCCATTCCAACCTGCGCCTCAAGCTCCTCAAAACATGGCAGCTGAACCAGTTGGTCCGCAAACAGTGCCTGTTCCTGAGACACCTATTCCACAAGCTCCTCTTTCTCCTGTTGGAAGACCGATGGATACTGCAGACAAGAAGGCGATTCGTTTTGCCCTTGGGATTTTAGTTGGGCTTCTTATCGGTGGAGTCAGCGGCTATTTAATTGGTCATGCTAGCCCTAGTACGTCACCATCTAGAAAGCAGACTTCTTGGTCAGGTAACCAGTCTGGTTCTTCTTCCAATATCGATTTGGAGCAATTGACCGCAGAAGACGCGGAAGCCAATTTTAGCTGGGAACAATCTGATATCGAGCAACTTCAGTTTTTGACCGGAAAGGATTCTGGGGAGACTCCTGAGGCAATGGTCGACGCTTATGGAAAGGCTAGTTCTGTCCAATTTGATAGTGGAGAATTGAAATTATTCTGGGATGATAACTCTTATAATAAAGAGGTCAAAGCGACCTACTCTAAGAAAGGAAAAGAATTACAGCTTGTCAAATTTGAGTTTAATCAATTTGGGAAAAATCTTACGGTTGAGGACAACTTTGCAGATGGATTCAAAGTTGGAAATAGTGAGACCGGTGCTGGAGGAACCTCTTACAAAGAGCTTTTAGAAAAATACGGTGATGCAGTCAATCTGACGGTGAGTTCATCTGATGATTCAGACGAGATAGAATTGGTCATGGACTTCCAAAAGAAAAACGGGGACTATGTAGATTTGACCTTTATTCGCCAAGAAAATGGAGATTTCCTCTTAAGTAGTAAAGACAGCTATTAAATCACTGAATAAAAGAAAGAGGCAAGCGCCTCTTTTTTGGGATAAGACGAGACAAATACGCTAATTTTCTATACAATAGAAAGAGTTTGAATAGAAAGAGCATGAAGGATGGAAGAAATGAAAGAGTGGATAGAACGTCATAAGCGGATCCTCCAAAAAGCTGCAAGTGCTTTGCTGGCTTTTATGGTTGGTGTTTGCTTGGTGTTTATGATTCATCCAGTGAAAATCTTGCCCAAAGATCGCTTGTTGAGTTTGTCTCGCATGCAAGAAGATAGCCAGCGATTTGTTGCGTCTTCTTCCAAAGAGCCGGCTTTAGAAGACTTGTTGTCATTGGACCTTACAATGAAAGAAGGAAAGACGCAAAAAAATTGGGTGACTTTGTCTGCATTTGTCAAAAAATTTGGAAAAGCAGCGAGTTTTACACAAGAAGATACGAGTTTTGGAGCGCAAGTCCAGCTAGGCTATGGGACTCCTGTGCAGGGGATTCATCCTTATACCATAGAATTTCAAAAGCAGGATGATACCTTTTATTTGAACTCGATTCAAAGCTTTTCACCCAAGTCGGCTCACTATCAGAGCAAAAAGAACTTAAAACTGGTAGATTTTACAGGCTATCAGACGCTAGATGGAAAAAAGGAAAAAGGAACGTCAGTAGAAGATGTTTTGAAAAAATCAGGTCTTCCCAATTCTCTTAGTTTGACCTCTGCAAAGGACAAGCAAGTCTTAGCCCTGTCTTATCAGGTGACAGATGGACTGGTCTCTTTGACCTTTGAACGCGACCAGACTGGTCAGTATCGTTTGACGAAGAAGGGGTGAAGCAGATGATCGAGTGGATGAAAAAGAATCGAAAAGAACTCTTGCTGCCGTTTTTGTGTTTTGTTTTAGGGCTCTTACTTGCGATTGGAAGCATCCAGGTGCAAGAGCAGGGAACCGATACCAAGGAGGACCAAACACTGACTCATTTCCAGCCAAAGGATTACAAGAATTTGGTCAGCAAGGAACAAGAAATCAAGCAGTTTAAATGGACCATCGAAGCTGTGGCGAATTTGAAAGTTCGTCTTAAGCAGAGTCAGCAACCAGGAACCCGCTTGGAAACAGTTGTGACGGAATGGGGAAAAGCTCAAAAAGTTCGCTACACTAAGACAGCCCAAGGGGATAAAACGGTTCTTGTCTTGACTTATGCGGCTAAGCAAACCGATCAGGGCAAGAAAAGTGTGACCTTGTGGTTTGAACAGGAAAGAGACCAGGGGTATCGCTTGACGATGGTGGATGCGACGAATTTGTTGGATGCAAAAGAAAAAGCAAGCAGTGAGAAAGAAATCACTACTGAAAAAGAGAAAAAAGGTACAGAATTCGCCCAGCTCATTAAGAAACTAGGAAATCCTCAACGCTTGGTCTGGGGGGAAATGCCAGATGGCGGAATGGGCTATCGCGCGACTTACCAGCTACCAGGGCAACCAGAAGTGGTGATGGAATTCAAGAAAAAAGCCAAGAAATTGGTGTTGGTATAAGAAAGGAGACATCATTGGACGATCAACGGACAGACATCAAGGCAGCTTCCTCTCACCAGGGTGGGAGCCGCTTGATTTCAGAAGCGGACCTGGCTTCAATAGGGGGAAGCAGGCATTCAGAACCAAGACAACCTGTACTAGACTCCCAATCGGATAGGGCGAAAACCTACTCTCCTTCCTCTAATAGTGGAGGGTCTTCGCTGGCAGCCTTTTTTGGATTATTGGCCATGCTGGGATTATTTGCCTATCTGGCTTCAGGAGGTATCCATAGTGAGGAACATCCTTCTTCTACTACTAGTGAATACGGAAGTACTGGCCGGTCTTATGGAACCAGAAAGGAAACCTTGAAGAGTGGTACGAGTACCTTGATTGCACCGGAAGGTGAATTTCAGTTTCAAGTGACCTATGAGAAGGCGATTTCCCTGATTCCTGGTTTAAGTGAGGAGGATCAAGGCCGTACCTCTTCAACTTATCTGTCTCCGCAGGATGTGGTAGCTGTACTGGGCAAGGCTAGTAGTGGGGAAGAAACCTACCAAGAGGGTAGTGTCGGTCCTTTCATGACAAGCTTGGATTATGAGGCTGAAGGATCCCCTTCTTCTGTATCTGTTTTGCTTTCAAATATGATTAGTAGCCGTCTATCTTCTCTTAATTTTGAGAACTTAAACAGTGAGCGATTAGCCAATAAAAATGGCAGTTTGAACAGAGAGGATTTTGCCAATATTAAAATAGGAATCAGCTATGCAGATCTTGTGAATACCGTAGGAATTCCTAGCCGTGTTTCTTGGTCAAGTATGATGAGTTCAGAGTCCTTCTTAATCTTTTACTATAAACTTTCTGATTCGCACTCAGTCATTATTCACTTTGGAAGCAATCGTACCATCAGTGAAATGACAGGCCTGGAGGATTCGGCTACAACCACGTCGCCTTAGGTGTTCATCTCTTTGGGTTTGTGGTATAATATGGATACCTTTAATTGAAAAGAATGGAGAATCTCATGACTGCACAAAAAATGTCTGCACAAGAAATTATCGCTTTTATCGGGAATGCAGAAAAGAAAACAAATGTGAAAGTAACCTTTGAAGGGGAATTGGCAACAGCTGTTCCTGCTTCTGTTACCAAGCTGGGCAATGTGTTGTTCGGTGACTGGAAAGATATCGAGCCCCTTCTTGCCAACTTAACGGAGAACAAGGATTATGTGGTGGAACAAGATGGTCGGAATTCAGCTGTTCCATTGTTGGATAAGCGTCACCTGAATGCGCGTATCGAACCAGGTGCTATTATCCGTGACCAAGTAACTATCGAAGACAATGCTGTCGTGATGATGGGGGCTGTCATCAATATTGGTGCTGAAATCGGTGCAGGAACTATGATTGATATGGGGGCTATCCTTGGTGGTCGTGCAACAGTTGGTAAAAACAGCCACATCGGTGCAGGTGCCGTTCTTGCGGGTGTCATTGAGCCAGCTTCTGCTGAGCCTGTTCGGATCGGTGACAATGTCTTGGTCGGTGCCAATGCAGTTGTGATTGAAGGGGTTCAAGTTGGAAACGGTTCAGTCGTTGCCGCTGGAGCGATCGTTACTCAAGATGTCCCTGAAAATGTGGTCGTAGCTGGTGTCCCAGCTCGCATCATCAAGGAAATCGACGAAAAAACACAACAAAAAACAGCGTTGGAAGACGCCTTGCGTAATTTGTAAGATATGAATGGTAGAGGCCGCAAGGCCTCTATTCTAATAGAAAGAAGACGACGATGACATTGGATTTAATCAAAATCAGACGGGATTTGCACCAAATCCCTGAAATTGGCTTGGAAGAATTTAAAACTCAAGCCTACCTCTTAGAGCGAATCGCAGAGATCACAGCGGGCAAGGACTTTGTTGAGCAACGGACTTGGCGGACTGGGATCCTAGTTTATCTCCATGGGTCTGCACCTGAAAAAACTATCGGCTGGCGGACGGATATCGATGGCTTACCGATTGTGGAACAAACGGGCCTTGATTTTGCCTCCAAGCACGAAGGACGGATGCATGCTTGTGGTCATGATATGCACATGACGACAGCCCTTGGACTTTTGGATCAACTGGTTCAAGTACAACCAAAAAATAACCTTCTATTTTTATTCCAACCAGCTGAAGAAAATGAGGCTGGTGGAATGCTCATGTATAAGGACAATGCTTTTGGCGACTGGCTTCCTGATGAATTTTATGGTCTGCATGTGCGCCCTGATTTGAAAGTGGGGGACATTGCGACCAATACGGGTACCCTTTTTGCAGGGACCTGTGAAGTCAAGATCACCTTTACAGGAAAGGGAGGACATGCTGCCTTTCCACATGAGGCCAATGACGCTCTTGTAGCAGCCTCTTACTTCATTACCCAAGTCCAATCGGTCGTGAGTCGAAATGTCGATCCGATTGAAGGGGCTGTGGTGACCTTTGGTTCCATGCATGCAGGAACAACCAATAATGTGATTGCTGAGACAGCCTTCCTTCATGGGACCATTCGGACCTTGACCATGGAGATGAACCTTTTGACTCAAAAACGGGTCAAAGCCATTGCAGAAGGAGTTGCAGCAGCCTTTGATGTGAAATTGGACCTGGAACTCAAGCAAGGAGGCTACCTGCCTGTGGAAAACCAACCAGAATTGGCCAAAGAACTCATGGACTTTTTCACAGCTGAGGAAGACGTGAACCTGATTGATATCCTGCCTGCGATGACAGGAGAAGACTTCGGCTTTCTCTTGAGCAAGGTCCCCGGAGTCATGTTCTGGCTGGGAATTGATACCCCTTATGCCTTGCACCATCCGAAGATGAGCCCAAATGAAGCAGCCCTTCCCTTCGCTGTGGAAAACATTGGTAAATTTTTGAAAATGAAGGCTAACCAATAAAGGAATGATTCAACTCCGTCTGGAGTTGGATTTTTTCTTTGTCGTATAAAAACTGTTCGGATCTTTCCTAAAAAATGATACAATAAAAGCTAGACAAAAGGAGTAGGGAATGAAGAAAACACTACGAAAAGAAACCATTGCAGCCATGAAAGCACTGCCGCAAACTGTGAAAACCCAAGCAGATGAAGAGCTGACTCAGCGCCTCTTGGAGCTCCCAGCTTTTCAAGAGGCAAAGACCCTTGCGACCTATCTGTCTTTTGACCATGAAGTTTCCACAGCTGGCTTGATCCAAGCAGCTCTTCAACTTGGGAAACGCGTCTGTGTTCCCCGTACCTATCCACAAGGGCGAATGGAATTTGTGGAATACGATCCTGACATTTTGGAAAAGACACGCTTTGGTTTGCAGGAGCCCAATGAAAAAGGGAAGCTTGTGGATCAGTCAGAGATTGATCTGATCCATGTACCAGGCGTGGTCTTCCAGTCAAAAGGCTACCGAATTGGCTATGGTGGTGGCTATTATGATCGTTATTTGGAAGATTTTACTGGAAAAACGGTTAGTACGATTTATTCCATCCAGCAGAAGGAGTTCCAGCCAGATACGTTTGATCAGGCAGTTCAGGAGGTGCTAGTCTATGAAGTTACTCTTTGATCGTCGTTATCCTGTGACCAGCCTCTTATTGCTCGTGACAACGGCAGTCTTTCTTTCCATGTTTATCCGATTTGGAGGCGACTACCAAACAGGTGCCGCTGTTTACTATAGCGGTGGGATTATTGGAGAGGTTGTGAAAGTCGATCCTAGCCAGTTATGGCGAATCGTGACAGCTACATTTGTTCATATCGGCCTAGAACATTTTGTGCTCAATATGATCACTCTCTATTACTTGGGACGTTTGGCAGAAGATCTCTTTGGATCGAAGGCTTTCTTAGCTCTCTATCTCTTATCAGGCATGATGGGCAATGTCTTTGTTGCTATTTTTACGCCAGATGTGATTGCAGCAGGAGCTTCTACAGCCCTCTTTGGACTGTTTGGGACCATTGGTGCTCTGCGCTTTATTGTCCAAAGTCCCTATATTCGCCACTTGAGTCAGTCCTATACCAGCTTGATTGTGGTCAATTTGATCTTTAGCTTCATGCCAGGAATCAGTATGGCGGGGCATATCGGTGGCTTAGTAGC
Organism: Streptococcus sp. HMSC078D09; assembly: GCF_001813675.1. GTDB lineage: Bacteria > Bacillota > Bacilli > Lactobacillales > Streptococcaceae > Streptococcus. Next base: position 183,126 of record NZ_KV813678.1, read on the forward strand.
TGGGGTCATGTTGGCTTATGTCTTTCCAGTAAGAGGGGAAGCTCGTTTTATGAACCGAACCTATCAGATGAGTGCAGCCCTATCTTATCTCTTGCTTTTGCTTTATTTCTTAGGTAAAATCTTGAATCTATTTTAAGAGTGAGTGGGACAGAAATCGGTAATTCGTTAGAATTCGATTTCGTCGTCCCACCTCCGCACAGTTGAGTAGGGCTGTAAAAGCTGATGAAATCAGCATAGTAGAGCCCACTCAACCACTGCGTCTTGCTCAACAATCCAAAAATAATTGAGAGGCTAGGACTTTTGTCCCCAGCCTCCTTTTTTTCTAAAAAATGTAGCAAAATCGTAAACTAACAGAAAATTGTTTGAAATGCAAAGAATTGTATATATTTATTATAATATGTTTGCATGAGTCAAGTGAGCCCTCTATTGCTAGGTCCATAGAGAAGGCAATCATGGGTAAAGAGGTATAAAAACGCAAAATAGAAAGCGCTTGCAAAAGGACTGAGAAAGGTGTAAACTGGAGATATAAAAATCAAAAATAGTGCTATTTTGTCAAAAGTAGTGCAAAAACAAAGGAGATTTGCCATGAAAAAATGGTTGTTAAAACTCTCATTGGTAGCGATGACACTTTTGCTCCTACCAATTCAAGCTGTTCAAGCCTGTTGCGGTTTTATCATTGGTCGCCAATTGACCAAGGATGGGACCACTCTCTTTGGTCGGACAGAAGACTACCCTTACTATCCAAATGGTGGCAAGCACAACAAAAACTTTGTAGTTGTTGATGCGAAGAACTATAAGGAAGGGGATCAACTGGAAGACGAATCCAATGGTTTTACCTACCTACATGCTGCTAGTGAAATGAAATACACAGCGACTTATGACTCTGCTCGTGGAGATGGTAGTAACGGTGCTTTTGGTGAACATGGATTTAACGAAGCCGGCGTCTCTATGACATCAACTGTTACAGCAATTCCAAACAAAAAAGTCTTGAAGACTGACCCATTGACAGAAAACGGAATTCCTGAAGCTGCTATGTTGGACGTAGTTTTACCACGCGTTAAGTCTGCTCGTGAAGGGGTTGAATTCCTAGCTAAAGTCATTGAAGAAAAAGGATCAGCAGAGGGGAATGTTGTCGTTTTTGCGGACCAAAAAGAAACTTGGTATATGGAAATTCTTTCTGGTCACCAATATGTAGCTGTTAAAGTCCCAGAAGACAAATATGCAGTCTTTGCAAATACCTACTACCTTGGTCATGTGGATTTGAATGACAAGGAAAATGTAATCGCTTCGAAAGATGTCGAAAAAGTAGCCAAAGAATCTGGTAACTACAAGACAGACAAAGATGGTAACTTCCATATTGCTAAATCTTATGGACCAGAAAAATATGCTGAAGGAGACCGTTCACGTACATACGCAGGAATCACTCTTTTGGATCCAAATTCAAAAGTGACTTATGAAGATGATGAATACGAACTCTTCCGCTCACCAACAGATCCAAACAAGAAATTTACTTTGGAAGATGCCTTTGCTTTCCAACGCAACCGTTTTGAACATTTGAATGGTCGTTTTGTTCCAGACGATCAAATTGGTGTCAAGAAACAAGGGGATAATGGTAGCAATGATGCTGTTCGTAAAGACCAATACAAGTATGCTTTAGGAAACGAAAACGTTATCGATGCCCATGTCTACCAAATCAATCCAAAACTTCCAAAATCATTTGGTGGTACTTTATGGCTTGGTATGGGACCATCTCGGAACACACCTTATGTTCCATTCTACGGTAATCTAAAAGATACTTACGAAGCCTTCAAACCTCAAACAGCAACTTATGATCCAAATTCATGGTATTGGACAGTATGGCACATTGACAATATGGCGATCAATAACCAAGATGTCTTTGGAAAATCAGTCCAAGATCACTGGAAAGCTCTTGAAAAACAATTTATTGTTGATCAAGAAAAGAAAGATATTGAATATTATTCATTGAAAGATCAACCTGAAGCTGCAAAAGCTGCTGAAGATAAGGTGACGAAAGATGCACTGGAATTGTCTGATCGTCTTTTCCAACACTTCAAAGATTATGAAAAATTAATGGAAAAACAATTAGAAGCAGCTGGACGTAAATCTGATCCATATCGTGCTTCTCAACCAGATAATTATAAAGATCCTGAAGAATCTAAGAAACCTGAAGAACCTAAGAAACCAGATACACCAAAAGTTCCAGAAAAACCACAAGTTGACGGAAATATTACAAAAATTGAAATTCCTGCTTCATATTATAGAGCTACCCCTTCTAATAAGGATATCCCAGCAAATGCAGAAGGAAATCCAAATAACCGTTTTGGCTATGCAGCAACAAAAGCAATGCCTACATATGGATCTGGAAAAGCAGAAACGGTTGTAAAACCAGAAGCGAAAGTTCAATCTACTTCAGAGGCTACTGTAGCAGAAAATGTGAACAACAATAATAATCGCTTCGGTTCTAATTTCAATCCAGGCGAAATTGAAACTTTCCCAAATACCAATTATTCTTACAATGTTCATCCTTAAACAATAAGAATTAAAAAGTGAATTGGACCAAGTCCAATGAAATGAAAGAGGCCGGATTTTATCTAGCCTCTTTTTTATAAAAAAAACTGACCATTGTAAGGCAGCAAAGCTCTTACATGATATGGCCAGTCTCTTTTGTATTCTTTAGATTTGAGAATGATTAGTCTGCAGTTTGTTCAGATGCTTCTAATTTTTTTCCAAGGTCGATAATATATTGTTTGAGATCATCTTTGACTTGAGGGTGTTTCAAGGCATAGTCAATCGAAGTTTTCATGAAGCCGAATTTATCACCTACATCGTAGCGTTGGCCTTTAAATTCACGGGCAAAGACTCGTTGGGTCTTATTGAGGGTATCGATCGCATCCGTCAATTGAATTTCATTGCCAGCACCTGGTTCTTGATTTGCAAGAATATCAAAGATCTCAGGAGTCAAGAGGTAGCGTCCGATAATGGCAAGGTCACTTGGTGCCTCCTCGGGTGCTGGTTTTTCGACAAAAGTTTCAACGCTATAAAGACCGTTAATGCCTTCGCCTTGAGGTGCGATCACACCGTAAGAAGAAACCTCTTCGTGAGGGACTTCCATCACAGCGATGGTTGACGCATGGGTTTCATCGTAGTCGTTCATCAACTGTTTGGTCAATGGCAAGGCATCATCATTGGTGATGTCCATCAGATCATCTCCCAACATAACGACAAAAGGCTCATTTCCAACAAAGGCCTTGGCTTGAAGAACAGCGTCCCCTAAACCTCGAGGGTGACTTTGGCGGATGAAATGAAGATTGATCGCTGTTGTATCATTGACCAACTTGAGTAAGTCAGTCTTTCCTTTTTGCTCGAGATTGTATTCCAATTCGAAGTTAGAATCGAAATGGTCTTCGATCGAACGTTTGGCCTTCCCTGTTACGACAAGGATTTCCTCAATTCCAGATTTCAGAGCTTCCTCTACAATAAATTGAATCGTCGGTTTGTCAACGATTGGCAACATTTCTTTTGCCAGAGCTTTGGTAGCTGGGAGGAAGCGGGTCCCTAAGCCAGCTGCAGGAATGACTGCTTTTCTAACTTTAGTCATGCGGTTTCCTTTCTAAAAGGTAGGATTTGTGATGGGGTGGTTGACTTATTTCCACTCGTTTTCTTCTTTAAATTCATTGCTCATCATGTGGTGGATGGCTTCGCGGATATCTTTCCCCTCATAAATGACTTGGTAAATGGCTTGTGTAATCGGCATGTAGACATCCAATTCTTGGGCCAGCTCGTGGGCGACTTTGGTCGTAGAGATCCCTTCGATGATCATACCCATGTTGGCTTCGATATCTTCCAATTTTTCGCCACGTCCGAGAGCATCCCCAGCTCGCCAGTTGCGAGAGTGAACAGAAGTACCAGTAACGATCAAGTCACCGACCCCTGATAAACCGCTATAGGTCAATGGACTAGCTCCGAGCTTAACGCCAAGGCGCGTGATTTCAGCGAGACCGCGCGTGATGATGGCTGCTTTGGCATTGTCACCATAACCAAGACCGTGCAAAGCTCCAGCTCCGACTGCGATGATATTCTTCAAGGCTCCAGCAGTTTCCACTCCGATAACATCTGTATTGGTATAGAGACGGAAGTAGTGATTGCTAAAGAGTTCTTGAACATAGCGAGCAACTTCTAAATCTTTTGAGGCTGCTGTAATAAGGGTGATATCCCGTACGATGGTCTCTTCCGCGTGACTTGGTCCAGAAACAACTACAATCTCACTGCGAAGAGAAGCAGGAATTTCTTCTTCAAGGATTTGAGAAATCCGATCGTGTGTACCAGGTTCTAGTCCCTTGGAAGCATGCATGACTGTTACAGGGTGATCTAGTGTTTCAGCGACTTGTTTAGCAACCAAGCGGGTCACCTTTGTAGGAACGACAAAAAGGATAGCATCCACACCGTCCAAAGCAGCTTTCAGATCGGTCGTAGCGGTAATTTGATCGCTAATAACGATGTCTTTGAAATAGCGTTGATTGGTATGAGTGGTATTAATTTCATCGATTTGTTCTTGGATATTTCCCCAGAGACGGACTTCATGGCCGTTATCATTGAGGACTTGTGAAAGGGCTGTTCCCCATGAACCAGGACCCAATACTGCAACGGTTTGTTTTTCCATTGTATCTTCCATTTCTATGTCTATTTTTTCAACAAGGCTAGGAATCTAGCACTTGCACCTTCGAAACGGCCTAATGTGTGCCTTGAAGGACGATTCTATTTTCCTCTCTATTTTAACATAATATAGGTAAAAAAACTTGTATGATCATCAATTGTTTTGTGAGGAAGGTGAGGGTGATAAATAAAATCTATCACGGTTTTAAAAAATACATATTAGACACGATCGCTAATGGGTGGTAAGATAAGTAGTAGTTAAAATGAAGGAGGAATGAATATGTGCAGAACAATTGTTGGAGTATCCGCTAATCTCTGTCCGGTGGACCCGGAAGGGAAAAACCTTCATTCCTCCGTGTCTAGTCAGTTTGCGGAAGGGATCCGTCAAGCAGGTGGACTTCCAATGGTCATCCCGATGGGAGACCCTTCTTTGGTTAAGGACTATGTTGAAACGATTGACAAGTTGATCTTAAGTGGAGGCCAAAATGTCGATCCTAGTCTCTATGGCGAAGAAAAAACCATCGAAAGCGATGATTACAATATCGAACGGGACCAATTTGAGCTTGCCCTGCTGAAGGAAGCGGTTCGCCAAAACAAACCGGTTCTAGGAATCTGCCGTGAGGTTCAGTTGATCAATGTGGCTTTTGGAGGAACACTCAACCAAGAGATTGAAGGACATTGGCAAGGTCTTCCATTTGGGACTTTCCATTCTATCGAGACTAAAAAAGGCAGTGTGGTGGAGCAGCTCTTTGGTCGGGCTAGTCGAATCAATTCTGTGCACCGTCAAAGTATCAAGGATCTTGCACCAAATTTCCGTGCAACTGCCTTTGATCCGCGTGATCACACCATCGAAGCCATTGAAGCAGTAGACGGTCATCGGATTATGGGATTACAATGGCATCCAGAATACTTGGTCAATGAAGAAGAAGGGAATTTAGAACTCTTCCGTTATTTATTACAGGAATTGTAAGAAAAAGAGAGGTTGGACTTGAGCCAATCTCTCTTTGTGTGTCTAAGGAAATATAGACAAAACGCTGGTAATAAGATGAAAAAATAGGATAATCGTTACGAAAAAACAGGTTCATTTAGCAATGCTAGATGAATACCTGTTTTAAGAACTTATTCGTGGCGTTTTTTAGCAACGAGCATGCTTCCAGCACCTGCAAGGGCAAGTCCTGTCATGAGAAGTCCAGCACTTACTGTCTCACCAGTAGAAGGAAGACTTTGTTTTTTACCTTCTTTTGATTGTTTACCAGAAGGCTGATTTCCTTTCGGTTTATCAGTTGAAGGCGTTGGAGGTGTTGAAGGAGTAGTTGGCGGAGTTGGAGGTGTCTTCTTGTTAACGACATTTCCTTTATCCACTACACTGTTTGAACCAACCAAATCACTAGCTGCGATCTTGATGACTTCATCTGATAATTGGTAACCGTCTGGAGCTGTAAGCTCTCTTACTACATAATCTTTTGCTTCTAATCCTGTAAAGGTTACAAGACCGTTTGCATCAGAGGTAGCAGTTGCTTGACCTGCACCATAAGGGTTCGCTACAGGAGTCGTACCATCGGCTTCAAAGAGACCGAATACGGCACCAACAAGAGCTTTCCCTTCTTGGTTCACTTTGTGCAATTGGATGCTGTAGAGTTTCAATTCAGGTTTGTCAACAGTCGGAGGAGTTGGTGGAATTGAAGTGAATGGTTTGTTGACCACTGTTCCTTTGTCTACGACGAGGTTAGTCGCAGCTTTCAACTCGCTAGCAGAAACTTTAATCACATCTGCTGATAGTTGATAACCTTCTGGAGCAGTAAGTTCTTTCACCACATAATCTTTTGCTTCAAATCCTGTAAAGGTTACAAGACCATTTGCATCAGAAGTTGCAGTCGCTTGACCTTCACCGTAAGGGTTAGCGACTGGAGTAGTCCCATCTGCCTCAAAAAGCCCGAATACAGCACCTGCAAGAGCATTTCCGTCTGCGTTAGCTTTGTGCAATTGAATGTTGTACAGTTTCAATTCTGGTTTGTCAACAGTCGGAGGAGTTGGTGGAATGGAAGTTGTTACCAATTTGTTAGTGAATGATTTCTTATCACCATATGCCACAGAAGCTTTGAGTGTATTGCTTGCATCATCTTTTGTGACAGTTACAGTAGCATCAATACTTCCTTCATCGTAGGTCATTCCTTTTGCTTTGCTTTCAGGAACAACTTCTTTAATCGTGTAGTGGAAGGTTTTTCCTGCGTCCTCTGATGAATATGAAATGTCATCAAAGGTTACCGTACCATCTGCAGCATTTTGTTTTGTTTGAAGAACTTTTCCGGTTTCATCCAACAATTGGAAATTGAATTCGCCATTCTTCAATTCAGCACCTTCTAAAATCTTGCTAGCTGAAATTTTAGCTTTTGCTGGTTGAGGAGCCGTATAAGTGTTGTTAAATGTTTTATTCTCTGGATAGACAAGATCAGCTTTTAGAGCTTGTCCGTCTTGTGTAACCTTCACGGGCACTTGTTTTTCAGTTGTATCATAGGTGATACCTGGTGTATTTCCAACAACTTCTTTTACAGTGTAAGTGTGTTCTCCTGCTTCCTTATAAGAAATCGGATCAAATGTGACCTTGCCGTTTTTATTGGTAACAGTTTGAAGCTTAGTTGCACCCTCGTACAATTCAAAGCTAAACTCACCGTCTTTTAGATCACGACCAGTAAGAGCTTTATCCAGTTCGATGGTAGCTTTTGTTTCTTTTGGCTTCGCTTTTGGATTGACGATCGTCTTCGTAACCTTATGGTCCTTACCAAAATCTTCAGCATTTACGAAGGTGTCAGCCTCCTTGATCGTATAACCCGCAGGGGCCTCGGTTTCTGTTAAGATGTATTTATCTTTTAAGAGCGCATTAACCGTAATATCTCCGTTCTCATCTGTAACGTATTCCCCAATCACTTGGTTGTTGGCTTGACGAACGATTTTAAACTTAGCCCCAGCAAGTGGTTGGTTTTCATCGTCTACTTTGTGGACATGAATGGTAAAGACGTAACCAACGCCAAAACCATAGGGAATTTGAACTGCTGCAACATTTGTCACATCTTTTTGATCAAATTGTTTTCCTTTCAGGGTAGCATCATTTTTAAGAAGTTCCCCGTCCACAGGGTCGTAATTTAAACGAACATCATAAGCGATTCGGTATTGATCGTTTTCGCTAATGTCTCCCAGTTTAATGACAAATGATTGTCCATCTTCACTAATGGTAGCAGGGTGTTGATTCGTCACATCAACGCGATCTGAAAAGACCCATTCTCCTGTTTCAAAAGAGAATTTCCCTTTTAGGACTTTAATACTATCTGGTACGTAGGAAGCATTTGTAAACTTCAAATGGTCTTCAATAGTAACTTCTTTAATATTCTGTTTTTTTCTGTTAACTGAAATAGTATAGGAAACTGTTTTATGGTCGTTTGTATTGACCCAGCTAGTTTTTGTTAAAGCTCTTGGATTCCCATCACCAATTCCTTTAAAGGAAACTTTCCCACCTATCTTGGTTTCCCCGTTGACGGTCATTTCAACAGGAATCTCACCTTTTTGGGGATGTTTTTTAAAGTCAATACGTGCATAAAAGAAAAATGATCCTTTGATATCTGAATGTGTTTGAACATAATCGGTGTATGTCAGTGATAATCTCTTATTGTCTTTATCGACCTTGGCATTGGCAATGACCTCATTCGTATTAACATCACGAATTTTAAAATTGTCAGAGGTGATCATCAATGCGTCTGGAACAGTGATATCAGTTGTGTCGCCTGCTTTGACATCCTTACCTGCTAAGTCGAAATCAGCATTGATACGGAACGTTGCCCATTGTTCTAAATCCCAAGTAAGGTTACCACCTTCATTGTTGGTTACTTTCATATTTTTGATTGTATCGACCAATTTTCCGCTTACTGTCACTCCAGGAGTTTCTGCTGAAGTGCGATGCAGACCTAAAGCGAAAAGCATGGTCACTATACAAAGGACAAATGAGAAAATTTTAATATACCTTTTCTTTTTCATTTTATCTTCCCTTTTCATAAAAAAATAGTGCCTAATCATCAATGTCTGATTACTCTTAAAGATCGGGATTTTTCGAATCCTATCTGTTGGTAATAAGAATTGAATGCTGAGACACGACCTCCACAAAATAATTTTACAGGGTAAAATTTTTTAATTTCAAAATTATTCCCTACACAGGGAATTATAGCAAAAATAATGCTTATCTTCAAGCTTAAAATAGCATTATTTAGCACAAGTTATATGTCAAATCTGTCATAATAGCATATCATTTTCAGAAAAAACATGAAAACAACATGTAACTTCCAAATTGAAGAGAATTTTTAAAAAAATACGAATAGTAGTATAGGGGAGACGCTAGGGCGAAGTGATGGTATAATAGAAAAAATAGAAACAATTTAGAATAAAAGAGGAATTATGATGACAAAAATTCGTGGATTTGAACTTGTATCAAGCTATACCAATCAGGATTTGCTGCCAAAACGGGAGACAGCGCATGCGGCCGGCTATGACTTAAAAGTGGCCGAGCGCACGGTCATTGCTCCTGGGGAAATCGTCCTCGTGCCAACTGGGGTCAAGGCTTATATGCAAGCGGGTGAGGTGCTTTATCTTTACGATCGCTCGTCCAACCCTCGCAAAAAAGGCCTGGTCTTGATCAACTCTGTTGGGGTTATTGATGGAGACTACTATGGCAATCCAGGAAATGAAGGCCATATCTTTGCTCAGATGAAAAACATTACTGATCAGGAAGTTGTCCTTGAAGTTGGCGAACGCGTGGTTCAGGCTGTCTTTGCTCCTTTCTTGATTGCAGATGGAGATGAAGCAGACGGTGTTCGTACTGGTGGATTTGGGTCAACAGGGCACTAAGATGAAGATTATCTTTGTCCGTCATGGGGAGCCAGATTATCGTATGCTTGATAAACTTGAAAATCCGCAACTCTATAGTGGTTTTGGTCGTGATTTAGCACCATTGACAGGAAAAGGTCGCAGTCTGGCAAAAGAAGTTGCTAAAACTGCATGTTTTGGAAAGGCAGAGATTATTATTTCATCGTCTGTGACGAGGGCTTTAGAAACAGCACATTATATAGCAGTTGAAACAGGATTGGACTTATTTGTGGAGCCATTTTTTCATGAGTGGCGTCCAGACTTAGATGGCACTAACTCTGATTTAACTAGTGTATTGGTAGCTCATGAATATTATCTAAAACATCAAGGAGGTTTATCTGAAGATTCTCCTTATCGCTATGAAACTGATATAGAGATGCGTCATCGTTTTTTAAGAGCTTTGGGAAAATATAAAAATTATAAAACTATTATCATTGTAACTCACGGAATGCTCATGCGCCAGTTTGTGCCAAATGAGAAGATTGATTTTTGCCAAGTGATTGAGTGTGAGATAGAGATTTAGAAAGAGGTTTATCATCGCAAAGAAAAAAACGACATTTGTCTGTCAAAATTGTGCCTATAATTCACCCAAATACCTAGGGCGCTGTCCTAACTGTGGTTCTTGGTCTTCCTTTGTCGAGGAGGTCGAGGTCGCAGCGGTCAAGAATGCACGGGTATCCTTGACGGGTGAAAAGACCAAACCCATGAAACTGGCGGACGTGAGCTCCATCAATGTCCATCGGACCAAGACCGAGATGGAAGAATTCAACCGCGTCCTTGGTGGCGGTGTGGTACCAGGGAGTCTCGTCCTTATCGGGGGAGATCCTGGGATTGGGAAATCAACTCTGCTCTTACAAGTCTCAACCCAGCTGTCTCAAGTGGGGACAGTTCTCTATGTCAGTGGGGAGGAGTCTGCTCAACAGATTAAACTCCGAGCAGAGCGTTTAGGTGATATTGATAGTGAGTTTTATCTATACGCCGAGACCAATATGCAGAGCGTGCGGGCAGAAGTGGAGCGCATCCAGCCTAACTTCCTCATCATCGACTCGATTCAGACCATTATGTCTCCTGAGATTTCAGGGGTGCAGGGGTCTGTTTCTCAGGTGCGTGAGGTGACAGCTGAGCTCATGCAGCTGGCCAAGACCAATAACATCGCTATCTTTATCGTAGGCCATGTGACCAAGGAAGGAACCTTGGCAGGTCCTCGGATGCTGGAGCACATGATGGACACGGTGCTCTACTTTGAGGGTGAGCGCCACCATACCTTCCGGATCCTGAGAGCGGTCAAAAACCGTTTTGGTTCCACTAATGAAATCGGGATTTTCGAGATGCAGTCAGGCGGGCTGGTTGAGGTCCTTAATCCGAGCCAGGTCTTTCTAGAAGAACGTTTGGATGGGGCGACTGGATCGTCCATCGTTGTGACAATGGAAGGGACTCGTCCGATTCTAGCCGAGGTGCAGGCCTTGGTGACTCCGACCATGTTTGGTAATGCCAAGCGGACGACGACTGGGCTTGATTTCAATCGAGCCAGTCTCATCATGGCGGTGCTAGAAAAACGCGCAGGCCTCTTGCTTCAAAATCAGGATGCCTACCTCAAGTCTGCTGGTGGTGTCAAGTTGGATGAGCCAGCTATCGACCTAGCCGTAGCTGTAGCCATTGCTTCCAGCTACAAGGACAAGCCAACTAACCCGCAAGAGTGTTTTGTTGGAGAGTTGGGCTTGACAGGAGAAGTTCGCCGGGTCAACCGAATCGAACAACGGATCAATGAAGCTGCTAAGCTCGGTTTTACCAAGATTTATGTTCCGAAAAATTCTCTGACGGGGATCATGACGCCGTCGGGGATCCAGGTGATCGGAGTGAGTACATTGTCTGAAGTCTTGAAGAAAGTATTTCAATAGTAGAAAAGTCTTAAACGGGAAGTTTAAGACTTTTTTTCAGATGTGACAGATGACAGGAGGTATCCCCTGACAGAAAGGATCGGATATGGTAAAATAATAGATGATTTGAATTTCAAAGGAATAAAGGAGAGACCATGTCTTATTTTGATAATTTTTTAACAGCCAACCAAGCTTATGTGACGCTACATGGAGACCTCCGTCTTCCGATTAAGCCCAAAACAAAAGTCGCCATTGTGACCTGTATGGATTCCCGCCTTCACGTGGCACCGGCACTAGGTCTGGCTCTTGGAGATGCCCATATTTTGCGGAATGCTGGAGGGCGCGTGACAGAGGACATGATTCGGTCTTTGGTCATCTCCCAGCAGCAGATGGGTACCCGTGAAATTGTGGTCTTGCACCATACAGACTGTGGTGCTCAGACCTTTGAAAACGAGAGCTTCCGTCAGTATCTCAAGAAAGAACTGGGAGTGGATGTGGGAGATCGAGATTTCCTTCCCTTTCAAGACATTGAAGAGAGTGTCCGCGAGGATATGGATCTTTTAAAGGCTTCTCCTTTGATTCCAGAGGATGTCGTTATTTCGGGAGCTGTGTATGATGTCGATACTGGTTTGATCTCAGAGGTGAAATAGAAGAGGTATCAAATTGATACTTCTTTTTTTGGTATGTTAAAAAATCGTCTATTATAGGAAAAAAATAAAAAAAAGTGCTAAATTTCCTACTGTTTTGTAATATGCTAAAAGAAAATAACGAATTATATTTTTTTAGTACAACAAATTGACACTATATGTTTCTTTTGATAAAATTCAAAATGGGTCGTAAGATCAAAAAAAAACAAGGAGATCCAACAGGATGAAGGATATTTTCAATAGACGCCAGCGCTTTTCATTGCGAAAATATAGCGTTGGGGTTTGTTCAGTTCTTTTAGGAACGGCACTCTTTGCTGCAGGAGCTCAATCTGCATCAGCGGATGAAGCAACAGCAGCCTCTGAATCTGCGGGGACAGCAGCTTCAGAAGCAGCACAACCTGCTAAAACAGAGTCAAGTCAAACAGGAGCACCAGCTGCTTCTAAGGCATACGGGGAAGGGGCATCAGTTCCAAAAATTGACCTTTCTGGAACAACTGCTGCAACTTCAGAAGCACCAGCGCCAGCGACTGAAAAATCTGAAGGAACTGAGAAACCAGTTGCTACAGAAAACAAGGAAGCAAAAGCTGAGCCTAAAAAAGAAGAAAAAGCTGAAACTAAAAAATCTGAAGAAGCTCCAAAAACGACAGCGTCATCAGAAACAAGCAAACCTGTAGAGAAGAAAAAAGAGTCAAGCTCTAAACCAGCTTCTACACCAGCTGCTACTACAGAAAAATCTACTGCAACTCATGCTGCAACAAGTGAAAACTCAGAAGCACCAGCAGCAAGTGAAGCACCAGCAGTAACAACTACTTTTTCAGCTACTGTAAATCCAGCAGCTCCAATCACTGGTACGGAAGCAGCTGCACAAGATAGAGCGGCAAGTACAGATGCTGCTGCGGCTGTGGCAACTGCTAATGAAGAACGTACAAATGCAGGAGCTTTAGCAGTAAGTAGCCGTCGTCGTAGCCGTCGTGCTGTTACTGATGAAGCTGTAACTGGAGACCACAACTCTAACCCAGTAGCGGTAACTACTTACTTAAAAGATGGGGAAAAAGTAACTCCGGAAATCAAAGATGCTAACGGTGCAACTGTAAGATCTCAAACAGTACCATCTGGTTACTCTGCTAAAGAAGGAGATTGGTACACTTACAGTATCGTAGATCTTACTAAGTTTAATGAACGTTATGGTAGAAATTATTATACACGTGCGTACAAGAGATTTGATGAATCTACAGAAACTATAGTAGAATTAATTGATAAAACTACTGGTAATGTACTAGAAACTAGAACTGTTAATGCATCTAGTGGTGTTCAAAAATTCACTACTACTACAGCAGCGTCTAATGGAGAATTAACTTGGCAAGTTGAATACGATAAAGGAGAAGGTGCTGGACCTGGGAAAACTAACCAACCATTTATTCAATTGCAGTATGAAGTTGGTGCTCATATCCAAGCTTTTGTAGCTTCTGGACATAACCTTACTCCAGATGAGCAAAAATTATACGATGCTGTTTATGCTGCTCGTAGATCAACAGATATTATTAACGTTGTAGAACCAGCTTACAATGGGCGTTCAATTACTGAAACTAACGCTAAAATTCCAGTGTCAGTTGACAAAACAACTTACTATAGAGTAGTTGATAAAAATAACCCAACATTTAACGCTAATAAAACAGATAAAACTGTTCAAGACTACGTACCAAATGGTAATGAAGTAGACTTAGCTAGATACACTCTTAAAGCTATGGAAGGTCAAAGCTTTACAGCATCTGGAGAGCGTCAATTCGATGGATATAAACTTTATCAAACAGCTGATGCGAACGATAAATCAGGTTTTGTAAGCCGTCCTTATACAGTTGGTACTAAATTCATGGATGCGGACCGTTATGGTATTAAACGTATTAAAGAAATAGTAGGTGAAGATGGAACTGTAGTAGTTCGAGTTTACTTACTAGATCCAAAACAACAAAGCAAACGTTCTGATGGTACATTAAGCACAGATGGATATATGTTACTAGCAGAAACTAAACCTATTAAACCAGGTGATTACAATAAAGAAGATTTAGTAGTTAAGAAATCACCTCTTAACACAATTGCTTTCACTGGTACTGACGGTGTTAATCATCCTAATGGAGTAGAAGTTGATTTTGGTTTCCAAACTGCAGCAGGATATACACCTAAGAAAACAGTATTTGTACCATTCTTAGGGGATGGTATTGGTCACTCTTCACCAAATTCACAGTTAGAACGTGGTGTAGGAGGTATTGGTGTAAATGTTGACTTATTAAACTCACTAACACCATATAAACAACCAATTTACTACTATGTAAAACAAGAGCCAGTTGAAGTAACTCCAGAAGTTGAAAAACAACTTGAAGGACGTGTATTAGCAAATGGTGAGTTTACATTCAAACTAAAAGAAGTACAACCAAACAAATCAATCTCAGCTCATGAAGAAACTGTAACTAACAAAGCAGACGGAAAAGCTACATTCAGCAAATTAACATTTAACAAAGCGGGAACTTACACTTACACAATCACTGAGACTCCAGGTTCAGATGCAAACGTTGAATACGATGCAATGACAGTAACTATGACTGTTAATGTAACTGAGAACGCTCAAGGTGATTTACAAGCTACAGTTAAATACAGTGCTGAAGGTGGATTCAAATCAAGTGCTGATGATAAAATCTTCAACAACTACGTTGTAGCACCTGTTAAAACTAAATTCGACTTCACTAAGAAATTAGCTGGGCGTGAACTTAAAGACGGAGAATTCAAATTCGTTCTTAAAGATGCAAACGGACAAGAAGTTGAAACAGTAACTAACAAAGCTGATGGAACTGTAACATTCACTGAAATCTCATTCGACAACTCTAAAGTTGGTACTCACACTTATACTGTAGAAGAAGTTGTTCCTGCAGCTAAAGAAGCTGGTATGACGTATGATACTATGAAAGCTACTATTACTGTAGAAGTTGCTAAAAATGGTCATGCATTAACAACTGTAACTAACGTAGTTTCTACAGGTGGGGTAGATGCGAATGGTAACGCAACTGATGGAACAGCGGATAAAGAGTTCAACAACAAGATCACTCCTCCAGAAACTCCTGAGTTCCAACCAGAAAAATTCGTTCTGAACAAAGAAAAATTTGACATCACTGGTACAAAACTCGTTGACGACGATGATGAGTTGACAGATGAGTATGCAGATACAAATGCAAACCCATATGCTGACAAAACTACTAACAACGAAGCAGAAAACATCAATACCAAGACTGTTGAACGCGGTGAAAAATTAGTTTACCAAGTATGGTTGGATACTAAGAACTTCACTGACAAGAACAACATCCAAGCTGTAGGTATCTCTGATACATACGATGCAGATAAATTGACTGTCAACACTGCTGATATCAAAGCATATGACAGCGTAACTGGTGAAGATGTGACAGCTAAATTCGACATCAAGGTTGAAAATGGTGTCATTACTGCAACTTCTAAATCTTCTATGAACAAATCTTTAGGTGATGCTGATAACACTCAAGTTATCGACACAACTAAATTTGCATTTGGTCGCTACTACAAATTCGATATTCCAGCAACTGTTAAAGATTCAGTAGCAGGTGGAGTAGACATCGAAAACAAAGCTAACCAAATCGTTCACGTTTACAACCCAGTAAGCAAATCTGTAGAAACTCCAGAAAAACCAACTCAAAAACGTGTGAACAGTGTCCCAATCACTGTAGAATTCAACTTCACAAAACGTTTGGAAGGTCGTGAGCTTAAAGCTGGCGAATTTACATTCGAGTTGAAAGACAGCGACAATGTTGTGATTGCGACTGCAACCAACGATGCAGCTGGTAAGATCTCATTTGCTCCAGTGTCTTACACAAATAAAGCTGGCGAAACTGTCACTGCCCTTAAATACAAGAAGGGTCAAGAAGGTACATACACTTACTCTGTAACAGAGGTGAAAGGTACAGACGCGACTGTCACTTACGATACAATGAAGGCAGAAGTAACTGTAACAGTATCTCACGACGGTACAGCGAAAGCATTGATTGCTAACGTAACTGAACCAGCTGACAAAGAGTTCAACAATACAGTAACTCCTCCAACAGAACCTAAGTTCCAACCAGAGAAGTATGTATTGAATACAGCTAAATACTCAATCACTGATAACAAACTTCTTGATGATGACGCTGAGTTGACTGATAAATATGGTGAAACAAATACGGATCCATATGTTGATAAAACAAACAACAACGAAGCAGAAAACATCAATACCAAGACTGTTAACCGCGGAGATAAGATCTACTATCAAGTATGGTTGGATACAACTAAATTCTCAGCAACTAACAAAGAAAACGTTCAATCAGTAGGAATCACTGATGACTTCGATGAAACAAAAGTTGATGTCGTTGCTTCTGAAATTAAAGCTTACGACTCAGTAACTGGTAACGATGTAACAAACAAATTCGATATCAAGGTTGAAAATGGTGTGATGACTGCAACTCTTAAAGATGGCTTTACGAAGTCATTGGGTGATGCAGAAAATACTCAAATCATTGACACAACTAAGTTCTCATTTGAACGTTACTACAAATTTGATATCCCAGCAACTGTTAAAGCTGACGTTGCAGGTGGAGTAGACATCGAAAATACTGCGGCTCAAGTA
>NZ_KV813678.1:200009-201180 GCF_001813675.1 Streptococcus sp. HMSC078D09
AAAACCAAGCAAACCAACTGAAAAACGTGTAAACTCTGTACCAATCTCAATTGAATTCAACTTCACTAAACGCCTAGAAGGACGTGAATTGAAAGAGAACGAATTCAGCTTTGTATTGAAAGATTCAAATGGTAAAGAAGTTGAAACTGTAACCAACGACAAAGATGGTAATGTGAAATTCTCAGCTCTTACATTCAAGAAGGGTCAAGAAGGCGTACACAACTACACTGTTGAAGAGGTTGCAGGTACAGATGCTACTGTGACATACGACACAATGAAAGCAACTGTAACCATCACAGTTAAACATGACGGAACAGCTAAAGTTCTGATCGCGACTGTTGGCGACATTGTGGATAAAGAATTTAACAACCGTGTAACACCTCCAGAAGAACCTAAGTTCCAACCAGAGAAATTCGTTCTTAACAAAGAAAAATTTGATATCACTGGTTCAAAACTTGCTGACGATGATGATGAGTTGACAGATGAGTATGCAGATACAAATGCAAACCCATATGCTGACAAAACTACTAACAACGAAGCAGAAAACATCAATACCAAGACTGTTAACCGTGGAGATAAGTTGGTTTACCAAGTATGGTTGGATACAACTAAATTCTCAGCAACTAACAAAGAAAACATCCAATCTGTAGGAATTTCAGATGACTACGATGAAGCGAAGTTGGAACTTGATTCTACTAAGATCAAAGCTTACGATTCAGTAACAGGCGCAGAAGTAACAGATAAATTCGATATTACAGTTAATAACGGAGTAATCACAGCAACTATTAAAGCTGGCTTCACTAAATCTCTAGGAGATGCAGAAAATACTCAAGTTATCGACACAACTAAATTTGAATTTGGACGTTACTACAAGTTTGACATTCCAACAACAGTGAAAGCTGATGTTGCTGCTGGTGTAGATATTGAGAATACTGCAGCGCAAGTAGTCAACTACTACAACCCAACAACTAAGAAGGTTGAAACTCCAGAAAAACCTACTCAAAAACGTGTAAACAACGTTCCAGTACCAGTAGAATTCAACTTCACTAAGAAATTAGAAGGTCGTGAACTGAAAGCCAACGAATTCAGCTTCGTGCTTAAAGATTCAGAAGGTAATACTCTTGAAACTGTAAGCAACGACGCTTCTGGTAACGTTAAGTTCAAAGCTCTT
>NZ_KV813678.1:201280-207302 GCF_001813675.1 Streptococcus sp. HMSC078D09
AAGTTCAAAGCTCTTGAATTCAAGAAGGGTCAAGAAGGCGTTCACAAGTATACAGTTGAAGAAGTCGCAGGAACAGATGCAACAGTATCATACGATACAATGAAAGCAGAAGTAACTGTAACAGTATCACACGACGGAACAGCTAAAGTATTAGTTGTCAACGTAACAGATGCTCCAGATAAAGAATTCAACAACCGTGTAACACCTCCAGAAGAACCTAAGTTCCAACCAGAGAAATACGTTGTTTCTAAAGAGAAATACGATATCACTGGTGACAAGCTCGTTGACGATGATAGAGAGTTGGCAGACAAGTACGCAGATACTAATGCGGACCCATATGCGGACGATGCATCAAACAACGAAAAAGAAAACTTGAACACCAAGACTGTGAACCGTGGCGACAAGTTGGTTTACCAAGTATGGTTGGATACAACTAAATTTGACGCAGCTAACAAGGACAACATCCAAACAGTAGGTATTTCAGATAACTATGATGAAGCTAAATTAAATCTTAATGCGGCTGACATCAAAGCTTACGACTCTGTAACAGGTGCAGAAGTAACAGATAAATTCGATATCGCTGTCAACAACGGTGTGATCACTGCAACCCTTAAAGATGGCTTCACTAAGTCACTTGGCGATGCAGAAAACACACAAGTTATCGACACAACTAAATTCGAATTCGGACGTTACTATAAATTTGATATCCCAACAACAGTGAAAGACGATGTGGTAGCTGGTGCAGATATCGAAAATACTGCGGCTCAAGTAGTTAACTATTACAACCCAACTACTAAGAAAGTTGAAAAACCTGAAAAACCAACTGAAAAACGTGTTAACAATGTTCCAATCTCAGTAGAATTTAACTTCACTAAGAAATTGGAAGGTCGTGCTCTTAAAGATGGTGAATTCACATTCGAGTTGAAAGACAGTGACAATGTTTTGATTGCGACTGCAACCAACGATGAGAACGGTAACTTCAAGTTCACTCCAGTTGATTACACAAACAAAGCTGGTGAAACTGTTACTGCCCTTAAATACAAGAAGGGTCAAGAGGGTACTTACAAGTACACAGTAGAAGAGGTTAAAGGTACAGACGCAACTGTCACTTATGATGAAATGAAAGCTATCGTAACTGTTACTGTTTCTCATGACGGTACAGCCAAAGCCTTGATCACAAACGTGACAGAACCTGCCGATAAAGAATTCAACAACCGTGTAACACCTCCGGAAGAACCTAAGTTCCAACCAGAGAAATACGTTGTTTCTAAAGCGAAATTCGATATTACAGGTACTAAGCTCGTTGATGATGATTCTGAATTGACTGATAAATATGGTGAAACAAATACAAACCCATATGTCGATACAACTGCCAACAACGAAGATGAAAACTTGAATACGAAACCAGTTGAACGCGGTCAAAAACTTTACTACCAAGTATGGTTGGATACAACTAAATTTGACGCAGCTAACAAGGACAACATCCAAACAGTAGGTATTTCAGATAACTATGATGAAGCTAAATTAAATCTTAATGCGGCTGACATCAAAGCTTACGACTCTGTAACAGGTGCAGAAGTAACAGATAAATTCGATATCGCTGTCAACAACGGTGTGATCACTGCAACCCTTAAAGATGGCTTCACTAAGTCACTTGGCGATGCAGAAAACACACAAGTCATCGACACAACTAAATTCGCATTTGGACGTTACTACAAGTTCGACATCCCAACAACAGTGAAAGCTGATGTACCTGGTGGTGTAGACATCGAAAATACTGCGGCTCAAGTAGTCAACTACTACAACCCAACTACTAAGAAAGTTGAAAAACCAAGCAAACCAACTGAAAAACGTGTCAACAACGTTCCAGTTGAAGTGGAATTCAACTTCACGAAGCGCTTGGAAGGCCGTGAGCTTAAAGCTAACGAATTCAGCTTCATGCTTAAAGATTCAACTGGTAAAGAAGTTGAGACTGTAAGCAATGATGCTTCTGGTAACGTTAAGTTCAAAGCTCTTGAATTCAAGAAGGGTGACGAAGGCGTACACAACTACACAGTAGAAGAAGTTAAAGGATCTGACGCAACCGTTACATACGATACAATGAAAGCGAATGTAACAGTTACAGTGAAACACGATGGTACAGCTAAAGTACTTATCGCGACTGTAGGCGAAATTGCGGATAAAGAATTTAACAACCGTGTAACCCCTCCTGAAACTCCAGAATTCAATCCAGAAAAATATGTTCTAAACGAAAAAGAATTTGATTTGACTGGAACTTCATTATTAGATGATGATAAAGAGTTGGCAGACAAGTACGCAGATACCAATGCGAACCCATATGCGGACGATGCATCTAATAACGAAGCAGCGAATATCAATACTAAATCAGTTAAACCAGGTCAAAAACTTGTTTACCAAGTATGGTTGGATACAACTAAATTTGATGCAAACAACAAAGACCATATCCAATCAGTAGGAATCTCAGATGACTACGATGAGGCTAAAGTTGATGTAGATGGTTCAGCAATCAAAGCTTATGATGGTAAGACTGGTGCGGATGTAACAGCTAAATTCGATATCACTGTGAACAACGGTGTGATTACTGCAACTCTTAAAGATGGCTTCACTAAGTCACTTGGCGATGCAGAAAACACACAAGTTATCGACACAACTAAATTCGAATTCGGACGTTACTACAAGTTTGATATCCCAGCTACAGTGAAAGCTGACGTTAAAGGCGGAGTAGATATCGAAAATACTGCGGCTCAAGTAGTTAACTATTACAACCCAACTACTAAGAAAGTTGAAAAACCAAGCAAACCAACTGAAAAACGTGTCAACAACGTTCCAGTTGAAGTGGAATTCAACTTCACTAAACGCTTGGAAGGTCGTGAACTTAAAGCCAATGAATTCAGCTTCGTTCTTAAAGACAAAGATGGTGTAGTGGTTACGACAGTAACAAATGATGCTAACGGAAACATCAAATTCACTCCAGTTAAATATACTAATAAAGAAGGAAAAGAAGTAACCGCTCTTGAATTCAAACGTGGAGAAGAAGGTACCTATATCTATCATGTAGAAGAAATCCGTGGCACAGATTCTAGCGTTGTATACGATAAGATGGTTGCAACTGTTGGTATCGTGGTGAATAAAGCAGGTAAGGTATTAGTAGCTACTACTAAGTTGCCAGAAGATACAGAGTTTAATAACACTGTTATTCCGCCAACACCACCAACACCACCAACACCACCAACACCGCCAACACCGCCAACACCGCCAACACCACCAACACCACCTACAACTCCTCCAGCTCCAGCACTTCCTGAAACTGGTGAAGAACAATCAGCATCTGCCGCATTGTTAGGTGCTGCACTTGGTATGGTTGGCCTTGCGGGACTTGCAAAACGCAAAAAACGCGAAGACTAAAATTGAGGTGACATCAGCAAACTTGTTGATGAGGTGACAATTTTAGATCCAACAGGAAGAGGCTTTGCTCGAAAGAGCAAGGCCTCTTTGTTTGTTATTGAAAAAACTAAGAAAAAATGACCTATTTATATATAGAGAGAAATACATATTTAAAAATGTTTTAAAAAAATGTACGTATTATGAAAAAATATGATAAATCGCTTAAATTCAAAGAGAATCAGCATTTAAATTGGGAAAAATATAGGAGAATCATATATTTTTGAATATATGATTCAAAATTGTTGACATTACTAGGTAGTGTGAAGTACAATATAAAGGTATCATGGAAACATGAAATGAAATTATAGGAGATTTTTGGGAAATGAAAGATATGTTTAATAGACGTCAACGTTTTTCATTGAGAAAATACAGTTTCGGGGTATGCTCAGTATTGTTAGGTACGGCATTATTCTTAGCTGGAGCACAGACTGTTTCTGCGGATGAAAATGAGACTAGTACGGATGCAGTTTCAGCAAACGCAGTGGTTCCGACAAATGCCGATACAAGTACTGGAAATACAGAGGCACCAACTGCTTATGCAGCAGATGCAGCTCTTCCAACAAGTGGAGGTTCTTCTGTAGAAAACCCAAGCGAACAAGGGAATTCAGAAGCTGGTTCAGCTAACCGGTCTGCTTCAGATTCGGAAACACCTCGCGTTCGTTCGCGTCGTGACACCTCTGCTCAACCAGCTGCAGCAGAAGCTTCAAAAGAACTGACTGCATCTATCGAAGCTGGTGATGAGTATGTGACTATTCGTACAGATGCGGCTGCGACTGTTACTGTCACTGTGGATGGTCAAGCAGTTTCTATCAGTGGTTCTAATGGGGTTTATACCTTTAAACGCCCTTCTTCAGGTGGAACTGTAGTAGCAACTGTAACCGATGAATCTGGAAAAACAGTCACCAAACAATTGAATGTTTCTCCAACTACGGTGAACGGCGTTATTAAACCTACTGATTCATCTCTGACCATTGCAAATAAATTTGACTCTACAGGGATTACGACTGATAAAGAAGCTCCTTATGTTGTGAAGAATGCCGGAGTAGAATTTAATAAGGTCAATGCAGATGGTAGCATTTCCTTGACAGGAACTTCTTGGACACGATTAGCAGGTGGATGGGCTAAAGATAAAGCTTTCCCTCTTGGCGCTCATATGATTATGAACTTCCAAAATCCAACCTTCTATGAAAATATTGAAAAAATCACAATCAAACCAACGGCATCAGGGAGTGCACAAAGCTTTACACGACATGAAGATGGTTCAGTTTGGTCAGTTCCAATTGCCAACAACACTGTAGCTTCAGGTGGTATTGGGGCAGCTTATGACCACCCAATCACAATTACCTTGAAAAATGGCAAGACCCTAAACGATCTTGGACTTGCCAATACTCCATTGTCATTCTCATCTGCATGGATTACAGGTAAGGATTATGGAAGAGTTATTCCAAACAAATTAGTTCGTGAAAGTATTGACAACTCATGGTTTATCGCGGCAGGTAATGAGAAAAAAGAAGCTTCTGATAATGGTTTAACAAATGCCTTTACAGGTACACCTGGTACTGGTGTGAATACTCAACCAACCTTGAAAGTGCTTCCACGCTTTACAAGTGATGGAAAAGCAGATTCAATTGAATTGGTCTATACCATGAAAGTTTCAGCGGCTATGGGTGTCATAAACCTAGGTTCAAATACTTTCCAATCTGTCCCATACATTGAACAAGTATTGCCTAAGAGTCTTTTGCCATACCTAGACTTGAACGAAACATATATTTATAAATCTGATGCAGATGGTTCTGCTGTCAGTGGCGTTCAAAAAACTAAAGTTGTGATGGATGCATCAGGAAAACTTGATACACGTAAGACAGATGCCATTAGTATTGCCACAAAATCAAACCCATCACAAAGTGATGTGGATAAAGTTCGTAATTATATCGATAAGAACATCCTTGGAACAGCTTCAGGACAACTTGGTTCATATACTATTTCGTATAAATTTAAAGATACAATTGATTCAGTTGAATTAGCTAAGAAATTGAACGAAGAGATCAAGAAAAACAATGGTATGCTCCTCTTTGAACAGTGGATGGAACGTGGAGTCAAACCAAACTTGAATGCTATTCAACGTAGTTGGAAGGGGAACACTGAAGGTGTTCATCAAGGTTCATATGCCAATGCTTTCCTTGATACGAACCTATTGACTGTTAATGCACCTAAAAATCAAACTTATGATGTGACTTACAGTAAATCTGAAGTAACTGCTGGCGATACAACTCAACCACAAATTCCACTTGTACGTGATGTTGAAGGCAAGGAAGTACCTGTTCCTTCTGGTACAGCTTTCAAAGCTGGAACACTTCCAGCTGGAATTGATTCTGTTTCTGTTGATGAAGATACAGGGGCGATTACAAGTAAGACTTCTGCTAATGCTACACCTGGTTTAGTAAATGTGCCTATGCTTGTCACTTACCCAGATGGTACAACTGAAACAGTTAATGTTCCAATTGAAATCAAAGCTAAGGAAACAGACGCAGATAAGAACACGCCAACACCTAAGGAC
>NZ_KV813679.1 GCF_001813675.1 Streptococcus sp. HMSC078D09
GGTTAGAGGTTCGACTCCTCTAGGGTGCATGGTCGCAAGGCTATGTAATAATTGAATAGAAACGAGCACCCTTAGCTCAACTGGATAGAGTACCTGACTACGAATCAGGCGGTTAGAGGTTCGACTCCTCTAGGGTGCATAAAGCGGTAGCTTTAGATCGGGAAGTAGCTCAGCTTGGTAGAGTACTTGGTTTGGGACCAAGGTGTCGCAGGTTCGAATCCTGTCTTCCCGATATTATGGCGGTGTAGCTCAGCTGGCTAGAGCGTCCGGTTCATACCCGGGAGGTCGGGGGTTCGATCCCCTTCGCCGCTATATTGTTGATCTTGTTGGACCTTTAGCTCAGCTGGTTAGAGCTCTCGGCTCATAACCGAGTGGTCGTAGGTTCAAGTCCTACAAGGTCCATTATTATCTTGGAGGATTACCCAAGTCCGGCTGAAGGG
>NZ_KV813680.1 GCF_001813675.1 Streptococcus sp. HMSC078D09
TGTCGGCGGTTCGATTCCGTCTCGCGCCATCAATTCAATAATCAGGAAGGGTAGCGAAGAGGCTAAACGCGGCGGACTGTAAATCCGCTCCTTCGGGTTCGGGGGTTCGAATCCCTCCCCTTCCATCCTTTACGGGCATAGTTTAAAGGTAGAACTAAGGTCTCCAAAACCTTCAGTGTGGGTTCAATTCCTACTGCCCGTGTTAATAATTATGGCGGGTGTGGTGAAGTGGTTAACACACCAGATTGTGGCTCTGGCATGCGTGGGTTCGATCCCCATCACTCGCCTATTTATTAATATTATTATTGGGGTATAGCCAAGCGGTAAGGCAAGGGACTTTGACTCCCTCATGCGTTGGTTCGAATCCAGCTACCCCAGTTAAATTTATGCCGGCGTGGCGGAATTGGCAGACGCGCTGGACTCAAAATCCAGTGTCCGCAAGGACGTGCCGGTTCGACCCCGGCCGCCGGTATAGATTATGAAGGAGTTTTACTCCTTTTTTTGTTTATTTTTTTTCTTTTTTGTGATATAATTAACCGGTAAAGTTTCATTTAATGAATTAGAAGGAGTTAATTTTGTCTGAAGTTGCAAATAAAATCGATCGATTTTTAAATTCTATTTTATTGTTATCAGAAAATCAGCATGAGATTTTAGTTGGTTCTTGTACAAGTGGTGTTTCATTAACCAACACTCAGGAACATATTTTGATGCTGGTTTCTGATGAAGCTCTAACCAATTCTGTCTTAGCAAAGAAATTGAATGTTAGTCAGGCGGCTATCACGAAGGCTGTGAAACCTTTATTAAGCCAGGGGATGTTAGAGACTTATCGCGATGAGAATGATGCTCGTGTTCTCTATTATCGCTTAACTGAGATTGGTAAGCCGATTGCATTAGAGCATCAGCACCACCATCAGCATACCCTTCACACTTATGAGGATGTTTTGTCGAAGTTTACTAAGAATGAGCAAGGGGTTATTTCGCGGTTTTTAGATTTATTGGAAGAGGAGTTATAGTTTGAGGTATATTACGGTTTCAAATTTATCGTTCTATTATGATCGAGAACCGGTTCTGGAAGGGATCAATTACTACTTAGATAGTGGAGAGTTTGTTACGCTGACTGGTGAGAATGGGGCTGCTAAGTCAACCTTGATTAAGGCTAGTCTTGGCATTCTACAGCCAAAGGTCGGGACAGTTGAGATTTCAAAGACAAATGTAAAGGGAAAGAAGTTAAGGATTGCTTATTTGCCGCAACAGATTGCTAGTTTTAATGCTGGGTTCCCCAGTACGGTCTATGAATTTGTGAAGTCAGGTCGGTATCCTCGTAAAGGCTGGTTTCGAAAGTTGAATGAGCACGATGAAAAACATATTCTGAAGAGTTTAGAATCTGTTGGGATGCTGGAGTTCAAGGATCGGGCGATTGGTTCTTTGTCTGGTGGTCAGAAACAGCGGGCCGTCATTGCTCGGATGTTTGCTTCAGATCCGGATATCTTTGTTTTAGATGAACCGACGACAGGGATGGATGCGACGACAAAGAGTGATTTTTATGAGTTGATGCATCACAGTGCGCATCACCATCAAAAATCTGTTTTGATGATCACGCATGATCCTGAAGAGGTTAACCAATTTGCGGATCGGAATATTCATTTGGTTCGTGACCAAAGCTCTCCTTGGAGATGTTTTAACGTCCATGATACAGAAGGGGAGGGTGACCATGCTTGATTTATTCCAGTATGATTTTATGCAGCGGGCCTTGTTGGCTATGGTTGCCATGAGTCTTTTTTCTCCTGTGTTAGGGATTTTCTTGATTTTGAGACGGCAGAGTCTGATGAGTGATACGCTGAGTCACGTCTCTCTTGCGGGTGTCGCTTTTGGACTTTTTCTTGGGATCTCTCCGACGCTCTCGACTATGATCATTGTCATTATTGCTGCGGTCTTTCTTGAGTATTTGCGGACCTTATTTAAGGACTTTATGGAGATCGGGACGGCAATTTTAATGTCCACTGGTCTTGCCCTAGCTTTAGTACTGATGCGTGGTGGTGGGAAAAGCTCGATGAGCTTGGATCAGTATTTGTTTGGTTCTACCCTAACCATTACGGATGAACAGGTGATCGCCTTGTTTGTGATTGCTTTCGTTGTATTAGTGCTGACGGCCTTATTCTTGCGTCCTATGTATATTTTGACCTTTGATGAAGATACAGCCTTTGTGGATGGGCTTCCGGTCCGAACCATGTCTATCTTATTTAATGTGGTGACGGGGGTTGCTATCGCCTTAATGATTCCTGCAGCAGGATCGTTATTGGTTTCAACCATCATGGTCTTACCGGCTAGTATTGCCCTGAAATTAGGGAAGAACTTCCGTGGGGTCATGCTGATTGCGGTCATCATTGGTTTTATCGGGATGTTTAGTGGGTTGATTTTGTCTTATATTGCAGATACACCGGCGAGTGCCAGCATCACGCTTTTATTTGTGGCCTTGTTCTTGCTTGTGAATCTTGGATCACGTTTGAGGAAGTAGATATGAACTTTAAAAAATTTGGTTGGTTATTGTTAGTGGCTTTGACCCTTGTCTTGGCAGCTTGTGGCAAAAGTCAGAGTCAAAATGGGACATTAAAAGTGATGACCACTTTCTATCCTGTTTATGATTTTACAAAAAATATTGTCGGAGATGAAGGAACGGTAGACCTGCTCATTGGAGCGGGATCAGAGCCTCATGAATATGAATTGTCTGCTAAGGGGCGGGCTATGATTCAAGATTCGGATGTTTTCGTTTATGAGAATGAAAACATGGAAACGTGGGTTCCAAATCTTTTGAAATCCATGAAGGATAAGAAAACCAAAGTGATCGATGCCACCAAGGGCATGGTCTTGCTTCCTGGATTGGAAGAGGAACATGAACACGAAGGGGGCGAAGAACACCATCATGAATATGATCCTCACCTTTGGCTCTCTCCACATCGTGCCATGAAGATGGTAGAGTCGATTCGTGATCAGTTGGTGGCAGCTTATCCAGATAAGAAAAAGACGTTTGAGAAAAATGCCCAAGCCTATCTGAAGAAATTACAGGCCTTGGATCAAGCTTATCAGGATGGGTTGAAAGATGCGAAACAAAAGAATTTCGTGACCCAACACGCGGCTTTCCGCTACTTGGCCTTGGATTATGGCTTAAACCAGGTGGCCATTTCAGGGATTTCACCTGATAGCGAGCCTTCTGCTGCACGATTGCGTGAATTGACAGAGTATATCAAGAAAAATGAGATTAAGGTCATTTACTTTGAGGAAAATGCTTCTAAGTCCTTGGCGAAAACCTTGTCTTCTGAAGCTGGTGTTGAGTTGGCTGTCTTAAATCCTTTGGAAAGCTTGACGGATCAAGAAATGAAAGATGGCGAAGACTACGTGTCTGTTATGAAGGAGAATCTGAAGGCGCTAGAGAAAACAACGTCACAAGCTGGTAAGGATATTCAACCGGAACATGAGGAAGATGCTAAGACAGTTCAAAAGGGATATTTCGAGGATAGTCAAGTGAAGGATCGTAGCTTAGCAAATTATGCAGGTGATTGGAAATCGGTTTATCCATACTTGCAAGATGGAACTTTGGATCAGGTCTTTGATTATAAGGCAAAATTAAATCCAACTATGACGGCTGCTGAGTATAAGGAATATTATACAAAGGGTTACCAAACAGATATTGATCGGATTAAGATTGATAAGGATTCAATGGAGTTTTATCAAAAAGGATCTTCTAAGAAATATACCTATAAATACGTAGGTAAGCACATTTTGACTTATAAGAAGGGAAATCGTGGTGTTCGTTATCTTTTTGAAGCGAAGGAGAGCGATGCGGGAGACTTCAAATATGTTCAATTTAGTGACCATGAAATTACTCCGGTAAAGGCAGCTCACTTCCACATTTTCCATGGAGGAAAGAGTCAAGAGGCGCTTTATGATGAGTTGGAAAATTGGCCAACGTATTATCCTTCGAACTTATCTGGTTTAGAAGTGGCACAGGAAATGCTGGCTCATTAAGAGCAGTATCTAAAGAGAGACTAGGGCTGATTATCCCGGTCTCTTTTTGATTAAAAATGGGGAGTGAAGCTTGTCAAATGCTTGAAAATACGTTACAATGAAAGGGCTTTAAACTAAAAAAATGTATGGGGAATATTAAATGAAAAAAGTTGGTGCAATTCTTGTGAGTCTTTTCAGTGTGGTCTTATTGGTGGCTTGTTCGCAACAGGGAGCGAGCAAAAAATCACCGGCTTCTTCTAGTCAAACGACTGCCTCAACTGAGGTCAAAAAGACGGATGCTTCTAGTTCAGAAGTGAAGGAGAAAGAAAAAAAAGAAGAGAAAAAAGAAGTGAAGAAAATGGATCTTGAGGCGATTGCCAATGGAGATTACAGCAGTATTGCTGGGGTTTGGCAAGATGATAAGGGAAACAAGCTGGTCTTTAACGACAAAGGGTTGGTATCACAAGAGTTAGAGGGCTATGGAGCTTCTTTGACGGATTATGGAACCGCCTCAGAAGGCATTTATGGTGGTCGTGATGGGGGCTTCTTGTTGGAGTATATTCCTGCGGGAGTAACTATTGGTGATCAGGTCGACGATCAAGGACAAGTCGTCTTTAAGGATACATCAGATGCCTCTAAAAACCGCTTGTGGTCTGGTGTTGGTATCGCTAGTTTTGGGGAACAAGGCTCGATCTACTATCATGTAGGAGATGAATAATGGAAAAAGAGGCTGGGACAAAAGTCCTAGCCTCTCAATTGATTTTTGGATTGTTGAGTAGGACGCAGTGGTTGAGTAGGTTCTACTACGCTGATTTCATCAGCTTTTACAGCCCTACTCAACTGTGCGGAGGTGGGACGACGAAATCGAATTCTAACGAATGACCGATTTCTGTCTCACTCTCTTTTTGTTATGCATGTGGGGGGAGCCAAGAAAGCTCAAACTGGAGCAATTGGGCTTCAAGGAGATCTTGATGGGAAACCTCTTGTTTCTCTTTGCCATCTAATAGGGCTTTTTGGATGAAATAGGCGCCTGCAGTGTGTGAGTTGGCGCAAATTTTGAGCTCTTGCTTGGGAAGATGGAGAAGGACTTCTTTAAAGAGAGGGAGGCCCAGATCATAGATTGGTTTTCCTGGACAGGTTGGATAGAGTCCAAGGGCTGACCAGATGTACCAAGCAGATAGGCTACCATTGTCCTCATCACCTGGATAGGCTTGGAAATCTTGATGGAAAGCTTGGGAACGGATCTGGTGGATCAGGAGATTGGTGTATTCGGGATGTAGGCTGTAACGGAAGAGGTAGGGAATGTGGAAGCTGGGTTGATTGGAGATGGCGATCTGCCCAAATGGGGCTTGGGCCATTTCACTCATTTCGTGGATTTCATAGCCATATCCTCTTACGTCAAATTGAGGTTTTTGATTGGCCAGATCCAGCAGTCGTTGGGTGAAGGCTTTTTTACCGCCCATTAGCTCTATCAAGCCGGAGAGGTCGTGTAAGGCTCCAAAAGTAGCCTGGGTTGCAGAACATTCTGCATAATCTCCTCCCCAGCTGGTAGGAGAGAAGGGCTCTTTAAAGTTTCCATTGGTGGATCGTGCTCTCATAAAGCCTGTTTGGGCATCATACAATGTTCGGTAGGAGAGGCTAGAAGCAGCATACCGATCGGCTGTTTCTGTATGCCCCAAGTGCTTGGCAACGGTAGCAATGCAAAAATCACTATAGGCATAATCTAGGCTATGGCTCACACTTTCGTGAAAATCATCGGGTAGATATCCAAGGGTCTTGTAGCTTTCATTGCCATGGCGACCAAAATGTTGAGTAGGATCTGTTTTTTGGGCCGTTTGGAGCATAGCTGTCAGCATGTTTTCATGTAGGTCTGGTGCGATCCCTTTTGTGACAGCATCCGCAAAGATCCCATCGATGAGAGTACCTGGCATCATCCCTCGTTCATCTGGGGCCAACCATTTTGGTAGAAAACCAGTATCCTTGTAAGTATTTAAAAATCCTTCGAGAAAGTGACGGTAATAATCGGGGTAGACAAGGCTAAAGAGCGGAAAAGAGGTCCGAAAGAGGTCCCAAAATCCGATATTGGTATAAGCTTTTCCTGGTTTGATTTCATTATGAGTGACATCCAGGTGCCAGTCATTTCCCTCGGTATCTGTTTCATAAAAGGTTTGAGGGAAAAGGAGGAGTCGGTAAAGGCAATGGTCGAAAAAGGCTTGATCACACCCTCCGGCATCTTTTACTTCAATTCGTTTTAGTAGCTGATTCCATTGATCGGCTGCTTCTTTTTTAGCTTCCTCTAGGGGAAGGTGGGGAAGATGGCTGTGAGCCATGTCTTGGGACAGATAAGAAGTTCCTAATTGGACGGTCACTTCATTGCTAGCAAAGGTCAGAAAAAGATCTTGATCGATGTGAGTGACGCTCTCAATCGGCTGGCTAAATTGCCACTGGAGATAGAAAGAGTATGAAGTATCTGCGGTATGGGCCTGATCCAGAATGTGAAAGTGGCAGGTTTGGTCTGTCAGAGTCAAGTCCTCTAGTTCCTTTGCTGCATGAAAGCAGAGTGTTAGCTTTTCTGGTGCTCGAAAGCGCATGACAGCCCCGTAGCGGCTTGGAACCAGCTCGCTTTGAATCTGATAACGTTCCGAAAAAAAACGGAGGTAGTGAGGCTGGAAAACGGCTTCTTTCATCGAATAACTGCTTTGACGACGGAAGAGGTCGGAACTTGCAATTTCCCCCGTGATGGGCGTGATGAGGCACCAAGCGTAGTCTCCTATCCAAGGACTAGGCTGGTGGGTGAGACGAAATCCCTGAAAAATAGGGAGATTGGGGTTGAAAAACCAAGCTCCTTGTTCGTGTGTCGTCTGGGGAAGGAAGTAGTTCATCCCAAAAGGGACTCCGGTATAAGGGAGGGTGTTCCCGTGCGAATAGTGGGGATGATTATCGCTTCCCCAGCGGGTATCGATGGTTTGGCAATGTGTGCGCATCTTGTCTCCTTTTTCTTCATCAACCTTAAATGATCTGTATTTTTTTTGAACACGCGCTGGTATTTTCTTCATTGTATCAAAGTGTTGTCAAATATGATAGCGTTTTTATCAAATGGAAAATTTAGTAGAAAAAGGGCTATAGTTTGCGTATGTATTTCCCTTTTGAAATCTTTTATACTGAATAGGAAAGAATCGATACGTGTGAGGAAAATAAATGACCTATTCAAAAGAAATTGTGCGAGAATGGTTGGATCAAGTGGCTGAGCGAGCTAAGGAGTACCCTGAGTGGGTGGATGTCTTTGAACGTTGTTATACAGACACTTTGGACAATACAGTTGAAATTTTAGAAGATGGTTCAACCTTTGTGTTAACAGGGGACATCCCAGCTATGTGGTTGCGTGACTCGACGGCTCAATTGAGGCCCTATCTTTATGTGGCAAAAAGAGACCCTCGTTTGCGTCAGACCATTGCTGGTTTGGTCAAACGCCAGATGACCTTGATCCTCAAGGATCCCTATGCCAACTCTTTTAATATTGAGGAGAACTGGAAAGGCCATCACGAGACTGATCACACCGATTTGAATGGCTGGATTTGGGAACGTAAGTATGAAGTGGACTCGCTTTGCTATCCCTTGCAACTGGCTTATCTTCTTTGGAAAGAAACTGGTGAGACTAGCCAATTTGATGAAACCTTTGTTACAGCGACTAAGGAAATCCTTCATCTTTGGACAGTGGAACAAGACCACAAGAATTCCCCTTATCGCTTTGTTCGGGATACAGATCGTAAGGAAGACACGCTGGTAAATGACGGATTTGGTCCTGACTTTGCTGTGACAGGGATGACCTGGTCAGCCTTTCGTCCAAGTGATGACTGCTGTCAGTATAGTTACTTGATTCCGTCCAATATGTTTGCAGTGGTTGTCTTGGGTTATGTGCAAGAAATCTTCGCAACATTGAATCTAGCCGATAGCGAGAGCATCATTGCAGATGCCAAACGCCTGCAGACTGAGATTCAAGAAGGAATTGAAAACTACGCCTACACCACTAACAGCAAGGGCGAGAAAATCTATGCTTTTGAAGTAGACGGTTTGGGAAATGCTAGCATCATGGATGACCCTAACGTACCAAGTTTGTTGGCGGCTCCCTATCTGGGCTATTGCGACATCGACGATGAAGTCTACCAAGCTACTCGTCGGACGATTTTGAGTCCTGAAAATCCCTACTTCTATGAAGGGAAGTACGCAAGTGGGCTCGGAAGTTCTCATACCTTTTATCGCTATATCTGGCCGATTGCTTTATCCATTCAAGGATTGACAACGACAGATAAAGCTGAGAAAAAACATTTGTTGGACCAGTTGGTTGCCTGCGATGGAGGCACGGGCGTCATGCACGAAAGTTTCCATGTAGATGATCCAACCAAATACTCGCGTGAATGGTTCTCTTGGGCCAACATGATGTTCTGTGAATTAGTCTTGGATTACTTGGATATTCGCTAATACTCTTCGAAAATCTCTTCAAACCACGTCAGCTTCGCCTTGCCGTATATATGTTACTGACTTCGTCAGTTCTATCTACAACCTCAAAGCAGTGCTTTGAGCAACCTGCGGCTAGCTTCCTAGTTTGCTCTTTGATTTTCATTGAGTATAAGGAGCACGCTTTAGCTTCACTGATTCTTGTTAGAATCACAAGTTTATATTTAAAACATTAAAAATTTAAGTTAGAATGAGGTTTTACTCATGGAAAATGTTGTTGTACATATCATCTCTCATAGCCACTGGGATCGTGAGTGGTATTTACCTTTTGAAAGTCACCGCATGCAATTGGTGGAACTGTTTGACAATCTCTTTGATCTTTTTGAAAATGATCCGGAGTTCAAAAGTTTCCACTTGGATGGCCAAACTATTGTCCTTGACGACTATTTAGAAATTCGTCCTGAAAACCGCGACAAGGTGCAGCGTTATATCGACGAGGGCAAACTCAAGATTGGTCCCTTCTACATTTTGCAGGATGATTACTTGATCTCCAGTGAAGCCAACGTCCGCAATACCTTGATTGGACAAGCTGAATGCGCCAAATGGGGCAAATCTACTCAGATTGGTTACTTCCCTGATACCTTTGGAAATATGGGGCAAGCTCCTCAACTCCTTCAAAAATCAGGGATCCACGTAGCAGCCTTTGGGCGTGGGGTCAAACCAATCGGATTTGACAACCAAGTCCTCGAAGATGAGCAGTTTACCTCTCAATTTTCTGAAATGTACTGGCAAGGGGCGGATGGTAGCCGTGTGCTAGGTATTCTCTTTGCCAACTGGTACAGTAATGGGAACGAAATTCCAGTGGATAAAGATGAAGCTTTGGCTTTTTGGAAACAAAAATTGGCAGATGTTCGTGACTATGCCTCCACCAACCAATGGTTGATGATGAACGGCTGCGACCACCAACCAGTTCAACGAAACTTGAGTGAAGCAATTCGCGTGGCTAACGAACTATTTCCTGACGTGACCTTTATCCATAGCTCTTTTGATGAATATGTGCAAGCAGTGGAAAGTGCGCTTCCTGAGCAATTATCAACAGTTACAGGAGAATTGACCAGTCAGGAAACCGATGGTTGGTACACACTGGCAAATACGTCTTCCTCTCGGATTTATCTCAAGCAAGCCTTCCAAGAAAACAGCAACTTGCTCGAGCAAGTGGTGGAACCTTTGACCATCATTACTGGTGGGCACAACCACAAGGATCAATTGACCTATGCCTGGAAGACACTCTTACAAAATGCGCCACACGATAGTATTTGTGGATGTAGCGTAGATGATGTTCACCGTGAAATGGAAGTTCGTTTTGCCAAGGTCAACCAAGTTGGAAACTTCGTCAAGACCAACCTTCTGAACGAATGGAAGGGTAAGCTAGCAACTCAAAAAGCCCAGAGTGAGCACCTCTTTACGGTCATCAATACTGGCTTGCATAATAAGGTGGATACCGTCAGCACGATTGTCGATGTAGCAGTTTGTCCGTTTAAGGAATTGCATCCGACAGAAGGCTTCAAGAAAATGGCCGCTTTGACCTTGCCAGACTACCACGTAGAAGATTTAGATGGGCATCTTGTAGAAGCAGAGATTGAGGACTTGGGAGCAAGCTTTGGCTATACCCTGCCTAAGGATAAATTCCGTCAACCTTATATCGCGCGTCAAGTGCGCGTGACGGTTCCGGTTCACCTAGCGCCTCTTTCTTGGACCACCTTCCAGCTCTTGGAAGGCAAAGCACCTCATCATGATGGTCTTTTCCAAAATGGGGTGATCGATACGCCATTTGTAACCCTTAGTATCGATGATGGCTTGACCCTCTATGATAAAACGACCAATGAGGCTTATGAGGATTTCCTTCGCTTCGAAGATCGTGGGGATATCGGAAATGAATATATCTACTTCCAACCAAAAGGAACAGAGCCGATCTATGCGGAGTTAACAGCTTATGAGGTCTTGGAAAACAATGCTCGCTATGCCAAAATCTTGCTCAAGCATGACTTGACCATCCCGGTCAGCGCGGATGAACAATTGGATGCGGAGCAAAGAGGCATTATCGAGTTTATGAACCGCAAGGCAAGTCGCTCAGAAGAGCTGACAACCATCCCTCTTGAAACGGAGATGACCATCTTTGTAGATGATCCGCAAATTCGCTTCAAGACGCGCTTCACCAATACAGCTAAGGATCACCGTATCCGTCTCTTGGTCAAGACTCACAATACACGTCCAAGCAACGACTCGGAAAGCATTTTTGAGGTGGTCACACGGCCAAATAAACCGGCTGCTTCTTGGGAAAATCCTGAAAATCCCCAACACCAGCAAGCCTTCGTCAGCTTGTATGATGACGTCAAAGGGGTAACAGTGGCCAATAAAGGACTGCATGAATACGAAATCCTTGGAGACGATACGATAGCTGTAACCCTTCTCCGTGCTTCCGGTGAACTTGGTGACTGGGGCTATTTCCCAACACCAGAAGCACAATGCTTGCGGGAATTTGAGGTTGAATATGCAGTAGAATGCCATCAAGCTCAGGGGCGCTTCTCTGCTTATCGCCGAGCTAAAGCTTTGCAGACACCGATGACTAGCCTTCAAGTTGAAAAACAAGAAGGAAGTGTAGCAGCGTCTGGTAGCTTACTCAAACATACCGCCTTGACGCATCCTCAGGTTTGTCCAACAGCCTTTAAGGTAGCAGAAAATGAAGAAGGTTACATCCTTCGCTATTACAACATGAGCCAAGAAAATGTGCGCGTGTCAGAAGGACAACAAACGGTTGTCGATCTTCTGGAACAACCGTATCCGGTTCATACAGGTTTATTGGCACCGCAAGAAATCCGGACAGAATGGATTAAAAAAGAAGAAGTATAGCTGGTTGCAGCTGAAGAAACAATAAAAGGAAAGGAGGAGCGAAAAAGTAAGAACCAACTGCTGACTCGCTCCTTTTTACAGGTAAAAGCAATGATCATTGCAACGATTGATATCGGAGGGACTGGGATTAAGTTTGCTAGTCTCACTCCGGATGGAAAGATTTTAGATAAGGCCAGCACCCCAACTCCAGAAACTCTAGAAGATTTGCTAGCTTGGCTGGACCAGCGATTGTCAGAACGTGACTACCGTGGGATTGCCATGAGTGTCCCAGGAGCCGTTCATCAAGAAACAGGGGTGATTGAGGGGATCAGTGCCATTCCTTACATCCATGGTTTTTCATGGTATGAGGCGCTTGCTCATCATAAGCTTCCTGTCCATCTAGAAAATGATGCCAACTGTGTTGGACTGAGTGAACTGCTGGCGCATCCTGAGATTGAAAATGCAGCCTGTGTCGTGATTGGTACAGGGATCGGTGGGGCCATGATTATCAATGGCAAGCTTCACCGTGGACGTCATGGTTTGGGCGGTGAGTTTGGCTATATGACAACCATCGAGCCCGCAGAAAGACTCAATAACTGGTCACAACTCGCTTCTACAGGAAACATGGTTCGCTATGTGATTGAAAAATCAGGTCAGTCTGACTGGGATGGCCGCAAGGTGTACCAAGAGGCAGCAGCAGGCAATGCCCTTTGCCAGGAAGCTATCGAGCGCATGAACCGTAATCTTGCTCAAGGACTGCTCAATATCCAGTACCTCATTGACCCAGATGTGATTAGTCTAGGCGGCTCTATCAGTCAGAACCCTGATTTTATCAAAGGCGTGCAAAAAGCAGTAGATACTTTTGTGGACAGATATGAAGAATATACAATTGCTCCAGTGATTCAAGCTTGCACCTATCAGGCAGATGCTAATCTCTACGGTGCCCTTGTCAACTGGTTACAGGAGGAAAACCAATGGTAACTTTTACCGGAATCAGCAGTAAACAAGCGCAAGCTTTAGAGTTGCTCCAAAATCACATTTCTCTACCAGATGTAGAAGTGGTAGTCACTCAGTCTGACCATGCTTCTATTTCTATCAAGGGTGAGAAGGGGCAGTATCAACTGACCTACCGTAAACCTCATCAACTCTACCGTGCCTTGTCTGTCCTCGCAACAGCTTTAGCAGAAGGAGACAAGGTAGAGATTGAGGAGCAGGCGGCTTATGAAGATTTAGCCTATATGGCGGATTGTTCGCGCAATGCCGTGATCAATGTCGCATCAGCCAAGCAGATGATCGAAGTTCTAGCTCTCATGGGCTATTCAACCTTTGAGCTCTACATGGAAGACACCTATCAAATCGAGGGGCAACCTTACTTTGGCTATTTCCGTGGAGCTTATGCTGCTGAAGAGTTACAGGAAATTGAAGCCTACGCCCAGCAGTTTGACATGACTTTTGTCCCCTGCATCCAAACCTTGGCTCACTTATCAGCCTTTGTCAAATGGGGTGTCAAAGAAGTGCAAGAACTCCGCGATGTAGAAGACATTCTCCTCATCGGTGAAGAAAAAGTCTACGACCTGATTGACGGTATGTTTGCGACGTTATCTAAACTACAAACTCGCAAGGTCAATATCGGGATGGACGAAGCCCACTTGGTTGGTTTGGGACGTTACCTCATCTTGAATGGTGTGGTGGATCGGAGTCTTCTCATGTGCCAACACTTGGAGCGCGTGCTTGATATTGCAGACAAGTACGGTTTCCACTGCCAGATGTGGAGTGATATGTTCTTCAAGCTCATGTCAGCAGATGGCCAGTATGATCGTGATGTCGAAATTCCAGAAGAAACACGTGTTTATCTTGATCGTCTCAAAGATCGTGTCACCTTGGTTTACTGGGATTATTATCAGGATAGCGAGGAAAAATACAACCGAAACTTCCGTAATCACCATAAGATTAGTCAGGATATCGCCTTTGCGGGAGGGGCTTGGAAATGGATTGGCTTCACACCTCACAACCATTTCAGTCGTCTCATCGCTCTTGAAGCAAACAAAGCCTGCCGTGCCAATCAGATCAAGGAAGTTATTGTGACTGGCTGGGGGGACAATGGTGGTGAAACAGCTCAGTTCTCTATTCTGCCAAGCTTGCAAATCTGGGCAGAACTTAGCTACCGCAATGATTTAGAACGTCTGTCAGCTCACTTCAAGACCAATACAGGTCTATCTGTTGAGGACTTTATGCAGCTGGATCTGGCCAATCTCTTGCCAGACCTACCAGCTAATCTCAGTGGGATTAATCCTAACCGCTATGTCTTTTATCAGGATGTTCTTTGCCCAATCCTTGACAAGCACATGACTCCTGAACAGGACAAACCACACTTTGCCCAAGCAGCTGAGACTCTTGCTGCTATCAAAGAAAAAGCAGGCATCTACGCCTATCTCTTTGAAACTCAGGCTCAGTTGAATGCTATTTTAAGTAACAAGGTGGATGTAGGACGACGCATCCGTGAGGCCTATCACGCGGATGATAAAGAAAGCTTGCAACAAATCGCTCAGGAAGAATTGCCAAAACTCAGAAGCCAGATTGAACACTTCCATGCTCTCTTTAGCCACCAATGGCTGAAAGAAAACAAGGTCTTTGGATTGGATACCGTAGATATCCGTATGGGTGGACTCTTGCAACGCATCAAGCGAGCAGAAAGTCGAATTGAAAACTACCTAGCAGGCGAAATCTCTCGTATCGATGAACTAGAAGTAGAGATCTTGCCATTCAACGATTTCTACGGAGATCAGGACTTCGCAGCCACAACGGCTAACCAATGGCATACCATTGCGACTGCTTCTACCATTTATACAACGTAAAAAAAGCCAAGTTGGATGACAGAAGTCTCATCCACGGTCGATAGGAGTAGAAGAGGAGCTGTCTTTACGACCACCCTTTTCTACTCCTTTTTTAAAGCTATGTCATAAATTTGTAGAATTTTTTCTATAATTAGGAGTTTGAAAATGTAAATGGGCTATCTTATAATAGTTAATGTAAACGCTACCAAAGCAAATAAACACGCTCAAGGCTCAAAGGGGGGAGTTAAATGAAAAAGTTTGTAAGGACTCTGAGAGAAAATTTCATTTTTCTTTTAATGGTCTTACCT
Source organism: Streptococcus sp. HMSC078D09 (assembly GCF_001813675.1). Lineage (GTDB taxonomy): Bacteria > Bacillota > Bacilli > Lactobacillales > Streptococcaceae > Streptococcus. The sequence goes on from NZ_KV813680.1 coordinate 14,489, forward strand.
GGTGCAGCGTGGTTAATCTTATTCTTCTATATTCCGGTTTTTGGGAATATCGTAGCATTTAAGGACTATCATATCACAGGAGAGGGCTTCATCGACAGTGTCATGAAGAGTAAGTGGGTTGGCTTTGACAACTTCAAGTTCCTCTTTAGTTCCAAAGATGCCTACATTATTACAAGAAATACGGTCTTGTACAACTTAGGATTTATCTTCTTAGGATTGATTGTTTCCGTTGGGATCGCCATCATCTTTAGTGAGTTGAGATCAAAAAGAGTGGTCAAGGTGCTTCAAACCTCCATGCTCTTCCCATACTTCCTATCATGGGTTATCATCAGCTTCTTCACCGATGCCTTCCTGAACGTGGACAAAGGATTGGTCAACCACATCTTAACTTCACTTGGCATGAAGGCCATCAATTTCTATTCAGAATTGTGGATCTGGCCAGCGCTTCTCCTCTTCTTAGGAATTTGGAAAGGCTTTGGTTATAGCAGTGTCATGTACTATGCAACCATCATGGGAATTGACCCAACTTACTATGAAGCAGCGACCGTGGATGGTGCGTCTAAGTGGCAACGCATTCGCAACATCACCATTCCTCAGTTGTCTTCCTTGATTACGGTCTTGACCATTCTTGCAGTCGGAAATATCTTCCGCGCAGACTTCGGTCTCTTCTACCAAATCCCGCATAATGCTGGAGCGCTCTATAGTGTGACCAACGTTATTGATGTTTATGTCTACAACGGTTTGACCAAGTCAGGGGATATCGGGATGACAGCAGCAGCCGGTCTTTACCAATCGGTAGTCGGTTTGGTTCTTGTTTTAATCTCAAATATCATTGCCCGTCGCATTGATAAGAATGCCGCTCTCTTCTAGAAAGGAGGATCGTATGAAAAAATCAACCATTCAAAAAGAAAAAATTGATAATGTCGGGATCCATTCTTTCAGTAAGAAGAGCAACTTCTTCTTTACCTTGTTGTTGACCTTAGTCGGATTGACCTGTGTACTTCCCTTCATCTTCGTTGTCATGATCTCTTTGACAGACGAACAAAGTTTGGCAGTCCATGGATTCCAATTCTGGCCGGCAAAATTTGGATTTGATGGTTACCTTTTCTTGGTACAGTTCAAAGACAAAATCTTGCAAGCCCTCTTCATTACCTTGTTTGTGACCATTGTGGGGACAGCATGTAATGTCTTTATCACCACAACCTATGCTTATGCGATCTCACGGAGTACCTTTAAATACCGCAAGTTCTTTACCGTATTTTCACTCCTTAGTATGCTCTTTAGTGCAGGGTTGGTACCGGGCTATATTGTCACCACTCAACTCTTGCAATTGGGTGATACCATCGGGGCTTTGATTATCCCAATGTTGCTTAGCCCATTTAACATCATCTTGATGCGGACCTTCTTTAAACGGACCATTCCAGAAGCCATTCTTGAATCCGCTCGGATCGATGGGGCAAGTGAAACACGGATTTTCTTCCAAATTTGCTTGCCACTCTCTCTACCAGGGATTGCGACTATTAGTCTCTTCACCGCTTTAGGATTCTGGAACGACTGGTTCAATGCCCTCCTCTATATTAAGAGTGACAACCTTTACCCATTGCAATACCTCTTGATGCAAATCCAAAACAATATGGATTACATCGCTAAAAATGTCGGGGTATCCGGCCAATTGGCAGGAGCTGTACAATCCATCCCACGGGAAACAGGACGTATGGCCATGGTGGTTGTGGCAACAGTGCCAATCGCCATTCTCTATCCATTCTTCCAACGCTACTTTGTAAAAGGCTTGACCATCGGTGGTGTGAAAGAATAACATCGTTCATTGAAAATCAACAGGATTTTCAACTCATAACTTAGTCTAAAAAGAAAATAACATAAAGGAGATTTTTCTTATGAAAAATTGGAAAAAATACGCGTTAGCATCTGCTAGTGTCATTGCTCTTGGAGCTACTCTTGCTGCTTGTGGAAGCCTTACAGGTAACAACAAGAAATCAGCAACAACCGAAGACGGTAAACCAATCATCAAGATGTACCAAATCGGTGACAAACCAGATAACTTGGATGTTCTTCTTAAAAATGCCAACAAGATCATTGAAAAGAAAGTCGGCGCAAAATTGGATATCCAATATCTTGGTTGGGGTGACTACGCACAAAAAATGAACGTCATCATCTCATCTGGTGAAAACTATGATATTGCCTTTGCCAACAACTACGTTATCAATGCTCAAAAAGGTGCCTATGCTGACTTGACAGAATTGTACAAGAAAGAAGGGAAAGACCTTTACAAAGCACTTGACCCAGCATACATCAAAGGGAACACTGTAAATGGCAAGATCTATGCTGTTCCAGTAGCAGCCAACGTTGCATCTTCTCAAAACTTTGCCTTCAACGGACCACTTGTTGAAAAATATGGTATCGACATCTCAAACGTCAAAGACTATGCTTCTCTTGAACCAGTCTTGAAAGCCATTAAAGAAAAAGATCCAAACGTTGTTCCATTTGCCATGAACAAGAGCTACGGTGGACCTTCAGATGACTTCGACTATGTGGCTGTTGATGGACTTCCATTCGTTGTTGACTTGAAAGGTGACACTACGAAGATCGTGGACCGTTACACAATTCCTCGTTATGTAGAAAACTTGAAGACTCTTCACAAATACTACGAAGCAGGATACATTCCAAAAGACGTAGCAACAAGCGATACTGGTTATGACCTTTCTCAAGATACTTGGTTAGTTCGTGAAGAAACAGTAGGACCAGCTGACTACGGTAACAGCTTGCTTACTCGTGTAGCAAACCGTAAGATTGATATCAAACCATTTACTGAACTTTACAAGAAGAACAACACCACTCAAGTAGCTAACTTTGTTATCTCAAATAACTCTAAGAACAAAGAAAAAGCAATGGAAGTGTTGAACCTTTTGAACACTAATCCAGAACTCTTGAACGGTCTTGTTTACGGACCAGAAGGCAAGAACTGGGAAAAAGTTGCCGGCAAAGAAAACCGTGTCAAAGTCTTGGATGGCTACAACGGAAACACTCACATGTCTGGATGGAATACTGGTAACAACTGGATTCTTTACATCAACGAAAACGTAACGGATGAACAAATTGCACAATCTAAGAAAGACTTGGAAACTGCAAAAGAATCTCCAGCACTTGGCTTCATCTTTAACACAGATAAAGTGAAATCAGAAATCACAGCTCTTACAAATACTTTGAACCAATTCGCAGGTGCGATCAATACTGGTACTGTGGATCCTGAAGTAGAAGTTCCTAAGATGCTTGAAAAATTGAAATCAGAAGGTGCTTACCAAAAAGTACTTGATGAAATGCAAAAACAATACGACGAATTCCTTGCTTCTAAAAAATAAGAACAGGTAGTGCAAAAAGGCTTTGGGGCTGTCTCCAAGGCCTTTTCACTCCTCTATGAAAACAGATCTTGGAAATGAAAATTGAGATTTCAATAGAAGAATGCAAATTTGAGGAAAGCGTTTTATTTTTATGATATAATAGAATGACTAATTGGAAAAGAGGCTGAAACATGGGAAAAATCATTGAGTTCATTTTTACGAGAGTCTATGTTGCTATGCTGGTAACAGGGATTTTTTGGGTTTTGACGATCTGTGGGGGTGTTCTGCTAGGAGTAGGACCAGCCGGCACCACAGTTATGAGCCTCTATGCAGAAAATGGCATGTCTTACAAAGACTATCACTGGTCACGCGCTTGGGAACTCTTCAAAGAAAATCTGGTCCCAGCCAATCAAGTCTTTTACACCTTCTTTGCTATTGAAGGGGTTCTCCTCTATGGCATGTATCTCATGATCCAGATTCCTCACTTGAATTTCTTCCAAATTTTGGTTCTCTTGTTTAATCTGGTTTTCCTCTTGGTTGCGCCTCTAGCTTACGCCGTTTATTTGAAATTGCAAGTTCATTTCGATCTCTCTTATGCCAACAGTATCAAGCTCAGTTTGATCGGAATGTTGCTGGACATTCGTCCGGTTCTGAAGCTCATCCTTGGAACCGCGCTACTTGGCGTCATTAGCTACTATATGCCAGCCCTTCTCTTTTTCGTCTTGATCGGTGTATGGCATTTCTTTGTCAATGATATCTTTGACCCTGTCTATCAAAATATCCACGAAAAATTGGTATCCTAACGATGAAAAGAATCTGGTTAAGTACGCTTTTAAAATTTTACGCCTATGTCATGGTGGCCATTTTGACCATCATGGGCCTGGTCGTCGCGGGGATCTCTTGGAAAAACCAGCAAGCTGAAGCAGATCGGATCGCCCAACGGGTTTTGACCGAAGTCGTGACGGATCTCGAGACCTCTTATCAGCGGGTTACACAAGAAGGCCGTAGCCTCGTTGAAAACCCTGCAAAATTAGAAGGAGTTTATCGCTATTTTACCTTGACGCCATCGGAGTATGAGACTTGGCGATTGAATGCCCAATTCCCTTCTTATATCCAGTTGTCTCTACATAAGAATATTGATAGCCTCTATTTGAGCAATAAAAACATAGAGGGCATCGATGTCACCTTGTCTGATTACAAGACGGTATTTGTCTCCACACGGCAATCGAAGGGAGGTAAGCAAGTCTCGGCGGATCATTACAAGGCTCCTGTGACAGCTATTCCAGTTCCTTTGACAGACCCGACAACGGGAGCCGGAGTTGGGATTGCTTATATGACCTTGGACCAGGAAATTTTGACGGCAGCGATTGATAATGCCAGAGGCGATCTTCCAATCGCTGTGCGGATCTTCACTCCCTTTGGGAAAGAGATGTACCATGAAGGGGATAAGGGACAATCGAAGGATATTAAATGGCAAACCCGTAGCACGATCTATGGCTACAAGGTGGATGTAGCTGTTTCTGAAAGTTATCTGGTCAAAAAGGGTCTAGCTAACCTGACCACTTTTCTCTCTATTGCTTTCCTAATTTTCTTGATCCTTTACTTGTTATTAGGTCAGATTTTCAAAAATTACCGGCGTCAAGTCCTCGATTTGGTTGATACCATGAATCAGATCAGTCAAGGCGATAGTGAACGACGGATTGATACCTCGACCAAGGACCAAGAACTGCTGGTTATTGGTAATATGATCAATACCATGTTAGACAATATGGATAAGAATATTCGAGATATCTACCAGCTGCAGCTCAGTCAAAAAGATGCCAATATGCGGGCCTTACAAGCCCAGATCAATCCCCACTTCATGTACAATACACTGGAATTTATCCGGATGTATGCCGTCATGCAAGAGCAAGAAGAGTTGGGTGATATTATTTATGAGTTTAGTAGTCTCTTGCGCAATAATATCTCAGATGAGCGAGTGACGACAGTTGAAAATGAGCTCGAATTTTGTCGCAAATACAGCTACCTCTGCATGGTGCGTTATCCAAAATCGATTGCCTATGGCTTTAAGATCGATCCAGGCTTGGAAAAGATGAAGATTCCAAAATTCACCATCCAGCCTTTGGTCGAGAACTATTTTGCCCATGGAGTGGATCACAAACGCAAGGACAATGTGATTAGTGTCAAAGTCTTGCAAGGGGACGGGCAAGTCATGATCCTAGTTACTGATAATGGGCGCGGGATGGAAGAAGAACAGCTAGAAAAAATTCAAGAGATACTAGCCAATCGCAATCCACGCTCAGAAATCGAAGAAAAGAGTGGCCGGCAGTCCATCGGAATTGTCAATGTCCATGAACGCATGCTACTCTATTTTGGAGATCGCTACCATATCCAAGTCTTCTCCCAACCTCACCATGGAGTGACCTATACGATAACTATTCAAGATGAATAAAGGAGACAGAATGTACAAAGTCTTATTAGTAGACGATGAGTATATGATTACAGAAGGGTTAAAAAAATTAATCCCCTTTGACCACTGGAATATGGAAGTGGTCGCAACTGCAGAAGATGCAGACCAAGCCCTTGATTATGTGCGAGAGCATCCGGTGGATGTGGTGATCACGGATGTCAATATGCCTGGAAAGACCGGACTTCAGATGATTGCTGAGATGAAGGATTTGATGCCAGATGCTGCTTTTATCATTATGTCAGGCTATCAGGATTTTGAATATGTCAAGACAGCTCTCAATTTGCGCGTGGCAGACTACCTGCTCAAACCTGTCAATAAGGTGGAGATGGGCAATATCCTAGAAAAAATCCAGCACCAAATCCAGCAACCAAGCCAAGAGTTGGCCAACCGCTTGATTCACGATGACATCTCTGAGGAAGAGTTTTGTCGATATATCGCAGGACGAAACTCACTGTGGATTGGGGTTGCTAAGGAGAAAAAAGGTTTTATCAGCTCGTCTTACCAAGTTCTAGGGCAAAATCTTCAACTCTTTATCTCAGATCAAGAAGAAGAAGCCATGATTGAGAAGGCCTTTGAGCCTCCGTATAAGGAGCACTTTCATCAATTTAAGGACCTAGTAGAGCGGAGCCTCTTTTATGGGGCGTTCCCTCTCAATCAAGATGAAGAGGTCTTCCATTACTACGAGCCTGCCTATCGGGTGATCATGCAAGGAAATATCCAACAGATCTTAGAAGAACTGGACTGGTTAGAAAAAATGATCCTTGAGAAGACACCTAAGGTTTCACTGACCAAGCAGCTCTTTATCCAATTTTTGATGGATGTCTTTCATTTGTTTGAATACCTGCAAGGAGATGATTTGGCCGATGTGGTCAAGAAAGTCCATGATGCTGCCACCTTTAGCGAGATGATTGGCTTTATCCAGGAAGAGTTGTCCCGTTTCTTATCCCACTATCGGATGAATGAAAATGTAGCGAGTGTCCTCCAAGTGATTAGCCGTGATTACCAAAAAGAGCTGTCACTCAAGGACATCAGTCAGGCTCTCTTTATCAATCCAGTCTATTTAGGCCAATTGATTAAACGAGAAACCAATGCGACTTTCGCAGAACTCCTCAACAAACAGCGGATTAAGGCTGCCCAGCAGCTCCTCTTATCGACCAATGACAGCATTGAAGATATCTGCTATAAAGTCGGTTACAGTAATGTAGGCTATTTCTACAAGGTTTTCCGTAAACTCTGTGGAAAATCGCCTAAAACCTATCGCTTACAAGTCATGACAGAGCATGCAGAAGATGAGTAAAAGGCTGAGACGATTTGTCTCAGCCTTTTAATTGAAGACAAAGTCTTCTTAAAAACTTTCCTCACGGCGGAAAGTTTCAGTAGATGATTGGATAATTCTAATGAATGAATTCTTTTAAGATTTTATTAGATTTGTAAAGATGTATCCTCCTAGAATCTAATAATTCTGCGTCGAATACCCTATTTTGACTTTATCCGCTACGTCCTTTGTATCTTGATTTTCCCAACCAGCAGCTCAGCTTCAATGGTGATTTCTGTGAGTTGATTCCAGTCGATCTTTTCTTGATCTACGTGAAATAGAAGAGGGGTCATGGCGAGGAGCGCTTGGCGTTCTTCAGGAGTTAAACTCTTGGTGAGGCTGACTGTTTCGGATGAGAGGATCTGGCAGTGGTCTTCAAAGTGCTCTAAAATTTCCTGATTGGAGTAAGATTGCTTGGTCAATTGATCTTGGGCCAACTGACGAATCTCTTTCAGATGAGAAGAGGTTGGGACAACCTTAATGATCACCCCTTCAGCCTTTAAAACACGCTCAAATTCAGCGTAATTAGCCGGGGAGAAGATGTCCAAAATGACCTCCATACTCTTGGATTGAATGGGTAAATGAGCCAAGTCTCCTACAAACCAATTGACCTTCCAGCTAGCGTCACTCTTGGCAGCTAGCTGCACAGATTCCTTGGAAAGATCAAATGCATAGAAAGTAGCTTCGGGATAGGCTTCTTGTAGTTTTCGGGAGTAATAGCCTTCTCCACAACCGATATCTAGAATCTTGGCATCACTGGTCGGAATTTTTTGTCCGATCGCTGTTAGAATCGGCTCATAAAAACCTGCTTCTAAGATCAGCTGGCGATTCTGGAAATTTTCTTTGTCATAGTCCTTCGATTGCTTGATCTGAGGAGCCAGGTTGACATAGCCGAATTTCGCCAAATCAAAAGAATGGCTCTTGGGACATTTAAAACTGGTTCCCACAAGTTCTAGGTCCAATTGACAGATGGGACAGGCAAAAGCAGTGGCTGTTTGAAATCGTTGTAATTTTGGTTTAATCGGTGTATTCATATTAGTAGTGTAACAAAAGAGCCTCTAGATAGCAACCGAAGCTTTAATGGGACTGAGTCACAATTTTTAATAATTTTATGCGGTTTTTAGTGGATCTTGAGTCTCTTTATTTAATTTTGTTTGTGTTTGGAGTTTCGGCATATGTTGTAACAGTAAATGAAAGAAGAGTTAGAAAGGTAGTTATAAATAAAATAAGTTTTTTCATAGCAGTTCTCCTTTATTTTTTGTATGATTATATCAGAATATTTTAAAAAAATGAAAGGGTTTTCTATGGAGAGTGATGTTTTTTTTGATTATTTTTTGAAATCACTTAGGTTTTATCTTGGTGATAGGTGTAAGGATATTGGATTTATAAAGTTTTTTAAAGATGAAAATAATTGTTTTATTACTATAGAGGATTATGTTTTGGAATCATTTGTAATATTGTCAAATATTTTGAGTACGGATAGGATTGTGTTTTCTTGTGGAATTATTCATAGTAAGGGGGTAATTACTGGAGTAGAAGTATGTATGAATGTATTAGAGTTAGAAAGATTAAATAATTTGTATAAGATATAGTTTTGAAGAATATTAAAAAATATAATGGAAACTTTCTATGTAGGATGTGTGGAGTTGATAGTATCAATGTTTGGATATATTATGTACTTAAGCCTACGCATTGATTGTTTTTCGTATTTTATCCCTTCTAATCTAAAACTCTGTTTCCGCTCCAAAATGGTCAAAACCTGATTATGTTAACGAGACGTCAAAAGAAACGAAAGCAGAATTAGCGAAGAAAAAAGCTGAAGTGCTTGGTCGTTTAGACAAAAAATAAAAAGGACGGTTTATCCGTCTTTTTTTATTGCTTTGTTTTTAACTAGTTTAATAACAAAGTTAAATTGTCAAATCGTAAAAAAATAGGCTTTTAATTTTTAGCTGCATTTTATAATTGTTTTATTATGTTTTGAGAGCTTAAAATCGATTTTAGTTAAAAATCACTTAGAAATTGTAAAGAAAAAGAGTTTCAAAGGAGATACAACGTGACGCAAGGGAAACACAAAAGTCTAAACGTACGTATTACAGATGAAAAGAAAAAAGAATTAGAAAAACGTGCTAAAGCTAGTAAAATGAAGCTTTCTGAGTACGTTAGAAATGTGTTACTTAACGAAAAACGTGTAGAAGATACGAAACACGTTAGCGATACACTTGTATCGCTTGTATTACAATCGCTATTTTATAATGACACTAGAATTCAAAATATAAATGGACTGATTTATTTTGGATTCTCTTTGTGATTTTGACATGCATCTATATAACGATGCCACTCCATACAGAATATGAGCTGACAGAAAAAGGCAAGTCACTGATGTCGATTTTAAAAGACTTGAATCAATGGGGAAAAGTGTATAAGAAAACCACGAAGTTCATACCAAACTTCGTGGTTTTACTTTCTTAATAAGTCAAAACAAAGTATTTTTTCTTACCGCGACGGATAACGGTCAATTCATTTTCTAATTTATCGCTATCGTTCAAGACATAGTCAAGGTCTTGGATGCGTTCGCCATTGACGTAGATCGCTCCATTTTGAACATCTTCGCGGGCTTGGCGTTTAGAATTCACTACACCAGCTGTGACCAAGAGTTCTACAATGTTGAGGTTGTCTTCTGCTTGGACCTGGTAGTTTGGCACACCACGAAGGCCTTGTTTGAGTTCTTTGACAGAAAGGTTTTTGATGTTTCCTGCAAAGAGTTGTTCTGTGATGTTGAGGGCTTCCTTGTAAGCTTCTTCACCGTGAACGAGGGTGACCACTTCACGCGCCAAGATCTTTTGAGCCAAGCGTTCATGAGGAGCAGCCTCAAACTGTTTGCAGATCTCTTCGATTTCGTCCAGTGACAAGAACGTGAAGATTTTCAAGAAGCGCACAGCGTCAGCATCCATCACATTCATCCAGAATTGGTACATTTCGTATGGAGAAGTCTTTTCAGGGTTGAGCCAAACAGCATTCCCTTCAGATTTACCAAATTTTTTACCAGTCGCGTCTGTGATGAGTGGAACAGTGATAACGTGGCCAGTCTTGTCAGCCTTACGTCGCATCAACTCAGTACCAGCTGTCATGTTCCCCCATTGGTCTGATCCACCGATTTGAAGGGTTACATTGTGTTCTTGGTTGAGGACGTAGAAGTCGTAGCCTTGCATGATTTGGTAAGCAAACTCTGTGTAAGAAATCCCTGTCTCAATCCGTTTCTTCACAGATTCCTTACTCATCATAGCATTGACTGTAAAGTATTTGCCGACATCACGAAGGAAGTCAATAAAGCTAATGCTTCCGAACCAATCGTAGTTGTTGACCATTTCAGCTTTGTTGTCGCCATTTTCAAAATCGAGGAAACGAGACAATTGCCCTTGAATGGAACGAACCCATTCTTGTACAGTTTCTTTTGTTTGGAGACTACGTTCAGCATCTTTGAAGGACGGATCACCAATGAGACCAGTCGCACCGCCAACGAGCGCATAAGGTTTGTGGCCTGCTAGTTGAAGGCGACGGCTCGTCAAGATGGCAACCAAGTGACCAAGGTGAAGGCTGTCAGCAGTTGGATCATAACCAGTATAATAAGAAACCTGACCTTCTTCCAGTGCTTTGCGTAAGGCTTCTTCATCCGTCGTTTGAAATACCAAACCACGCTCTTTTAGCTCATCAAAAATGTGCATGTGTCTTTTCTCCTTTATAAGTTTATTCATTTCTCTATTCTACCATAAACCACGGAAATGGCAATGGTTTCCATCATTTTCTTGTCCTTACCCAAGCAGAATGAGTGACGATTTCTACGCTCTTGTGATTGAAAACAAAGGGCCTAATCTGCTATAATATAGGGAACAAGGAGAAAGAATCAGTGAATCAATTAAAAGAGAAGCTGCAAGAGTTTTGGAAGAAAGTCCAAAAATTCTTTGCAAATATGTATACAGAAACTCCGAATAAGGAAAAAAATGAGGAAAGTAGCTGGTCTGTCGGCGATATTTTTGCGACCTTTTTGCGAACTCTCAAACTCTTGTGGGATGTCATGATCGCCCTGTTCGTGTGCCTCTTTTTATTTGGTGCAGGGATCGGGATTGGTTATGCGGCGAGCCTCTTTAGCAATGTCAAGGTTCCAAAGACAGAAGAACTGGTCCAGCAGGTCCGCAATGTCAGCAGTGTTTCAAAACTGACCTATTCCGATAAGAGCCTGATTGCAGAAGTGGACAGTGATTTGATCCGCACGCCCGTAGCAGGAGATGCCATTTCAGACAATGTCAAGAAGGCTGTGATCGCTACTGAGGATGAGAATTTTGAAAGCCACAAGGGGGTTGTACCTAAAGCCGTTCTTCGGGCAACACTTGGATCTGTAGCCGGTGTGGGCTCCTCTAGTGGGGGATCAACCCTGACCCAGCAGTTGATCAAACAGCAAGTCGTGGGAGACGCTCCAACCTTTACTCGTAAGGCGACAGAGATTGTCGATGCCTTGGCTTTAGAGCGGGGAATGGATAAAAATGAAATCCTAACCACCTACTTAAATGTTTCGCCTTTTGGACGAAACAATCGGGGACAAAATATTGCGGGTGTGGAAGCTGCAGCTCAAGGGATCTTTGGCGTCTCTGCGAAGGACTTGTCTGTTCCACAAGCGGCCTTTATCGCTGGCTTGCCACAAAGTCCGATTGTCTACTCTCCTTATGCTGCAGACGGTAGCCTAAAGAGCAAGGAAAACCTCGAGTTAGGTTTGGCGCGTGCCAAAGACGTTTTGTTCAATATGTACCGGACGGGAGCCTTGTCGAAAAAAGACTACGAGACCTATGCTCAGTACGACTTGACCAAAGACTTCATCGCTCCAGATGGCATCGAGAAAACACCGCATGACTACCTCTACTTCCAAGCCATGGCAGAAGCAAAAGAGGCCATGTATGATTACTTGATCAAGCGAGACAATGTCACCAAGCAAGACTTGAAAAATAATGAAACCGTCAAGGCTTACCAAGAATTAGCTGAGAGCGAGTTGCGCGAAGGTGGCTACACCATTCAAACCACGATTAACAAACCGGTTCACAATGCGATGCAGGCCGCAGTAGCGAATTTTGGAAGTGTCTTAGATGATGGGACGGGTCTTGTAGAAGTTGGGAATGTCCTTATGGACAACCGAACAGGTGCGGTTTTAGGATTTATCGGTGGACGGAATTTTGATGGCAACCAAAACAACCATGCCTTTGATACAGAGCGTTCCCCAGGGTCTACTATCAAACCACTGTTGGCCTATGGGATTGCCATCGACCAAGGCTTGATGGGAAGCAATAGCATCCTTTCTAACTACCCAACTAATTTCTCAAGTGGTGAGCCGATCATGCACGTGGATAGCCGAGGAACAGCCATGATGGATCTCCGTGAGGCTCTCAACACCTCATGGAATATTCCAGCTTACTGGACTTACCGGACCCTTCGTGAAAAGGGTGTGGATGTCCCATCCTACATGAAGAAAATGGGCTATGATATCCCTGAATATGGCATTGAGAGTCTGCCGATGGGGGGAGGAATTGAGGTCACTGTTGCCCAACATACCAATGGTTTCCAAACCATTGCTAACAATGGGAACTACCTCAAACGCTACATGGTAGAGCAAATCATTGATCGAGATGGGGATGTAGTCTACAAGCACGAGGCAGATCCTGTTCGTGTTTACTCTCCAGCAACGGCAACGATTATGCAGGATCTCTTGCGCGGGGTTATTACGTCTGGTGCAACAACGACCTTTAAGTCACGGATTAGCCAAGTCAACCCAACGCTGGCAGGTGCTGACTGGATTGGAAAAACCGGTACCACTAACTCAAATGGGGATATGTGGCTCATGCTGTCCACCCCAAATGTTTCTTTAGGAGGTTGGATTGGCCATGACAACAATGCTTCCATGCAAACCTTGACCGGATACAACAACAATGCCCAATACATGGCGCAGTTGGCGAATGCGATCTACCAAGCAGATCCAAGTCTCTTTGGAATTCAGGATAAATTCACTCTCGATAAGAGTGTGATCCGTTCTGAAGTGCTCAAATCGACTGGTGAAAAACCGGGCCGCGTCAATGTCAATGGCCGGGATATCGATGTGAGCGGTCAAATGGTGACGAGTCTTTGGGCTAAAAACGGAGCGCCAACCACTCAATACCACTTTGCCATCGGGGGATCGGATAGCGATTATCAAAGTGCTTGGGCAGCGATTCTCGGCAATAGCAGTGGAAGCCAGTCGAATAATAAGAACAATTCGACAACCAATAGTTCATCAAGCAATAGTTCAAATCGAAACAGCTCAAATCGTGGCAATCGACGCTAGTCTGATCCAGTAGAAAACCTGGAGAAAGCCTTGATTTTTGTAGCAAAAAACGGTATAATAGTGATAACTAATTTGTCGTGTGCTTTATTTGAAATATTGTCCAAATAAGAGCTTACAGCAGTTAAATCTTACTTGAATAAGTCGATTTAGCTGCTCTTTTTGTGCCTATTTTTCAGAAAAATCCTAGTTTGTTACACAAATTTAATTTTTCTAAAAATTACAAAAAGCGGCGAATGAGGTGAAGAGACAGCTCTTCACGTGATGCAAATCACACAATTGTAGTTAAAACCGGATAGGTGGTGAAAGTCATTTTACCAAGCTATCCTAGTATGGAAAAAGGAGCTAAAAACTTTGGCAGGACATGACGTTCAATACGGGAAACATCGGACCCGTCGTAGTTTTTCAAGAATCAAAGAGGTTCTTGATTTACCAAACTTGATTGAAATCCAGACAGACTCATTCAAAGATTTCTTGGATCATGGCTTGAAGGAAGTATTTGAAGATGTGCTTCCCATCTCAAACTTCACGGATACAATGGAATTGGAATTTGTGGGTTATGAAATCCGCGAACCTAAGTATTCGCTTGAAGAAGCGCGCATCCACGATGCCAGCTACTCAGCACCAATCTTTGTGACCTTCCGTTTGGTCAACAAAGAAACAGGTGAAATCAAGACCCAAGAAGTTTTCTTTGGTGATTTCCCAATCATGACTGAAATGGGAACTTTCATCATCAATGGTGGAGAACGGATTATCGTATCTCAGTTGGTCCGCTCACCAGGTGTCTACTTCAATGATAAGGTGGACAAGAATGGTAAGGTTGGTTATGGATCAACTGTTATCCCTAACCGTGGGGCTTGGTTAGAGCTTGAAACAGACTCAAAAGACATTGCTTACACACGTATCGACCGCACACGTAAAATTCCATTTACAACTCTTGTGCGTGCTCTTGGATTCTCTGGAGATGATGAAATCATCGATATCTTTGGGGACAGCGAATTGGTTCGCAATACCATTGAAAAAGATATCCACAAAAATCCAATGGATTCACGGACAGATGAAGCCCTCAAAGAAATCTACGAGCGTCTTCGTCCAGGTGAACCAAAAACAGCGGAAAGCTCACGTAGCTTGTTGGTAGCTCGTTTCTTTGATCCACGTCGTTATGACTTGGCACCAGTTGGTCGCTACAAGATCAACAAGAAACTCAATATCAAGAACCGCTTGTTGAACCAAACAATCGCAGAACCATTGGTAGATGCTGAAACAGGGGAAATCCTTGTAGAAGCTGATACTGTCATGACGCGCGATGTGATCGACAGCATCTCTGAACAATTGGATAACGGTTTGAACAAAATTACCTACATTCCAAATGATGCTGCTGTTTTGACAGAACCAGTAGAATTGCAAAAATTCAAAGTTGTCGCTCCAACAGATCCAGACCGCGTTGTTACCATCATCGGGAATGCCAACCCATCTGACAAAGTGCGCATCGTAACTCCAGCTGATATCTTGACAGAAATGAGCTATTTCTTGAACCTTGCAGAAGGTATTGGTCGCGTGGATGATATCGACCACCTTGGAAACCGTCGGATTCGTGCCGTTGGTGAATTGCTTGCCAACCAAGTGCGTCTTGGACTTTCACGGATGGAACGAAACGTTCGCGAACGGATGTCTGTACAAGATAACGATGTCTTGACACCACAACAAATCATCAACATCCGCCCAGTAACTGCAGCAATTAAAGAATTCTTTGGTTCTTCACAGTTGTCACAGTTCATGGACCAACACAACCCACTTTCTGAGTTGTCTCACAAACGTCGTTTATCTGCCTTAGGGCCTGGTGGTTTGACACGTGACCGTGCCGGATATGAAGTGCGTGACGTGCACTATACCCACTATGGTCGTATGTGTCCAATCGAAACACCTGAAGGACCAAACATCGGTTTGATCAACAACTTGTCATCTTATGGACACTTGAACAAATATGGTTTCATCCAAACACCATACCGTAAAGTGGACCGTGAAAAAGGTGTAGTGACCAACGAAATCGTTTGGTTGACAGCCGATGAAGAAGATGAGTACATCGTCGCTCAGGCCAACTCTAAGTTGAACGAAAAAGGTGGCTTTGCTGAGCCAATCGTTATGGGACGTCACCGTGGTAACAACCAAGAATTCCCATCTGATCAAGTCGACTACATGGACGTATCTCCAAAACAAGTAGTTGCCGTTGCGACAGCATGTATTCCTTTCTTGGAAAACGATGACTCCAACCGTGCCCTCATGGGTGCCAACATGCAACGTCAGGCTGTGCCATTGATCGATCCAAAAGCCCCTTACGTGGGTACTGGTATGGAATACCAAGCAGCCCATGACTCAGGAGCTGCAGTCATTGCTCAACACGATGGTAAAGTTACTTATGCAGATGCAGACAAGGTAGAAGTTCGTCGGGAAGATGGATCTCTTGATGTTTACCATATCCAAAAATTCCGTCGTTCAAACTCAGGTACGGCTTACAACCAACGTACTCTTGTAAAAGTTGGCGATGTTGTTGAAAAAGGTGACTTTATCGCTGACGGCCCATCGATGGAAAAAGGGGAAATGGCCCTTGGTCAAAACCCAATCGTCGCTTACATGACTTGGGAAGGGTATAACTTCGAGGATGCCGTTATCATGAGCGAACGCTTGGTGAAAGAAGATGTCTACACATCTGTTCACTTGGAAGAATTTGAATCAGAAACACGCGATACCAAGTTAGGCCCTGAAGAAATTACCCGTGAAATTCCAAACGTTGGGGAAGATGCTCTTCGTGACTTGGATGAAACAGGTATTATCCGTATTGGTGCGGAAGTTAAAGAAGGCGATATCCTTGTCGGTAAGGTCACACCAAAGGGTGAAAAAGACCTTTCTGCTGAAGAACGTCTCCTTCACGCGATCTTTGGAGATAAATCTCGTGAAGTGCGGGATACTTCTCTTCGTGTACCTCACGGTGGAGATGGAGTCGTTCGCGATGTTAAGATCTTTACACGTGCAAACGGAGATGAATTGCAATCGGGTGTCAACATGTTGGTTCGTGTTTACATCGCACAAAAACGCAAGATCCGCGTCGGAGATAAGATGGCCGGTCGTCACGGAAACAAAGGGGTTGTGTCTCGTATTGTTCCAGTTGAAGATATGCCTTACCTTCCAGACGGTACACCGGTTGATATCATGTTGAACCCTCTTGGGGTGCCATCACGTATGAATATCGGTCAGGTTATGGAACTTCACCTTGGTATGGCCGCTCGTAACTTGGGTATTCACATCGCAACACCAGTCTTTGACGGAGCAAGCTCAGAAGACCTCTGGGATACTGTGAAAGAAGCTGGTATGGATAGTGATGCCAAGACGATTCTTTACGATGGACGTACAGGTGAGCCGTTTGACAACCGTGTTTCTGTCGGTGTCATGTACATGATCAAGCTTCACCACATGGTTGATGATAAACTCCATGCCCGTTCAGTCGGACCATACTCAATGGTTACCCAACAACCACTCGGAGGGAAAGCTCAGTTTGGTGGACAACGTTTCGGGGAAATGGAAGTGTGGGCCCTTGAGGCTTATGGTGCATCAAATGTCCTTCAAGAAATCTTGACCTACAAGTCAGATGATGTCAACGGACGTTTGAAAGCTTATGAAGCGATTACCAAAGGTAAACCAATTCCAAAACCAGGTGTACCAGAATCCTTCCGCGTTCTTGTCAAAGAATTGCAATCTCTTGGTCTTGACATGCGTGTCTTGGACGAAGATGATCAAGAAGTGGAACTTCGTGACCTCGATGAAGGGGAAGACGATGATGTGATTCATGTGGATGACCTTGAAAAAGCACGTGAAAAAGCAGCCAAGGAAGCAAAAGCAGCCTTTGATGCTGAAGAATCAGAAAAATAATCAGTAAAAATGATTGTCTTGTGAGAAACCAATGCTTCTGACAGGATGATTCGATAACAAGATACAGACACAAGGAGGTGGCAAGAAAGTTTTCTTTCTTTCCCCACCTAAGCTGTATCCAAATGAAACAAGTATGAAAACAAGGAAAGGTAAGAAATAGTGGTTGATGTAAATCGTTTTAAAAGTATGCAAATCACCCTAGCTTCTCCAAGCAAGGTCCGTTCATGGTCTTATGGAGAGGTCAAGAAACCTGAAACAATCAACTACCGTACATTGAAACCAGAACGTGAAGGTCTCTTTGATGAAGTCATCTTTGGACCTACAAAAGACTGGGAATGTGCGTGTGGGAAATACAAACGGATCCGTTACAAAGGGATCGTTTGTGACCGCTGTGGGGTTGAAGTAACACGTGCCAAGGTTCGTCGTGAACGTATGGGACACATCGAGTTGAAAGCGCCTGTATCACACATCTGGTACTTCAAAGGCATCCCTTCTCGTATGGGATTGACCTTGGATATGAGCCCTCGTGCCCTTGAAGAAGTTATTTACTTCGCAGCTTACGTGGTGATCGATCCAAAAGATACACCACTTGAGCACAAATCCATCATGACAGAACGTGAATACCGTGAACGCTTGCGTGAATACGGACCAGGTTCTTTTGTAGCTAAGATGGGTGCAGAAGCGATCCAAGACCTCTTGAAACAAGTGGATCTGGAAGCTGAAATTGCTCTCTTGAAAGAAGAATTGAAGACTGCAACTGGTCAAAAACGTGTGAAGGCTGTTCGTCGTTTGGATGTCTTGGATGCCTTCTACAAATCTGGTAACAAGCCAGAATGGATGGTTCTCAACATCCTTCCAGTTATTCCACCAGATCTTCGTCCGATGGTCCAATTGGATGGTGGCCGTTTTGCTGCCTCTGACTTGAACGACCTTTACCGTCGTGTGATCAACCGGAACAACCGTTTGGCGCGTTTGCTTGAGTTGAATGCCCCTGGTATCATCGTGCAAAACGAAAAACGGATGCTCCAAGAAGCTGTTGATGCTTTGATCGATAACGGTCGTCGTGGTCGTCCGATCACAGGACCAGGTAGCCGTCCACTGAAATCATTGAGCCACATGCTCAAAGGGAAACAAGGACGCTTCCGTCAAAACTTGCTTGGTAAACGTGTGGACTTCTCAGGACGTTCTGTTATCGCCGTTGGTCCAACTCTTAAGATGTACCAATGTGGTGTGCCACGTGAAATGGCCATCGAGCTCTTCAAACCATTCGTCATGCGTGAAATCGTTGCGCGTGATATCGTGCAAAACGTCAAAGCTGCAAAACGCTTGGTCGAACGTGGAGATGAACGCATCTGGGATATCCTAGAAGAAGTGATCAAAGAACACCCAGTTCTCTTGAACCGCGCACCGACCCTTCACCGTTTGGGGATCCAAGCCTTTGAGCCTGTCTTGATTGACGGGAAAGCCCTTCGCTTGCACCCGCTTGTCTGTGAAGCCTACAATGCCGACTTTGACGGTGACCAAATGGCCATCCACGTACCGCTTTCAGAAGAAGCCCAAGCAGAAGCTCGTATCTTGATGTTGGCTGCTGAGCACATCTTGAATCCAAAAGACGGTAAACCAGTTGTTACCCCATCTCAGGATATGGTATTGGGGAACTACTACCTCACTATGGAAGAAGCTGGTCGTGAAGGGGAAGGCATGGTCTTTAAAGACCGTGATGAAGCAGTCATGGCTCTTCGCAATGGCTATGTTCACTTGCATACCCGTGTCGGAATTGCGACAGATAGCTTGAACAAACCATGGACAGAAGCGCAACAACACAAGATTCTCTTGACAACTGTTGGTAAGATCCTCTTTAACGATATCATGCCTGCAGAACTTCCATACCTTCAAGAGCCAAATAATGCCAACTTGACAGAAGGCGTTCCAGCTAAGTACTTCTTGGAGCCTGGTCAAGATGTCAAAGCAGCGATTGAGAAATTGGAATTAAACGTTCCATTCAAGAAGAAAAATCTTGGAAATATCATCGCAGAAATCTTCAAACGCTTCCGTACAACTGAAACGTCTGCTTTCTTGGACCGCTTGAAAGACTTGGGTTACCATCATTCAACCCTTGCTGGTTTGACAGTGGGGATTGCTGATATTCCGGTCGTTGAAGACAAGGCAGAAATCATTGAAGAATCTCACAAACGTGTGGAACAAATTACCAAACAATTCCGTCGTGGTTTGATCACAGATGACGAACGCTACAATGCCGTTACAGCTGAATGGCGTGCAGCCCGTGAGAAATTGGAAAAACGCTTAGTGGATAACCAAGATCCGAAGAACCCAATCGTTATGATGATGGACTCTGGAGCTCGTGGTAACATCTCAAACTTCTCGCAACTTGCCGGTATGCGTGGTTTGATGGCCGCTCCAAACGGACGGATCATGGAATTGCCAATCCTGTCAAACTTCCGCGAAGGTTTGTCAGTACTCGAAATGTTCTTCTCAACTCACGGTGCCCGTAAAGGGATGACCGATACGGCCCTCAAGACAGCCGACTCAGGTTACTTGACTCGTCGTTTGGTTGACGTTGCCCAAGACGTCATTATCCGTGAAGATGACTGTGGAACAGACCGTGGACTTGTGATCCGTGCTATTACTGATGGTAAGGAAATGATCGAGCCACTCGAAGAACGCTTGACTGGTCGTTATACCAAGAAATCTGTTAAACACCCTGAAACAGGTGAAGTCATCGTTGGTCCAGATACTTTGATTTCAGAAGACCTAGCACGTGAAATTGTCAAAGCTGGTGTTGAAGAAGTCACTATCCGCTCTGTCTTTACATGTAACACCCGCCATGGTGTCTGCCGTCACTGTTATGGTATCAACTTGGCGACTGGTGATGCGGTTGAAGTGGGTGAAGCAGTCGGAACTATCGCTGCCCAATCTATCGGGGAACCTGGTACACAGTTGACCATGCGTACCTTCCACACGGGTGGGGTTGCCTCAAATACCGATATCACGCAAGGTCTTCCTCGTGTCCAAGAAATCTTTGAAGCCCGCAATCCAAAAGGGGAAGCGGTCATCACTGAGGTCAAAGGGGAAGTCACAGCGATCGAAGAAGATGCTTCTACACGCACCAAGAAAGTCTTTGTTAGCGGAGCAACTGGTGAGGGCGAATACGTTGTCCCTTACACTGCCCGCATGAAAGTCGAAGTGGGAGATCAAGTCTCTCGTGGTGATGCTCTGACAGAAGGGTCTATCCAACCAAAACGTCTCCTTGCCGTTCGTGATGTCTTGTCTGTTGAAACTTACCTTCTTGCGGAAGTACAAAAAGTATACCGTAGCCAAGGGGTAGAAATCGGCGACAAACACATCGAGGTAATGGTGCGTCAAATGATCCGTAAAGTACGTGTCATGGATCCAGGAGATACAGACCTTCTCATGGGTACTCTGATGGACATTACAGACTTTACAGATGCTAATAAGGATGTCCTTATTTCTGGTGGAGTTCCTGCGACTGCTCGTCCAGTCCTTATGGGAATCACCAAAGCCTCTCTTGAAACCAACAGTTTCTTGTCAGCGGCTTCCTTCCAGGAAACAACTCGTGTCCTTACTGACGCAGCGATCCGTGGTAAGAAAGACCATCTCCTTGGACTTAAGGAAAATGTTATCATTGGTAAGATTATTCCTGCAGGTACAGGTATGGCTCGTTACCGTAACTTGGAACCACAAGCGATTAATGAAGTTGAAATTATCGAAGAAGTGCCATTAACAGATGGAACAGTCGATGAAGTTCAAACAGCTGAAGTCGTAGAAGAATAAGAAAATTAGTCGGAACTACAAGTTCCGGCTTTTTTTTGAAAAAAGGACCCAATAGCAATTAGGCAGTCTATTTTTGAAAAATAATGGTGAAAATAGCCTGAAAACTACCTGAAAAATCATGCTCTGAGCAGAAAACTTTTATTCTCAAAGGATTTTCTATATAATAGAGGGTACAAAGGATGGAAGAGTTTATGTATCGAGTGATTGAAATGTACGGGGACTGTGAACCCTGGTGGTTTTTAGAAGGTTGGGAAGATGATATCGTGAGTAGTCGGAAGTTTGAAGACTATTACCAGGCTTTGAAATACTACAAGCAGAAGTGGTTGGAGTTAAATGAGCACTTTCCAAGTTATAAGAGTCGGAGTGACCTCATGACGATCTTTTGGGATACCAAGGAGCAAGAGTGGTGTGAGGACTGCAGTGAAGATGTGCAGTTTTTCCATTCGATTGTCCTCCTAGAAGACGAGCATAAGATCCCTAAAAGCAAGCTCCGCCCAGGCTACGAAAAGGAAAGAGGCAGTCGCAAACACCGTTCTTGTCAATATACACTCGATTCAAAAAAGGGGACGACCCTGTCATAAGAGAAATGCGGAAGATTTTTTAGAGCGATCTAGAAAGTCTTCTTTTTTTGTCTTCTTTTTCGAATAGTATAAGTGAGAGGAGGAACTATGGTTCAAGAAATTGCAAAAAAATTGATCCGCATGGGAAAGAAGGAAGAGGCTCAGGATCTCTACTTCATTCCTCGGAAGGAGGAGTACCAGGTTTTTATGAGGGTGGGAGACGAGAGGCGCTTTGTGCAGTCCTTCCCTTTTGAGGAGATGACGGCTATTATCAGCCACTTTAAGTTCGTGGCAGGGATGAATGTGGGAGAAAAAAGGCGCAGCCAGCTAGGATCGTGTGATTACCCTTTGGAGAATGGAGTGGTTTCGATTCGCTTGTCAACGGTGGGGGATTATCGTGGCTATGAAAGCTTGGTTATTCGGCTCTTGCATGATGAGGAGCGAGAATTACGGTTTTGGTTTGATCAGTTGCCAGACTTGAAGAAGAAATTGGCTGGTCGTGGCCTCTATCTCTTTGCAGGTCCTGTTGGTTCGGGAAAGACCACTCTCATGCATGCGTTGGCGCAAGAGCGCTTTGCGGACCAGCAAGTCATGTCTATTGAAGACCCTGTCGAGATCAAGCAGGACAATATGCTTCAACTTCAGCTGAATGACCAGATCGGCATGACCTATGACAACCTGATCAAACTCTCCTTACGCCATCGGCCGGACCTTCTCATTATTGGAGAAATCCGAGATAGGGAAACAGCTCGTGCGGTCGTACGAGCTAGTTTGACAGGAGTCACCGTCTTCTCTACGATCCATGCCAAGAGCGTTCGAGGTGTTTATGAGAGGCTCTTAGAACTTGGAGTGAGTGAGGAAGAGCTCAAGATTGTTTTACAAGGTATTTGCTACCAACGATTAATTGCAGGAGGAGGTGTGGTCGATTTTGCGACGGAAAACTACCAAGAGCACTCAGCCAGTCGCTGGAACCAACAAATGGATCTCTTGGCTCAATCGGGATATATCCAGCTGGCTCAGGCGCAAGCCGAAAAAATTATCTACCGCTAAACAAAAGCAAATCATCGAATTGTTTTTGAATCTTTATTCGAGTGGTTTTCATCTGTCTGAGATTGTCGATTTTCTGGATCGCTCTCACCTAGTGGAGAGTCGTTTGGTTTCCCAGATGCGAGAGGACCTCTCGAGGGGGCGGAGTTTTTCAGAGATGATGGCGGGGATCGGTTTTTCAGATGCGGTCACGACACAGCTGTCTCTCGCTGAACTCCATGGCAATCTTGCATTGAGCTTGGAGAAAATCAGTGCTTACCTAGAAAACATGCGCAAGGTCAAGAAAAAGCTGATTGAGGTGAGCACCTATCCTCTCATCTTGCTTGGATTTTTAGTTCTGATTATGCTAGGCTTGCGCAATTACTTGCTTCCTCAAATGGATGCTCAAAATATTGGGACGCAATTGATCAGTTCCTTCCCCCAACTCTTTTTGGCCTTAGGAGCGGGACTGGTGATCTTCTTCTTACTCAGCTTTCTCTATTATCGAAAGTCAGGCAAGATCAAGGTTTTTAGAACCTTGTCTCATCTGCCTTTCGGGAAAGGCATGATTCAAGCTTATTTGACAGCCTATTATGCCAGAGAATGGGGTAATCTGATTGGACAAGGATTGGAATTGTCTCAGATTTTTTCCATGATGCAGGGGCAAAAATCCCAGCTTTTTCAGGAAATTGGAAGGGACTTAGCTCTTTCTTTAGATCGTGGCCAGTCCTTTTCAGAGACGGTCAGGGGGTATTCTTTTTTCAAAAAAGAATTGTCCCTTATGATTGAATACGGTGAAGTCAAATCAAAGCTCGGAAGTGAGCTAGAGATCTACGCTGAAAAAACATGGGAAGATTTCTTTCGTCGGGTTCACAAGGCCATGAATGTGATACAACCCTTGGTGTTTGTCTTTGTGGCTCTTGTGATTGTCTTACTCTATGCAGCCATGTTGCTGCCGATTTATCAAAATATGGAGGTTCATTTATGAAAACATTAAAAACCTATAAGGTTAAAGCCTTTACACTGATTGAAAATAGCGTAACTAAATTTATCAAA